>JAFSDJ010000053.1 GCA_017436305.1 Lachnospiraceae bacterium
CGAGCATTGTCTCCTTTGTATAGTTGATGTTTGGTCGCGGATATTATACCACAAAAGGGAGGTCAATGCTCTTTTTATTTGCAAACTCCCTAAAATAAAGGTTTTTAATAAAAAATGAGGTAGTAAACTTGACACTACCAATGTCACTAAGGAGGCAAAAACATGTTAACAAATAATTATGACAATGTGGCAGAAAATATAAAGAATGCCTGTGAACGTTCAGGAAGAAATCGGGATGAGGTAACTTTAATTGCAGTAAGTAAGACAAAGCCAATTCCAATGCTTTCTGAAATATATGAACACGGCTGCAGACATTTTGGAGAAAATAAAGTGCAGGAACTGGTAGATAAATATGAGGCACTTCCAAAAGATATTAAATGGCATATGATTGGACATTTGCAACGAAATAAAGTAAAATACATTGTGGATAAAGTATTTTTGATTCACAGCGTAGATTCTCTTCGGCTCGCAGAAGAAATTAGTAAGGAAGCAGTGAAAAAGCAAGTATATGTAAATATTCTGATAGAAGTAAATGTTGCCGGCGAGGAAAGTAAGTTTGGATGTACAACCGAGGAAGTACTTAATTTAACTATGGAGATCGCAAAACTTCCTAATATTTCTATTAAAGGATACATGACAATCGCCCCTTATGTGGAAAATCCACAGGATAATAGGGAATATTTTGTGAAACTTAGGCAATTATCTGTTGACATAATGCGTAAAAACATTGATAATGTATCTATAGAGTATCTTTCTATGGGAATGACAGGTGACTATGAGGTTGCTGTAGAGGAAGGTGCCACCTTTGTAAGAGTGGGTACCGGAATTTTCGGAGAAAGAGACTATACTGTTTAGAGGATAGGATGAAAAAGTCCTGATATGAGATCAGGGAAAAATAAAGGAGAGTTTTAACATGAGTGTAATGGACAAGTTTTTAAATGCAATGAAATTAAATGATGAAGAAGATGATGATTTATATGATGATTACTATGATGATGAAATAGAGGAAAAACCTTCCAGAAGAAAGGCTATAAAAGAGGAAGATGACTTTGATGATTTTAACGAAAAACCAAAAGCAAAACCATCTCCAAAGGTAACTCCAATGAAACAAAGCAGACGCGCGGGGGTAAATGGTATGGAAGTATGCGTAATTAAACCTACATCAGTGGAAGATGCAAGAGAAATTACAGAAACACTGTTAGCAAATCGTACAGTTGTATTGAATTTAGAAGGCTTAGATGTTGATATTGCCCAGAGAATTATTGACTTTACATCTGGTTCATGCTTTGCTATTGCAGGTAATTTACAGAAAATTTCACACTACATCTTCATTATTACACCAGCAAGTGTTGATATTTCCGGTGATTTCCAGGAGATTTTAAGCGGTTCTTTCGAAGTACCATCTTTTAATAATACATTATAAGGATATGTAATTTTCATATTGCTAAAAAAGGGTGTGTATCGCGCCCTTTTTCTTATGATAAAAATAGAAATCAAACAAAGGAGATATTAGTCAGATGGCAGAACAAACCAAAAGATTAACAATCAATAGAGATAAAAAACCATGTTATGATATTGTTTTTGAGAGAGATTTTAAAAAATTAGGAGAAGAGTTAAAAGAGCTTGGTTCTTTAGAGAAAAAACTTTGTATTGTTACTGATTCTAATGTGGAAAAACTTTACGGTGAAGAGGTAAAGGCAATTATATCAGAAGTTAGTAAAAAATGTGTACTTTATTCTTTTGAAGCCGGTGAAGAAAATAAAAATTTAGAAACAGTACAAGGTGTTTATGAATTTCTTATAAAAGAAGGATTTGATAGAAAAGACATGTTAATTGCTCTAGGTGGTGGTGTTGTTGGAGACTTAACAGGATTTACTGCAGCAACTTATTTAAGAGGAATTGAATTCATTCAGTTACCAACCACATTGCTTGCTCAGGTAGACAGTAGCATTGGTGGAAAAACAGGTGTTGATTTTTCAGCTTATAAGAATATGGTAGGGGCATTTCATATGCCAAAGCTTGTTTATATGAATTTATCTACATTGCTTTCTTTAGATGAAAGACAGTATTATGCCGGTATGGCAGAAGTATTAAAGGCCGGGCTTATTAAAGATGGTATTTTCTATGAATGGCTTATTTCCAGCATGTATGAGATTTTTGAGCGTGAGCTTGATACAATGGAAGAAGTGGTAAGAAAAAGCTGCCAGATAAAAAAACTGGTAGTAGAAAAAGATCCTACAGAAAAAGGCGAACGTGCGCTGTTAAATCTAGGACATACAATCGGTCATGCCATCGAAAAATATATGGACTTTAAAATGGTTCATGGTGAATGTGTTTCTCTTGGTATTGTAGCTGCAGCATATATTTCTTGGAAAAAAGAAATGCTTTCCATGGAAGAATATTATGAAATCAGAGACATGTTCGTACCATTTAATCTGCCTATCTCTATAAGCGAAATTAATCCTGAAGAAATACTGAAATTAACAAAAAGCGATAAAAAAATGCAGGCAGGAAATATTAAATTTATTTTATTAAAGAAAGTAGGAAAAGCTGTTATTGATACTACTGTAACAGACGAAGAAATGCTTGCTGCCATTAATGAAATTTACTTTAGCGAAGAGGATATGCATGAATAAAAAGAAAAAAACTATACAGATACTTATTAATTTTATAGTAATTATACTTGGTGTAGTAATAGATCAGCTTGCAAAAGGAATGGCTATAAAGTATTTAAAAGGGAAATCTGATTTTATTTTAATAAAGGATGTATTTGTACTACATTACCTTGAAAACAAAGGGGCTGCTTTTGGTATGCTTCAAAATCAGAAAATGTTTTTTGTGTTTAGCGCAGTGGTAATTTTGGCGCTCTTTGCATTTGTTATGTTCAGACTTCCTTTGGAAAAGAAATATCGCTATACGCATATTTGTCTTGTGTTAATTTCAGCAGGGGCTGTTGGCAATATGATTGACAGACTTCGTTATAATTACGTAGTAGACTTTTTTTACTTTAAACTGATTAATTTTCCGGTTTTTAATGTTGCAGACATTTATGTAACAATCGGAACGGCTTTTCTGATTATTTTATATTTGTTTTATTACAAAGAGGAAGATTTGCAATTTTTAAAGTTTAGAATTGATAATAGTAAGTTGAAATATTAGAAAATTGTATGTTTATAAAGGATTATAATGGAAAAAATTCGAATTTTAGCTACAACTGAATGGGAAGATGAACGGATTGATAAGGTAATTACCAGTGAGGTAACTACCTTATCTCGTTCTTTTATTCAAAAATTAATTAAGGATGGGCAGCTCTTTGTAAATGGTGTTTCTGCAAAAGCAAATTACCGTGTAAAAGAAGGGGATGATATTCTTTTCTCCATTCCAAAGGCAATTGAGCCGGATATCCTGCCTGAAAAAATGGATTTGGATATTTTATATGAAGACGATTCTCTACTCATTATAAATAAGCCTAAAGATATGGTTGTACATCCGGCACCGGGACATTATAGTGGTACTTTGGTAAATGGTATTCTTTATCATTGCAAAGGAAATTTGTCCGGTATTAACGGTATTTTAAGACCAGGCATTGTGCATCGGATTGACAAAGATACAACCGGAGCTTTAATCGTATGTAAAAGTGACATTGCCCATAATTATATAGCTGAACAATTAAAGGAACATTCTATAACAAGAAAATATTTTGCTATTGTTCATGGAGTTATTAAGGAAGAAGAAGGTACGATTAAGGGGGCTATCGGCCGGGACCCCATGGATAGAAAAAAAATGTGTATAAATGAAAAAAATGGGAAGTATGCGGTAACTCATTTTAAAGTACTTGAGCGCTTTGCAGATTATACTTATGTTTCCTGTCAGTTAGAAACCGGGCGAACTCATCAGATTCGTGTTCATATGACAAGTATTGGGCATCCACTTTTAGGGGATGAGATATACGGAAACAGACCTTCCAAATTTAAGCTTCAGGGACAGACTCTCCATGCTGGAATTATTGGTTTTATACATCCCATAACGAAAGAATATATGGAGTTTCAAGCGCCTTTACCGGAATATTTTGCTCATTTGCTGGATATTTTGTAATTATCACTTAAGTTGTACATTTTTATTGTAAAGTAAAGGATGAGAAGTTTGATAAAGTTAACTTTTAATCAGAAAGAAATTTATCCGGAAATCATCTATTCAAAAAGAAAAACTATTGGAATTCATATTACAGGGGAGCAAAACATAAAGGTAAAAGCTCCCTATTTTACTTCCGAAAAAATGATTGTAAAGGTTCTTTTCGAAAAGAAAAGCTGGATTGAAAAAACATTATTAAAGCTTGAATCTCAAAAAGAATATCATATAAAGGATTTTAGTGAGGCAGAAATTAAACAATACCGGAAAAAAGCCAAAGAAATTCTATTTAAGAAAGTAGAGCTTTATGGAAATTATATGGGTGTTACCTATAATCACATTGCAATTAAAGATCAGAAGACCTGCTGGGGAAGCTGCAGTAAACAGGGTAATTTAAATTTTAACTGGCGTCTTATCCTAATGCCGGAAGAAATTTTGGATTATGTTGTTGTTCATGAGCTGGCACATTTAAAACAGCTTAACCATTCACCTGCATTTTGGAGCTTGGTGGAATCTGTTATTCCTGATTATAAGGCAAGAAGAAAGTGGTTAAAGGAGCAGGGTGCATATTATATACGCAAATAAAACATAAAAACTATTGTACTTTTTGCACAATTTCTATATAATAATAATATAATTTTTAGGCAATTTGAAGTGATGCCCGTCTTATTTTGGGCTATTCATCAGAAAGTAGGTGCTTATTATGAAAACAATTATTACCATTGGAAGACAGTTCGGTTCAGCAGGCAGGGAGATTGGCAATAAGCTGGCAAACGAGCTGGGAATTACTTTTTATGACAAGGAATTACTTACTAGAGCAGCAAAAGAGAGTGGTTTTTGCGAAGAAATGATTCATGCACATGATGAAAGGCCTACCAACAGTTTTTTATATAACCTGGTTATGGATACATATTCTTTCGGTTACAATTCTGCCGCCTTAGTAGATATGCCTATTAGCCAGAAAATCTTTCTTGCCCAGTATGATGCAATTAAGAAAATCGCAGACGAAGGTAGCTGTGTCATTGTAGGGAGATGCGCTGATTACGCTTTAGCAGACAATGAAAACCTTCTAAGTATTTTTATTCAGGGTGATATGGATGTAAAAGTAAAACGTATTATGGAAAAATATGATTTGTCTGAGGCAAAAGCAAAAGACATGATTCTAAAGAAGGATAAGCAAAGACAAAGCTATTACAATTATTATAGCTCTAAAAAGTGGGGAATGGCGGCGAGTTATGATTTAACCGTAAACAGCTCTGTTCTTGGTGTTGATGGTACTGTAAAGCTTTTAAAACAGTTTATTCAAGATTTTGAAGAAGTAAGAAGCAAAAAATAATTATGATATATAAGGATTGAACTTTTGGGAGGGCGATATATTCACCTCTGCACAGTTCAATCCTATTTTTTTAGTATATCCGTTTATTATGGAGAATATAGCGTTATTCTTTCCTTAACTTTACTGCACTGGCAGCTTTCCTTCTTCGTTCGTCTTCCAATGCAGCATAATGCTTTTTGGTGGTGTTTACGTCTTTATGACCAAGAACATCAGCTACTAAATAAATATCGCCTGTTTCCCTGTAAAGGCTTGTTCCATAGGTGCTTCTAAGCTTATGGGGGGTGATTTTTTTCAGGCTTGTGACACGGCCGGCATATTTTTTTACAAGCTTTTCAACGCTACGTACACTGATTCGTCTATTCTGCATAGAAAGAAACAGTGCATCTTCGTGTCCTTCAGAAGGGATTATATGGGTTCGCTTTTCTAAATAGGAAATAAGCGCTTCCCGTACTTCCTCACCAAAATAAACAACTGCCTCATAGCCACCTTTTCTACGAATCTTAATACCATCATTTTTCAAATCTACATCTTTAATATCAAGACCGACACATTCTGAAACACGAATACCGGTTCCAAGTAAAAGAGTAAGGAGTGCTAAATCCCGCACCTTTGTTTTGTTATGATATTTCTTTTCACTGGCGGTTAGATTTTCGCCATTTTCTACAGCATCCAGTAAAATGGCTACCTCATCAGGGTCAAGACGAATAATTTCTTTTTGATGCAGCTTTGGCATAGGCACTAAGGCCGCTACATTTTTTTCGATTAGCTCGCTTGTGAAGTAGTAGTTGTAAAAACTCCTTAAACTGGCCAGTTTTCTGGATTTACCACGTTCATCATTGGTATATTCCTTGTCCTCTTTTTTATAATAGGAAAGGTATTCTAAATATTCCTCAATATCTTCCCTTGTTAGGGAATCTAGGATACTTAATGGAATTTTCGTAATTTCAATATTTTTTAAAGTTGAATTAGTTTCCTTTAGAAAATCAAAGAAAATTCTCAAATCCAACGCATAACCAAGTCTTGTTTTAGGAGAAGTATTATTTTCAATACCTCTGAAAAATTGTTTACAAAATCCCGGAAGATCTCCAATAACTTCTCTTAGCTTTATTAAATTTGAAATATTTTGCTGGTCGTGATAATTTCTATTTTCCATAATTCGGTATCCCTTTTACGATAGCTGTAAACATTCTTTCTTTTACCCCTGGATTATCAGTAGTTAGTTGCTTTAAAAGCTGCTTTACATATTCACGTTTTGTATTTCCGTCTGCAGGACAGGGACTTTTTGCTACCGGAAGCTTGCTTTGTTTTGTATAACCAATTACATCCATTTCATTTACATACATAAGAGGTCTGATAACCGTTAAATCCATTCTGTCTAAATAAGTTTTTGGAGAAAAAGAATGAAATCTTCCTTCATAGATTAGAGACAAAAGCATTGTCTCTACTACATCATCTTTATGGTGCGCATAGGCCACCTTATTGCAACCTAATTTTTTTATTTCCTCATTTAAAGCACCTTTTCGCACTTTAGCACAAAGAGAACAGGGATTAGATTCTTTTCTGTCCTCAAAAATAATTTTTGCAATGTCAGTTTTGACAATGGAATAAGGTACTTCTAATTCTTCACACAATTTCTTTATTTCATTTAAATTAAGATTATCAAAACCCAAGTCTACTGTGATAGCGTGAATCTGGAATTTTTTTGGATAAAATCGCATAAGTCCTTTCATAGCGCATAGGAGAGTAAGACTGTCTTTTCCTCCGGATATACCAATTGCGATTTTATCACCTTCTTCAATCATATTATAATCATCTATAGCTCTTCGTGTATAGCTTAATAGCTGCTGATGTTTCATAATGATAATTATCCTTTCCGTATATATTTACTATATTATTATACATTTTTTTTACTGATTGTGAAATATTTATATATGAAAGAATATTATATTTTGGGCTTTATTTGTCCGCTGTTCACCCGGTAGGCTAACAGAATGTGTCAGGCTGGTTGCGAATTGTTACTATTTACGAGGTACGAGTGAACAGTAACTCAAGCTGGGGAATACCATAAAATCAAAAAATATAGGATTGCCATTTTTTATATGGTTCTTTATAATAGAGTAGGGGAAAAAGGAGGCCTTTATCATGAAATTTCGTTGGGATAAAAAATATTTATATTGGGGTATCACTGGATTTTTAGCAATCAGTGCTTCCATTTTATTTTATTATTTTTTGTTTCATGGGACAAACATTAAAGTTGCTTTTTCGGGTATTACCGGAATTTTAATGCCATTTATAGATGGTTTAATTCTTGCCTACTTACTGACACCAGTATTAAATACTCTGGAAAAGAAGATATTTATTCCACTTTATAAACATTTCAAAGTAAAGATTGGTCCAAAAGAGAAGAAGCATATTCGTATGTTTTCTATTACTTTAACTATGATTCTCTTTGTTTGTGTTGTGTATAGCTTTTTTGCTATGGTAATTCCTCAGATAATTAAAAGCATTCAGAGTATTGCTTTGCAGTTCCCAGCTTATATAAGCAATTTAGAATCATGGATTGAACAGACTCTTACAAATAATACCAAATTTGCAAATCTTGTATCTGATATGTTTACAAAATATTCAGGAGAGTTTGAACTATGGATAAATGATAAAGTAATGCCACATATGAATGTGGTAATAAAAGAAATTTCTTTAAGCGTAATCGGTGTAGCTAAATTTTTATGGAATTTTATACTTGGTTTCATTATTTCGATTTATGTATTAAATAGTAAAGAATTATTTGCAGGACAAGGTAAAAAAATAATATATGCATTATTTAAAGAAGAATCTGCAAACAACCTTATTCGTGACATTCGTTTTGTTGACCGTACCTTTGGTGGATTTATCGTAGGAAAAATTATTGATTCCATTATCATTGGTATTTTATGCTATATCGGAATGAGTTTATTAAAATTCCCGTATCCAGAGTTAATTAGTTTGATTATAGGTATCACCAATGTAATTCCGTTTTTTGGTCCTTATCTTGGGGCTATTCCAAGTGCAATTTTAATTTTAATGATAAATCCGATTCAATGTATATATTTCCTAATATTTATTTTGATATTGCAACAATTTGACGGAAATATTTTAGGTCCAAAAATTTTAGGAGATTCAACCGGCTTATCCTCTGTTTGGGTTATTTTCTCAATTACATTGTTCGGCGGTTTTTTCGGTGTTTTAGGAATGGCAGTAGGAGTACCAACTTTTGCAGTAATTTATGCTATTTTTAAACGACATATAAATAAATTGTTAAAGGAAAAACAGCTTTCTACCAACACAAAGGAATATTTAAGAGTAGCAGAAATTAAAAATGGGAATTTTGTTCCTTTAACTGAAGAACTTAAAGGTTCCAAAAAACAAAATAATTAAAGAGGAAGATAAATTATGAAATTTGTAGTGCAACGAGTTAGTCAGGCATCTGTAACAGTAAATAAACAAGTAATTGGAGAAATCCAAAAAGGTTATCTTGTATTAATAGGCATTTCAAACCAGGATACAGAAGAAATTGCAGCTAAAATGGTAAATAAGTTGTTAAAGCTTCGTATTTTTGAAGATCAGGATGGAAAAACCAATCTATCTTTAAATGATGTAAATGGCAGTCTGTTAATGATTTCACAGTTTACATTATATGCAGACTGCAGTAAAGGAAACAGACCGTCCTTTGTACATGCCGGTGCACCGGATAAAGCCAATCAATTGTATGAATACATTTTAACCAAAGCTAAAGAAATATGCCCGGTTGTTGAAAAAGGTGAATTTGGAGCAGATATGAAGGTAAGTCTTTTGAATGATGGACCATTTACCATTTTATTGGATTCTGATGAGTTATATGGCTAAATATATGTAGTACTTTTCGTTAAACTATTCTTTTGCGAATAGTTGGTTCTGTAACAGGAAACTCAACTTTCTCTTAGATATCCTTAAAATTACCATGATCTATAGATTTATCAGATTATAAATAATAAGCCTGGATGAGAAAATGATTGTGAAAAAACATAGAATCAACCAGGTTTTTTTATTTTTAACATTACTTAGAATCTGTTAAGTATTATCCGACAAATTCATAAGAATAATAAGGTACAATCAAATATTGTCCAGTGGTTAATGTTTCATCAGATAAACCATTAATTTCTTTTATTTCTTTCATATATGCTTTTTTTGATGTAAAATGCTCTGTAAAATTTTTTTCCGTTATGCTCCAAAGTGAATCCCCTTCTTCAATTACAATACTTGTATAATATTTATATGCAATTTGTTCATCCGGATTAGATGCTTTAGCCGAAAAACCAAATAAAGCTATACTAATTGTAATGGTGACTATCAGGCTAAGAATTAGATAAAATCGGTTTCTTCTAAGCTGTTGTTTTCTTTTCCTTCTGTTGTTGCTAATTCTTCTTTCTGACATACAAAATCAACTCCTTTACAATTTATAAAGCTTTTATAAAAACATTTCTTTTCAATAAATTGTTTTCCAACTATGTAATCTAATTAAGATTCCTTCGAACAAATGGTTGCGAACAACTGTTTGTTTATTGATTATATCGAACATATTTTCTGTTGTCAATAGGAAATAACAAAAAAATCGAACAAATTTTTGGAATATATGTTTGCTTTTTCAAAATTGCTATGTTATACTAATTTCATAAGTAAGGAGGAATTTGCTATGGAACAAGGTAAGATTTCGGCAAAACAAAGAGAAATTTTGGAATATATTAAAGAATGTATATTGGCAAAAGGCTATCCACCTGCGGTACGTGAAATTTGTGAAGCAGTTCATTTAAAATCTACTTCTTCCGTACATGCTCATTTAGAAACATTAGAAAAAAATGGTTATATTCGCAGAGACCCTACCAAACCAAGAGCTATTGAGATTATGGATGAAAGCTTTCAAATGGTTCGTCATGAAATGACTAGTCTTCCCATTATTGGTACTGTAGCTGCAGGGCAGCCAATTTTAGCAACAGAAAATATCGAAGGCTACTTCCCTATTCCTGTTGAAATGGTTCCCAAAGGGGCTGAATCCTTTGTTTTAAAAGTAAAAGGAGAAAGCATGATTAATGCTGGAGTTTTTGATGGCGATCAGATTTTTGTAGAATGTACTAATAATGCCAGAAATGGAGACATGGTTGTTGCGTTAGTTGAAGATTCTGCCACTGTCAAAACTTTTTATAAAGAAGACGGGCATATTCGTCTTCAACCGGAAAATGATACAATGGACCCAATTATTGTTGAGGATTGCCAGATTTTAGGCAAAGTATTTGGTGTGTTTCGGGTGTTTAGATAGCCAGTGTTACTAAAAATATATTTATAAAATGAAATCAAAAAAACGTATTTATCGATACCTAAAATAATTCGATAAATACGTTTTTTTAATTTTTTATTATTTGAATTCTTCCATACTAACTTGTTTTCCGTCTCTCCAAATACGTTCTAAATCATAGAATAAACGGTTTTCCTTATCAAAAACATGGATAATAACATCTTTATAGTCCATCAAAATCCAATTAGCAGTCTCATAACCTTCTATCTGGTTTCTCTCATAGCCCATGCGCCCTAATTTTTCATCTACGTTATCAACCATTGCCTGAATCTGGCTTCTGTTAGAGCCACTTGCTATAATAAAATAATCTGCAAGAACAGAAACTTCACTAATGTCAATAATTTTAATGTCTTCCGCTTTCTTATCTTCTAAAGCTTCAATGGTAGCTTTAGCCATTGCTTTTGATATATCATTACTCATAATATTTCCTCCAAACATTCATTTTATTTTTTGCTTTTTAGAGATAGATAGTATTCATAGGTTTTTTGTGTCATTGGATCCAAATCCGACTGGTTATCTTTCTTTTTAATATAATTTAATGTATTTTCAAGAATCAATAAAAGTGTATCATCCAAATCCTTGAAAGCCATAGCTCGAATTGTTTCAAGTCCCGGAATCTGTTTTCTGTTTGGTTCCATATAGTCTGCAATAAAGACAATTTTCTCTAACAATGACATATCAGGTCGTCCGGTTGTATGATAACAAATTGCATTTAAAATATCATTGTCTGCAATATTATATTCTACCATTGCTAAATAGCTACCAACCTTAGCATGCAAAAGTTCCGGGTTCTTCTCTTCTATTTTGCTTACGGGAAGTCCGGCTTTTTTACAAATAGAGAGCTTTTTCTTGTTACTTAAGCATTTTGCATTATCGTGTAATAACCCTGCCAAATAAGCTTTATTTATGTCTCCATTGTGGCACATTGCCAGGCAGGCTGCTGTATTAGCAACGCCTAATGTATGGGTATAGCGTTTCTTCTCTAAAGACTTTTTTAATGATTTATCAATATCTTGAATTTTCCAGTTTTTTTTAGTCTTTTTATCAGGTTTTATCCATGTCATCTTTATTTCCCTATTTACCTATAGTTGATTTTTGTTACTATTCATTCCACAACCAGTAACAAATTGATTTCTTCTATTTCATCAAATTCATTATAAAAATATTCTTTTATCTTTAAAATTAGAAATTTACTGGTGGTAAATGTGATTTTTCTCTATAAATTCCCTAACTGAATCAGGTAGCAGGTAACGAACCGACTTCCCATCTCTTATTTTTTCTCTAATATCGGTAGAAGAAATATCCATTCGTTTCATAGGAAGTATTTCAACCACTGCTTCATAGGTATCCTTTAAATATTCAATCTGCTTTTTTAATGCTTCCATATCACAATCATCCCGAACGGCAGTTAGCAATGTACAACTTTTCATTAATCTATCCGGATGTTTCCATTTTTCAATATCCAATAAGGAATCGGCACCTAAAATAAAATAATAGCAGGTTGTGGGATTCTTTTCTCTTAATATCTCCAAGGTTTCATAGGAATATGAATTACCTTCTCTGTCAATTTCAACAGTTGACAAAGCAAAATTTGGATTGTCTTCTATTGCAAGTCCGGTCATGGAAACTCTTGTTTTTTTGTCAAGTACTTGGGAGCTGTCTTTTAACCAGGGATTTCCACTTGGAATAAACAGAATTTCGTCTAACTGATACTGTTCAATAGCGGATTCGGCCAATAGCAAATGACCATAGTGTATAGGATCGAAAGTTCCACCCATAATTCCTACTCGTTTATCGTATTTTTTTGATTCCATTTTATCTGTTCCTCTCCAAAATTGAAAATATTTTTTCTGCCGGATTATTTTGGCAATTCAATTTTTTTATGTTCTTTGGATTCCTTATATAAAACAATCTTTTTACCAATTACGTGTACTACCTGAGATTTTGTACGTTCTGCCAAAACTTCTGCAATGGCTCTTGGATCATCTAAACAATTTTTTAATACCGCAATTTTAATTAATTCTCTTTTGTTAAATGCCTCACTAACAGCTTCTGTTACTTCCGGTGTAAGGCTTCCCTTACCAATTTGAAAAATTGGGTCTATATTACTGGCAAGGCTTTTTAAATATGCTCTTTGTTTACTTGTCATGTGTAAATCCTTTCAAAAAAATCTATTTATAGTAATCGAAGGACAATCCATACATACGAACGGTATCCCCTTCTTTAATTTCCAGTTTTTCTAATTCCTCTAAGATGCCTTGTTCTTTTAAGAAGTTTTGGAAGAATGCAAAGCCTTTTTCTGATTCTAAGTTAGTATAACCAAGCATTTTCTCAATTTTGGGACCTTCAACCACAAATTCATCTTCTTCTGCATCGTAGGTTACTGTAAATGGCTCATTTGTTTCTAACGCCGAGAAGTCAGGAACGTATTCAGGTTCAAAAACAATCGGTGCAGAGTCTACTTCTGAAAGCATGTGATTTACTTCATAAAGCAGCTCTTTTAAGCCTTCTCCGCTTACAGCTGAAATAGGGAACACCTTAATGCCTTTTGGTTCAAATTCAGCTTTTAAACGTTCTACAGGATGAACTGTTTCCTCATCCTCAGGATCAATGTAAATGGCATCAGTTTTATTTGCAGCGATTACCTGAGGGCGTTTTGCAATTTCATCATTATAAGCATCAAGCTCTTTATTAATAGCATAAATATCGGCAATTGGATCCCGTCCTTCTGTACCTGCAACATCTACCATATGAATAAAGACCTTGGTTCTTTCAATATGACGTAAAAATTCGTGGCCAAGTCCAACACCTTCTGAAGCTCCTTCAATAAGTCCAGGAATATCTGCAATTACAAAGCTGTTGCTATCTCCTAAATCTACCACACCAAGATTCGGGTTAATGGTAGTAAAGTGATAATTTGCAATTTTCGGTTTTGCATTAGTTACTCTGGAAAGAAGGGTGGATTTTCCTACATTGGGAAAACCAACTAATCCAACATCGGCAATAACCTTTAATTCTAATAAAAGCTCCATTTCTTTTGCCGGCTGTCCCGGTTGAGCGTATTTTGGTGCCTGCATGGTACTTGTGGCATAATGCTGATTGCCGTTTCCACCTTTTCCACCGGTTAATAGTACTTGAGTCTTATTGTGGCCTGACATATCAGCAATTACTTTGCCTGATTCGGCATCCTTTATAACAGTTCCTGCCGGAACTTTAATAATAATATCTTCACCATTTTTTCCACGGCAATTACGTTTGCCGCCAACTGCTCCATCCTGAGCACAATATTTTCGTATATGTCTGAAGTCAGTTAATGTGTTTAGTCCTTCATCTATGGTAAAAATAACACTGCCACCATGACCACCGTCACCACCGTCTGGTCCGCCATTTGGCACATATTTTTCACGGCGAAAAGAAACATGTCCATCTCCGCCTTTTCCACTTCTTACATAGATTTTTGCTCTATCTGCAAACATAAATGCCTCCTGTGTAATTTCTATATTTTGTATATATTTTCTTCATATTTTCAAGATTTTATATATGTAACTTTCTATTAGTATGAAGAATTTATCTGTAAAATAAGTAATTTTCCAAAAAAAGGGCTTCAAACTCGTTTGTTTGAAGCCCCACAATGTATTTCGTCATGATTTGTCTCCAATATGAAATCAAAGACTTTACTTCTTTGTCCACTAATTGGGACTTACAACGTTTTTTATTGTTCTTCTACTGGATATACGGAAGCCTGTTTTTTATCTCTTCCTTTTCTTTCGAATCTTAATACACCGTCAACTAAAGCATATAATGTATCATCGCCACCGCGACCAACATTGATGCCTGGATGAATCTTTGTTCCACGCTGTCTGTATAAGATATTTCCAGCTTTTACAAACTGACCGTCAGCTCTCTTTGCGCCTAATCTCTTAGCCTCAGAGTCACGACCGTTCTTTGTAGAACCTACACCTTTTTTATGAGCGAAAAATTGAAGGTTTAATTGCATCATGGTATTACACCTCCTCAAATGTTAATTTCAAATACTTTTTGTACTGTTCTGATAATTGGGATAAACCAAGTGTCATGGAATTTAAAATGAGCTTTGCTTCTTTGCTTGGATTTTCATTTAATATAAATGACATATAAGCATCATCTTCGTCTTCTTCGTAACCAAAGGAATCCTTTACTAATGTTTCGATAGAATTGTAAGCGGTACAAACTAGTATGGATATGGCAGCACAAACAACGTCGCTTCCCATCTCAGCATAGCCGGCATGTCCTGTCATTTCAAATCCAACGGCATCACCGTGTTCATCCTTATAAATTGTAATTCTAGTCATACTTATGCGTTAATCTTGTCAATCTTAACTTCAGTGTATGCTTGTCTATGACCATTTTTCTTGTGGTATCCGGATTTTCTCTTATACTTGTAAACGATAACTTTTTTTCCTTTACCCTGATCCATAACTGTTGCGGTTACAGTTGCACTAGCTACGTCAGAGCCAACTTTTAATTCGTTATCACTTACTGCAAGAACCTGGTCAAATGTTACAGTGTTTCCAGCTTCTACGTCTAATTTTTCTACACGTACTACATCGCCTTCAGAAACTTTGTACTGTTTTCCACCTGTTGCAATAATTGCGTACATAGGGCACCTCCTATTAATTTACTCGCTGAGGTCGGTGGTATCCGAAGACACACTTTTACCTACTCATGCGGCATACCGTTGTATAATAGCATGGAAATACTTGGTTGTCAAGGGACTTTTTTAATTTCCAGTTACTGAAAAAAAGTAAGCCGCTATCTGACTTCTGGAAGAAAATTCGTGGGTTGTAAGAAGTTTTTTAATTTCTTCTTTTGAGTAAAATTTTGCGGTTATTTCTTCGTTTTCTGATGTATGGTCTGAAATTTCTCCTTCTGCTTCTACAAAGGCGATATAGGTCTTAATATCGGAAATACCAACTGCGGAATAAGAAGGAGGAAGAATCGTTTTAATTTCCTTTACAGAAAGTCCCGTTTCTTCATATAGCTCTCTTTTTATACACGCTTCAATTGTTTCGTTTTCTTCGATCATACCTGCGCAAAGATTATAAATTGTCTTGTTAACACCCATGCGGAATTCTTTTAATAGAAGCATTTTATCATTCATGGTTACTACCATGGAAACACCGCTAATACCTTTTCCTAAATCCTCTTTTGAATAAAGCTCTTTGCGGCTTACAATTTCATATGTCTTTTCACGCCCCGCCTTGTTTAAATAGGTCAGCTCGTAGTTTTTTAAATATTTTCCGTCTTTTACTTTTTTCAGATTCAGTAAATCCATGTTTGATACTCCATATATTTATTTCTTATAGAAAATCTGATATTCCCTTACACTTTTCATATAAAGGTGCTGCTACTTTTTTTCGGGTTATTTCTACCAGACCAAGAGGTGTTATATCGACCAAGGTAGTCAAAACAGGGTCATTCCTGAATTTATTTCTTAAAAGAGTTATAAATTCATCTTCTTTTGTTTTGTCCTCTAAATTTATAAAATCAATAAGGATTATACCGGATAAATTTCGAAGTCGTATTTGTCTGGCGGCCTCTATTGCCGCCTCTATATTAACCTGAAACAGCATTTCCTGACGTTTCTTTTTATCTACGCATTTTCCGGAGTTTACATCAATAACTGTTAAAGCTTCCGTGGGCTCAATTACAAGGTAACCACCGGATTTTAGCCATACTTTTTTACGTAAAGCTTCTTCTAACTTGGCTGATAAACCGTAAAGCGCCTGTAAAGATAACATTTCGTCTGTATATAGTGAAACAGCTTCTTTATATTCTGTACTTATTAGAGTTTCATATATTTCCAAATCATCCGTTATAATGCGGTCAATTTTAGAAACATAGGCATCCTGTACTCTTTTTAACGCAAAAGTTTTATCCTGATACAATAAGGTAAAAGGTGGTCTGGTCTTTGCCTTATTTAAAAGTTCTTCTTTTTTTGCAATAAGATTTATAATCTCCTCTTTTAAAAGAGAAATGGTTTCTTCTGTAAGAGTACCTGAATTTGTCCGCAAAATCAGTCCAAAGTCCCATTCATTGCCTGAATCTACAACTTCTTGTTTTATTTGCACTAAGCTATTTTTCAGGAAATCTTTTCTTTTATTAGATAGTTTATTGGAAAACCCGATTTTTTTATGTTCTGTAGATAGTACAGCATAGGTACCACTAAAGGTTAAATTAGTTGTTAATACAGCATCTTTTGTCTTAACCGGTTCTTTTTCTACCTGAATTAATATTTCATCGCCTGAAGATAACTTTCCGTTATAAGGTCTGTTTAACAAAATTGGGGACTTATTTTTATCAAGAGAAAGAAACCCAACAGATCCCTGTTTATATTCCACAAATGCCGCATTTAAATTTTGGGCAATATTTTTTATTTTTCCAACGTAAATATTGTTTAAAAGCCCACACTCCTTACCCTCATTATCAACTTGGGCAATATCCGTCTGAATAAGCGTATCCCCTTCTAAATAAAAGCTCATGGGAATATTATTTATTTTTGTTAAAATAAGCTTATTTTCATAGGCTTTAAAATTTTCTTTTTCTTTCCATGGTGCTATCATAGTGGGCTACATCTCGCTTCCTACTGCATCTAAAGGGACAAATTCTGATTTTTCATCTGTACCAATATTGGTATAGGTATCTTCTCTTGTAATAATAAAGGCAAATTCAGAAGGAACTTCACCGTTTTCTTTGTAAAACGCCTCCATTACTAAAGATGGCTTAATATTACCTGAACTGCTGGCATCCACCAACATGTGAATCTTGTCATTCACAATGGAAAGTTCATAAATAAACGGCTTTAAATCCATTTCCTTTTCGCTTTTCTTTGTCTTTTTTGTAACCATAATCCGGTCTTTTGAAGCAAAATCTGACAGTTTTTCTTTATAATCAAAGTCCGGTTCATAGCCTTCTCTGAAAGCTACTGTATAAGCAGCTGCTGCAACGCTTGCCATGGCATTTCCAGCAGTTTTTGGTAATTTTTTTACACTTAAAATATCAATGCCTTCTACCATAACGCTGTTTAATCTGGTTATCATAAGCTTACTATTCATAGGCTCATTCATTTCAATATCCAAATATTCACCATTGCTGTAAAGACCCACACCTAAAGGGGCCGCAAAGGACATAATCTGATGCGGATTAAAGCCTGTTGTATAAGCAATGTCAATGTCTGCCCGACGCATTGCTTTTTGAAAATAACGCATAATATCCAAATGGCCAATGAAAATCATGGAGCCATATTTGGAAAATTTAATGCGTACTTTTGTATGTTCATTGGTCATGAAACAAAACTCCTTATTTCATATTTGTTAAATTCTACTTTTCTCTGTTAAAACAAATACCGCCACCAAATCTGGCTGCACCACAGCCATTACATTTCTCTTTGCAGTTTAGGGTAACGGTTTCAGCCATGGCATTTTGCCATTCTTTCTTTAAAAATTCCTTTGTTACGCCACAGTCAATAAAATCCCAAGGAAAAACCTCATCTAAGGAACGTTCTCTTGTAGTGTAAAAATCTATGTCTAAACTACATTCCAAAAAGCTGGAAAGCCATACATCATTTTTAAAGAATTCGCTCCATGCATCGAAAATACAGCCTTTTTCGTAGGCCTTTAAAATAACCTGACTGATTTTTCTGTCACCTCTGGCAAAAACCCCTTCTAAAACAGAAACATCTGCTTCATGCCAGTTGTATTTAATGCTTTTCTGGTTTAACTGGCTGACAACTGCCTGTTTTACTTTTCTGGCCTTATCTAAGAAATCTTCTTTGCTGCCCATTTTCGCCCACTGGAATGGGGTAAATGGCTTTGGAATAAAGAAAGAGGTACTGGTTACAATCTGAACCTTTCCGTTTCTTTGTTCCTTTGGTACGGTTTCGTAGTAAACTCTTGCTATTTTGTCACTTAAAACTGCAATTTCTTCAATATCTTCATCTGTTTCGGTAGGAAGTCCTAACATAAAATATAGTTTAACACGACTCCATCCGCCTTCAAAGGCCTCTTTTGCGCCTTTTAAGATGACTTCTTCGGTCAAACCTTTATTAATAACATTTCGCATTCTCTGTGAACCGGCTTCCGGCGCAAAGGTAAGACTGCTTTTTCTTACATCCTGAACCTTGCTCATAACGTCTAATGAAAAGGCGTCAATTCTTAAAGAAGGCAGGGAAATATTAATTTTTTTACGATTACATTCATCAATTAAAAAATCAATTAACTCCGGCAGTTTACTGTAATCACTGGAACTTAGCGAACTTAAGGAAATTTCCTCATGGCCTGTGTTTTTTAACATTTCACTGGCATATTCTTTTAGCATGTCCACGTTACGTTCTCTGACCGGACGATATAATTGTCCTGCCTGACAGAAACGACAGCCTCGTATACATCCACGCTGGATTTCTAATACAACTCTGTCCTGGGTAACTTTAATAAAAGGAACCACTGGTTTTTTGGGATAGTAAGTGTCAGATAAATCCATTTGAATTTCCTTTAAAATAGTTGTTGGCAAACCCTCTTTTACCGGCTTAAATTCTGCTATAGTACCGTCTTCCTTATAGGTCACCTGATAAAATAAAGGACAATATATGCCCGGAAGTTTGGCGGCTTCTTCCAAAAATTCCTTACGACTGCCACCTTTGTCACGGATTTTGCGATAAAGCCTCATCATAGGCTCATACTGTGTTTCGCCTTCGCCAATATAAAATAAATCAAAGAAATCCGCAATTGGTTCCGGATTGTAAGTACAAGGACCGCCGCCAATGACAATTGGATCATCTTCCCCTCTATCCTTTGCAAAAAACGGAATCCCGGATAAATCCAAAATCTGTAAAATGTTTGTATAACACATTTCATATTGCAAAGTCATGCCGAGGAAATCAAAGTTTTTAATAGGTTCCTGGGACTCAAGGGCAAATAGTGGAATATTTTCCTTTCGCATAATTTCATCTAAATCCACCCAGGGCGAGTAAACTCTTTCACACCAAACTCCTTCAAATTGGTTTAACATATCGTACAAAATCTGAATGCCTAAATGAGACATACCAATTTCGTATACATCAGGAAAACACATGGCAAAACGGATGTCTACCTGTTCTTTTTCCTTCATAACTGAGTTTACCTCTCCGCCAATATACCGGGCAGGTTTATCAATTTTTAATAATATTTCATCTCTCAGTGCTAATTTTCTCATACTCTAAAGTATACGGGAAATCCTCCATAAAAGCAAATAGATTGTTGGAAAAATCTTTGGTAATATAAGTTTTTACCATAGCTTTTTCTAATGTGTACTGATTTTCGGTTATTGTAGCAAATATAAAATAGCCGGCAACCAGGAAAATTGATAAAAAAACACGGACTTTAAAGGTTAAAATTGGCTTTTTATAGGGAAACAGGTCTTCCTCATAGGGCTTGTTTGCTTCTGTATTTGTATTGGATAACTGACTTTTATATGACAGAGTTTCACTTTTGTAGGAAATCGGACTTCCGTACAATATAGCTTCTCTTTTATTTATTGTGGCTAAATTATCTTCATGGGTCTGTCGCATTGACCGAATAAGTTCTAACTTCTTTTCCGTGTTGATTTTAGGAGATTGTTTTTGAGTCATTTATGTACCTGTGATTGGGATGTGTTGTTGATTATATATATGAGATTTTTCTAAAATAAAGACTATTTATCACGAAAGACTTTTAATATATAGGAAAGTACGGAGAATTTTTTTATATATTAAAAGAGAGCTATAAAACCGTAGTATTATAAACTCTCTTAATAATAGTTAATTTTTGTCTTCAAACAGCCTTTGTGACTTTTTTTATCGATGTGCCAGCTCGCTTGTAATCTCTTCCCATGTAACTCCTTTTTCAGCCATCAGAACCATCATATGATACAGAAAATCAGAAATTTCATACTTGATTTCATCCGGATTTGGATTTTTGGAAGCAATTACGATTTCGGTAGCTTCTTCACCCAGTTTCTTTAGGATTTTGTCAATTCCTTTGTCAAATAAATAATTGGTATAAGAACCTTCCTTTGGATTGACTTTTCTGTCTAAAATAGTGGACATAACGCTTTCAAATACTTCTAAAGGATTCTTTTCATTTTCCGTACAAGGAATCAAATCTCTGTAAAAGCAACTATAATTTCCAGTGTGGCAGGCTGCTCCAACCTGAGCTACTTTTGCAAGAAGGGTGTCGTTGTCACAATCTACACTTAAGCCTTTTACATACTGAAAATGACCGCTTGTAAGGCCTTTCACCCAAAGTTCCTTACGACTTCTGCTGTAATAAGTCATTTTGCCAGTTTTCAATGTTTTTAAGTAGGCTTCTTCGTTCATGTAGGCAACCATAAGAACCTGATTGGTCTTATAATCCTGCACTACAACAGGAAGTAAGCCGTTACTGTCTAACTTAAAATCTGAGAAATCCATAACTGCTTCAAAGGTATGAATCTTTATACCTTTCTCCTTACAGATTTGCTTAATCGCATGAATTTCTTTTGTATTTTCATTAACAATATTTCCTGAAACTGCGGAGATATTTTCCTGCTCTAAAATGGTTAACATTCTGTCCAAAGAAGTGTCAGGAAGTAATGTAATCATTGGAAGTGCGCTGGCACCTAAGCAGTTTTTCAGTGCATGTTCATCAATTAAAACAAGCTCGTTGGCATATTTTTCCAAAGATTCTTTATTGATAGTAATATTGTCAGCACTTGCTATGGATGCAGCGATTTTATCCTTGCCAAATTTTAAAGAAACTTCTTCTAAAATTTCCATTCCTTCTTCTTTACCAAAATTTAAAACAGCTTTTTTACAGCCTGCGTACAGAAGTTTTTTCACATCTTCCATACGTTTGATATTTCCGGCACCGTAAATTGGAATCTGTACTCTTTCTGCAATTCTTTTAATAATACCAATTGCCTCTTCATGAGTGGTATCATTGTAAGATAAATCAAAAATCAAAATACCATCTACATCATTTTCAGCGTAAGCTACTGCTAACTCAATAGGATCTGTAGATATAATTGTTTTGTCATTAAAATTTTTAATAGCTTTACCGTTTTCCAGGTAAATGCTTGCTATAAAGCTTTTGTAATTCATTTGTTTACTCCTTATTTGCCGGCTGATACCGGAACTATTTATTTGTTACCGGAAATGAAGTCTCCGATAACCTTTATTCTATAAAGTACCTTTTGTACTTAGAACATCCGTAATACGTTCATCTTTTGAAACGGCCTGGTCTAAAGCTTTTGCAAAAGCTTTGAACATAGCCTCAATTTTGTGATGGTCATTGTGTCCGGAAAGCATCTTAATATGTAAATTCATTCCGGCACTGTAAGAAACTGCATAAAAAAACTCTTTTACAAGCTGAGTATCCAAATTGCCAACTCTTTCTGTGTCAAATTCACATTCAAAAGAAAAATATGGTCTTCCGGACAAATCCACAGCACAAAGAGCTAACGCATCATCCATAGGCAGGATAAAATATCCAAATCTCTTTATGCCCTTTTTATCACCAATAGCCTGTTTAATTGCCTCACCTAACACAATTCCGGTATCTTCCACTGTATGGTGGCCGTCTACCTCTAAATCGCCGTTTACGTTACATTCTAAATCAAATAAACCGTGTTTAGAAAAGCCCTCTAACATATGATTAAAGAAACCAATTCCAGTCTCTATCTGACTTTTTCCGGTTCCATCTAAGTCTAATTTTATGGCAATATCTGTTTCTTTCGTTTTACGGGTTACCTCTGCCATTCTTGCCATTTGCATCCCTCGCTTCCAAATTTATAATTGTTACTAAGTTACTGATTAGTCCTTGACCAGTAACCAGTATCAAAACTAATCCTCAAATCTAACCTTAATGGAATTTTCATGTGCCGTCAACCCTTCTTTTCTGGCAAACAGCTCAATTTCCTTATGTACTTTAGAAAGTGCATCATAGGAATAAGAAATAATACTGGATTTCTTCATAAAGTCATCTACGTTAAGCGGTGAGAAAAACTTGGCAGTTCCATTTGTTGGAAGTACGTGGTTTGGACCTGCGAAATAGTCTCCTAAAGGTTCTGAAGAATATTCACCAAGGAAAATTGCTCCTGCATGACGAATCTTTGTCATAACTGAAAATGGGTCCTTTGTAAGGATTTCCAAATGTTCTGAAGCAATTTCATTAGCCGCCTCAATAGCTTCCTCTAAGTTAGCGGCAACTAATATGTATCCATAATTGTCTAAAGATTTCTGAATAATTTCTTTTCTTTCCAGTTTGTTTGCAAAAATCTCTATCCATTCGGAAACTTTTTCTGCTAAAGCCTTATCTGTAGTAATTAAGATAGCAGAGGCTAACTCATCATGTTCTGCCTGGGATAATAAATCAGCAGCAACATATTTTGGATTGGCCATTTCATCTGCCAGTACTAAGATTTCACTTGGTCCTGCAATAGAGTCAATGCTTACATAGCCGTAAACTGCTTTTTTTGCAAGAGCTACGAAAATGTTACCGGGACCTACGATTTTATCTACTTTAGGAACAGATTCCGTTCCGTAAGCAAGTGCAGCAATAGCCTGGGCTCCTCCAACTTTGTAAACCTCATCTACTCCGGCAATTTTAGCCGCTACTAATGTGCCCGGATTTACTTTTCCATCTTTTCCCGGTGGTGTTGTCATAATAATTTTCTTTACACCGGCAACTTTTGCAGGAATAATATTCATAAGTGTAGAGGATGGATAAGCTGCTTTTCCACCCGGTACATAAACACCAACAGTGTCAATTGGAGTGATTTTCTGACCTAAAATAGTGCCATCTTCTTTGGCATCAAACCAACTGTTGCGTTTTTGCTTTGAGTGATATTCTTCAATGTTTTTTGCAGAGTGTTTCATAACCTCTACAAATTCAGGCTCCATTTTGGAAAATGCTTCGTCAAATTCTGCTTCTGTAACTTTGAAGGTTTCTGTTGTAATCCGGCACTTGTCAAACTGCAATGTATAATCAAATAATGCCTGATCTTTCTTTTCTTTTACTGTATCAATAATACCTGCAACAATATCTTCGTATTGGCCATAGTTGTTAGGACTTCTTTTCAGTAAGCTGTTTAATAAGTCCTTTTTTGTATCTTCTGTCAACTCAATAATTCTCATTTATAAACGCTCCTTTAAGTCTGCAATCAACTTTTTAATACGTTCTGCTTCCATTTTCATGCTTACCTGGTTTACAATCATTCTGGCTGAAATTGGACAGATTTCTTCTAATACTTCTAATCCGTTTTCTTTTAAAGTAGAACCGGTTTCTACAATATCAACGATTACGTCAGAAAGTCCCACAATTGGTCCCAATTCTACAGAACCGTTTAATTTAATAATGTCCACTGTCTGATGCTTTTTGTTATAAAAATAATCCTTTGCGATTTTTGGATATTTGCTTGCAACACGAATCATTTCATGATGCTGTAATAATTCTTTTGCGCTGGCAGGTCCACATACACACATACGGCATTTTCCAAAGCCTAAATCAAGTACTTCGTAAGCTCTTTTTTCTTCTTCTAATAAGGTATCTTTTCCAACAACACCAATATCGGCTGCGCCATATTCCACATAAGTTGGTACGTCCGGACCTTTTGCTAAGAAAAATTTTAATTTAAGTTCTTCATTTACAAAAATCAGCTTTCTGGAATCTTTGTCTTTCATTTCTTCACAGGTAATTCCGATTTCTTCCAGTAATGCCAAAGTTTTCTGCGCAAGTCTTCCTTTCCCTAAGGCAAAGGTTAAATATCTCATATCTTCACTCATTTTTCTTTCCTCACTATCCTATAAAAATACCACTTCTTTAATCTGGTTGTTTGTTGCAAAAGCTTCATAATCTTCTTTGGATTTATCTGTGGCTTTTTCCATAAGCTCTGCAATTGTTCCGTTTTTACGAAGTTCTTTTGCTTTAACAATGGCATCTTTTAAATTGGATTTTTCGTATACAATCAATGTTCCTTCCGGTTCACATTCCGGAGCAATTTTCTGGCTGGATAAAGCTATCATTAAATCGTCCACTATAATCATAAAGCCGATAGCCGCTGCATCTTTTCCAAAATAAGACAACAGCTGGTTGTATCTTCCGCCTGTTAAAACGGCATCGCCAACACCGTATGTATAGCCTTTGAAAATAACTCCTGTATAGTAATTGTATTTGCTTAACATTCCAAGGTCAAAGGAAACGTATTTTTCCACGCCGTAAAGACAAAGCACATCATATAATTTTTCAAGATGTTCAATTGCCTGTAAGGAACGGCTGTTTTTCACAATATTTTTCATTTCCACTAGAACATCTAAAGAGCCGAATGCATCGGAAATAGATAAAAGCACATCAATTTTATCTTTTGGAAGTCCTTTTGATACTAATAATTCTTCTGCACCAAAAGTATTTTTGCTGGAAATAAATTCTCTAAGTTCATATTCTGTTTCTTCGTCTAATCCAGCCTCTTCGCATAAACCTTTAAAGAACTGAATTTCACCAATGCTAATCTGGAATTCTTTTAATCCTGTGCTTAATAAAGATTCTACTGCCAGATTAATCATTTCTGCATCTGCCTCTAAAGAGTTATCATTAAACAACTCTACCCCCATCTGGGTAGTTTCTTTTAGCTTACCCTGTAAATTGGAAGTGTTGGTAAAAGCATTGCCAGAATAGGTAAAACGTACCGGAAGTGTTTCTTCCATAAAATATTTCGCCGCACTTCTTGCCATGGAAGGGGTAAAATCCGGGCGTAATGCCAATGTGTTACCTTCTTTATCAAAGAATTTGTATAAATCCTTGCTGGCTGTTGTACCAATTTCTTTGCCAAATACATCGAAAAATTCAAAGGATGGAGTTTGAATGTCTTTATAGCCGAACTCTTTGAATTTATCATGCAGCATGTTTTGTACTGCTAACTTTTTTGCATATTCCAATCCGTAAATATCTCTAACGCCTTCTGGTGTATGTACTAATCTTTTACTCATGTGATTCCTCTTTCTAAGTGATTTTTATTGTATTTTTTGTTTAGAGTCAAATTGTGCAATTTGACAATTTATAATTTTGAATAGGGATTTTGACACTCTAATCCTATTAAACAATAGCACAGATTCCCTAATTTGTAAAATTGCATCTTTCTATTACACAGCCTAACAGCAAGTGTCTGGCTACTTATTGAACAGAAAAGTAAAATTTGTCCGCAAAGCACTTTAATGTTGTAAAGTGTTAATTCGCTACTATGCTACCGCAACAAACTATTGCTAGTATACAAAAAGCTAACACACTTGTCAATCTCTTAATTGTAAATCCAACTGTAATGCATCTAAATATGGCACAAACAGCCCTTTTTTAGCAGGAATTGCAAACTGTAAATCAATTTCTTCAAAACGGAAGCTTTTTCGTCCACCATTTTGTGCCCGTTCCCAAAAGACTTTTAAATGCCTAAAAGGCATATAATAGAGAAAATCTTTATGGGTATAGTGAATAATAAAAAAAGCAATCCCCTGTTGTTTTTCAAAATCCTCCATAAATTTAATCTGGTGCTCATGAACATTTTGCAGAGAAAAGGTATCGGTAGCACATTCTTTTGCATCAAAGCAGATTGGAATTCCCTGTACGGCTCCTATATAGTCAACGGTGCTTTTCTGGTCAAAGTATGCCAGTGTAATATGACGGTTTTCTTTATCTATTTTTATGGGGGTAATAGGTGTTGGTACTTTTTGAATAAGCCCAAGACCACTTTCTCTATATTTTTCATTAGTTCGGTTAATCAGGTCCTCCAGAGCGGAACCTCTTAACCCTCTTGAATTCCAAGTTGCCATTTGCTAACCTCTTTTTTTATTTTGTATAATATCAGAGTCAAAATGAATTCCAAGCTTACGAAAACGTGCCGGAAAACCAGTTTGAAAGGTTCTTTCTGAAATTTCTGTAAAAGGCTCATTAAGTTTTGGAAATACAAGCCGGTAGGCATGAAGTAACTGTTCGCTAACTCCGTAGGTGGCTTTTATGCTATCATTTAACTTTCTGTCGCCGTATTTATAATCGCATAAAATAGGATGTCCAATAGAGGCTAAATGAGCACGAATCTGATGGGTTTTTCCGGTAATCAGATGCACTTCTGCCAGTGTGCAAAGCTGTTTGTTTTGTTTGCCTTCTTTACCATTTTTATTAACCAAATTAGTAGAAAGCACGAAAGTTAAAAGTGGTCTGATTTCTGTCTGGATATAGGAAGAATCTTCTGCTTCACACTTACTTAACTGCACTTTATTGGTTGAGGAATCTTTTTTTAAATACCCTTCTAATGAAACTGCTTCTTTTAATTCTCCTTTTATGGCACAGATATAGTATTTTTCCAGTTCCCTTGTTTTTAATAACTCGTTCATTTTCTGAAGGCCGGATAAAGTCTTGCCACATATAACAAGACCGGAAGTATTTCTGTCTAATCTGTTGCAAATGGAAGGTTTAAATGTTTGAAAGTCTTCCTGTTTTAGTTGTCCGCTGCTAACTAAATAGGACAAAAAATATTCATTTAAGGAAATGTCTGTATCCTTGGCTTTTTGGGAAAGTATGTTTACCGGTTTGTTCCATAGTATAATTTGTTTGTCCTCGTAAACTATGGCTAATTCTTTCGGTAACTTTAAGTTAGCTTCTTCTTTAGAACCGGAAAATTTTTCAAAGGTTTCCTGGGCTAAAAATAATTTGACACAGTCACCTACTGCTAACTTTTCTTTTCCCTCAGCTTTTTTTCCGTTTAGGGTTATGTTCTTTTTTCGTAGCATTTTGTAATAAAAGCTGCTTGGTGCATTGCTTAAAAGCTTTCCAAGATATTTGTCAAACCTTTGGCCCGCTTGGTTTTCACCGATTATAATTTCAATCATATATTTTCTCTTTCTTATGGATTTTTTTATAAAATGAATTCCATCTTTTTATCACTAGATGAATAATATTGTTCAAAGTCGTCCACGTAAACAATTTTCTCATAACTTCATCTCCATATACGGCAATACATGGAATCCATTTTTTTCATATACCTTCACAGCACGTTCATTTTCCTTTTCAACTTCCAGTCTTAATATGGCATCAGGATATCTGTTTTTTATATAATCAAAAAATTTACTGCCCAGGCCTAAACCTCTATATTCATTTTTAATATATAAATCCTCAATCCACATACAGGTCCTACCAAATTCTGTAGAAAAGCTCTTAGCTACCATTGCGTAACCTTGCACTTTTTTAGAATCTTCGAAAATATATCCTTCTAAATATGGACTTTCGTTTATACAGTTTTCTACGTCATTTATAAATATCTCTTCTGAGCCATTACTTAAAACTGCCGGAGACGCATAAAATACCCTCATCATCTCAATGACGCATGCTTTGTCTTCAGCTGTCATTATTCTTATTGTACTGTTCATTTTCTACTTCTCTTTCTGACTTTTCATCCTTCGTTTTGACTTATACATTTCTTTATCAGCCTGTCCGTATACAGCGTGAACACTAGAATCTTTTGAACCATCATAATAGGCATATCCATATGCAACAGACAATAAATCACAATTCTGCTTTTTATTCCAAATAGATATTTTTTCATTTAATTCTTTTAGTACAGATACTATGTTCTGTTTTTTAGTATCATACATTACGATTAAAAATTCGTCACCACCCATTCGTCCAATTGCACAATTATATTTATCGAATGTTTCATGCAATATTCTGGAAAAATTCACAATTAACTCATCACCTCGACTATGTCCGTATGTATCATTAATTTGTTTCAATCCATTTAAGTCCAGACTAACAATATATGCTGCTGTATGCTCTGTTTCCAGATTTTTTAAAATTGTTTCGCATTTATTCCGGTTATATGTATTTGTCAGCATATCTGTATAGGCCATCTTTTCAATAATTTCCCGTTCTGCCTTGTCCTGGTATCTTCGAAGTACTCTCATACAATAATAGTACATCATGGAACATGCGAAAATTAAAGCACCAATTGGCATTAAACTAAAGCGTTCTGATACAATCTGGTTCACATATTTGTAAAGATTAAAACGTATCAATTCAAACAAAGAGACAACTACCATAAAAGACATTCCATATACTAAAATCTTTATTTCTTTTTCTTTTTTTCGATAAGAAATAACCAGTGTATACACAATAAATATAATTATGCTAATTAAAATCACATGCATTATCGGAATCCATACAATATAATTAGCTATTTTTGCTAAATGCACTACTACAATTATCACATCCACAATGGTATTTAGTGCTGCAAACCCCATATAAATTTTACGCCATTTAGGATTATCCAACACATTTGCAAAAAACAATGCCGTTGGAATGCCTGGAAGATAAACCGAAAAGAATTCCATAACATTTACAACCTGCATATTGGAAATAATCATAAACATAATATCATCATTACATAGCATCCATACTGCAATGATAATAGAAAATGCGGAAATCCATGCAAGTGTATGCATATCCCGTTCTTTGCTTCCACTTACTAAAGTGGTTCCAGTTCCAATAATCCCAAATGTAATTAAGGTTAGGCAGGACAATAAGGTTAAAAAATTATCTACCAAAATTTTAGAATAACTAGCTCCTTCATTTACAATATAGGTATCTTCCATACTTGTAAATCCGTCTTCTTCAGTAACTGTTAGCTCTACTGTTAATTTTTTACCTTGAAAATCTTCCGGTAAAGGTACTCTTAAGAATTCATGTCCCAATACTTCTTTCTTCTCATACAAATCCTGACCGTATGTATAAATATTCTCTCCATCCAAATATACATTAACTGCACAATGATATAATTCCAATACTAATACAGGATGAATAATTTTTTCATCAGGCAAAGTCTTTTCCATTGTGATTTTATCCCCGCGATGAGGTGCTTTAAAAGTATATTCGGATATGTCTAATATTTGTTTTTCTTCTTGATTCCACTGAAACGATACATCTTTATCAATAGAAATTATGTTACTGGAATTTAAAGAATAATTAAAAAAATCACTACCTGGTAAATAAATCAATGATATTAACAGAAACAATACAAATAAAAATCCTTTTACCAAATTTACATTTCCATGCTTCATTGCTATTTTCCCCTACTTTCTCTTACAAATTTACAACGAAATCTGATGTAAAATATGCATAATCTCTTTATCTTTTGTTTCTTCTGTCATTTCTAATACTTCTAACTGTTTTACTCTCTTAATATAAGTGTCTAAATTGTCAAAAACTTTTACATTTGCCTTTAAGCCGTTTTGCGTTAATAATTGAGAAATATGTTTGTTTAACTCATTTAAATCACAATTTTTTCTTTGGCAGATGCCACATACATTTCCTCCTTTTACAACAACGGAAGGTACTTCGTAATTTACCTTGTAAGTAGTAAAAACAAGATCATATGCATGCAAAACATGTTCAAACTGACCTACAGATTCAGAAAGCTTCCTAAAAAGCTCGCTGCCACAACCATGGTATTTTAAATACATAATCATACTAACAGCACTTTTACTTGACGGAAGCATTCCAAGCACCGCAACAACCGTTAATACATTGGCTTTTTGTCCGGTAACATTATAACCTGCAAAAAATAGAGAAAGTGATACTGCAAACATTAAAATTGTCTTCAAAATTTCATCCTTTCTCTTCTGTTTAAAATAACCATAGTTACCTTTTGTTAACCTGTTTTTTTTCATGTGTATTCTTCTTTCTGTAGTTTCTCTGCTAATTTCGTTACTGTTTTGGACCTTAACAATAGCTCTCTCTTATTCGGTAACACTTCAACCCGCGTCACTAGCAAAGGCGCACCTATGGCCGAATTGTTATCCTATTTGACCCCTCTAAGTATTTTTGCATATATATCCAATATGATTCCTTGTGGTGCCAGTTTTCCAAGTGCATGAAGCCCCTTCATACTGATACCATAGGTACTAATTTCTTTTTTTGAAAAGGTGTCTTTAATTGCCTGTGCTACTACCTTTTCTTTCTTTGCCATAAACCATTTCTTTAAGGCAAATGGTGAACCGGTTTCTTCTGCAATCTGAAAAAATGGTGTATTTACCGGTCCCGGACATACTGCTGATACCCAAATGCCTTTTGATCGTACTTCTCTGTTTAATGCTCTTGAAAATGATAACACGTAAGACTTGGTAGCAGCATAAACAGCAAAATTAGGCTGTGGCAAATAGGCTGCTGCAGATGCCAGATTGATAATATAACTGTTTTTGGTTATATAGGGCAATACCTTATAGGTAACTTTTGTAAGAGCCATACAGTTTAACTGAATCATTCCCACATTGTCAGATTCTTCAATTTCTAAAAAGGGACCCGTTTTTCCGTAACCTGCACAGTTTACTAACATTCTAACCTGTGGTTTTTCTTTTTCCAGTGCGTTAGTCAAAATGCCATAATTATCCGTTGTTAAATCCATTGGAAAATATCTTAACTTAGCTTTTATAAAGCCTTCCAGTTCCTTCATAGGCTCCACTCTTCTGGCAACCAGCCAGAATTCATCCAGACCTAAACATTTTTTATCCAGTTGTCTTACAAATTCCTGTCCCATGCCGGAGGATGCCCCGGTTATAATTGCAATTTTCATAAAATTCAATCCTTTTTTACGATTTTTTATTCTTTATACAAATTTTTTCTCAAATATTTTTCAATCATTTGTAGTTTTCTGTAATGTATAGCTGTAAAAAATCAGCATATGCTTACTTTTTCTTGTGTACATTGCGGATTGTTTTTTTCTTGCCGGCTGCTTTATTGGCACCAGCCTGCTTTCCACCATTGTGTTTTACATCTGTTCTCTTTTTATTTTTACTTCCAGTACCTTTCTGCCATTTCTCAGCCTGTTTCATAGAAGTGGTTTTTCTGGGACGAATCAGACATTTTTTATCAAATCCAATTAAGTCTTCTCTACCTGCCTTTTTTAGTGCTTCCATAACCAAATCATAATTGTTTGGATTACGGTATTGGATGAGCGCACGTTGTAGTGCCTTGTCATGTGGATTTTTCACTACATATACAGGCTTTAAATCTCTTGGGTCCACTCCGGTATAATACATTACCGTAGACATGGTAGATGGTGTTGGATAAAAATCCTGTACCTGTTCCGGCATATAGCCCAAATCTCGTAAGTACTCTGCTAACTCCACTGCTTCTTTTAAGGTAGACCCCGGATGTGAAGACATTAAGTAAGGTACTACAAATTGATTTTTTCCCATCTGTTTATTTAATCGTTTGTATTTTTCTAAAAATTTCTCATAAACAGCATTTTCAGGCTTACCCATTTTTGATAAAACAGCATCACATATATGTTCCGGTGCAACCTTTAATTGTCCGCTAATATGATGCTCCACCAGCTCTTTAAAAAAGGTATCATCCTTATCCGCAAGCATATAATCGAAACGAATACCGGAACGGACAAACACTTTCTTTATACCTGGAAGTACCCGTAACTTTCTAAGTAAAGAAAGATAATCTTTATGGTCCACATACAGATTTTTGCAAGGCTTTGGAAACAGACATTGTCTGTTTTTACACACTCCCATAGTCATCTGTTTTTCGCAGGATGGATGTCTGAAGTTGGCCGTAGGTCCTCCTACATCATGAATATAGCCTTTAAAGTCTTTATCCTTTATAATCATTTTGGCTTCTTCAATAATGGAATCATGGCTTCTGACCTGAACAGTTCTTCCCTGATGAAATGTAAGGGCACAGAAATTACACCCTCCAAAACAGCCACGATTACTAATTAACGAAAACTTAATCTCATCAATAGCAGGAACTCCTCCTGCCTCTTCATATGAAGGATGATAAGTACGCATATATGGCAGATTGTATACCTGATCCATTTCCTCCATTGTAAGTGGCTCTGAAGGCGGATTTTGTACTACATAAGTACCGTTTGGATAGGCTTCGGCCATAGTTTTTCCTGTAAATGGATCTGTGTTATCATATTGAATTTTAAAGCTCTTTGCGTATTCCACCGGTTTCTTTTTCATATCCTCATACGAAGGGAGCTCAATATGATCATAAAGGCCTTCTAACGACTTTGTTTTATAAACTGTTCCCTTAATAAACGTAATGTCTGAAACTGCAATGCCACTTTTTAGGGCATCTGCAATTTCTACAATGGATTTTTCTCCCATACCGTAGGAAATTAAGTCTGCACCACTGTCTAACAAAATAGAACGTTTAAAAGAGTCAGACCAATAATCGTAATGAGCTAAACGTCTGAGACTTGCTTCAATACCACCAATAATAATAGGTGTATTTTTATACGTCCTTCTAATTAGATTCCCGTATACTACCGTAGCATGATCCGGTCTTTTAAAAGGCTCCCCACCTGGTGTATAGGCATCCTTTGGGCGATGCTTTTTTGAAACAAAATAGTGATTTACCATGGAATCCATATTACCGCCACTAATTAAAAAGGCAAGCTTTGGCTCTCCAAATATAGTAATACTCTTTTCATCTTTCCAGTCAGGCTGGGAAATAATTCCAACTGTATAACCATGAGCCTCTAACACACGGCTTATAATGGCATGTCCGAAAGACGGGTGATCCACATACGCATCTCCAATTACATATACAAAATCCAGTTGATTAATATTTCGTTCTTCACATTCTTTTTTTGAAATGGGTAAAAAATTACTCATAATAATTCCTTTTCTATTATTCATCTTTTCCTTTTATATATCCAAGTGCCTCTAACTCTGCATGAGATAATTCCCTATATTCCCCGGGCAATAAACTATCATCTAACAAAATCTTCCCAATAGAGAACCGTTTCAGATAAGTAACCTTACACCCTACCGCCTGAAGCATTCTCTTAACCTGATGATACCGTCCTTCCGTAATGGTTAGTCTGCCGCTAACTTTTTTATCCATTAGTTGCACATGGCTAACTTTTGCCGGAAGGGTAATGGGTTCATCATCACCTATCTCTACGCCATTTTCCAGTTTCTTTATGTCATCCTCCATAAGGACCCCATCCGCTTCAAAATAATAGGTTTTCTCCACATGCTTTTTGGGGCTCATAAGCTTATGGGAAAACTCCCCATCAGTTGTTAAAAATAAAAGCCCTTCGGTATCCTTATCAAGTCTTCCTACTATAATCAGACCCTTTTGAAGCTCTTTATCAAACAATTCCAGTACGGTTTTATTTATATTATCCTTTGTGGCACATACAACACCCATAGGTTTATGAAGCATATAGTAACGTTCTTTTACATAAGACAATGGCTTATTTTGAAAACAAACTGTATCCTTATTTTCATCAATATGAACAGAACCGTCCTTTGCCAGATTTCCATTTACAGTTACTTGTCCTTTTTTTATGTAACCTTTCACCTGACTTCTTGTACCAACGCCGGTTTCTGTAAGAAATTTATCCAGTCTCATCTCATAATTTCCTTAAACATAAAATACTATATTAGTATACACTATTTTCAAAGAAATTGGGATTTTATTTATGAAAACTTTATTAAAAAAAGTGGCTTTAACATGTGGTATTGCCTTTTTAATGGTATTCGTTTTAATTCACGGAAAAATAGCAAAGGAATTTGCCACATTAGGCCTTATGACCTGGTATGAACATATGATACCAACACTCCTTCCATTTATGATATTTTCAGGCATTTTAATCAGACTTGATTTGATAAAACTGCTTATGAAGCCCTTTTCTTTCTTTTTAAAACCTCTATTTCGCATAAACAGCTACGGAATCTATGTAATTGTTATGGGATTTCTCTGCGGTTTTCCAATCGGTGCCAAAAACTGCGCTGAACTTTACAAAAACGGAAAAATAACAAAAGAAGAAGCTGAATATCTTTTGGCCTTTACAAACAACATCGGACCTACCTATTTTTTTACTTTTGTTCTATCTGATATTTACAAAACAAAAACGCCTGCATTTTCCAGCTTTCTTATGTTTGGAATTCCATTTTTATACGGGCTTTTTCTGCGATATACTTTATACCGAAAGAAAATCCCCTTTTACAAAAAAGAGGATAAAAAAACAATTACCTTACTATCTAAAAAGCCAGCCTACTCCCTATTTGAAGCACTGGACTCCTCCATTACAGCCTCTTTAGTACAGATTGCAATGCTTGGCGGTTATATGATTTTATTTAATTTAATTGTCTTAATTCCATTTACTCTACTAAAAGCCAACAACAATTTTTACGGAAGCATACATAGCATTTTAGAAATTTCCGGCGGTTTCGCTATCATTAAACATCAGGAAATGAGCGATTTAACCCGAATGTTACTGGTTCACGGCGTTCTCTCCTTTAACGGTTTTTGCTGTTTCGCCCAGACCATGAACATCATCCAAAACACCAATTTATCCGGTGGAAAATACTTCTGGCACAAGCTGGTTACCTGTGGTATTACCTTACTTGTTATAATGGTATTTCAGAATATGGTTTTATAACGGACATTCCAAAATAAAAAAGACATTTTCAAAACCTAAAATATATAAGTCCGAAAATGTCTTTTCACTCAAATTAAATAATATCAATTGGCCCCTGCTGCTTATTAGCCTCATTGCCTTCTGCAGCTTCCGCAGCTGCTTTATCAATGGCTTCCTGTTCCGCCATTTCCTCAACCGGATAAAGCTGGGAACGATTATCTTTTACAATATCATAACACCCCTTTAAGGAAAAAATCAAATTCTCATACTTGGCATTTGCCACATCCATAGAGTGGGATATAATATTTTCTAAATTACCAAGTAAATCGTCTGTGTACTGGGTAGCCGCATCCTTCATGGCATTGGCCTCGATGGTAGCATTGTCCAAAATCTCCTGCGCCTGATTAGTAGCAAGAGTTACGATTTCATTGGCCTGAGCATATGCCTGTTGCATAATTTCATGTTCATTAATCAATTCGTTAGTATGTATGGTAGCCTCGTTAATTAATTCTTCTGCCTTTTCCTTGGCATCATTTAAGATTGCTTCTTTGTTGCTGATAATCTTCTGATATCGCTTGATTTCATCAGGTGTTTTCATACGAAGCTCTCTTAATAACTCATCAATTGTCTCCTTATTTACGATTATCTTTGTATTAGAAAGAGTCTGATATTTACAAGAATCAATGTATTCTTCGATTTCATCAATTAATTGTTCTATTTTGCTGCTCATGGCTAGCCTCCTTATCTAATGCTTATGCCCGTATTTTTCATAAATCATTTCTGCCACAAAGTCCGGGACACATTTTGAAATGTCTCCGTTAAAGCTTGCAATTTCCTTTACACTTGAAGAGCTTAAATAAGCATACTCAAGACTTGTAGTTAAAAATACTGTATCAAGACTGCCCTGGGAAAGCATTCTGTTTGTCTGGGCAATCTGTAACTCGTATTCAAAGTCCGTAACAGCTCTTAATCCTCGAACCGAAACATGAACATCGTTTTTCTTTGCATAGTCAATAAGAAGCCCGGAAAAACTGTCCACTTTTACATTCGGTAAATCCTTTGTAACTTCTTTCAATATATTAACACGTTCTTCAACAGAAAACAATGCACTTTTATTTACATTATCCAAAACACTGACTGTCAGTTGGTCAAACATTTCAGAAGCCCGCTTTATCACATCTAAATGTCCAAACGTTACCGGATCGAAACTTCCGGGATAAACTGCTCTTTTCATCTTTTGCTCCTTTTTACAAAAATATGCTGATTTGTTTTATATATTTTTTGCTTTTTAAGGTCATACCCTAATTCATCCAAATAGGAAATATCGGTGTCTAATGCTGCTTCAAAAATAATTAGAGTGTCCTCTGTAACTAGCGAAGAAACCGTAAAATATTCTAATACTTTACGTTCTAACTCCATATTATAAGGGGGATCCATAAAAACCACATCAAAAGGCTCCTTATTTTTTGCCACCTCCAAAGACTGCAATGCCACAAAGGCATCCTGCTTCATCACTTTGGATTTTTCTGCAAATTTTGTATGAGTCAGATTTTTTTCAATACAGGCAAGAGCATTTTTATTATTTTCAATGAAAACTGCCTCTTTTGCCCCTCTGCTTAAAGCCTCAATTCCAATGCCGCCGCTTCCGCTGAATATGTCTAAAAAACGACAGTCCGGCAATTCAAACTGAATCATATTAAATAAGGTTTCCTTAATCCGGTCCGTAGTTGGTCTTGTGTCCATTCCTTCCGGAGTTTCTAATCTTAAACTTCTGGCTGATCCTGCAATAACTCTCATGATACACCTCTTTATACCCGGACTTTTACACCTTTTGTGTCTCTCTTTCCGAGCTTTAATTTGTTTAATTCGATTTCTTTCTCTTTATAAGTAACGATCTTTTCCACTGCATTCTGTGTAAAATAAACAGCCTCCACATAATCATCCTTTGTAAGCTTCATACCGCGTACACCAACGGCACCCTTTTTCTTCCCCGGAATTTCCTCCAGTGGGAATCGTAAGAAATATCCCTCTTTGGTCTGAAGTACAATATTACGCTGTTCTTTTAATATTTCCACACTGACTACCTGGTCATCCTCAGAAAGCTTTGTAGCAGCAACGGTACGTTTTGCCACATCAAATTCACCACCGTCTACTACTTTAAGCATTGACTGCTTTGTAGCGAATACCACTCTGTATAAATTCAAATCAGACTGGCTTGTAATTTGTATCAGTTCTTCTTTTGCAGAGCTGAAATTACTTACATTATCAATGGGAACGCCCTTATCTCTAAATTTTCCAAATGGAAGGTCGGCAACTTTAAAGGTATGCAGTTGTCCTAAATTGGTAAAAATGCAAATACGTCCTGTGTTTTTACATGAAAATACATATTTATTTTCTGCATGGACCGCCTCTTTATTCCTTTCATAGGTAGGAGCATCGATGGTTTTTGCATAACCAAAACGATCCATAAGGAAATAAACTTCCATTTCCTCAATTTTCTTTTCTTCATAAACGGCTTCTTTTGCATTTTCAATAGAGGTTTTTCTCTTTTTACCAAATTCCTTTTTAATGGCATCTAATTCATTCATAATAACCTGTGCCATGGAATCGTGGCGTTCCAAAATATCCTCATAACGGTAGATGTTAGCCATAGTTTCTTCATGCTCCTTCATAAGAGCTTCGATTTCAAGGCCAATCAATTTATACAAGCGCATTTCTAATATAGCATTTGCCTGACGTTCTGAAAACATAAGCTGGGCTGCCATAACCTTAGATTCTTTGGATTTAAAGTGAATACCGTCTGTTTTTCCTTCTGTCAAACAGGCTTTTGCCATGGAACGATCTTTAGAGCCTCTTAAAATCTCAATAATTAAGTCAATTACGTTGCAGGCCTTAATAAGACCTTCCTGTACTTCCTTTTTTTCCAATTCTTTTTCCAGTAAAGTTTTGTACTTTCTGGAGGCTACTTCAAACTGGAAGTCTACACTATGGCGAATCACTTCCTTAAGTCCCATAGTTTCCGGTCTTCCGTTAGCAACTGCTAACATATTTACACCAAAAGTATCCTCTAAACGGGTCTTTTTGTAAAGCATATTTGTGAAATTTTCCACATCTGCATCTTTTTTAAGCTCTATTACAAAGCGGATGCCCTCTTTAGAGGATTGATTGGAAATATCCACAATATCATTTGTCTTTTTACTTTCTGAAAGGGCTGCCACATCACTTAAAAACTTGCCGATGTTGGCACCAATCATAGTATATGGAATTTCAGAAATAATAAGATTAGTTTTTCCGGCTTTTCCTTTTTCAATCTCAACTTTACCCCGAAGCTTGATTTTTCCGGTTCCTGTTTCATATATTTTGAGCAATTCGTCCTGATTGCAAACAATACCTCCGGTTGGAAAATCCGGTCCTTTCATGTAACGCATAAGCTCTCTTGTGGTAATATCAGGATTTTTCATATATGCCTTTGTGGCATCAATGACTTCTGCCAAATTATGAGGTGGTATACTTGTTGCCATACCTACAGCAATACCTTCCGCGCCATTTACTAAAAGGTTTGGAATCTTAACAGGTAACACACTTGGTTCCTTTTCTGTTTCATCAAAGTTAGGAATAAAATCTACAACATCTTTATCTAAATCTGCCAAAAATGCTTCCTGGGTAATTTTCTGAAGCCTTGCTTCTGTATAACGCATTGCTGCTGCACCATCACCTTCAATGGAGCCAAAGTTACCATGACCGTCTACTAAAGGCAGACCTTTTTTAAAGTCCTGAGTCATAACAACTAAAGCTTCATAAATGGAGCTGTCACCATGAGGATGATATTTACCCATTGTATCACCTACAATACGGGCACTTTTTCGGTACGGCTTATCCCATTTAATGCCAAGCTCGTGCATATCGTAAAGAGTTCTTCGCTGAACCGGTTTTAAACCATCCCTTACATCCGGAAGTGCTCTTGCAATAATAACACTCATGGCATAATCAATATAGGATTTTTCCATCACTTCAGAATATTCTGTTTTTATAATCTGTTCATCCATAAATGAAGTCCTCCTATACATCTAAAATTGCCTCATTGGCACGTTCGTAAATAAATGCTTTTCTCGGTGGTACATCAGTACCCATAAGCATTTCTGTAGTCTGGGAAGCAAGACGGCTGTCTTCAATTTCTACCTGTTTTAAAATTCTTGTTTCAGGATTTAAGGTTGTCTCCCAAAGCTGGTCTGCATCCATTTCACCAAGACCTTTGTATCTTTGTAAGGTAAAGGGGCCTTTGTGAGTTTTTCTGTATTTTTCTAAAGCCTTATCATCATATAAATATTCTTCCTTGCCTTTGCTTGGCATTGCCTTATAAAGAGGTGGCATAGCAATATAAACATGTCCCTCCATAATCAGCTCCGGCATAAAACGATAAAATAATGTTAAAAGCAGTGTGGAAATATGGGCACCATCCACGTCCGCATCGGCCATAATAATAATCTTATTATAGCGAAGTTTCGTAATATCAAAGTCATTGCCGTATCCCTCTGAAAAACCACATCCAAAGGCATTTATCATGGTCTTAATTTCCGCATTGGCTAATACTTTATCAATGCTTGCTTTTTCTACATTTAAAATCTTACCGCGGATTGGTAAAATCGCCTGATAAGCACGATTTCTGGCTGTTTTTGCACTACCTCCCGCAGAATCACCCTCTACAATAAAAATTTCACATTTAGAAGGATCTTTTGACTCACAGTTTGCCAGTTTTCCATTGGAATCAAAGGAAAACTTCTGTTTTGTTAAAAGATTGGTCTTTGCCTTTTCTTCTGTTTTACGGATCTTTGCAGCTTTTTCCGCACAACCGATAATATTTTTTAAGGCTTCTAAATTTCTGTCAAAGAAATGCACAATTTCATCGCCGGTTACTTTACTAACAACTTTTGCCGCATCCTGATTGTCTAATTTTGTCTTTGTCTGACCTTCAAATCGGGGATCCGGGTGTTTAATTGAAACAACCGCAGTCATGCCGTTACGTACATCTGCACCGGTAAAGTTGGCATCTTTTTCTTTTAATATATTTAACTGTCTCGCATAGTTATTAATGACAGTAGTAAACATGGTTTTAAAACCGGTTAAATGAGTACCGCCTTCTGCATTGTAAATATTATTACAAAATCCCAGTACATTCTCATGAAATTCATTTACATACTGGAACGCTACTTCTACAGAAACTCCTTCACTTTCACCAGAGAAATAAATCACATCATGAATGGCTTCCTTTGATTTGTTCATATCTTTAATGAAACCTACAATTCCCTCCGGTTCGTGGAATGTAATATGTTCAATCTCTTCATCCCGTCTGTCTTCAAACTCTATAGTAAGCTCTGGATTTAAATAAGCAGTCTCATGAAGACGACTTTTTACTTCTGAGCCTTTAAATCTTGTACGATCAAATATGGTATCGTCCGGCAGAAAGTTAATTTCGGTACCGGTTTGTTTTGTTTTGCCAACAACCGGTAAGAGCCCATTTTCCAGTTCAATTACAGGTACACCCCGCTCATATTTATCTTCATAGATAAAACCGCCTTTTTTGACTCTTACAGTCAGATGGGTGGAAAGAGCATTTACAACAGAAGAACCTACACCGTGAAGACCACCGCTTGTTTTATATGCAGAATCATCAAATTTACCACCTGCATGTAATGTGGTAAATACAAGACGTTCTGCGCTCATGCCTTTTTCATGCATTTCTACCGGAATACCACGTCCATTATCGGATATGGTAGCGGAACCGTCTTTTTCCAATGTTACATAAATATGCGAACAAAACCCGGCTAAATGTTCGTCAACCGAGTTATCTACGATTTCATAAATTAAATGATTTAAGCCTTTTGTGGAAACACTTCCAATATACATACCCGGTCTTTTCCGAACAGCTTCAAGTCCTTCTAACACAGTAATGCTGGAGGCATCATATGTATTTTTTGCTGCCATAACTTATCTCTTTCCCTTCTAAAAATCCTTTTTCTAAATTTCTATATTTCTATTTCTAATTAATTAGTTTATGTAAATTTGTCCATAAGTACACAGATTGTATTATAGCACAAACCTTTCAAAAATCAAACAAAAAGATACAGTATATAGGGGATTTTGTAATTATCACCCAATATACTGTACCCTTTTATATAAAAACTATTTTAACTTCTTTGTTACTGCAACAGCTAGTGCGCCCGGTCCGATATGGCAGGCAACACTTAGAGATAGTGGATCCATGCAAATTTCGTTACCTGGGAATTTTGCAGCTACTTCTTCCTTAAAAGCATTTGCAGCTTCTAAATCTTTTGTATAAGCCATTTGCAAGTGGACATCTAATTCCTCATCATCTTCACTTAATCCACCAAAACGATTTTTAATATCGTTTTCCATAGCGGTGAGCATAATGGATTTTCCCTGATTTTTCGTACGTGCCTTTGCAAACGCATCTAATTTCTCACCTTGAATCTGTAAAACCGGTTTTAATTTTAATAAAGTTCCAAGGGCAGCAGCTGCCGGGGTAATTCTTCCACCCTTTTTCAAATAGTACAGTGTATCTAACATAATATAAATACTGGAATTCAATTTATCTTCTTCCAATATTTCTTTGATCTCGTCAGCTGTCTTTCCTTCTTCTGAAAGTCTTATGGCATCCAACACAGATTGTCTTTGTGTAACTGAAATTCTCTGATTGTTTACTACGTGTACTTTTCCTTCAAATTCTTCTTCATTTGAAAGCATTATGGCAGTCTGACAGGAACCACTTAAACCACTGGACATAGGAATATGAACGACCTCGTCATGGTCCTTTAAGAGCTTTCTCCACATGTCCATCACAGACTCAGGCGAAGGCTGGGAAGTAGAAATATCAGCTCCAGCTTCTAATTTTTCATAAAACTCTTCATGAGTAAGGGAAACCCCTTCTAAATATGTCTGCCCATCAATCATAAAAGGCATTGGAAGAACAGATATTCCCATCTCTTCTGCCTGTTTTTGTGTAATGCCGCTGTTACTGTCGGTCATAATTGCTATTTTGCTCATGATTTCCTCCCTGTTATAACACAATTAATATTTCTCTTATATGGTTTTTCCATGTTCCCTATCCATCTGCATCATCAGACGATTTTTTAAAAGCACATATTTTTCACTTTGGAGAGTCCGGTCTTCATTTAGCAGTCTGTCCACATCCTCTGACGCACTGGTTAGCATCTTGGAATCCGTGTAAATATCTGCAATTTTAAAAGAAAAGGAACCACTTTGTAAAATGCCAAGTAAGTCTCCCGGTCCTCTTAATTTCAAGTCCTCGTTTGCAATATAAAAGCCATCATTGGAATGATTTAGTATTTCAAGTCGTTCTTTGGAACGAGCATTTTCTTTCGTATCTATAAAAATACAATAGGACTGATATTTTCCTCTTCCTACCCGGCCTCTTAGCTGGTGAAGGGTAGCAAGTCCAAACCGGTCTGCATTTTCCACCATCATAACGGTGGCATTTGGTACATTAATCCCTACTTCAATTACTGTGGTAGAAACTAATACTTGCAGGTTACCTTTAGCAAACTCCTCCATAATCTGATTTTTCTTTGCCGGAGTCATTTTACCATGAAGGTATCCAATTTGGATAGAGGGATTTAGCACTTCCCTTAACTTACCAGCATAATCTACAACATTTTCCAATTCATCCATAACACCGCTTTCAACCATAGGACAGATTACATAAGCTTGTCTGCCTTCTTTAACCTGTTTTTCAATAAAATCATAAGCTTTTTTTCGAAAAGCGGTATTTACTACACAGTTTTTAATTGGAAGTCTTCCTTTTGGTAATTCAGGTATAGTGGAAACTGCCAGTTCTCCATAAAGAATAATGGCTAAAGAACGGGGAATCGGAGTTGCTGACATAACAAGTGTATGAACATCTCCACCTTTTTTTGTCAAAGTCTCCCGTTGAGCTACGCCAAATCTGTGCTGTTCATCTGTAACTACCAGTGCCAGATTTTGAAACTCCACATTCTCCTCTAATAAAGCATGAGTACCAATTACAATATTGTACTCTCCATTTTTAATAAGCTCCTTTGCCTGCCGTTTTCCTTTGGTAGTAAGAGAACCAACCAATAAAATAGGTTTAAACGGCAGTTCATAGTCTGAGATTAATTCTGTAATCGTCTCGTAATGCTGCATAGCTAACACCTCAGTAGGTGCCATAAGCGCTCCCTGATAACCATTGGAAACACATAATAAAAGACTTAAAACAGCAATAATCGTCTTTCCGGAGCCTACATCCCCCTGCAACAGACGGTTTAAGGTTTTGCCACTACACAAATCATCTTCTATTTCCTGCCATGCCCTAAGCTGGGAGTCTGTAAGCCTGTATGGAAGTGCCTCAATAAGTGTTTCAGCATAAGCTGTTTTCATCATTTTGTGAGAATTTTCCGTTATTTGCAAATCTTCCTTTAAAAATTTAATAGATAAAATAAAAAAGAAAAATTCTTCATATGCCAGTCTTTTTCTCGCTTCTACCATTTCATCTTTATTAGTGGGATTGTGAATGGCCGATAACGTATCTAAATAGGAAGAAAACTTGTATTTATTCAGAATATCTTTTGGCAGATACTCCGGGAACTCTTCCAAGGCGTCTAATGCCTTCTTAATATATTTTTTTAAAGCATCATTGGAAAGCCCTTTTGTTTTGGCATAAACAGGCTGCAGGCTGTTTAAAAGAAGCCCATATTCTTCCGGTTTTAACATTTTAGGCTGTTCCATTACAAGCATGGAGCCTTTTTGGTGAATATTGCCGAAAAATACATATTCCATGCCGGTTTTTAACGTTTTTTTCAAATATGGCATGTTAAAGTAAGTAACCCGTACACTTCCTGTTTCGTCCCCTGCCATAAACCACAAAATAGATTTTCCGTTTTTATAAAGTACGGTTGGTTCCTTTATAACTTTTCCTATAAATGCGGCTTTACCACTGTTTGGAAGTTCACACACCTTTAACGTATCCTGAAAGGTTTCAAAATCTCTCGGAAAATGATGTACCAGATCCCCTAAGGTTTCAATGTTTAATTTCTCAAAAAGAAGGGCATTTTTTTCACCAATGCCCTTCAGCTCTGTAATCTTACTGGAAAATTTCATAATTCTATTTTATTCTGCACTAATTACATAATAGTAAATCGGCTGTCCACCAAACTGAAGCTCTACGTCACATTCTGAATAAAGCTTTCCGATTTGGGCACTAAGTGCTTTTGCATCTTCTTCTTTTACATCCTGTCCGTAGTAGATGCTGATAAGCTCTACCTCATCATCACCAATCATTTCTTCTACCATTTCGATGGTTGTTTCCGCAATTTCTTTTCCAACTGCTAAAATACCATGGTCGCCAATACCCATTATGTCATTTTCATGGATTGTCTTTTCATCAATGACAGTGTCCCTTACTGCATAAGTTACCTGACCTGTTTTTACGTTGCTTATTTCAGAAAGCATAGTCTGCTCATTTTCTTCATCTGACAAATCCGGCATGTAATTAATAATAGCTGTAATGCCCTGTGGAATATTTTTAGTAGGAATAACAATAATCTTCTTATTATCTACTAAAGTCTGTGCCTGATTTGCTGCCAGAATGATATTTTTGTTATTTGGGAAAATGAAAACAGTTTTTGCATTTACTTTTTCAATAGCACTTAAAATATCCTCTGTACTTGGGTTCATGGTCTGGCCGCCTTCAATAATCACGTCTACACCAAGGTCAGTTAAAATTTCATTTAAACCTTCACCAATGGATACGGAAATAAATCCCACATCTTTTTGCGTTGCTGTTTCTTCTATTGTATTTTCCTTTTTCTCTGCTTCTTTAAAAAGCTTTTCCTGATGCTCAAGACGCATATTGTCAATTTTCATATTAGAAAGTGCACCATATTTTAATGCCCTCTGAATTGCCAGACCCGGGTCATTTGTATGCACGTGAACCTTTACAATATCATCATCTGCTACTACTACAATTGAATCACCGATTGACTCTAAAAATGCTTTAAAATCCATTTCATGCTTTATATTAAAGGTCTTTGACAGCATAATAATAAATTCTGTACAGTAGCCATACTTAATATCTGCCGTATCAACTGCCTGACTGTCTGCCACAACAGGCTTTCCGGTTGATTCTGCCACAAAGGATAAATCAATTTCCTGGCCTCTAAAGGCCATAAGGGCACCTTTTAATACTTCGATTAAGCCCTGTCCGCCGGAATCTACTACACCGGCCTGTTTTAAAACAGGGAGCATCTCCGGAGTTTTTGCCAGTACTTCTTCGCCATAAGTAATAACTGTTTCTAAGAAGTAGTCCATATCCTCAGTATTAGAAAGCTCTGCCGCTTTTACAGAAATTCCTTTTGCTACTGTTAAAATAGTACCTTCCTTTGGCTTCATAACTGCCTTATAAGCACTTTCCACTGCTTTTTCCACCGCTTTGGAAAGGATTTTAACACTAATTTCCTGCTGCTCTCCGATTACTTTACAGAATCCCCTGAATAATTGGGATAAAATAACACCGGAGTTACCTCTTGCCCCACGAAGGGAACCGGAAGATATAGCTTTTGCTAACTGCATTAATTCAGGCTCATCACCTAATGCAGCTACTTCTCTGGCAGCAGACATAATAGTTAGTGTCATATTCGTTCCTGTATCACCATCGGGAACCGGAAATACATTTAACTCATTAATATACTCTTTTTTTACCTCAAGATTTTTTGCACCGGCTAAGAACATCTTAGATAACATCTTAGCATCGATTGTATTAACTGCCACTACACTATCCTCCTTAATCGATTACACGAACACCTTCCACAAAGATGTTTACTTTTTCTACCTGAAGACCTGTTAAGTCTTCTACTTTATATTTTACATTACTTATCAGATTGTCTGAAACAGTTAAAATATTCACTCCATAGGCAACAATCAGATGAAAATCAATTGTAAGCTTGGCATTATCTGCTTTAACAGAAATACCTGTTGCAAGACTATCCATTTTTAAAAGCTTTACCAGGCCGTCCTTTACGTTTACGCTTGCCATACCAACGATTCCAAAGCACTCTACAGCCACACTGCCTGCATAGTTTGCAATTACATCACTATCTATTACAATATTACCAAGATGTGTATTCATCATACTTTTCATAGATCTGACCTCCCTTAACTTCATAATTACCAGTTATTATAACCTATTTCATAAAAAAATGGAACAAACTTTCAAAAGAAACCGGAAAAAGATATATTTTTTTACAAGATTGGCAAATTTATGCTTGCAATCGGCTTGCTTATCTGTTAGAATAGTC
>JAFSDJ010000054.1 GCA_017436305.1 Lachnospiraceae bacterium
AATTCAATAGGTTCATAATCCCGAAGCTGTGCCAAAAATCCCCTTTTACTTAGCTCCTCCTGAATCTGATCAAGAACCTGTTCGTTTTCTGCGGTTATGGTGTGATAATGGTAACCGCTTGTTACATCCTTTAAAGGCTTGGAAGTACCACTATTAAGCTTTTCCAAATATTCTGAAACGTCCCTTCTGGATTTTAAACTAATTTCTGCACGAAGCACATTATATACCTTGTGGTAAACAAACTCATCCTCTACAATACCGCCAAAATCCACAAAAAGATTTAATTCTTCTTCCATCTGCTGGTCTGTATGTTTCACTTTAAAAATACGTTGACAAAAATCCTGTTTCTGCATAATATAGCCCCGGCAGGTACTTATAATATCCTGTTTTTGGGCGCGCAATAAAGCGATATCCTGAACTACTACCTGACGGCTTACATCAAGCAGTTTTGCCAGAGTAGTTCCGGATACAGGTTCATTTGTATTTTGCAGCATAGAAACCATTTTTTCTCTCCGCTCTTGGCCGCTCATAGAAATTTTACATTCTTCCTTGCTCATAGATGTTCTCTGATCTTCTCTATTCATAAACCATCCTCTCTAGTGAACCGGGTGAAGATTTTTTAGAGAAATGTCCATAATTGGTGCAGAATGGGTCAATGCGCCACTGGAAACATAGTCCACACCAAGTCCTTTGATACGCTCAATATTTTCTCTTGTTACATTGCCTGAAATTTCAATTTCTGCTTTGTGATCAATAATTGCGATTGCCTCTTTCATTACTTCCGGAGACATATTATCAAGCATAATAATATCTGCGCCCGCATCTACTGCCTCTTTTACCATTTCAAGGTCCTCTACCTCTACTTCAATTTTACGAACAAACGGCGCATATTCCTTTGCCATTTTAATTGCCTCTTTTACACCGCCGGCAGCACCAATATGGTTGTCCTTTAAAAGTACACCATCTGTCAGGTTGTATCTATGATTGTGTCCACCGCCTACACGAACAGAATATTTTTCAAAAATACGGTTGTTCGGGCTTGTTTTTCTTGTGTCTAAAAGCTGTATTCCGGTTCCTTCTAACAGTTTTGCAATGGAATTTGTATAGGTTGCAATACCGCTCATTCTCTGAAGATAATTTAATGCTGTACGCTCACCGGAAAGAAGCACACGAATATCTCCTTTTACTTTTGCCATAAGCTGGCCTGTAGTTACCTCGTCACCGTCTTTCACAAAAAATTCGATTTCTGTTTTGTCGTCTAACAGCTCAAATACTCTGGCAAATACCTGTAATCCACAAATAATACCATTTTCTTTGCAAATTAAATCTACTTCTCCGGGGCATGCTGTTGGCATTACGGAATTTGTTGTAACATCTTCACTTGTAATATCTTCTTTTAATGCGTTTAAAATATATGGGTCTACGTTTAATTTCATTGTTATTGGATCGTACATAATTCTTTGTCTAACCTCTCAATCTCTTTTAATACTATTTCTTTATATTGCTTTTCTATTACTTCTTTATCCTGATATTTTGCCAGGTCGTTAGCAGCGGCTAACTGTTTTTCTTTACTTGTCCCTTGGAAATTTTTCGTCATTTCCTTTGCCGCTCTTTTTGCAAAAACTAAACTTTCCAGTAAGGAGTTGCTGGCAAGTCGGTTTCTTCCATGTACTCCATTGCAGGCTGTCTCTCCAATAGCATATAGTTGCTTCATGGAAGTATGACTGGACATATTTACTTTAATTCCGCCCATAAAATAATGCTGGGCCGGTACTACCGGAATACATTCCCTTAAAACATCATATCCCATTTTCTGGCAGTGTTCCATAATATTAGGAAAATGCTGCTTTATTTCTTCCTCCGGAATATTTTCCATTGAAAGCCATACATAGGGTTTGTCATCCTTTTTCATCTGCTCTCTGATTTTGGCGGTAAGCATATCTCTTGGAAGTAATTCGTTTACGAAACGTTCCTTATTTGCATTGTATAATACTGCTCCCTCTCCTCTTACTGATTCGGAAATTAAAAAGCTTCTCTCCTGAGGATTTTCGCAGTAAAGAGTAGTAGGATGAATCTGCACATAGTTAATGTTTTCTAATTCTATTCCGTGATTTAATGCAATGGCAATAGCATCTGCTGTTAAATGCTTGTAATTGGTGGAGTATTTGTAAAGTCCGCCAATTCCACCACAGGCAAATACTGTGTAATTGGCGCTTATGGTAGAAATTTCTCCGTTTTTATCTCTTACTACCACACCGTAGCAGGTATTTTCCTCAGTAATAATATCCACCATAGCACAATGTTCTATAATCCGGATGTTTGAGCGTTTTTGAACCTGTGAAAGGAGCTTGCCCGTAATCTCTTTTCCTGTAATGTCCTTGTGGAAAAGAATTCTTTTGTCAGAATGGCCCCCTTCTCTTGTAAAGCTTAAGCTGCCGTCTTCTTCTCTTTGGAAATCCACTCCGTAACTTAAAAGGTCTTCCACGGTATCTTTTGAAGAGCGAATCATGATTTCTACTGCTTCCGGGTTATTTTCAGAATGTCCGGCCCGCATTGTATCTTCAAAATAACTTTCAAAATCTTCCTCATCCTTTAACATACACATTCCGCCCTGTGCTAAAAAGGAATCACTATGCTCCACGATATCTTTTGTTATGATTACTATCTTTTTATCTGCAGGAAGCTGCAAAGCGCAGTATAAACCGGCACAACCGCTGCCTACTATCAAAATATCTGTTTCCATTGTTTTTTATGCCTCGTTTTCTATTTTGCCAAAACAAGCATTTGTTCTAAAGGTTTTTTCGCCTGTTCCATAATGTTTTCGTCTAAGATAATTTCTTTTTGGGCTTCTAAATTTTCCAAAATTGATTCAATTTTTTCCATAGTAACTTTTTTCATGTCCATGCAAATCTGGCAGTCATTAACGGGATAAAATTGTTTGTTTGGATTTTCTTTCTTTAACTGGTGAAATACACCTGTTTCTGTGGCAATTATGTATTCTTGTGCCATATCTTCTCTGGCAAATTTAATAATATCTGCTGTACTTCCAACAAAATCCGACAGCTTTAATATATCCTCTGCACATTCCGGGTGGGAAAGTACTAATGCATTTGGATACTTTTCTTTTGCTCTTACGAGAGATTCATTATCAATCATCTGATGAATTGGGCAGTAGCCGTCATGATAAATAAACTCTTTTTCCGGTAATGACTCTGCCACAAAATGAGCTAAGTGACTGTCCGGAATAAAATATATCTGTTTTTGCTCCATTCCACTTACTACCTTTACTGCATTTGAGGATGTAACACAAACGTCAGATTCAGCCTTTACCTCTGCACTGGAATTTACATAGCATACAACTGCTGCATCCGGGTACTGCTTTCTTACCGCTTTTACCTGCTCTGCATTTATCATGTCTGCCATGCCACAGCCTGCCGTATCATCTACCATATAAACATGCTTGGATGGGTTTAAAAGCTTGGCGCTTTCTCCCATGAAAGATACTCCTGCAAATAAAATATTCTGTTTATCTACTAGTGCGGCTTTTTTGGCTAAAGCATAGGAATCACCAACATAATCTGCAATTTCCTGTACTTCTCCATCTACATAATAGTGGGCAAGAATGACTACGTCTTTCTCCTGTTTTAAGCTGTTTATTTTTTCGCTTATAGTCATAAGTTCTCCTTTCCCTGACTTTACTTTTTCAGATTAGGATGTGATAACACACCAATTTATTCAAGTAATGTCACAGGTATGTAAAATTTTGTAAATTATAGCACAGTTTTTTTAAGCTGACAAGACAGTTGTTTTACTGGTGTAAAAACAAACGTTACTGTTCGGTCAGAACAAAATCGCCCCAGCCATGCTTAGACAATTTCTTCACAATCTACAACATCCGTTGTAAAGATTTTGAAAAAAAGCCTAAGTAAAGCTGGGGCTGATTCCTGCTGTATTCATTTAATATTGCATTTACGCTATAAATGTGTTCTAACTAACTATATTTCTATCTTCTCCCTTTAAAAATGCCTGGATATTTTTGTATACTTCACTGACTACCCTCTCTCTTGCTTCGGTGCTTGCCCATGCCATGTGTGGTGTGATTATAAGCTTTTTACTGTCTTTAATTTTTCCAAGTGGGTTATCCTTTGCTAACGGTTCTTTTCCAAGAACATCCAGTCCTGCTGCCGCAATGAGATTTTCTGTTAATGCCACATACAAATCTTCATCATTTACAACCGGTCCTCTTGCTACGTTAATTAAAATAGCTGTCTGCTTCATTTTTTTAAACGCATCCAGATTCATAAGGTTTCTTGTTTTATCAGAAAGCGGGCAGTGAATGGAAAGGATATCGCTTTCCTTACATAATGTATCAAAATCCACTCTTTCGTAATCTTTGCAGGTGCTATTGCCGGAAGCAGAGTAAAAAATGACTTTACAGCCAAAAGCCTCGGCAATTTTTGCCACTTTCCGTCCAATATTTCCCATACCGATAATACCCCAGGTTTTTCCTTCTAACTCTCTGTATGCTTCATCAAAATTGGAAAATCTGTCCTGGTTTTCATATGTACCGGATTTTACATAATTGTCATAGTAGCTGAGCTTTTCCAGCACATAAAGAGTCAGGGCAAATGTATGCTGCGCTACTGCAGCAGTGGAATAATCCACTACATTAGCCACTTTTATATTTCTACTCCGGCAATATTCCAAATCTACGTTGTCGTAGCCTGTGGCAAATTCGCAAATAAGCTTTACGTTTGGGCAGTCCTTTAAGGTAGACTCCTTCATTGGAGCTTTATTGGCTATTACAATGTCAGCATCCTTTATATGTTCTGTTGTGTTTTCTTCTACAGTGTTTGCAAAGTAAGTTACTTCTCCTAAATCTTCATAACAACTTACGTCGATATCTGTTCCTACGCTGTTTCTTTCTAATACTACAATTTTCATGGTTATGCCTCCTGTTTTGTATATTATATAAATAAAGAAATCTATTTTTAATATACTGAACTTTAAGGCATTCCGCAATATATTCTCAATGCTTTTATTCGTCTTGTGATAGCAACTTGCTCATTTGATCAACCATATCATTAATTGCACTTGCCTGTGTGGCAACCTCTGCTGTATCATTTGCATTACTCTCTGCCATATTATTAATAGAATTGAATTGCTCATTTTCATTTTTAATACTTTCCACAATATCCTGATTAATAGATACAGTATTTTTAATAACTTCAGATTGCTTGCTATGAGCATCTCCCATTGTACCGATTGCACTAACAGAAATATTAAGAAGCTCTGTCATATCCTGCATACATTTGAATACATTTTCAAAATATTCATTCTGGGTAACCATTTTCATAGAGTTTTCTTCTACCTGTGTGCTAATCTCTTTAACATTCTGTTGTACCCTTTCAATAACCGACTGAACAATCTTTAATGATTCTTGTGTATTATTAGCAAGATTTCCTACTTCAGCTGCAACAACTGCAAACCCTCTACCTGCTTCTCCTGCCCTTGCTGCTTCAATAGAAGCATTTAATGCCAACAAATTAGTAGATGAAGAAATATCACTTATAAGGCTAAGAGTAACTCCAATTTCCTGTACTGCTTCTGACAGTTTTTGTGTTATGTCTGTTGTGATATTCATAGATTCTGATACTTGGCCATTGATTATATGTAAATCATTTAAAAGTTTTCCGTTTTCTTTTGACTTATCAAGCAAATCTTTAGAAGCCATTTCTACTTTTTCCACATTATCTGCAAGAATACTTTCCCAATGACTTAATTCACTAAGATTTGCCATACTTTCATCTGTTTTTGAACTAAGCAGGTTGCTACTTTCAAGTAACTGTTCGCTGGTAGCTGCCAATTCCTCAGCAGAAGCACTTTCATTTTCAGAAACGGAAGACAATGTAACTCCTGCGGAATGCAATCTTTCTGACAATATCTGCAGTGAATTCAAAACACTCATAACCTTTTCATTGTTACGTTCCATTTCATCTTTTTTTGCATTCACCAGAAAATGGCTTACTAAATAGGTTAAGACTACAATAAATACTAAGGTTAAAACAAGACATACAATTCTTCCAATTATATTAGGTATAAATAGCGCATCTTTTACCGGAAGAAGCGTATCGCCACTTATAAACCATGACACTACTAAAGAGGCCGAAATTTCCAATGCTGTTATTAACACGATTTTTACATCTAAAAAAAAAGCTACTGCTATTACAAATAAAAGAGCATAGCCCCAGAATTCTGTTGATGGAATCATATAAAGAATAAAATTATACTGTGTAAACATTATCACTACAAGAAATATTTTTGCTGCCTTTAACTTAGCGGAAGAAACAAACCCATCTACAAACCCTGTTCGTACAAAATAAATACCTATTGCCAAATATAGTAAACAGGTAATATCAAAAACTATCAATGCAAGCCAGCTAACCGTTGGAAACAATCCAAGAAGCTTCTCTGTTGTATAAAGAAGCCCCGCACACTGACATGCGCCCGGAACTAATAGTAATATAAGTATATAAACCTTATTTATATACTCATCTAATGCTGATTTATATTTTATCTCTCTTTCATCCATACGAATACCTCCTACATTTATCACTTCTAACTAAGTTCTTGAGATTTTTTTTACTTTTGTGTTATTATTGTACCAATAACCAATTTTGAAACATAGTGAAAACCTATCGAACGGTACTTTTTACCCATCAAACGGTTATTGCATTTTAAAGGTTTCTATGAAAAGATATTTAAATGTAATATAAAACAGGTATGAGGAGGTTCAGAATGACTATTGTAAAGAAATATTGGGATTCCGTATATGCTTACATATTACTTGTAGTACCATTATGTTGTATATGTGCAGGTATTTATTTTACTACTTGTAGATTGTTAGGATACTACTCTGATTTGTCCTGGACATATCTAATTTTATTTGATATTACTCAGCTTATTTACCTGGGAATTTCTATCTATTACATTATCCATGCACGAAAAGATTCTTTTTACATCTTTAGCCATATGATACATTTCAAAGGTTTTATGAGCTCTGTCATGATTATACAGTATTTTTTTATTCTGGCTTTTTTCCCTTCTGATTATTTATGGGAATGTACTTTTATTTTTATGGCCGCTTCCATAATATTTTTTGATTTTAAATTAATGTGTATTCACGGGGGCTATTATACAGTTTTTCTTTTTATAGCCAGCCTTTTAAAACCGGAAGTTTTTTTTCCGTTAGACGAACCTAACTATAAAGAAAGGATTGCTTTTCGTTTAACTTCATATTTTTTAACTTTGTTTTTAAGTTTGCTGGTTGTATATCTTGCGGAACGATTCCTTATACAGTCACAGGAAAAGGAAGAAGAAAATCTGATTTTGCTGGAAAAACAAGTAGATTATTACAAAAATACAGAGCTTATGGACATGGAGCTTAGAAAATTCCGCCATGATATTATCAACCATTTTGCCTGCATGAAATTTCTTCTTAACAATAATAATATAGAGGAATTAAATACCTATTTTCAGGATTTAGAAACATCATTTACGGGAAATGAAACTATTTATTTTTCCGGAAACCATATAATTGATGCCGTATTAAACAATGACTTAACCCGCCATTGTAAGGAATTTGTTGAAATTTCCATACATGGTTCTCTGACTGAAATTTCCACAGTTTCTTCCATAGATTTATGCACCTTGTTTTCCAACTTGCTTTCCAATGCTATAAACTCTGTTAACCAATGCCCTGCTACCTCAAAACCAGAGCTTTCTGTTAATTTTCATTCCGGAAAGCATTATTTTTCTATTATTGTAATTAACAGTATTGATGAAAACAGAAAAAAACATTTTAAAGAAAAACACTCTGTAAAAAAAGACAGAAATCATGGGTTTGGACTGGGAAAAATAAAGGATGTTGTTTACAAGTATAATGGAAGATTTGAACAACAGTTAGCAGAAGATAAAATAATTACAGAAGTTTATTTACCGTTATAATGAAAAAGGAGACAAGCTACTATGCGTATTGCTTTTTGTGATGATCATAAAAATTTAATAACAGAGTTAGACATATTAGTAAAACAATACAACAAACAAAACTATCTTGAAGATGAATTTTTTTATTTTACCACACCTTCAAAGCTTTATTCCTTCTTACAAACAGAAAAGATTGATGTTATCTTTATGGATTTGGAATTTAATAATATTTCAGAGGATGGTATTGAATGGTCTAAAAGAATTACAATGCAGTTTCCAAAAACAATTATTATTATTTTAACTGCTTATGAAAATCGATATAAAGAAGGATATAAGGCAAGAGCCTTTCGCTTTATGACAAAGCCTATTCAAGAGAAAGAATTATATGATAACTTATATGCCTGCAGGCAGGAATTGTTACTTAATCAGACTATTTCATTTGTCCGCCGGGGAGTTCCTTATGATGTTCTTATTCATGATATTTTTTATATTTCTGCCCAATCTGGGGGCAGTGAATTGTGGACAAGCTCTAATATTTTCTATGGTGATGAGAGTTTGGCTTTTTGGGAAGAAAAACTTCCCTTTAACATTTTCTTCCGGTGCCATAAAAAATATCTGGTAAATTTATCCCATGTAATAGAGTTCGATAAACAATTTTGCACTCTTGTAAATGGTGAAAAAATTCCTATTTCTAGAAGAAAATGGAAGGAATTTCAAATTGCTTATATGAAATGTGATATTTATGGACCTAATCATACATAGGCTGTTTCATAGCCTGAATTATAAGACTTAGGCTGATTCTTTATATTTCATTAGTCATATATTTTCATTTCTGTATTTATCAGACTGTCCCCTTCGTATTGAAGCTTTAAGGAAAACATCTTCTCATTTTCCATTAAAAGCCTTAGAAAAATCCGGTCTCCTTCCCAAAGATTCAAATCCATAATACAATCTTTGGAAATCCATTTTAGTATACCTTCATTGCAGGTTTCCATTTGTTTTTCATCCAATGTACCTTCAAATGCATCTGCTGTATATAAATGCATATATTCGCAGCCATACTGGTCTGAAATAAAAGTAATAATACCTCGGAGTTTATAGGAAGTAAGCGTAACTCCGGTTTCCTCTTTTACTTCTCTAAGAAGACATTCATCCGGGCTTTCACCTTCTTTAAAATGTCCGCCTACTCCTATCCATTTTCCGTGGCTTACATCATTTTTTTTGGATACCCTGTGCATCATTAGGTATTTATCGTCTTTTTC
>JAFSDJ010000006.1 GCA_017436305.1 Lachnospiraceae bacterium
AATGGAAAAATTAGAGAAAAACTTAGGTGGAATCAAAAACATGACAAGAATGCCAGGAGCAATGTTTGTTGTTGACCCTAAAAATGAAAGAATTGCTATATTAGAAGCAAGAAAATTAAATATTCCAATTATAGGATTAGTTGATACAAATTGTAATCCAGAAGATGTAGATTATGCAATTCCAGGTAATGATGATGCAATAAGAGCTGTAAAATTAATTACAGATGTTATGGCAAATGCTATTATCGAAGGAAGACAAGGAGAAATCCTAGAAGCAGAAGCTGAAATGGCAGAAGAAGCAGTTGCTACAGAAGAGGGAGCAAGTATTGAAGAAGTTGTAGCAGCAGAAGAAACAGCTGAATAATTAAAAAACAAAATAAAAACGATATGTAGGGGCGTTGTCGGTAAGAAAGACCCGAGAGGATGACCGAACTGCGCCCTTTAAAAATAAATTTAATTTATTATTTATGGGAGGTAATATTATGATATCAGCATCACTAGTTAAAGAATTAAGAGAAAAAACAGGTGCAGGAATGATGGACTGCAAAAAAGTATTAACAGAAACAGATGGAGATATGGACAAAGCAGCTGAGTTATTAAGAGAAAGAGGAATAACAAAAGCAGCTAAAAAATCAGATAGAATAGCAGCAGAAGGATTAGTATATTGCTATGTATCAGATGATAAAAAAGTTGGTGTTGTATTAGAAGTAAATGCAGAAACTGACTTCGTTGCAAAAAATGATGAATTCAGAAAATTTGTTGCAGATACAGCAAAACAAATAGCTACAACAAACCCAGCAAGTGTAGAAGCTTTATTAGAAGAAGCATCTTTAGAAGATTCTTCTAAAACAGTAAAAGATATATTAACAGACAAAATAGCTACAATAGGAGAAAATATGTCTGTTAGAAGATTTGAAAGATTTGAAAGTACAGGATTAGTAGAAAGCTATATTCATGGTGATGGAAAAATCGGTGTTTTAGTTGATTTCCCTAAGGGAGAAGAAACAGTAGCAAAAGACGTATGTATGCAAATTGCTGCAGCAAGACCAGAATACTTAAATAGAGAAGAAGTACCAGCTGATGTAGTAGAACATGAAATGGGAATATTAAAAGCTCAAGCTATGAATGAAGGAAAACCAGCTGAAATAGCAGAAAAAATGGTACTAGGAAGAATAGGAAAATTCTACGGAGAAATTTGTTTATTAGAACAAGACTTCGTAAAAGATCCATCAATAAAAGTACAAAAATTATTAGATAACAACAATGCAGAAGTTGCAAGATTTGCAAGATTCGAAAAAGGTGAAGGACTTCAAAAAAGAGAAGAAAACTTTGCTGAAGAAGTTGCAAAACAAATGAACCAATAATAAGTATAATTAAAAATAGAGATTAGAATTTCTAATCTCTATTTTTACATTTTTAAAATAAATTGTAATTTGGCGGTGTGATGTGGGATGTGTGAGGTGTGCTTTTAGGAATAATCTTCGTAGGCTTTACTTTGATTTCACACTTCCCACCTCGCACTTCACACTTCGTTACAAACAACAATTTACTACGGAATCAAATATTACAAAAATATTACAAAAAACGATTGCATTTTAAATGGGCTTGATATATAATAATACCGGATTTTGAAAAAATATAAAAGAAAGAAGGTTTTAATTTATGAGCAAAAAGTACGTATACCTTTTTAAAGAAGGAAATGCAGACATGCGTGAATTATTAGGTGGTAAAGGTGCTAACCTAGCAGAAATGACAAATTTAGGTTTACCAATTCCACAAGGATTTACTGTTTCAACAGAAGCTTGTACAGAATATTACAATGATGGTAAAAGAATTAATGAAGATATTCAAGGACAAATCTTTGAAGCATTAACAAAATTAGAAGAAATCCAAGGTAAAAAATTTGGAGATACTTCAGATCCATTATTAGTATCAGTAAGAAGTGGTGCTAGAGCATCAATGCCTGGTATGATGGATACAATATTAAACTTAGGTTTAAATGACGTAGCAGTTGAAGGATTTGCTGCAAAAACAGGAAACCCAAGATTTGCATATGATTCATATAGAAGATTTATTCAAATGTATTCAGATGTTGTTATGGAAGTTCCAAAATCTTTCTTCGAAAAAATAATTGATGAATTAAAAGAAGAAAAAGGTGTTAAATTCGATACAGAATTAACAGTTGAAGATTTAAAAGAATTAGTAAACAGATTTAAAGCTGTATACAAAGAAGCTATGAATGGAGAAGAATTCCCACAAGAACCAACAGAACAATTAATGGGAGCAGTTAAAGCTGTATTTAGAAGTTGGGACAACCCAAGAGCTATAGTTTACAGAAGAATGAATGATATACCAGGTGACTGGGGAACAGCTGTAAACGTACAAGCTATGGTATTTGGAAACATGGGAGAAACATCTGGAACAGGTGTTGCATTCACAAGAAACCCATCAACAGGTGAAAAAGGAATTTATGGTGAATACTTAATTAATGCACAAGGTGAAGACGTTGTTGCAGGTGTTAGAACACCACAACCTATTTCAAAACTTGCTGAAGATTTACCAGAATGCTATGAAGAATTCATGAAAATAGCTAATAAACTAGAAAATCACTATAGAGATATGCAAGATATGGAATTCACAATCCAAGAAGGAAAATTATATTTCTTACAAACAAGAAATGGAAAAAGAACAGCTCCAGCAGCTATACAAATCGCTTGTGATTTAGTTGATGAAGGAATGATTACTAAAGAAGAAGCAGTTCTAAGAATAGAAGCTAAATCTTTAGATCAATTATTACACCCTACATTCGACAAAGATAGCTTAAAAGCAGGAGAAGTTATAGGTGAAGCTCTTCCAGCATCTCCAGGTGCTGCAGCTGGTAAAATAACATTTACAGCAGAAGATGCTAAAGAATTAGGAACAGGTGGAAAAGGTGAAAGAGTAATACTTGTTCGTCTTGAAACAACACCAGAAGATATCGAAGGTATGGTTGCTGCACAAGGTATATTAACAGTTCGTGGTGGTATGACATCACATGCTGCAGTTGTTGCTCGTGGTATGGGAACATGTTGTGTATCTGGATGTGGAGATATCAAAATGAATGAAGAAGCTAAAGAATTTACTTTAGGTGGATATACATTCCATGAAGGAGATTACATTTCTTTAGATGGTTCAACAGGAAAAATCTACAAAGGTGATATAAAAACAGTAGAAGCTTCAGTTAGTGGAAACTTCGGAAGAATAATGGGATGGGCAGATGAATTTAGAACATTAAAAGTTAGAACAAATGCTGATAACCCAAGAGATACAAAAAATGCAGTTTCTTTAGGAGCAGAAGGAATAGGACTTTGTAGAACAGAGCATATGTTCTTTGATGAAGAAAGAATTCCAAAAATCAGAAAAATGATATTATCAGAAACAGTTGAAGCAAGAGAAGCAGCTTTAAATGAATTAATACCATTCCAAAAAGGTGACTTCAAAGCTATGTACAAAGAATTAAAAGGATTACCAATGACAGTTCGTTATTTAGATCCACCACTACATGAATTCTTACCAACAGCTGAAGAAGATATAATAGCATTAGCTAACGATATGGGTGTTACAGTAGAACAATTAAAAGCAAAATGTTCAGACTTACACGAATTTAACCCAATGATGGGACATAGAGGATGTAGATTAGCAGTAACATATCCAGAAATAGCTAAAATGCAAACAAGAGCATTAATGGAAGCAGCTATAGAAGTTAAAGAAGAAG
>JAFSDJ010000055.1 GCA_017436305.1 Lachnospiraceae bacterium
ATTTATAAAGTTGATATTACATGTGCCGCGATAAACTCGCTTCGCTCAAACAGTATCGCTGGCACATGACATTTTATAAATATGCCCACTAAGAGAAACTAAGAAAAGTTCGTATAAAATGTCGTCAAATCCACGAACACATTCTTCTCGATTGTTCGAAACTTGGGAAGACATAAAAAATCAAAAAAGGGACAAGGAGATTTCTTAGAAAATTCAAGTTTTTCTTTATTAGCAATAAAACACATAATAGACCTAGCAGATATTTAAATATATATAAATAAATATAGAAAAGAAAAAGGAGCTGCCTATACGAGAAAAAAGGACACCGTCGAGGTGTCCTTTTTTCGAGGAGTTTAGTTATGAAAATGTTTATAATAAAAAGGGAATGTTGTAAAGGCATTTCCGACCTTTACAAGAGTTAGTATATACAGAAAATGTGGCAAAAATATGTCTGTTTTCGAAAACATTTCTAAAAACATCACAAAATTTTTAATAAACTTTTTATATTTCTAAAAGCCATTTACATAACTTGATTTTATTATCATCTTCCAGACTGTTCTGGAAGTCTACTGTTCCAATTTCTTCACGTGGATTCAACAAATCTGCCTCTGTAAGACGACGTTTCATTTCACGTGCCGTTCCTTCACCGCCATCATACACAGTTACATCTGGACCAAGGATTTCACATATCATATCTTTCGCAAATGGATAATGGGTACAGCCTAATACAACTGAATCTACTGGATGTATACGGTGTACAAATAAGAGTTCTTCTAAGTATCTACGGAAGTCTTCGCTCGTTAAATCGCCTCGTTCTACGAAGTCCATAAGACCTGGGCATGGCAATGGAATAATCTCTGCCATATCTTCGTATCGTGCCATCAGTTTCTGGAACTTTTCCTCACGAATCGTCATAGGAGTGGCCATAACCAATACCCTTCCGTTTGGTTTTAATGTTGCAGCAGGTTTTACTGCCGGTTCGATTCCTACGATTGGTATCTCTGGATACATTTCACGGAGAGCACGTACCGCTGCGCTAGTAGCTGTATTACATGCCACGACAAGCCCTTTTGCACCTTGTGCAAAAAGATACTCCGCTGCATCCACCGTAAGCTGTTTTACAGTCTCTTTATCCTTCATGCCATATGGTGCATTTTTTGAGTCGCCATAATATATATAATCTTCATTTGGAAGTATTTTTTTCAATTCTCTTAATACACTGATTCCACCTACGCCTGAATCAAATACCGCTATTGGTTGTGTTTGTTTTGACATAATACCCTCCTATTAGGTATAATAGAGTAAATAATTTTTATGGAGGTAAAACATGAGGTCTAATTCTGATTTTAAACCTGAGGATACAAAAAGCACATTAGATTATAAATACTGTGAATTTTGCATGGCTCCAATTCCTCGTAATCAAGAAATTCCATATTGTGCTGGCTGCCAGGAAAAAATTATTTTTCAACATGTAAAAGATTATATTCGTGCCAATGATGTAAACGAGTTCCAGGTAGCAGACCATTTCAAAATACCACTTCGCATGGTGAAAAACTGGATTAAAGAGGGACGTATTGAGTACAAAGAACTTGCCCCTGGCCAAAAGGTCATTAACAGCAATATGCGTTGTATGAAATGTGGTGCGCCTATTACATTTGGTACCGTCTGCACAAAATGCTTACGTTCAATGGATAAAAACATACATGGTTACGACATGCAGAAAGTTCATGAAGATGATCGTATGCGTTTCTTTGACAAGGATATTGATAAAAAATAACACAAAAGAGTTCCGAAAACGGAACTCTTTTTTATTTCCAACCTTCTATTTCAAGAATCCGTTGATAATCTGTTCTTCTGCTTCTTCTTCTGTAAGTCCTAAGGTCATAAGTTTAATTAACTGCTCGCCTGCAATCTTTCCGATGGCAGCTTCGTGAATCAAGCTTGCGTCGATATTTGCAGCTGTAAGCTGTGGGCTTGCTGCTACGACAGCCTTGTCCATAATAATAGCATCACATTCACTGTGTCCAGAGCATACGCAGTTACCATTGATGTTTGAGAAAAATTCCTGACGAGATTCGTCTTTTGCAACTGATCGCGAAATAATGTTTGCACTACAGCCATCTCCATTTAAATCCACGGAAAAATCTGTACGTGCGTACTGCTTTCCATGTGTCATTAATTTCTCTTTTACTTCTAACACTGCGCCTGCAGCAAGGTCACCACGGGTAATACGATTGGTAGAGTCGATACCTTTAATCTGGGTAGTTTCCATTTCGAGTACCGCACCTTCTTCCAAGTGGATGACAGTTTCTGGATTCATGATTCTTTCGCCATTTCCATCCCCGCTGCCGTAATGGCGCTCTATATATTTTACCTTTGCATTTTTCCCAATATAAAAGGTATGGATGCCATCGTGTTTCGAATCGTTTGCACCACCATTATGAATGCCACATCCTGCTACGATGGTTACATTTGCACCTTCTCCAATGTAAAAGTCATTGTATACCATTTCCTGAATACCACTCTGACTCAAAAGCACTGGAATGTGAACACTCTCATTTTTTGTACCTGGCTTGATAATAATATCAATACCATCTTTGTCATCTTTTTTTACAATATCTATATTCGCAGTTGTATTACTGCCAGCGCTTTCGCCATTCGCACGAATATTGTATGCACCTTCTGGTACTTCATGCAGGTCCGCAATCTGTGCCAAAAGATTCTTCTGTATTAAATCCATTTTCATGTACCTCTATTTTCTTACTGCTTATCTGTTAATGTCTGGCAAGATGTTGCCTTATATAAAAGTCCTGGAAGAATTTCTTCTTTTGTTCCTGTTTTTTCGATTTCACCTGCAGAAACTACAATAATCTTATCTGCAATCTCCAAAATCTTTTCCTGATGAGAAATAATAAGGATAGTACCATTAATCTCATCTCGCATCTTTTCAAACACCTTAATCAAACTGTTAAAACTCCAAAGGTCAATGCCTGCTTCTGGCTCATCAAAGATAGAAAGCTTTGTTCCACGTGCCAAAATCATAGCAATTTCGATACGTTTTAACTCCCCACCAGAAAGACTATTATTAATCTCACGATTTACATAATTTCTTGCACAAAGTCCTACTTCCGATAAAATGTTACATACATCTGTAACTGACATATTTTTGCCAGCAGCAATTGAAATTAAATCTTTTACTGTAAGCCCTTTGAAATGTACTGGCTGCTGGAATGCGAAGCTAATACCTTTTTTCGCACGCTCTGTAATACCAAGCTCTGTGATATCTTCTCCATCCAGTAAAATCTGTCCACTTGTTGGCTGGATGATACCTGCAATCATTTTCGCAAGCGTGGATTTACCACCACCATTTGGTCCAGTAATCGCAACGAAATGTTCATCTATCGTTAAGCTTACATTTTTTAAAATCTCTTTTATCCCTTTTTCGGTTTCGACTTCATAGCATATATTCTTTAGTTCTAACATATGTCACTCCATTATTTTTTTACTTTATGTCCGTATTTGATACAGACTTCTTTTATATATTTTTCATCTGGTTCATATGTAACCAGCTCTATTCCATTTTCACCCTTTACTACTGCTACATAAACACTTGCATTTAGATTTCCTGTAGTAAGGTCATTTACTTTATTACTTTTATTCTGGACATAGTCTCTTACACTATCATGCTCTATTGGAGCAATACAGAGAACCTCTTCCATCTGATAAGTCTTTAATTCTTTTCTTCTCTTCCTATTAGTAATCTGTGCAAATCGAAGCTCGCCATCATAATAGGAATATTCATATTCGACTTCTCGTGTATGTAATAGAAAAGCAATCACCCACGCCAATAGCGCCATTGGAAAAAACACGATATATCCCAGTACCACATACAATGTGCTCATGGCAGCTGTTACGAAAAGTGCCAACGCCGTTGTCTTTATAAATAAACTTTTTTGCTTTGTAACTAATACGTATACTTCCAATGCTTTTACCTCCAAGCCTGATTATGTATTATACCACAATGCAATCAAATTTTCCACCTTATCCCAATATAATTAGAAACTTTCTGGCAATTTAACTTGACACTCTTCTCATATTCGTGTAAAATTTACCATGTTGTGAAAGCAACATGCCCAGATAGCTCAGTTGGTAGAGCAAAGGACTGAAAATCCTTGTGTCGCTGGTTCGATTCCGGCTCTGGGCACTTTTTTTATGTCTAAAACAAAAAAGCACAGTTCTCTGAATAAATTCAGAACTGTGCTTTTCTTGTTTCACGCGTTTCTTATGTGATTAGAATAAGTCTACACGACCTGTTACATCACCGTTGATTACGTAGTATGCAGAATGTTCCTCTGGTTTTACGTAAACATTTAATGTTTTGATTGAAGAAGCTTTGTGTCCTTCAGCTACGAACTGAGCTTTTACTTTTTCTTCTACTGAAGAGATAGCTACTTCTTTGCCCTGGAACTGAACTGTGATAACAGTTTCGCTCTTAGCTGCAGCTTTTTTAGCTGGAGCTTTCTTTGTAGTTGTAGCAGCTTTTTTAGCTGGAGCTTTTTTAGCTTCTGCTTTTGGAGCTTCTACTTTTTTAGCTTCTACTTTAACTTCTGCTTTTGGAGCTTCTACTGCTTTAACAGCTTCTACTGCTTTAACTTCTGTTGCTTTTGTTGTTGCTTTTGTTGTTTTAGTTGCCATAACGTTTTCCTCCTATGAATCGCTTATTCACAAACTAAGAATTTTTCAATTGCTAATACTGCTTCTTCTTCGTCTGAACCTTCTGTCACGATGTTGATCGCCATACCTTCAGATGGATTGAAAGCCATAATGCCCATAATGCTTTTTGCATTAATTCTGCGATTATCGCTCTCTAATGTGATCTCGCTGTCGAATCTACACGCTAACTGAACCAGTTCAGCGATTGG
>JAFSDJ010000056.1 GCA_017436305.1 Lachnospiraceae bacterium
GGTACTTTCCCGTTCCATCGTAGAGCTTGGTATTTATCCTGCTGTAGATCCCCTGGAGTCCACATCCAGAATTTTGGACCCTAGAGTTGTAGGTGAAGAACATTATCAGGTAGCCCGTGGCGTTCAGGAAATTCTTCAGAAATATAAAGAATTACAGGATATTATTGCAATTCTTGGTATGGATGAGCTTTCAGAAGACGATAAACTTGTAGTAAGCCGTGCAAGAAAGGTACAGAGATTCTTATCTCAGCCGTTCTTCGTAGCTACCCAGTTTACCGGTTTGGAAGGTAAATATGTACCAATTGCTGAAACAATTCGTGGTTTCAAAGAAATCTTAGAAGGAAAACATGACAGTATTCCTGAAAGTTATTTCTTAAATGCCGGAAGCATAGATGAAGTAGTAGCCCGTGTGAAGTAAGGGGTGAGCATATGGCAGACGATAGAAACTTTCATTTAAAAATCATTACTCCTGACCGTATTTTTTATGAGGGAGAAGCGACTATGGTAGAGTTTAATACAACAGAGGGTGAAATTGGTGTATTAAAAAACCATATTCCCATGACGGTTATTGTAAAACCGGGTGTTTTGGTTATTACAGGAGAAGAAACAAAGGAAGCAGCCCTTCATGGAGGTTTTGTTGAAATTCTTCCTGATAAAGTTACCATCATGGCAGAGATTATTGAATGGCCTGATGAAATCGACTTAGAAAGAGCTGAAGAAGCTAAGGAGCGAGCAGAGCAGAGAATTCATGAGAAAGCTTCTGATACCGATATTCTAAGAGCAGAAACTGCGCTGCAAAGAGCGGTTGCCAGAATTGAAGTATTAAAATAAGGATTAATAGAGATGTTAAGTTGCAGATAGATGTCTGTAGCTTAACATTTTTTTGTGATTTAAGGCTTCAAAAGCTATGCACGGTGTGAAAAATTACCAAAACACGTTATAAATGTTTAATTATTTATACGTCTTATTGTCTTTTTCACTTTCTATGCTAAAATAGAAATAGCAAAAAAGTACATAGGGGTATCATATGAATTTAAAACAATTAGAAGATTTCAAGGAAATTGTAATACAATGTCATGATAACCCGGACGCAGATGCATTAGCGTCCGGGTTTGCTTTATACTGTTTTTTTAAAGAATGCGGAAAACAGGTAAGGTTTATTTATAGTGGCAGAAATAAAATACAAAAAAGTAATTTGGTGTTAATGAAAGAAGAGTTACAAATACCTATAGAATATGTGGAAAAGCCGGAAAAATTTCAGATACCGGAGCTTCTTATTATGGTGGACTGTCAATATGGAAACGGAAACGTTACCGGATTTCCTGGGAAAAAAATTGCAGTTATTGACCATCACCAAAGGGAGATGGCAGTGCCGGATAATCAGCAAAAATGTGTAATAAATCTTGCTGACCCAAAAGCTGAATTACCAATATACATAGATGAAAATCTCATAGACATCCGTAGCAATTATGGAAGCTGCTCCACTATCGTATGGCAGCTTTTAATGGAAGAGGGTTTTGATGTTAATAAAAGACCATTATTGGCAACCGCCATGTATTACGGACTTTATATGGATACCGGCCAGTTAGGAGATGTGTATTATCCGGTGGATAAAGATATGCGTGACGAGCTTATGGTGGATAAAGGCATGATTAATAAGCTGAAAAATTCCAACATTTCAAAAGAGGAGTTGAAAATTGCCGGCGAGGCCCTGATACACCACAACCATATAGAGGAACTTCATTTTTCTGTTGTAAAGGTAAGAGAATGTGACCCTAATATTCTTGGAGTTATCAGCGATTTTGTTCTCCAGACAGATGTGGTAAACACCTGTGTGATTTACAGCCATATGGCAGATGGCTATAAGCTGTCCTTTAGAAGTTGTGATAAAGAAATAAAGGCCAGCGATGTGGCAGCTTTTTTTACAAAAGGAATCGGCTCTGGTGGAGGACATGCAGAAAAAGCAGGGGGCTTTATCAGTGCCCGCTTATATAAGGAGCAATATGGTGACCTTGATTTAGAGAATTTTTTCCAAACAAAAATGCAGGAATATGTAAAAAGTTATCAGGTTATTTACGCAAAAGAATATGAGATTCAGATAAATGATATGAAAAAGTACAAAAAGAAAAAGCTTCCGTTGGGTTACGTGAGGCTGACGGATGTTTATCCGGAAGGAACACCTATTATTGTTCGTACATTGGAAGGAGATTTGGAAATTCTGATACAGGACGATATTTACTTAATGATAGGAATACAGGGAGAAGTTTATCCTATCAAAAAAGAGAAATTTATGCGAAGCTATGAAATGCAAGAGATTCCTTACGATTTAGAAACAGAATACGTTCCAAGCATCCATAATCAGATAAAAGGAACCGTGAAACAGGTTGTTAAGTATGCAAAATGCTGTATCCCTACAGGAGAAACCATTATTTATGCAAAGCCTCTTTCTACTCAGGTAAAGATATTTACTGCCTGGGATAATACTAACTACATGTTTGGCAAAGAAGGAGATTACATTGCAACAAGAAGTGATGATTTCCATGATATTTATGTAGTTGAAAATAATATTTTTCATAAGACTTACGAGGAATGTGTATGAGTGGAAAAAACTTTAAATACGATGCTTTTATCAGCTATCGACATACAGAATTAGATATTTTTGTGGCAGAACTTTTGCACAAGCAGTTAGAAAGCTTTAAGGTTCCAAAGATTGCAGATAAGGAAATAAAAGAAACGGGAAAACAGGGAATAAAGAGAGTATTTCGGGATAAGGATGAACTGCCATTAGTTGGCAATTTATCTGCACCTATTACAGAAGCTTTAAAAGATTCGGAATTTCTCATTGTTATTTGCTCTCCAAGGACACAGGAATCCTTGTGGGTTCAGAGAGAAATAGAAACCTTTTTACAATACAGGGATGCTTCTCATATACTGGCTGTTTTAATTGAAGGAGAACCTGAAGAAGCATTTCCACCTCAAATCTGCACCGTTAAAAAAGAAATTGTGGAAAAAGATGGAACAGTCCGTTATGAAGAAATTCCTGTGGAGCCATTGGCAGCAGATGTAAGAGGGGAGTCTAAAAAAGAAATAAAATCCAAGTTAAAACAGGAAATGCTACGTATAGCAGCCCCTATGCTTGGTTGTGAATATAATGATTTAAAGAACCGCCACAGAGAAAGACGAATTAAGAGACTTCTTGTGACCTTTGCAACAGCAGGAACTATCTGCCTTGCTTTCGGGGCATTTAGCACTTATCAGGCAATCCGTATTCAAAAGCAGGCTGACCGGATTAAGGAGCAGTCAGAAGCGTTAAGTGAGGAGTATGAGAAAAACCTTATTTTACAATCTAAGTCTCTAAGCGATAAAGCGATAGAGCTGTATGAAAAAGGAGACAGAGTGGGAGCCCTGCTTGTGGCTTTGGCAGGAGTTCCGGAGGATTTGGAATATCCGGACAGACCTATTGTGGCTGAGTCCACTGCGGCACTTTCTAAAATACTGCAGGTATATGAAAATGAATCAAGCTTTGAGCCTTATTTTATGCTTGCCCACGATACTATTACGGAAACTTCCATATTAAATGAAGACGGAACTATTCTGGTTTCCTTAGACCAGCTAGGCCAGTTGTATAGCTGGGATGTGGATACAGGGAAAGTGTTGGCAAAGACTAAAGATATCATGGGGATAACAAAAGAAGATAATCTTTTATTTGTGGATAAAAATAAATTTATTTGTGTAGGAACAAATGGAGTTGCCTGCATAAATGCAAAAGACCTTTCCGGTCTGTGGTCTGTAACGGATATGGCATATTCCAATATTGTATTATCGAGTGATAAAAAGATGGCAGCTGTTTCCGGGAAAGGGATGATTTCCATTTATGACGTAGAAACCGGTAAAGTAATAAGTACCTATGAAAATTTGCAAAATAATAATTTGGGGAATGCCATGAGATTTTCGCCTAATGGACAATATCTGCTAACATGCTTAACCAGTTATTTTGATGAAGGAAACGGAAAGGGAGTTTTGTTAAAAACAGATTCCGGTCAGGTTGTAAATACTTATGAAACAGAGTATATCACATGGGATCAGGTGCTGGTGGCAGATAGTGGTGAATGCTATGTGATTTCTTATAATAGCAATGAACTGGGAGAATATGGTGCAACAATGAAGCAAAAGATTACCTGTTTTGACGGAAATGGTTCTGTGCGTTTTGAATCTGGAGGAATGATGGCTGTTTTTGCTGATATGAAATTTTGGGGTGAAAACATTATTTATCCCGATGGCAGAAGTTTAAATATTATATCTTCTGTAGATGGCAGCCTAATCAGACAAATTAATTACAGCGCAAACATTCGCAATTATCAGGTATTTCAGGATGATAATGTTATCATGGCAGGTTTATCGGATGGCTCAGTATTTGTCTCCATACTTGGGGAAAAGGAAGAACTTACAAAACAGTATTTAGATGCAATAGATTATAATGTTCGCCACGTTTATCATAATCAGTCTAAAATTGTTGAAGAACCTGTTGCTTCCAATGAGATTTTTGTTTATAAAAATGCGTTGGGAAGTAAAGCAGATTTAATTGGGGAAATGGAATCCTCTGTGTTGGAAGTAGAGGTTACTTCTGATAACAAACTGTTGTTAGCTTATGATGGAAAAAGTGTGACTGCCTATGGTGTTGCCGACAAAAAACAGTTATTTCAGGTGGAAACGGAAGATTATGCCAGAGAAATGATTTTGATGGAGAAGGAAAATCAATTCTTTTTATTTAAAAGAAATTGTCTCACGATTTATGGTTTGCAGGATGGCAAATTATTAAAAGAAATCCCATTAGAAGGAAATGGCTATTATGATGAGCAAAGAAAGGTGTTTGTAGATAACGTAGGAGGAAAAATGCTTCTCTATGATATGATTACTTTGGAGCAGAAGGAGTCTTACGAAATTACTGATTATGCGGATTATGTAGAAGGCTATCTGTCGGAAAATAAAAAGTTTATTGTAGGGTTAGACAATCAGAACAATGGTTTCTACTATAATGTGGAAACCAAGGAAAAATCAAATTTAGACTGGCAGGCAGAGTCCTTAGTACCTAATAATCAGGGGACAGAATATATGGTAACAGATTCGGAAAAAAATCAAATATCCATCTATGAATTTGGCGAGACTTCACCAAGGGCAGTGATGGAAGTTAAAATTGATTTTATTGATGCTGTTGGTTTTTCACCAAATGGAGAGTATGTATTTTTAAGCTCTAAAGATGATTCGGTGAAAATTTATGATGTATACGATTTAAGTCTGGTAAAGACTTTAGAAAATATGCCGGGTATAGATAAATGGGAAACTGTAGAAGCGAAGAATATGGAGCTTATGTATGATGGAAGCGGCCATAGTGTAGGATATCTTTTTAATAATGATATGGAGCTTCTCTATGAAATCCCAAGCTTTAAGAAGATCACACCGGACGGCATGCATATCTACAGTAACTCCGGAACTAGAATTCTGGCCTTTCCTGTTTATGATTTGCAGATGCTCGTGGATGAAGCCAAGGAGCTTTTAGACGGACGGAAGCTGACAGAGGAGGAGAAGGAACGGTATTATGTCAGGTAAGAATGAACTAAAGGTAATTAGTGATGAAAGAACTTAGCATAATTAATGCTGAATTCATTGCCAATGTTGAGTTTCGGAAATATTATATCAAAGCACCAATGGATGATGCCGACTATCGTCTAAAGGTGCTTTTTCTATGCTTTAATATTAAAGCAAATTAAGTACGTTCAATCAGTGAAATATTGATAAGATAGTTACCGTTCACTTCGTCATCAATAACATAAAATAGTTACTGTTCACTCGTACCTCGTAAACAGTAACATAAAATAGCCATATACCTAGCAAATAGATTAAGAAAACTAATAGAAGAATAAAAAATTTGTTATAATGGAAAAAAGTACCAGAAATAATGGTTAATGATTTAATAATGTGCTAAATTAAATTGCTAAATAAGTAATTTAGCACAAAAGAATAGAACGAAAAGGAAGATACAATGAACACAGAGACTTTAAAAATTGCAATATGCGATGACGAAAAAATTTATAGAAATCAGTTAATTAATGTAATCAGAGAATATTGTAAGCGTCATGGAAGGAAGGCAACAATTTTAGAATATGCTTCCGGAGAGGAATGTCTTTCTGATTTGGATAAGATGGAAATACTTTTTCTTGATATTGACATGGAGGGGCTGGATGGTATTGAAGTGAAGGAAATGCTGGAAAAATTCCATGAAAATGTTTTAATTGTCTTTGTGACCAATTATGCAGACAGAATTAATGAAGCATTTGGCATGCAGGTGGTCTCCTTTATACATAAACCAATTACTTTAAAAGCAGTAACAAATGCTATGGATAAAATATTAAATTGGTATACAAAAAGAAATTTCATCGAAGTGGAGGGCATAGACAGGAAGAAAGAATTTTTCTCTACAGAACAAATTTATTACATAGAAGCCAGTAACCAGTACAGTAAAGTGAAGCTAAGAAAAGAAGAATATTTTATGCGGAAAAGCTTAACCGCATGGGAAAAGGAATTAAAAGAGGAAGGATTTTGCAGAATACATCAAAGTGTTATTGTAAATTTTGCTCACGTAAAAGAACTAGGCAAAAAGGTTATTATGGATGATAACTCAGCATTTACAATTTCCACCAGAAAGCGAAAATCGGTGGAGAAGGCGTATGGTGAGTATATTAAAGAGATGTTGTCTGGGAATGTTTAAGTGAGGAGTGAATGAGTATGTTTTTGGCGTTGGTGTGTGAGTATACGTATTTGTTTTGTTGCTTATTGCTAATGAAATATTTATGGCAACAAAAGTTGGATAAGAAATTTTGGAAATATATCATTGCAGCGGTAACAGTTTTCATAATTTTGATAGTAGAAGAGAAATGGAGTATGGAAGAGGCTCTAATTTATCCAGTGGAAATTTTATGTCTTTTGTTTTTGGTTAAAGGAGATAAATTTTTGGTTTTTATGCAGTTCTTGATGACGGATATTATGTTAGGAGCATTACTGAAAGTAGAAATTTATATTACTACCCTACTAAACTTAACTGCTTACAAATACATTAAAAGTAGAGAAATAGAAAAATTAATGATTTATATACTTACATTATCAGTAGTAATATTGATTAGTAAAAAGTATAAAACACAATTTTCATATTTGAAAAAACTTTCTTGGTACCATTTAGGGTTGTGTATTGCAATAGAAGCATGTCTAGGACTGATTATAGCACAAGCTGAGTTGGGAATGTTTTTTAATGGGAAAAAAATAGCTAATAATATTACAATAGGAGCAATTCTTTTGGTATGTTTGTTTATCATAATAGTAATAGTATTTTTTATTGTGGTGGACATTAACCGAAAACGTTATCAAGAGCAAAATCAGTTAAAAGATGATTATTTGCGTATTCAGGAAAAGTACTATAGTACAGTGGCTTATAAAGATGAGGAAGTGCGAAAAGTAAAACATGATTTGAAGGCACATTTAGGTTGTATAGAGATTTTATTAGAAAAAAAGAATTATCAAGAAGCTGAAAAATATATAAAAGAATTAAAAAATGATACAGTAAAAAGAATTGACACATCATTTAAAAGTGGCAATATTATTATTGATGCAGTATTAAATGATGTAGCAGCTGTTGCTAGTAAACATGGTACTCAAATAATACTTGTAGGGGTTTTACCACATAATATTAAAATTGAATCTCCTGAACTTTGTTCATTATTTTATAATTTACTATCAAATTGTGAGGAATCGATGAAGTATTATATGGGCAAGTTGCCCAAAGAGATATATGTAGAAATTTCTATCTATAAAAGAAGTGTAGGAATTATTGTGAAAAATCCTGTAGAGAAACCAGTGGAAATCAGCAAACTTGGAAAATATACAAGTAAGCAAGATAAGATTTGTCATGGATATGGAATAAAAAATATAAAGACAATTGTAGATAAATACAAAGGATTATTAGAATATAAAAACCAAGATGGTTATTTTATTTGTAAGATTACTTTTGTAAATATAATTAAGTGTTAAAATAATACTGATACATATTAAAGTGTAACACTTTATAGTATTAAAAAGTGATCGAAAAAGACGGTTACAACAAAACCTCCTCGAATACAACAGAAAGCTTGCGGATGAAAAGAAATATCTCGTAGAATACTGTTGAAAGGAGGAGAGAAATGATGCAAATGGCATTTGGATTTATAGAATGGTTACAAATTCTTATCAAGCCGTAACCAATCGAAAAATTTGGATGCATGTGTCGGGAATAGTTGTATAAAGGGTAAAACGTAAATAAAACATAACGGGAAAATATGTATAAAGGTAATTATTCATAAAGCAAAAGCCGGGAAACTTTTGCGAACAGCGTTTTCTGACGCAGAATCCATTATTGTAATTTTCTGGTTACCGGGAAGTAATCAGGTGTATTTTGTTGTCCTGGCATCTAAAGTTAGTTGCTGTTGGCAGGTCTTTCGGGTGTATAAGCAGGAAAACAAAATATAGAAAACAGTGGAGTATATGAGGGTTTTGTAACAAGTTTAGGACCAAAAGAAGCGGAAAAAATCACACCTAAAAATTAGATGGCATAGTATAAAATAAAACAGGAAAAATACTATGAATAATCGGAAAATTTTACCGTTTTATATGTCCTATCCTTTACCGATTGCATTTGAGGACGACCGGGAAATGGTAAAGGATTTAGAATATTTACAACAAATGTATCCTTTAGGAGCTAAAAAGCTGTTAGCTGAGATAAACAAAGCTCTTTCCATTATGGATTATGAAGGCAGCATGATTTACGACCAGTACCCTGACAGGTTCGGGTTGTATAAAATGGGAAAAGACATCTTGGAAAATCTTAGGATAAATCCGAATATGGGAAAGAACGATGAACAACTTGCGAAGCTCTTAGAATGGGATGGAATTGAGGACTTGATTTTAGTCATTTTATTCGCGGAGATACTAAAAAGAAGACATCAGAATAATGACGGTTACTTGAAATTTTAAACTTAATAAGTCCTTAAGCAAAATTTTAGTTGTGGTTTTCCTTTAAAGGAATTAAAATATAGTCATGGTTATTCATGGCTATATTTTTTTATGCATAGAATATTACTTTTGACGATGTTTACTTATATAAAAAAGTATTGCCCAATTCTAAATGGAAATACAAGAGTGTGCAGAGCGTACTCTTTTATGAGGAATATTATAATGGAAAAAGTTATCGAATTTATAAATGAACACATAGATGAAAATCTTAATCAGGTTATTTTAAGTAACCCCAGAAATAAAGAAAAAATCAGTAAATTAAAGATTCGTCCAGTAAAAGTAAAAGATAGTGTGCGCTATCAGGCAGAGCGATATGTGGGAACAAAAGTCCTTCATGAAAATCTGCAAAAAGAAGATGCAGTGCAGACAATTTTAGATACATTAGGAAAAGATTTTGGGCAAATGGAGTTAGACACTGCTAACTTATTGGGAATTGTTTTAGTTAGCAAAAAGGGAAAAGTCACCCTGAAAATCAAGAAAAAAACAGCTCCGGAAACTGCTCAAAAAGTATTAGACCACAATCGCCGGAAACACTATATTTTACAGGAAGGAATACCGGTTCCATTCCTAGTGGATTTAGGCGTTCAGACAAAAGAAGGAAAAATTATTCACGCCAAATACGACAAGTTTAAACAGATAAATCGATTTTTAGAATTTGTTCAGGACATTCTTCCGGCATTGCCACAGGATAGAAAAATTTCAATTTTAGACTTTGGATGCGGTAAGTCTTATCTGACTTTTGCCCTGTACTATTATTTAAAAATACTAAACCACTATCAGGTTGACGTAGTAGGTCTTGATTTGAAAGAAGACGTCATCGATAACTGTAACCGGTTAAAAGAAAAATACGGTTATGATGACCTTATGTTTTTAAAAGGAGATATAAAAGAGTATAATGACAAGGAGCAGGTAGACATGGTTGTAACACTTCATGCCTGCGATACAGCAACCGATTATGCTCTATACAAAGCCATTACATGGAACGCAAAAGTAATTTTATCCGTTCCATGTTGTCAGCATGAGTTAAACAAGCAAATTGACAGCAGGCTTTTACAGCCTGTATTAAAGTACGGCCTGTTAAAAGAGCGAATGTCCGCACTTTTAACAGATGGAATCAGAGCCAATTTGTTAGAAAAGGCAGGCTATGAAACACAGATTTTAGAATTTATTGATATGGAGCATACTCCTAAAAATATTTTAATCAGAGCCGTGAAAAAAGACGGTTTTAGGAAGAAAATAGGAACAGAACTTAACGAGCTTACCACAGCCATTCATGGTGAGCTTACTTTGGAAAAGTTATTAAACAGTAAAGGATTTTAATATAGATGAGAAAAGAATTTGTAAAAGCTATTGTATGTGCTGTGGTGTTTTTTGTTTCCATCATTGTTATTAGTGCAATTATGAATAAGGGAAACAACGACATGACAACGGAAATGGAACCGGCAACTTTTCCAATGGTTGCTTTTGATGCAAACGGAACATATGTCAACAATCTTCATGGTTATGTTGATGAAATGGAGGTTAATTATTTAAAGGATACAATTATCTGTCTGGGAGAGGAAAGAAGTCTTTCTATAATTGTAAATAAATTTGATGCGGATATTCTGGGACTTTCCTTTGAAGTACGTTCTGTAGATGGGGAGCGTCTGGTGGAAAGTACAGACATTTACAATTATGTAGAAGATGAGCAGCAAATAAAGGCTACCATTCATATTAAGGATTTAATTGACGATCACACAGAGTACAATCTTGTGGTGCTTCTTCAACTGGAAAGTGGAAAAACTTTACGGTATTATACAAGAATGATTGAGGCTGAGGACTATTATCAGACGGAAAAAATCGCTTTTGTTAAGGACTTCCACGAAAAAACATTTGATAAAGTTGCAGCAAAAGACATTACAAAATATTTAGAATCCAATGCAGATGGGGATAACACAACCTATAGCAAGGTGAATATTCACAGTAGTTTTAACCAGATTACCTGGGGGGATTTACAAGTACAAAAAGAGGGAGAGGTACAGATTGCCATCAAAGAAATGGCGGCGCAAACTGCAAAAATTCAGCTTACCTATCAGGTATCCACTAAAAGTGGGAAAAGTAAAACCTTCTATAATATAAAAGAATATTACAGGCTCCGTTACGGAAGTGACAGAATCTACCTGTTGGATTTTGAACGAACTATGGAGCAGATTTTTGATAAAGACAATAGTGTATTTTCTTCCAATAAAATCAGCCTTGGAATTACAGATGGCCAGATTGATTTACAGGAAAGTGAAGGCGGTAACATTCTGGCATTTACACAAGAAAATATGCTGTACAGTTATAATATTACAGACAATAAACTGGCACTTCTTTTTAGTTTTTATGATAAGGATAACTGGGATGCCAGAACAACCTACGATGCCCATGATGTGCAGATTTTAACTATGGATGAAACAGGAAATATTTATTTCATGGTGTCCGGATATATGAATCGGGGCAGATACGAGGGCAGAGTTGGTGTACAGATTTATTATTTTAACAGTATGTTAAATACTATTGAAGAGGAAGTTTTTATTCCATATACCAAATCTTACGGACTCTTAAAGCAGGATTTGCAAAATTTAGCATATGTAAATCAGACCAACCATTTTTACTTTATTATGGGTGATAATTTGTATGATGTTAATTTATTAGAAAAAACCTACCAGGTGGTGAAAGAAAATCTGTCCATAGACAGTTATGAGATTTCCGCATCAGGCAGAACTGTAGCCTGGGAGTCAAAAGGAGATGAACTTGGAACAGAAACCCTTGTTTTAATGGATTTTAATACAGGAAAACAGACGAACATTGAAGCAGGAGAAAATTGCTACATTAAACCTCTCGGATTTATGGGTGAAGATTTAATTTATGGAACTGCTTATAAATCCAATGTTGTAAAGGACAATTCCGGCAGTATTTTATTCCCAATGCACATGGTAAATATTTTAAATGGTACGGAAACCATTGCAGATACTTACCAAAAGCCGGACATTTACGTTGTAGATGCAGAAATTACAGACAATCAGATTAATTTAAAAAGAGTTACAAAATCAAATGGTGGAACTTCCTTTCAGGAAACCGGTGATGACCAGATTATGAATACAGAAGTGGAAGAAGAAGGAGAAAATACCATTGAAATAGTGGCGACAGAAGATTACGAGAAAATTGCCCAAATTTCCCTAAAGGGAACTATTGATCCCAAAACTATTAAGTACCTTACACCAAAAGAGGTTTTATACGAAGGTGGAAGAGAGTTAGCCGTTGCTAACGAAAGTCAGACAGAAAATTATTATGTGTATGGTAAAACAGATATTGAGGGGATTTTTGAAGATCCATCCAAAGCAATCAGTCTGGCAGATGAAATTTCAGGTGTTGTTGTAAATGATAAAGGTGAATATGTCTGGAGAAAAGGTAACAGAAGTACGAAAAATCAGATTATGAAAATTGAAGCTGTTTCTGTTTCAGAAGACAAAACAAGCCTTTCTGTTTGTTTGGATACTATGCTGAAATTTGAAAGTATTATGAAAAATACCCAGTATTTATTAAGTCAGGGTCAGACCATACTTTCTGTTTTATCAGAGAATTTACCGGATGCCCAGGTTTTAGATTTATCCGGTTGCAGCCTGGATTCAGTACTTTATTATGTGAATCAGGACATTCCGGTATTGGTTCTTTTAAATGATGGAAGTGCAGTGTTAATTGTTGGATTTAACGAGTTAAATACAGTGATTATGGATCCTTCCACAGGAACTATTTACAAAAAAGGAATGAATGATTCTAAAGAATGGTTTGAGCAAAATGACAATCGTTTTATTACTTATATAAAATGACAAAGCGGAAAAACTAAAGTAGTGTGTTCTACAATTGGAGGTAATTAATATGGATGAAAGAATCAAAATATTAGCCAGAAATTTGGTTCAATATTCTACGAAAGTGAAAAAAGGTGATAATGTATACATTCATTATATTGGAGAAACAACAGAAGATTTAGCAAGACAGATAATAAAGGAAGTATATAAGGCCGGAGGAAATCCATTTCCTCATTTTACAAGCCAAAAAGTACAAAGAGAAATGTTACTTTCCTGCAATGAAGAACAACTTAAACTTATGGCAGAATTAGATGCCAAGGAAATGAGTCAGATGAATTGTTATATTGGAATCCGTGGAACTGACAATGTGTCAGAGCTTTCTGATGTACCAAGAGAAAAAATGGAACTATACGATAAGCTGTATATGGATCCGGTTCATCACAAAATCCGTGTTCCAAAAACAAGGTGGGTAGTGCTTCGTTATCCAAATGCGGCTATGGCTCAGTTGGCAGGTACAAGTGTGGAGGCTTTTGAAGATTTTTATTTCAATGTTTGTAACTTAGACTACAGCAAAATGGACAAAGCAATGGAAGCTTTGGTAGCCTATATGAACCGTACTGATAAAGTAAGAATTGTAGGCCCCGGAACGGATTTATCCTTTTCCATAAAAGGAATTGATGCTATTCCATGTAGTGGTTCCATGAATATTCCAGATGGCGAAGTGTTTACTGCTCCGGTAAAAGATTCTGTAAATGGTACAATTTCCTATAACGCTCCATCCTTATATCAGGGCTTTACCTATGAAAATGTAAAGTTTACTTTTAAAGATGGAAAAATTGTAGATGCAACTGCTAATGATACAGAAAAAATCAATAAGCTTTTAGATTCGGATGAAGGTGCAAGGTATATAGGAGAATTTGCAATTGGTGTTAACCCATATGTACTAAAACCAATGAAGGATATTTTGTTTGATGAAAAAATATGCGGTTCCATACATTTCACGCCGGGAAACTGCTATGAGGAAGCACCAAATGGAAATGAATCGGTTATACACTGGGACTTAGTCTTAATTCAAAGGCCGGAGTATGGCGGTGGCGAAATTTATTTTGATGATGTGCTTATAAGAAAAGATGGCATTTTCGTAGTGCCGGAATTAGAGGCGTTAAATCCGGAGAATTTGAAGTAAATTTGGTTAGCATATTCTAACTCATGCGGATACACAAGCCACCACTTGTTACTGTCATGGAGTAAGTAAAAAAATACCCTGTAGTCTATGCAATAGCGCATAATCTACAGGGTATTTATAATATCTAATCTACATTCTGATTTAACTCACCATTTTTATATTTGTTTACAAGAGACTGGATTCTGTCACTTGGATTTAACAGACCACTAATAGAAGTGTCGTGATTTAATGTGTCAATAATATACGCAATATACTTACTCATATCACAGTTAATATACCAAGGTTTTTCTAATAATTCTGGAGCCTGGTAAATTAAGTTGGTTGTAAGGATCTTGTCAATAATACCATCTTCGTAGGCTTTATCAAATTTATCCAGACCGTTTGTGAAAAGACCGAAAGTAGCAAATACAAATACGCGTCTTGCTTTTCTTTTCTTTAATTCAGAAGCAGTTTCTAAAATACTTTCGCCGGAAGAAATCATATCATCAATAATAATCATATCTTTTCCTTCCACGCTTGTTCCTAAAAACTCATGGGCAACGATTGGATTTCTGCCATCTACAATTCTTGTGTAGTCACGACGTTTGTAGAACATACCCATATCTAAGCCTAATACGTTAGCAATATAAATTGCACGGCTCATACCGCCTTCGTCCGGACTGATTACCATCATATGAGAGGAGTCGATAGATAAATCCTTCACATTTGTAAGAAGTCCTTTAATGAACTGGTAAGCCGGTTGTACTGTTTCAAAGCCGTGAAGTGGAATGGCATTTTGTACACGAGGGTCGTGGGCATCAAAGGTAATAATATTGTCTACACCCATGCGAACAAGTTCTTGTAATGCGATAGCACAGTCTAAAGATTCTCTTGCGCTTCTCTTATGTTGTCTGCTTTCATAAAGGAATGGCATAATAACCGTAATTCTTCTTGCCTTACCACCAACAGCAGCGATAATACGTTTTAAATCCTGATAATGGTCATCAGGGGACATGTGATTTTCATGGCCACATAAAGAATAAGTCAGACTATAGTTAGCAACGTCTACTAAAATATACAGGTCATTACCACGTACAGATTCTAAAATAACACCTTTTGCTTCACCTGAACCAAAACGAGGTACTTTTGTTTTGAGAATATAAGAATCTCTTTGATAACCTGAGAAGGCAAGACTGTCTTTGTGTGCGTTTTCTCTTTCTGTTCTCCAGTCTACCAGATATTGGTCAATGCGGGCACCGAGCTCCTGGCAGCTTTTTAATGGAATAATGCCTAACGAGCCTACTGGTATAGTCTCTAAATTTTGTGTTTCTTCACGTTTTGCCATGAAAAAAATCCTCACTTTCTGTTTGCAATTCTTTTTTTGTGCATACGAATGTCTTGTCCGGTTAATTTGTACAAATCAAAATAACTGGTAATACGAGAGAAAATTCTTTCGGAGTACCGGTTGCTTAACTCCTCCAAAGATAAGTTAGAGGAAATAATTGTGGGATTTTTCCGAAGGTGTCTCTCATTTAAGCAGGAGAATAAACTGGAGGTTACAAAGGAATTTGTAAGCTCTGTTCCTAAATCATCTATAATAAGGAGATCACAGTTGTATAAGTCGTCATAAATACGGCTTAACTCTCCTTTGCTCTTATATTCAAAGGTTATTTTAGATAAAGTATCAAATAACTTTGCAGAACTAAAATAAATAACAGAATATCCTTTATCCATCAATTCCTTTGCAATACAGCTGGATAAAAAAGATTTTCCAGTCCCTACTGTACCATAAAAAAACAAATTGTGGTAGTCTATCTTGAAATCTTCTACAAATTTTTTGCTGTTTTTTGCAGCCTGAGTAAATCTTTCTAAATCTTCGCCAATATAATAATCAGTAGAAAGCTTGGAAAAGTTTTCTTCTTTGAGCATTTCCTTAATATTGGACTGCTCATATAACAAATTAATCATCGCCTGTTTAAAACAGCTGCATTTTTCTCCATTAACAAAACCGGTATCCTTACATTCAGGACAATCGTAAATAGGATCCAGATAATCTGCCGGATATCCTGCTTTTGTTAAAAGCTGTTTCTTTTTAGCTGATAGAGAAGCGATTTCTTCTTTTAAGGAAACAATCGCATCAAAATCACCTTCTAACATACGTTTCCCTCTGGAAATAGACAGTGAAGAAATAGAATTATCAATCTGTAAGTATTCCGGAATCCGGGTGATTATTTCTTTGAAACGTCTGTCTAAAAGATAAGTGTTTCTGCTCTGGGCTTTCTCGTAGCCACGCATAATGGAATCATATTGAGTGTTTGTCAGTGCCATAATACGCTCCTTTCTGCCAGCGACTACAAGGAAAAGGCTACTGTTCATTACGTTTCCGGTAATGGAAAATGCCTTTTTGTTAATTGCTCAAAATTTCCTGCTCTAAGCTGGCATAATCATAGGTGTTTTGCTGAAACTGCTGAAACTGTCCGCCAACCTTTACGGGTGCCGGTTTGGACTGCCCTTTAAAGGTCTGGTCAAAAGCTGCTGCCTGAGTTTTTGTTTGAACACCGGCTTTTAACCATTTATTTAATATACCATCTGTATATTGAAAACGATTTTTATCTACTGCCAAAACTGCTTTTTCGCAGGCAGTTAAAATCAAATCTTTATCAAATCCATATTCTTTATTCCATTTTGTAATAAAATCTGCCTCTGCCTGAGTAGGAGCGGACTGCTTGCCAAGTGCCTTCATTACTGCATAGACAAGCTTATCATATTTATTGGAGCGGGACTTAGCCTGTTTTACTGTAGTAATATTCTCCTCGGCCCAGTTGATGGCAACTTTTTCTATGTAATGCATACTCTTGTGACCATGCCCTACACAGTATTCTATCAAATAATCAATAAGCTCCTGAGAAAAACCAAGAGTGTCATAGAAAAATACAATACTGCTTATTTCGGAAGGAGAGAGTGTTTTCTCTAAATACTGCTCTGTTACAAAAATAATCTCAGAAAAAACTTCATTCTCCTTTAATGCCCGAAGCTGGGCAGGTGTATATTTAGGCTTTTCGTAAGTTTTCTTTTCTTCTCTTAATTCATTTTGTTCTTTATTTATCTCATCAGGAATATTTAATTCAGGAGAAATGGCAGGTGTTGTTTCTTTTTTTGCAGGAACATCCGTCTTGGAAGAAGTAACGGATATTTTGGAAGTAAGTGCTACAATTTCACCTTTTGGCATTTTATCCAAATCCTGAATGTGAATACCGGAAATATGACCGGCTTCATTGTAATCTAAAACAAGAAGCTTTTTCTCAGCCCAGTATTTTAAAGCACGAATAATATCCCGCTCAGTATGATTAAATTTATCTGCCATATCTGAAATGCTGGTTGCCAAATTAGCACTCATCATACGGATTAAATATAAATAAACTTTCAGCTGTGCATCGTTGGCATCCTTCATATATTCATCAATAAAACGATTGGATATCAATGTGGCATCTGAATAATTGTCTTTGTAAATCATGAGGGGACTCATTACTGTTCACCTGTCCTTTGTTATTTTGCTTAAGGTTTCTTAAAGCAAAAGGAATTATAGCATAAATTTCTTAAAATGCAAACAGTAAATTTGGCTCAAACCCTTGAAAATAGGGGCTTCGTGACAAATTGGGGATTTTGTGGAAAATGTGGATAGCAAGTTTCCATAACCCCTAATTAAAATAAGAAAAAACAGTAAAAAACAAGTAAATCAAAGGATTTTTTTGTAACAAAAAGAAAAATCTATGTTAACTTCATTATCCACATTTTCAAAACTCGATTTACCTTGTTGAAAATGTGGATAATGTGGACAAGTCTACATACCTAGCAATTTTTCCCCGATATTTACCACATCTCCGGCACCCATAGTTATCAACAAATCTCCTTGGGAACAATTTTCTAATAAAAAATTTTCAATCTCATCAAAAGATGGGAAATAGTGACAATCCGTACCCAGTTTTTCGATTTCTTTTAGCAAATCAAGGGAACTGATTCCTAATGTATTTTTCTCTCTGGCTGCATAAATATCTGCTAAAACTACGTGGTCAGCTAAAGTCAGTGCTTTTGCAAAGTCATCCAAAAATGCTTTTGTACGGGTATAAGTATGAGGCTGGAATACACACCAGGTTTCTTTGTGTGGGTATTTCTTTGCTGCCTCTAAGGTGGCCCTGATTTCTGTTGGGTGATGGGCATAATCATCTAATATAGTAATGTCTCCAAGCTTTCCTTTTAATTGGAAGCGTCTGTCTGTGCCACCAAAGGAAAGAAGTGCTGTTTTTACATCTTCCATAGTAATGCCAAGTAAATCAGCAAGGGCAATAGCAGACAGAGAATTGTATACGTTGTGTTCTCCGGTAACCCCCAATGCAATTTCTTCCTTAGAGACGGATTCTGAAACTTTTTCTGAGCGGCATAAGGTGTAGCTTGGTCTTGCCATTTCATCGTAAGTAATATTCTCCGGGTAATAGTCAAATTCCGGTTTGGAGCCGTAAGTAATCACTTTACATTCTAGATTTTCAGTAATATGTTCAATACCCGGAATGTCTCCGTTTATAATCAAAGTGCCATCTGCCGGCAGCAGATTTGCGAATTTGTGGAAAGAGTCACGGATTTCTGTAATATCCTTAAAGAAATCCATGTGGTCTTCCTCTACATTAAGGATAATACTAATTTTGGGGAAAAAGCTTAAAAAGCTGTTAGTGTACTCACATGCCTCAGTAACAAAATAAGGCGAGGAACCTACGCGAATATTACCATCGATTGATTTTAAAATACCTCCTATTGAAAGAGTAGGGTCTTTCCTGGCTTCTAAAAGGATTTCGGATACCATAGAGGTTGTAGTTGTCTTGCCATGGGTACCGCTGATGGCAATAGGCACTTCATAATTTTTCATAATCTGTCCCAAAAGCTCAGCACGCGAAATACAAGGTATTTCTTTTGCTTTTGCCGCCTGTAACTCAGGGTTATCTTCATGAATTGCAGCGGTGTACACAACTAATTGAACAGAATCAGTAATATTTGAGGCTCTTTGTCCATAGTATACAGTAACCCCTTTTTTTTCTAAAGACTTTGTCAGGGCTGATTCTTTTGCATCGGAGCCGCTGATAATAAAATTCCGGTCAGCCAGAATTTCGGCCAAGCCACTCATGCTAATACCGCCAATACCTATAAAATGAATGGAAATGGGTTTTAAAAAATCAATTTTGTACATAATTGCACTTCCTTTATTTTGATTTAAATATTGCCTTTATAACAGTATATCCTACCCAGGTAAAAAAATCCAATTATATTTTAAAAGAAGGGCTAAAAATGTAAAACAATCTATATTTATTACCAAAATCAGCAAAAATATCCATAAATTAGGACTAAAGTAACAGGAAAGAAATGGGCAATTTGGCAAAATCAACAAACAAGGAGTGATGAGCATGGAAAAGATTATGCAAAATCTACATATAAAATTGAAATTGTAAGAAAATATTTTGTAAAAATTATTCACTTTAAGATAAGAGTGTGCTATAATGATTTAACCGAGATTAGTTCGTGTCATGATAAAAGTAAGAGGTGAAGATATGATTAAGAAAGAAATGATTGCCATGTTATTAGCAGGAGGACAAGGTAGCCGCTTAGGTGTCTTAACTGCAAAAGTAGCAAAACCGGCAGTTGCATTCGGGGGAAAATACCGTATTATTGACTTTCCACTTAGTAATTGCATCAATTCCGGCGTAGATACGGTAGGTGTCTTGACTCAATATCAGCCACTTCGGCTAAATACCCATATCGGAATTGGTATTCCTTGGGATTTGGATCGAAATATCGGAGGTGTAACAGTACTTCCGCCATATGAGAAAAGTACCAACAGTGAATGGTATACAGGAACGGCAAATGCCATCTACCAGAATATAGATTACATGGAAAGCTTCAATCCGGAATATGTACTTATTTTATCCGGCGACCATATTTACAAAATGGATTATGAAGTGATGCTTGATTATCACAAATCAAAAGGTGCTGAGGTTACTTTAGCTGCCATGACTGTACCTATGGAAGAGGCAAAACGATTTGGTATTCTTATTACGGATGACAACCGTCAGATTAATGAATTTGAAGAGAAGCCACAAAATCCACGTAGCAATTTAGCTTCCATGGGTATTTATATTTTTAACTGGAAGACTTTAAAAGAGGCACTGATTGCCAATGCCAATCAGCCGGCACTGGATTTTGGTAAACATGTTATTCCATACTGTCACCAAAACGGTGCACCAATTTTTGCTTACGAGTACAATGGCTACTGGAAGGATGTAGGAACACTTCATTCTTATTGGGAAGCAAATATGGAACTGATTGATTTGGTTCCTGAGTTTAATTTATATGAGGAATACTGGAAGATTTATACAAAGAGCGATACACTTCCACCACAATACATATCCGCAGAAAGCGAAGTAGAAAGAAGTATTGTTGGTGAAGGTTCTCAGATTTACGGTAAGGTATACAACTCTGTTATCGGATGCGGTGTTACCATTGGTAAAGATACAATAGTAAGAGACTCCATTATTATGAATAATACAGAGATTGGAGCAAATGGTGAAATAAATAAATCCATTATCGCTGAAAATGTACAGATTGGAAACGGTGTAAAACTGGGAGTAGGGGATGAGGTTGAAAATGAGACAGATCCTCATATTTACAATCATGGACTTGTAACCATAGGTGAAAAAACGGTTGTTCCTGATAATATATCAGTTGGTAAAAACTCCGTTATTTCCGGTATTACAGCATCATCAGATTATGAAGGAAATTACCTTCCAAGCGGCAAAACTTTAATTAAGGCAGGTGACGAGTCATGAGAGCAATCGGAATTATTTTAGCCGGTGGAAATAACCACAGAATGAGAGAATTATCACAAAAACGTGCTATTAGCGCTATGCCTGTTGCAGGCAGCTATCGCAGCATTGACTTTGCACTTAGTAATATGACCAATTCCCATATTCAGAAGGTTGGTGTTTTTACCCAGTACAATGCCAGAAGCTTAAATGAACACTTAAGCTCATCAAAATGGTGGGATTTCGGAAGAAAGCAGGGAGGGTTATTTGTATTTACCCCTACTGTTACCAGTGATAACAATTCCTGGTACAGAGGAACCGCAGATGCTATTTATCAGAACCTTTCTTTCTTAAAAAACAGCCATGAGCCATATGTGGTAATCGCATCCGGCGATTGTGTTTATAAAATGGATTATAACAAAGTATTGGAATTTCATATTGAAAAGAAAGCAGATATTACTGTAGTGTGCAAGGATTTGCCTACAGGCTCTGATGTAGAGCGGTACGGCGTTATGAAAATGAATGAAGAATCCCGCATCGAAGAGTTTGAAGAAAAACCCGTTATGGCAAAATCAAACACGGTTTCCTGTGGTATTTATGTAGTTCGCAGAAGACAGTTAATCGAAATGATTGAAAAATGTGCGGAAGAAAACCGTAACGATTTTGTACAGGACATTTTAATCCGTTACAAGGATTTAAAGAGAATGTATGGTTACAAAATAAAAGATTACTGGAGAAATATTGCAACAGTAGAGGATTATTTTAATACCAACATGGATTTCTTAAAACCTGAGGTCAGAGACTACTTCTTTAGACAGTATCCTGATATTTATTCTAAAGTAGAAGATTTACCACCTGCAAAATACAATGTAGGTGCCAAAATTAAAAACAGCTTAGTTTCCAGTGGCTGTATTGTAAACGGAACAGTGGAAGATTCCGTAGTATTTAAGAATACATTTATTGGAAATAATTGTACTATTAAAAATTCAATTATTTTAAATAATGTATATATTGGTGACAACAGCTATATTGAGAATTGTATTGTGGAAAGCAGGGATACAATTCGGGCTAATTCTCATCATGTAGGCGAGGGTGAAATTAAAATAGTTATTGAGAAGAACGAGAGGTACATTATCTAGTAAGGCAAAAGACTAAGCATTGGGGGATACGATATGAACATTACAGATGTACGTGTACGCAAAATCACAAAAGAAGGCAAAATGAAGGCAGTTGTTTCCATTACTTTAGAAAATGAATTTGTAGTTCATGACATTAAAGTAATTGAGGGAGAAAAGGGATTATTTATTGCAATGCCTAGCAAAAAAACTAACGATGGAGAGTATAGGGATATTGCTCATCCAATCAACTCTGAAACAAGAGAGAAAATGCAGTCCATGATTTTAGATGCTTACGAAAAAGCTATGGAGACCTCAGAGGAAGAATCTCAGGAAGTATCTGAATAAAATGGCATAAAGTTGTTACTGTACACACAGCAGCCAGACACTTGCTGTCAGGTTGCGTAATAGCATGATACAAGAGTTGATTTCTGCTTCGCGAAGCGAATTTGCATGCAGAAATCAATCGTTACTGGGAACGGAGTGAACAGTAACATAAAGTTATAGGAACTAAGGCAGTCTGAACAGACTGCCTTTTCCTTGTCTTAGCCAGTCTTGTTTTTAAGATAAAAATAAAGTAAAATGGGATTGCTGCAAAGATGCCTGTGCATCATAAGGAATAAAATAATTGCATTATTTGAGCTGTCATGGACTCGATAACAGGAGGCGCATATGTATATAATTGTAGGACTTGGAAATCCAAGTAAAGAATATAATAATACCAGACACAATATTGGCTTTGATGCCATAGAAGAGTTAGCAGAGGCTAACCATATTGCTGTTATAGAGAAAAAGCATAAAGCCATTATTGGAAAAGGATATATAGAAGGACAAAAGGTTATTTTAGCAAAACCACAGACTTTTATGAATTTAAGTGGTGAAAGTGTCAGGGAGCTGGTTGACTATTATAAAATTGATGAAAAAGAAGAATTGATTGTTTTATATGACGATATCAGCTTAGACCCAGGCAAGCTTCGGATTCGGAAAAAGGGCAGTGCCGGTGGACATAACGGCATCAAAAATATTATTGCTCATTTAGGCCATAATGAATTTCAGAGAATTAAAATCGGAGTAGGTGAAAAGCCAAAGGGCTACGATCTGGCAGACTATGTGTTAGGTCATTTTTCTAAAGAGGAACAGCCTGTTATGAAAGAGGCTTTGGGAAAAGTAACTGATGCAGTTAGCTGTATGCTAACTGAAGATGCAGATACGGCAATGAACCGGTTTAATTGATTGTGAAATATAAGAAATAAGAGGGAGAAACATTGAAAGTATTAACTGACTACTTGCAGGAGCTCTCGGATTATGAAAATATAAAACGAGGGCTTGCAAAAAAGGAAACTGTTGCCATAAACGGTCTGGTAGATTCTCAGAAGCTTCATATGATGTACGGTCTTTCTGAGGAATATCCGGTACGTGTGATTCTTACCTATAGTGATTTGCGCGCAAAGGAAATTTGGGAAGAATACCGCTTTTATGACAAAGAAACCGTATATTTTCCGGGAAAGGATTTTATTTTCTTTCAGGCGGACATACATGGAAACAAGTTAACCAGAGAAAGGATATGTGCTTATCGAAAAATTCTGGAAGGTAAGCCCATAACTGTTGTAACTACATTTGACAGCATAATGTCGCCTTGTATTCCTATAAAGGTGTTAGAGCAAAACAGAATCTTTTTAGACGATACCATTAATGTGGAAGAAGGTGCCCTTGCAAGACAGCTTGTAAAAATGGGCTATGAAAAGTGCCATCAGGTAGAAAGTCCCGGACAGTTCAGCATAAGGGGTGGTATTGTAGATGTTTATGATTTTACCGAAGAAAATCCTTATCGAATTGAGCTTTGGGGTGATGAAATTGAGTCTATAAGAAGCTTTGATGTATTAAGCCAAAGGTCTATTGAAAATCTTGAGAGGATTGTGATTTATCCTGCTACGGAATTTATCTTATCAGAAGATGAGAAAAAGCAGGGATTAGACCTTGTTTTAAAAGAAGCAAAAAAGACCTGTGAGATACTTAGAAAGCAGTTCAAAACAGAAGAAGCTGCAAGAGTTATAAGTGTGGCAGAGGGACTTAAGGAGCAGATTTCAGAGTTTGGCAGCATGGCAAATTTAGAAAGCTTTATCCGGTATTTTTACAAGGAGGTAGTAAGCTTTCTGGATTTTTTTGCCGGAAGAAAAACGGTGCTTTTTCTGGACGAACCGACTCGTATCAGGGAACATGGAGAAGCAGTAGAGCTGGAATTTCGAGAGAGCATGATGCACCGAATCGAAAAAGGCTATGCCCTTTCCGGTCAGGGAAATATCTTGTTTTCCCAAGGTGAAATAGCCGGCATGATGGGGAAATTCCCTGTTGCTGCATTTGCTTTATTAGAAAGTAAAAAAGGAATTGTGCCAATAGACAATAGCTATCACATGCTTGGGAAATCCATAAATTCCTTTGGGAACAGCTTTGAAGCATTGGTAAAAGAATTAGAAGGCTTTAAGAAAAAGGGCTACCGGGTACTGTTAGCCTCTGCTTCCCGTACAAGAGCCAAGCGGTTAGCAGAGGATTTGTTTGAGCATGGATTAAGTGCGTTTTACAGCGAGGACATGAATAAGCATTTAGAAGCCGGTCAGATTATGGTCTTTTACGGCAATTTAAAAAGAGGCTTTGAGTATCCTTTAATTCAGTTTGCTATTTTGTCTGAAAGTGATATTATTGGATAAAAGAAAAATAATAAGAAAAAGAAAAAAAGATACGAAGGGGAAAAAATCAACGATTTTACTGAGCTTAAAGTAGGTGACTATGTAGTTCATGAAAATCATGGGCTTGGTATTTATAAGGGAATTGAAAAGGTTCAGGTAGAAAAAGTTGTAAAAGATTACATGAAGATTGAATACCGGGATGGTGGAAATCTTTATGTGCTTGCTACTGCCTTTGATGTAATACAAAAATATGCTTCTGCAGATGCCAAAAAGCCAAAGTTAAATAAGCTTGGTACAAAGGAATGGGACAAAACAAAAACAAAGGTAAAAACTGCCACTATGGAAGTGGCAAAGGAATTAGTACAGCTTTACGCAATTCGTCAGGAAAGAGAGGGCTATGTGTTTGGCAAAGATACTGTCTGGCAGAAGGAATTTGAGGAGCTCTTTCCATACGAGGAAACAGAAGACCAGTTAGTGGCAATAGAGGAAACCAAGAAAGACATGGAAAGTACCAAAATCATGGACCGTCTTGTTTGTGGTGATGTGGGCTATGGAAAAACAGAGGTTGCCATCCGGGCAGCTTTCAAGGCTGTGCAGGAAGGAAAGCAGGTTGTATATTTAGTGCCTACTACGATTTTGGCACAGCAGCATTATGATACCTTTGTGCAGCGTATGAAAAATTATCCCATTAACATTGAACTTCTTTCCAGATTCAGAACAAGTGCCCAGCAGAAAAAAGCCATTGAAGGTTTGAAAAAGGGCATAGTGGATATTGTAATCGGTACTCATAGATTGCTTTCTAAAGATGTGGCTTTTAAGGATTTGGGGCTTTTGATTATTGATGAGGAGCAACGTTTCGGTGTTACTCATAAGGAGAAAATCAAGCAGCTTAAGGAAAATATTGATGTGCTTACTTTAACCGCAACACCGATTCCAAGAACCTTGCATATGAGCCTTATTGGTATCAGGGATATGAGTGTATTGGAGGAGCCGCCAAACGAGAGGATGCCAATTCAGACCTATGTTATGGAATATAATGAGGAAATGGTAAGAGAAGCTATTGTAAGAGAGCTTACAAGACAAGGTCAGGTATACTATGTGTACAACCGGGTAAATCAGATTGATGAAATTGCCATGAATTTGCAGAACTTAGTACCGGAAGCCAACGTGGCATTTGCCCACGGTCAGATGAAGGAGCGGGAGCTGGAGGAAATTATGTACGATTTCATTAATGGGGAAATTGATGTACTTGTATGTACTACCATTATTGAAACCGGGTTAGACATTGCTAACGCAAATACAATGATTATTCATGATTCGGATAATTTAGGACTTTCCCAGCTTTATCAGCTTAGAGGAAGAGTAGGACGTTCTAACCGGAATGCCTATGCCTTTTTAATGTATAAACGGGATAAGATGTTAAAGGAAGTGGCGGAAAAACGCCTTCAGGCAATTAAAGAATTTACTGATTTGGGAAGTGGTTTTAAAATTGCCATGAAGGATTTAGAGATTCGCGGTGCCGGCAATCTGTTAGGTGCAAAGCAGCATGGTCATATGGAGGCAGTAGGTTATGATCTCTACTGTAAAATGTTAAATGATGCGGTAAAATCTTTAAAAGGTTACAGTCAGGTAGTAGATTTCAACACCACAGTAGATATGGATGTGGATGCTTATATTCCGCCCGAATATATTGTGAATGAGTTCCAGAAGCTGGATATTTACAAGCGCATTGCAGCCATTGAAAATCAGGAAGAATACGATGAAATGAAAGAAGAGCTTTTAGACCGTTTTGGAGCGGTTCCTGACAGTGTGGAAAATCTGTTAAGAATTGCCCTTATAAGAGTCCGGGCTCACAAGGTATATGGTACAGAGTTAAAAGGTAAAAAAGACAGGCTTATTTTAACGGTTCATGAAAAAGCACCGTTAATTGTGGAAAATATACCGAAAATATTGAAAAAGTATGAGGGAAAACTTTTGTTTTCACCAAAGGGAGTTCCAGTATTTACTTATAAGCTTTATCCTACAGGATTTTTGAAAAAAGACGAAGAAGCCCTTTTGCAGGCGGCGGAGGATTTGCTTGAGGATATGGAGAAGGAACTTGTTTAAGGGAAAAATAAACGAAATAATATACTAAGTTTGTAAAAATACTTACTAACAGGAGAGAAGATGTATCAAATAGCTATATGTGATGACGATTCTATGTTTATAAAACACATAGAGAGACTATTTAACGAAGAAGGAACAAAAGCGGAATTTTATGAATATCTTTCAGGAGAAGAATTGATTGGAGATACGAAAAACAGGGATGGATTCGATTTGCTTATTTTGGATGTGATGATGCCGGGGATGGATGGTAATGAGACTGCTAAAGAATTCCGGATACAAAATCCCAATACATTGTTGATATTTTGTTCAGGAGTCTGCATGCCTACTGTGGAATCTTTTGAGGCAACCCCTTATCGTTATTGGCTGAAAGAATATACGGAAGAGAAAATGAAGCTGGAAGTCCGGAATGTACTTTGTAGAATGGAGAAAAACAGGAAAGAAAATCCCGATGTTTTAGTAAAAAAAGGAAATTTGGATGTAAAGCTGTCTGCGGAAGAAATTTGTTACGTAGCCATCGCTAAAAAAGGAACTACATTTCATACTTCGGAAAAGGGGAGCGGAATATATACTTCTCATAGAAAATTGGCGGAAGTTTATGAGCAGCTAAAAGACTTCGGATTTGTTTACGCCCATAACAGTTATATTGTAAATTTAAAACATGTAGCAATAGTTAGCCAGAAGGAACTGGAATTTAAGAATGGAACAAAATTAACCATTTCACGTAGCAGAGTCAAGGAATTCCGAAAGGCTTTTGCAGAGGATATAGCAAAAAAATACGAGAGGTAGCGGGATATGGAAACAAAAAAGAAGTTGAGATTTTTAGATATTGAAGAAGACAAGGTGAACCGGACAGCTTTTATATTTGCTTCACTTGCGGCTGTGGAAGCTTTTATTATGGTAACATTTTTTTTAGACGGGCCTTTAAGAAATGCAGTGATACTCTTAATGCCTGTTTGCGGTTTTTTGACCCGATGTACTACAAAAAAAATAAAGTGGTTAAGAAAGTATGAGAAATATGTTTATATGTCGTTACCTTTTTGGGCATCTATTATTTTGGTTGTAGATGGTGAGGGGAGGTTTGGGGCAATTTCACAGCTTTATTTTATGTGGCTAGGTCTTGCGGTTGCATATTATGACGTAAAGCTGGTTTTGTTTTGTTCAGGTTTTACTATTTTTTGCACAGCAGGAACTATCTGGCTGTTTCCGGAAGCTATGTTAAAAATTGACAATCTTACCACTTGGACTTATATTTTAGTAGTTTATATTATGGCTACCATACTGACAGCCATTACAGCAAATAGAATGCGCAATTTGTTGAATCAGGCAAAGAAAGCAAGAGTATACGAGGACGAGCTTATTTATCTGGAGCAGCTGGAGAAAAAAGAAGAAAAGCATAGTGAGTTTATTCACAACATAAATCACTATTTTAATGCTATAGGTGAGCTTGCAAGAGAAGAACACTGCCAACAGATTATGAACCTTATGGAAGAATTAAATACGAATCTTATGCAGAATGAGAGAATTATTTATACCAATCATAAACTTGTAAATGCCATCTTATCGGAGAAAATGAATGAGGCTACTGATATGGAACTGGATTTTGATGCATATGTGGAGCCGGGTGTTTCTCTTGGACAGGTAAAGGACAGTGATTTGGTTTCTATGCTAGGTAATCTGTTGGATAATGCCTTTGAAGCGGGAAAGCAGTGCGTGGGAGAAAAAAGAAAGATAACACTACGGATTTACATGGAAAAAGATGGAAAAGTGTGCGCCATGAAGCTTATGAATTATTTTGTAAAGAAACCCCGTCGTCATAAGTCAGTTTTTGTTACAAGCAAGAAGGAAAAAGCACTGCATGGTATTGGAATAAAAAGTGTAGAAAATACAATTGAAAAATATGATGGATACTTGCAATGTCTGGTAGGAGATGAAACCTTTACTTCTATTTTGATATTGCCAATAACCCAATGACAAAACTTTCCCCCAAAAGTGCAAAATTTGCCCCTTCTATAGAAGGGGCATTTCTTATGCTGTAAAATAAAATTCAAGCAACACAAATTGCGGACAAAGTTTTGGAAGCATGTGTTAATAAGGTTTTGGAGGGTATTTTTATGCAGTTGGATGTTTTAAAAAATGAAGAAAAAATAATGAATGTGATTATGTTTCTGTTTGATTTTATGGTTCCGATTGTGGCTTGTGTCTTTGTTATTTTTTTTAATGGGGGGTCGTGGATTGATACCATTGCATTAGTTATGCCCGTGTTTGCTATCTTTATAAAATTATTTGAAAAGCCATTAAAAGGATATGCAAAGTATTTTTATATTTGCCTTATGCCTATAATGGGAGCGGTTATTATTGTGGTGGGTAATGATGGTTTATTTTCGGCCATGACACATGCCTATTTTTTTGTTACTCTTCTGGCAGTACCATATTATAACTTAAATGTCATTAAGGTAAATGCTATTTGTACGGTGGTAGTGAATGCTATTGCGATGATTATATTCACAGAAGCATATTTAAAAATGCACACTTTATGCGTATGGGTATTTATTGGCTTAGTATATATTCTGTTTACAGCAACTTGTGCATTTGTTACAATTCGGACAAGAGGACTGTTTGGAAATGTACAAAGTAAGGAACAGGAAGTAAAACAGTTACTTGGCACTGTAAAAAATGCTTTTGACAAAGTACAGGAATCTTCCAATAGTATATTTAAATCTCTTTCAGGAGTGGAACAGCTTTCTCAGGAAATTGTAAGTTCTACCGAAGAAATTGCTTCCAGTTCAGAGTTGCAGATAGGGGAAGTAAACGGAAGTGTGGAAATATTTAATGAATTAAATCAGGGAATTTACCGTTCAGAGAGTAGTGTAAATGAAACCATTGGAAATATGAATCATCTGAAAGAGAAAAATGATGAGGGAATTGCTTCAATTGAAAAGCTTTCCAAGCAGTTTGACAAAAATATTCAATCAACAAAAGAGGCATCTGAGGAAATTCAAACCTTGCGTAAAAAATCAGGACTTATTGGAGAAATTATTGACAGTATCGCCCAAATTGCAAACCAGACCAATTTACTTGCGTTAAATGCGGCAATTGAGGCGGCAAGAGCCGGGGAAGCAGGAAAAGGATTTGCGGTAGTGGCAGATGAAATCAACGGTCTGTCAGCAGAATCTTCACGGGCAACAAATAAGATAGGTGAAATTTTAAAGGATATTATTCAGACAATTGAATATACCAGCCGGATTATGGAAGAAAATTATCAGGTTGTAGAGGAATCTCATGAGCAGTTAAATGCTACCGTAAATGTGTTTGAAAGTATGCTTAAATCCTCAGAAACAGTAATTCAGGTAACAGATGGTTTGAAAAAAGATTTGGCAAACATTGTGGCAATTAAAGATAAGTTAAAATCTGCTATGGATAAAGTGGAAGAAATGTCAAATCAGGCAGCAGCAAGTACCACAGAAATCAGTTCTTCTGTATTAGAGCAGGTGACGGAGTTAGACAGCATCGTAAAAGCTATGGAAGCTGTGCAGAGTGGGATGGAAGAGTTGGCGGTTATTTTGGAGTAAAAATAAATATCATATGAATACATAGATGTGATAGACCTCTATTTATAAATACCTGCATAAACAGGCTGAGATTTATGAATGGAGGTCTTTTATTTTCTATATTTTGTTGATTGTAGTCAAACGTGTTTTCAGGTAATGTTTCGCTGTACATAAACGTGAATGCTATATGCGCATAATCGTAAAATTGTGATAATATATATTTGCACATAGTCAAAAAGTAAACAAAGCAAATGCTACGCAACGTTGCACCCTTGCTACAGCTTATTTCTTGCGGATTTATGTGAAGTGGGGGTATGGTTAATTTACAGGCGAAAGCCAAATAAAAATTCACCGGACAGGGTGCAGAATGGAGAGTATTATGACATTAGCAGACAAATTAAAAGAGGCGAGAAAAAATGCAGGACTCACACAAACGGAGTTAGCAGAGAAATTATCTGTGTCCCGACAGGCAATTACAAAATGGGAGTCAGGGGATTGAGATATAATAGTGACAAGCTTAAGAAAGCCTTATAAATAGGGCATTTCAGAGGTTAGTCAAACTATATATTTTTTAATCAGTTACGGTAAAATTGGTGGAGAAAGGCACCAGTAAAACTGAATATGAAACCAGGAGTGGGTATGGACTACACCATCTTAAGCTTAGACTTCGATAAGAAGTAAGTTTGGGATGGTGTATTTTTTTATCCTTCTGATGCGTGGCTGCATCGGAGCAAGTAGTGATGGCATTTCCTTAAGTTTGGTTGGAGGAATTACCAGAGAATAATCTGGAGCTTTCCGATAAGCCACTGGATGATGGAGCACTTGCTTCTTTGTCTGCCATGTTTGGGGATGATGAGGAAGATTAAATTTCAAAAAGTGCACAAAGTATTTGATATTTCTAATATTATGTGGTAAAATCAAAACAAATAATTTTGAAAAATGCATAAAATATTAAGAATAAATAATACATTGTGCTAATTTTAAAACTGTAGGAGATGATGCGTGATGAAGTATTATGAAAAATTGCTTGCAAAGGGGTGTTTTTCAAGAGAGCAGCTGA
>JAFSDJ010000057.1 GCA_017436305.1 Lachnospiraceae bacterium
AAATTTGTAAGCCTTGGTAAGATGACAGACTTCATCAAAAAAGGTGATGATCCTAACACAGCTTATGAAAAAGCTTGCGGACAGTATGGACGTGTTGCTGATGCTGTTAAGATTATTGACCCAAGAACAGATGAAGAAGTGAAATAGAAAGAGGAGGAAACTATAATGGCTTTATTTGAATCATATGAAAGACGTATTGACCAGATCAATGCAGTATTAAACAATTATGGAATCGCTTCTCTTGAAGAAGCTGAAAAAATTACAAAAGATGCAGGTTTGGATGTATATGCAATGGTAAAAGGCATTCAGCCAATCTGTTTTGAAAATGCTTGCTGGGCATATATTACAGGTGCAGCAATCGCTATTAAGAAAGACTGCAGAAAAGCTGCTGACGCTGCTGCTGCAATCGGTGAAGGTCTTCAGGCTTTCTGTATTCCGGGTTCTGTTGCAGACACACGTAAAGTAGGTCTTGGACATGGTAACCTTGGTAAAATGTTATTAGAAGAAGAAACAGAATGTTTCGCATTCTTAGCAGGTCACGAATCATTCGCAGCTGCTGAAGGTGCTATTGGTATTGCTGAAAAAGCTAACAAGGTTCGTAAGAAACCATTACGTGTTATCTTAAATGGTCTTGGAAAAGATGCTGCTCAGATTATTTCCCGTATCAACGGATTTACATTTGTTGAAACAGAATACGATCCATACACAAACACAGTAAAAGAAGTATTCAGAAAATCTTACTCAGAAGGTCTTCGTGCTAAAGTTAACTGCTACGGTGCAAACGATGTTTGTGAAGGTGTAGCTATCATGCACAAAGAAGGTGTTGACGTTTCTATCACAGGTAACTCAACAAACCCAACAAGATTCCAGCACCCGGTTGCAGGTACTTACAAAAAAGAATGTCTTGAACAGGGCAAAAAATACTTCTCAGTTGCTTCAGGTGGTGGTACAGGACGTACACTTCACCCAGACAACATGGCTGCAGGTCCGGCTTCTTACGGTATGACAGATACTATGGGACGTATGCACTCAGATGCACAGTTCGCAGGTTCTTCTTCCGTACCGGCTCACGTTGAAATGATGGGTCTTATTGGTGCAGGTAACAATCCGATGGTCGGAATGACAGTTGCAGTTGCAGTTAGTATCGAAGAGGCTGCTACAGCTGGTAAATTTTAATTAAAACCGGTCAGATAGTTTGAATTAACGGTGAGATTGAATTCTTGTGATTCAGATTGACCCAACCATAAAAAATCAAAGGACTTCCTAACCGCTTAAATGCGGTGTGGGAAGTCCTTATTTTGTTTGGTTATATTGTCTAAAATAAAGTCTTTAAAACGGGAAAAATTGTAGATTTTTATTTGGATATAGGATATAATAAAAGAATAAAATTAAAGGGTCAAACATGTTCTATGAGTAAGCTACAGTTGGGCTTAAATTTTGATAAAAGAGGTGGTTATATGAAAACAACTTCCGGCGTAATGCCACAAAATGTAGTGAAATATGTTGCAATGGGAACAAAGCTAATTAATTTAGTGTTGTTAATATGTCATATAGGTTTTGGAATTTTGTTTTGGCTATATGATGCACATGTATTGTTTGCTTATAACTGTGTCAATTCACTTGCCTTTCTTTTTGCATGTATAATGTTGCATAAAAAAAAGAAATGGACGTATATTATTACCATATATTTAGGCATTTTTATTTTTATGATTCTTGCAGTTTTGTATTTAGGGTGGGATTACGGTTTTCAGCAGTATTGCATAGGCTTTGTAGCATCCTTTGTTTTTACGGATTTTTACATGAGCCGCGAAAGGAAATTTTCCCGGTTTACCAAGTTTATAGTAGCTTTTGATATAATTTTATATGTGGGATTACGACTTTGGACCTATGAACATCCATATATATATTTCATAGATAATAAGAGTTTAGTTTCTTTCTTTTATATATCCAATTCTTTAATAGGATTTTCATTTTTAATTATGTATTTGTGTATTTATTCAAGCACAGTACATAGACTTGAAAACTCTTTGACAGAAATGGCAAACTTGGATCCACTGACAGGGATTTCCAATCGTAGAAAAATGCAGCAAATGCTTAAATATGTAATGGAAGAATATGAAACACAACAGTACCAGACTGTGATTGCAATGATAGATATTGATTATTTTAAGAAAATCAATGATACATACGGGCATGATGCAGGTGATGAGGTTTTGGTAATGTTGGCAAAGATTCTTCGTGATAAGCATGAAGAGAATGAAAGTTTTCATGTAAGCCGATGGGGTGGTGAGGAGTTTTTAGTTTTTTATGAAAGACATCAAAAAAGTAGAGAGGAAGTTATTCAGGAATTTGATGCTTTGCGCCAAAAGATTCAAGATACAGTAATTCAGTATAATCAGAGTAATATAAATATTACGGTGACTATTGGATTAGCATTTTATGAAAAAGGTGAAACAATACATAGTCTGATAAAAGTGGCAGATAAGAACCTTTATGAAGGTAAAAATGCTGGAAGAAACAGAGTTGTTTCATAAATAAAGGGCGAAGGGAACTTTTTAAGTTCCCTCCTATGCTTTATATGGGAGAAGAGATTTAAACTTAATGTTTGTGGTAAAGTGTTGCTAAATAATTTGAAAATAAAAAGAAAGTAAAGAAGTTGTAAAAGAGAAAGTAATTTGGGGGAAGCTTATGGAAGGAAGATTAAAAAACATTCATATTATCAACCTTTTCAAAAAACTGCCAGCACAAGCAATACTGATTTTATCGCTGGCTGCTTTTATTATGTTAAACCCTATAACTATTCAGGCTGCTGACCCCTCCAATGCACCCACAAAGGGGAGCATTGTAGCCGGTTATTTAAGCGACCCGGAACTTCAAACTGTTAGTGCCAACAGTGTTTACAAAGCACCAGAAGGAGAAATTAAAGCTACCTTCACAAGTGTAGCTGACATGAGGATGAATGCAACGGACCTTGAAAATGGTGATTACATACAGACTTTAAATTATTATGAAGGAGTGGCTGGTGGCGGTGCCGTTTATCAGGTGGAAAAGTCCCAGTATAATACCGACAACGGCGGTACTATTATTGATCTGTCGGGGGATATTCGCTGTAAGTTAGTTTCCGGCAATAATACTGTTTCGCCCATGCAGTTTGGAGCCTATGGTGATGGTGTGACAGATGACCATGCGGCATTAGAGGCAACTTTTAAATCGGGCTTTGGTACGATTATTTTAGAGGGACGTACATACATTTCCAATGACACAATCTGGATTGCCACAAGTGATATTACCATTGAAGGTATGGGGGCTACCATAACCTGCGATAATAATTTTGGCAGTTATCAGGAAGAAGGTAAAGCCAATCATACAATGATGTACATTACAAACTGCTCCAATATCACTTTGAAGCATTTTAGGCTTTTGGACGGACAGACTACAACACATACAAGGGGTGGCTTGTCTTTTCAGTCCGTAACAAATGCTCATATGTCATGGTGCAGTCTTGTTATTCCCCAGTGGGATGCAGAAACTGCAGGCAGATGTGCCAGCACCTTGTCTTTCCAGAATGGCTGGCATAACGTATCTGTTACTCATTGTGAGATAATAAATATGGCAGGAGTATACGAAGGGGGAGCAATCGGATTTAATGATATGTATGCTTCGGGAAGTGATAATGCCTTATTTGAAAATAATGTAGTTATATACAATGTAAAAGATGAAGTGATTGCTATTTTTTCCCATTCAAGGGGTGGTTCCGATTATTTTGGAAGAGATTCTTATATTCGGAATGTTCTTATCCGCCATAACGAGTTTTACGGACCAAAAAGTGATACATATAAACGGGATCTGGATTTTTCTGTAGGTTATGATGACAGTCTGGAAGTTGATAATGTGGTTTATGAAGAAAACTATTTTGAAACTGACGCAGTGTGGGCATTTATGACATTTTCTAAAACTGCCACCAATTGTGCGGCAAGAGGTAATGTAATTAACATATGCCAAACTTCAAACCAAAATTCCATGACGGTGTTTAAAAGCTCAGGAACTAATCAGGCAGTTGTAGAGGATAATATTATTACAATTTCTACAGAAAATGATAATATGCCTGCCAGTGTAGCCATGGGAAATATATTGTTTCAAAACAATCAGGTGACGGCTAATTGTGACATGATATATCTTTTCGAATATGGAGTTGTTTCCGATAAGAACAAGATTCTGGTAAATGGTACATTAAAAAAAGCACTTTCTTATCAGGGTGGCAATATGACTGATACAAATATTACAATAACCGGTAAATGTGGTGCCATGTACGAAAGTTATAACATGGTTATGAAGAAAGATATTTTATGGAAAGGAAATAATATTCAGATTCCAAATGCCACAGCAACAGGTTGTGTCCTTAACTTTAATGGCATTACTATGAATGGTTATAGGTTTATTATGCAGGACAACGTGATTGCAACTCCCAGCGCAGAAAAAAATTCCATGCTAATTTATGATTCGTTACAAGATGCAAATCCGTCTGAACAGCAGGTTATTATGACTGGCAATCAACTTGGAGCATTTTACTGTAAGGGAAACAAGGTTTCCGTATATAGAACCAATAATGTGATTAACTCTTATGATAACACCACAATTAAAGATTATGAAGTAGTGTTTGATTTAGATGGAAAGGGAGAAGCAGATTCTCAGTCTGTAGTTGAAGGAGAAACGGCAAAAGAACCGGAAGTAAAGAATTTAACAGGTTATAAGCTTTTAGGGTGGTATACAGACAAAACTTATGAAACTCCTTGGGATTTTGCTGCAAATATTATTAATGAAAATACCACAATTTATGCAAAGCTTGAAAAACTCCCGGATAAAGATACGCCATCCAATTCAGCAAATGACAATGGACAGGAAAGTGATTTGCCGGAACTTTCCAGTGAACAAATAGAAAACAGTGAAAATGCCGATACAGTTGCAAATACCAAAACCTTAAAGAAACCGGCAAAAGTAACTAATGTAAAATTAAAAAAAGTAAAGGTTACTTCCAAAACAAGCAAGAAAAGAAAAGTAAAAATCACATGGAAGTCTGTAAAGGATGCAACGGGCTATCAGATTTACGTTTCTACTAATAAAGGCAAGAAATACAAAAAAGTAAAAACAATATCTGCAAAAAAGAAATGTACTTATACATACACATCCCAAAAAGGAAAGACTGTATATGTAAAAATTAGAGCTTACAAGAAAAAGGATGGTATGATAAAATATGGTAATTTTAGTAAAGCAAAAAAATTAGCGCTGAAATAGGATTCTTTTGGTTTCCCTGCCCAATTCTTGACAAATTTTATTCAAACATATATAATTTTTTTGTTGCAAAATAATCAGAAGACAAAGATGTCTATTTTTTGTTTTCTGATTTTTTTTTGTATAGAAAATACTTCAGAAGTTTTTGTGCATGAAAAGTACTTGGGGAAATCATTTTTATTAAACATGAATTTTATAAATATATAGGACATAGATTTAATAGGAGGAAAACTGTATGAAGAAAATAATAACTATAAGCAGGGAATTCGGTGCCGGTGGCGGAGAAATTGGTGAGAGACTGGCAAAAGAATTAGGATATGTATGCTACAATAAAGAATTAATTTTAAAGGCAGCCAGCGAATCAAATGCAGACATGAAAAGTATTATGAAATGGGATGAAAAAATTCCGGCAGACTTTGGAAATACAAAAAGCCTTTTGGATTTTTATAATATTCCTTTAAGTGACAGGCTGTTTGAATGCCAACAGCAGGTAATCCGGGAGTTTGGAGAAAAAGGAAACTGTGTTATTATTGGCAGAAATGGTAATCATGTTTTAAAAGAATTTGACAATTGTCTTCACGTTTTCATTCACGCAGATCCCCATTGGCGACTAAAACGCATGAAAAAGAAAATGCCGGATGTATCAGAGTCCAAAATAAGTGAACAAATCCGTTCTATAGACAAAATGAGAAAGAAATATTGTACATATTATACAAATACAGAATTTGGCAATTCGGAAAACTATGACATTTGTTTAAATACTTCAAGGCTTGGAATTAGTACCTGTCTGGATATATTGGTGAAGCTTGTCAGGGAAAATGAAAAAAGAAAATGATAAATTGAGGAAAAGGTGCATTTAAAATGAACATTCTTGAAACAATTCAATCAATTGTAACATCTATAAATGATGTACTGTGGGGACCACCAATGCTGATACTTTTATTTGGAACCCATTTGTTTCTTACTTTCAGAACAGGTTTTATTCAAAAGAAAATATTAACAGCCATTAAGCTTTCCGTTACAAAGGATCCGGACTCAGAAGGTGATATTAGTCAGTTTGGTGCTTTAACTACAGCCTTGGCATCTACCATAGGTACAGGGAATATTATTGGTGTTGGTACGGCAGTAGCAATTGGCGGACCGGGGGCAGTGCTTTGGTGCTGGCTTACAGGTGTATTTGGAATTGCTACCAAGTATGCAGAGGCATTGATTGCAGTTAAATACAGAGTTAAAACAAAAGACGGACGTATGCTAGGTGGTGCAATGTACGCATTAGAACGTGGTCTTAATATGAAATGGCTTGCAGTTCTATTTGCTTTATTTGCCACAATCGCATCTTTTGGAATTGGATCTATGGTTCAGACAAATGCCATTGCCAGTGTATGGAAGACTAACCTTAATTTCCCGGGATGGATTGTAGGTGTAGTATGTGCTTTGCTTGCAGCGGCAGTTGTTTTTGGCGGTGTAAAAGCAATTTCTAAAGTGTGTGAAAAATTAGTTCCATTTATGGCCATTTTTTATGTAATTGGCTGTGTTATTATTCTGGGATATAATTATGATTTTATTATTCCTGCTATAAAAACAATTTGTGTTATGGCATTTAGACCCGGTGCAGCTGTCGGTGGACTTGTAGGTTCCGGTATTATGATGGCTGCCAGATATGGTATTGCAAGGGGGCTATTTTCAAATGAATCCGGTATGGGTTCTGCTCCAATTGTAGCAGCTGCTGCCCAAACAAGAAATCCGGTCCGTCAGGCCTTAGTATCCGCTACCGGCACATTTTGGGACACCGTTGTTGTATGTGCTATGACTGGCCTTGTATTAGTAAGCAGTATTATGAAAAATCCGAATATTGATGTTCGAAACATTACTGACGGCGGTGAATTAACATCTTTGGCATTTGCACAAATTCCGTATGTAGGGAAAATTATCTTAATTGTAGGTATTGTTTCTTTTGCTTTTTCCACCATTTTAGGATGGGCTTATTATGGAGAACGATGTGCAGAGTATTTAGGAGGTTCTAAGGTGCTGATTCCTTATCGAATTTTATATGTGGCATCCATTGCAATTGCACCTCTTATTACGTTAAATCTTGTTTGGGATTTAGCAGATGCATTTAATGCGTTAATGGCAATTCCAAACCTGATTGCCCTGTTACTTTTATCTAAGGTAATTGTAAAAGAAACAAAAACTTATATAAATGATTTGGACAAAAAAGACATGTCAGAAATCCCTACAGTAGGTAAATAAAATCGACAAAATTTGTTTAAATTTTACAATTTTTATATAAATTTAATAATTTTGTTGCATAATAAGCTCTTGTTCGATATAATTAATGGCGGTATAAAAATCACAGGAGGGAAAGAAAATGGATAAGAAAGCTACAGGAATCATAGCATACATCACATTAGTTGGTTTGATTATTGCTTTTTGTGCAGGAGATAAGGAAGGTGCAAAATTCCATCTTAATCAGGCATTAGCAATTTGGATTGTAAACCTTGCTTTAACAGTTCTTGGTTGGATTCCGGTTATTGGATGGATTTTAAGTCTTGTTGGTGGAATCTTCGTTTTTGTTTGCTGGGTAATGGGTCTTGTTTATGCAATCAAAGAAGAAGAAAAAGAAGTTCCATTAATTGGAAAAATTCAGATTCTTAAATAATTTACATAATTTGAACGACCGAAAGGCGGCTGATATTCAGCCGTCTTTTTTTGTCTTAACGGATTGACACGTTACCGTTCAGTCAGCAACAAAACACTTGCTGTTTTGTTGCGTATGAACGTGATTTGACACAATAGATTTTCAGAGTTTCTTGCAGTAAACCCCATTTCATGTTACACTAGTAGGGTGTTTATTTGTTACTGGTCGCGGAGCGAACAGTAATATTTAATATTTAGAATTAAGGATGAAACAATGACAAAGCAGGAATTTAAACAATTTATAAAGGAAACACCCATTTACTTAGATGGCGCGACCGGTTCCAATCTCTTGAAAAGAGGCATGCCCGGTGGTGTTTGTCCGGAAAAGTGGATTTTAGAAAATAAAGAAGTCTTAATTGGTCTCCAAAAAGAATATGTGGAAGCTGGTACCAATATTTTATATTCCCCAACTTTTTCAGGAAATCGTATTAAGCTAAAGGAATACGGACTGGAAGGAAAGATTCGTGAAATGAATCTGGAGCTTGCCGCCCTTAGTAAAGAAGCAGCAGGTGGTAAAGCTTTGGTCGCCGGCGATATTACTATGACCGGTGAACAGCTTGCGCCAATGGGCACTATGGAATTTGAAAATCTCATCGATATTTATAAAGAACAGATTCGTTATTTGGTGGAAGCTGGAGTAGATTTACTTGTAGTAGAGACAATGATGAGCCTTCAGGAAACAAGAGCCGCTCTTATTGCTGCAAAGGAAGTATGCGATTTGCCGATTATGGCTACCATGACCTTTGAAAGTGATGGTCGTACTTTATTTGGAACCGATGCAAAAAGCGCAGCTATTGTGTTAGAAAGTCTTGGTGCAGATGCCATAGGAGCCAATTGTTCTACCGGACCGGATTTGATGAGTCAGATTATTGCAGATATGGCAAGTGTCACAACTGTACCGATTATTGCAAAGCCAAACGCAGGTCTGCCTTCCGTGGACGAAACAGGGACAACTGTTTATGATATGGATGCAGTCACCTTTGGAAAAGAAATGGTGCAGTTAGTAGAAGCAGGAGCCTCTATTTTGGGTGGGTGTTGTGGTACCTCACCGGAATACATAAAAGAATTAGTAAAAAATACAAGAACCCTTTCGGTAAAAAAGAGAGAAAAAAACGGCTACCGTTATCTGGCCAGTGAAAGACAGTCCTTAGCCTTTTCTTTGGATGGGAATTTTATTATTGTAGGTGAGCGCATTAATCCTACCGGTAAGAAAGCATTGCAGGCTGAACTTAGAGAAGACAATCTGGAAATGGTTGAAAGATTTGCCGAAGAACAGACAGAGTGTGGCGCAGGCATATTAGATATTAACGTAGGCATGAGTGGTATTGATGAAAAAGAAATGATGTTAAAGGTGTTAGAAACCGTTGGAAATATAACATCCCTGCCACTTGCCATTGATTCAAGCCATATAGATGTTATGGAAGCAGCACTTCGGAAATATCCGGGGCGTGCTTTGATTAATTCTATTTCTCTTGAAAAAGAGAAGTTTGAAAAGCTTCTTCCTATAGCAAAAAAATATGGTGCTATGTTTATTTTGCTACCATTATCGGATGAAGGGCTTCCAAAGGATTTAGAAGAAAAGAAAAAAATCATTCATATTATATTAGATAAAGCTTTAGAACTTGGCATGACAAAGGAAGATATTGTAGTAGACGGACTTGTTGCTACAGTAGGTGCTAATAAAAAGGCAGCCTTGGAAACATTAGAAACCATTTCCTACTGCAAAGGGCTGGGGCTGGCTACCATATGTGGATTGTCTAACATTTCATTTGGACTTCCCGAGCGGAGTTATGTAAACACTGCATTTTTAACAATGGCAATTGCCAATGGACTTACTATGGCAATCGCCAATCCAAGTCAGGAGCTTTTAGTAAACAGCGCATTTGCCTCTGATTTACTCTTAAATAAAGAAGGTGCTGACATTTCTTATATCGAAAGAATGAATGCACAGAAAGAGAAAAAAACTTTGACAGATAGTGGAGTACTACAGGAAAAAGTCGCTGTTTTAAAGAAAGAAGGAACAAAAAAAGCAGAAACAGATTTACTTTATGAAGCTGTTTTAAAAGGTAATAAAAAGAATATAGTGGAACTTACTAAAAAGGCAATAGAAGCAGGAAATGAACCGAAAGCATTACTTGATAACTGGTTACTTCCGGCTATTAATGAGGTGGGAGAGTTGTTTGATAAGGGAAAATATTTCCTGCCGCAGCTTATTGCCAGTGCAGAGGCCATGAAAACTTCCATCGAATATTTAGAGCCCTTTCTGTTAGAAACAGGAGGAAGCAAGGAAATGCCTACGGTTGTGATTGCCACGGTGGAAGGTGACATTCACGATATTGGCAAAAATCTGGTGGCACTTATGCTTAAAAATTATGGCTTTAAGGTCATTGATTTAGGAAAAGATGTTCCAAAAGAAGAAATTATAAGGGTGGCACAGGAAGAAAATGCCAGTGTAATTGCCTTATCAGCATTAATGACTACTACCATGCAGGAAATGAAGCATGTGATTGAGTACAAAAAGGAAAAACAGGTAGATGCAAAGGTTGTCATTGGCGGTGCTGTGATTACTCAGGAATATGCCGACGAAATTGGAGCTGACGGCTATTCCAAGGATGCTGCCGATGCAGTAAAACTTTTGAAAGGGTTACTGAAAACAGAATGAACAGTAACCATTAGATAAATACAGTTAGAAAGGATGTTGAAACTTATGATAGGCGCAGATGCCATGGTGAAATGTTTAGAAGAAGAAGGAGTTCAGGCAGTATTTGGTTATCCGGGCGTTGCAATTTGTCCATTTTACAATAGTGTGTTAAATTCCTCTCTTGAGAGTATTTTAGTACGTACAGAGCAAAATGCAGCACACGCAGCCAGTGGACTTGCAAGAGTATCCGGAAAGGTAGGAGTTTGTGCAGTTACTTCCGGTCCCGGTGCAACCAACTTAATTACCGGAATTGCCACAGCTTTTGCTGACAGTATTCCTCTTGTATGTATTTCAGGACAGGTAAACAGTGAACTTTTAGGAAGTGATGTATTTCAGGAGGCAGATATTACCGGAGCAGTAGAATCATTTGTAAAATACAGCTATCTTGTAAAAAATCCGGAGGATATTCCGAGAGTATTTAAAGAGGCATTTTACATTGCAAATACCGGAAGAAAAGGCCCCGTTTTAATTGACGTTCCAATCGATGTGCAAAATGCACAAATTAGCAAATTTAAATATCCAACAGATGTGAATTTACGTACATATAAACCAACTGTAAAAGGACATGCCGTACAGATAGCTAAAGTTGTTACAGCTCTTAATAAAGCAAAACGTCCTATTATTTGTGCTGGTGGCGGTGTATTATTATCAGATGCAGAAAAGGAACTTCGTGAATTTTCCAATCGATACGGCATTCCGGTAGTTTCCACTATGATGGGAATTGGTGCAATGCCTACCAAAAATCCACTGTATTTTGGTATGGTAGGTAATAACGGTAAGCCTTATGCAAACCGGGCTATGAATGAATCTGACTTATTGATTATGATTGGTGCCAGAGTGGCAGATCGTGCAGTTAGCCAGCCGGATTTAATAACTAATAACAAAACACTGGTGCATATTGATGTAGACCCGGCTGAGATTGGCAAAAATGTAGGTCCTCATATTCCAATTGTAGGAGATGCAAAACATATTTTCTTTGATTTTGTAAAATATGAAATAGATGCAGATTATAGCGATTGGATTGAAACATTAAATGGATACAAAAAAGCAATGGAGCCAAAGAGAAATCCAAATCCGGACTATGTGGATCCGGCAGCCTTTATTACTATGCTTTCCGAAAAGATGGAGGATGATGGTATTTACGTAGCTGACGTAGGACAAAACCAAATCTGGTCTTGTGGATACCATATTGTAAAAGATGGTCAATTCTTAACTTCCGGAGGCATGGGTACTATGGGATATTCCATTCCGGCAGCAATGGGTGCCAAATATGCTAAGAAAGACAAACAAGTCATTGCAGTGTGTGGTGATGGCTCCTTCCAGATGTCCATGATGGAATTTGCTACAATGAAACAACATGGAATTAAGGCAAAGGTTATTGTTCTTAAAAATAGCTATTTAGGTATGGTACGTGAATATCAACACTATACTTATGAGGATAATTATTCGGTAGTAGATTTATCAGGCAGTCCTGATTTAGAGCATCTTGCAAAAGCTTATAATATGCCGTTTATCAGAGTTCATAATATGGACCAGGCAGAAGAGGCAATTGATAAGTTTTTAGCAAGTGATGAATGTATGTTAATGGAATGTCTGATTGATCCAATGGATTTAGTAAAATAGAGGTGTAAAATGAAGAGAATATATTCCGTATTAGTAGAAAACCGTTCAGGTGTTCTTTGCAAAGTTGCAGGGCTTTTTTCCAGAAGATGCTTTAATATTGAGTCTCTTGCAGTAGGAGAAACAGATGATAATAGTGTCTCCTGTATGACAATTGTTTCAAGTGGCAACCAAAGGACTATGGAACAGATTGAAAAACAACTAAACAAAAAACTTGATATTATTAAGGTAAAAACTTTTGATGAGCCGCATAGTATTTCAAGAGAATTAATGCTTATGAAGGTAAAATACAATAAAAACAATCGTAGAGACATTGTTGAGCTTTGTGATATAATGAAAGCAGACATTGTAGATATATCAAAAGCTCATATGATGATTCAGATATGTGATACACCTGAAAGAATCAAGTTGATGCTTACTATGTTTAAATCAATTAGCGTAGTGGAAGTTGCAAGAACCGGAACTTTGGCATTGCAAAAATGTTCAGAAAATGAAAAAGAATAATAAATAGTTTTATTATAACTTCAAGTTATAATAAGCATGAGTTGTTTTCATACATTGACAAGGGCACTTATCTGCTGTTAGAATAAGTACCGAAAGGAAAGAGGTTGTATTATGCAGAAAAAAGTATTTCAACTCTTAGTGGATAACACACCCGGAGTTTTAAGCCGTATTTCCGGGCTGTTTAGCCGCAGAGGTTACAATATTGAAAGTATTACTGCAGGCGTTACGGCTGATCCGAAGTTTACCCGTATTACTATCGTTACAAGTGGTAATGACGAAATTTTAGATCAGATTGAAAAGCAGGTAGGAAAACTGGTAGACATTCGTGACATTAAAGAATTAAAGCCGGGAGAAAGCGTATACAGAGAGCTTTGTCTGATTAAAGTAAAAGCAAGCCCTACAGAAAGACAGGGTGTTATTGCAATTGCAGATGTTTTCCGTGCAAAGATTATTGATGTGTGCACAGAAAGTCTTATTGTGGAACTGACAGGTAATCAGGAAAAAATCGAAGCCTTTATTAATTTATTAGAAGGTTATGAGATTTTAGAACTGGCAAGAACCGGAATTGCAGGTCTTGGCAGAGGAATTGAAAACGTTACATATTTATAAAAACGAATTTAATATTTGCACATTTATGTATTTACAAGATTTTAAGAAATATTATTTACGTAAGATTAGTTAGCCAATACTAACTTTCAATAAAAATTATTTTTAAACATATTAGGAGGAAATCAAAATGGCAAAAATTTTTTATCAGGAAGATTGTAACTTATCTTTATTAGAAGGTAAAACAATCGCAGTTATCGGTTACGGTAGCCAGGGTCATGCTCACGCATTAAACGCAAAAGAATCAGGCTGTCACGTAATCATCGGTCTTTACGAAGGTTCTAAATCCTGGGCAAAGGCAGAAGCACAGGGCTTTGAAGTATACACAGCAGCAGAAGCTGCAAAAAAAGCTGACATTATCATGATTTTAATCAATGATGAAAAACAGGCAGCTATGTACAAAGAATCTATTGAACCAAACTTAGAAGAAGGCAATATGTTAATGTTTGCTCACGGTTTTGCAATTCACTTTGGACAAATCGTTCCACCTAAGAATGTTGACGTTACTATGATTGCTCCAAAAGGACCTGGACACACAGTAAGAAGTGAATATCAGGCTGGAAAAGGTGTTCCTTGTTTAGTAGCAGTTCATCAGGATGCATCAGGAAAAGCACAGGATAAAGCACTTGCATATGCACTTGCTATTGGTGGTGCAAGGGCTGGTGTACTTGAAACAACATTCCGTACAGAAACAGAAACAGACTTATTTGGTGAACAGGCAGTTCTTTGCGGTGGTGTTTGTGCACTTATGCAGGCTGGCTATGAAACATTAGTAGAAGCCGGCTATGACCCAAGAAATGCATACTTTGAATGTATTCATGAAATGAAACTGATTGTAGACTTAATTTATCAGTCAGGTTTTGCAGGTATGAGATATTCTATCTCTAACACAGCAGAATACGGTGATTACATCACAGGACCAAAGGTTATTACAGAAGAAACAAAGAAGACTATGAAGAAAATCTTACAGGATATTCAGGATGGTACTTTTGCAAAAGACTTCTTATTAGATATGTCTCCAGCAGGAGGACAGGCTCACTTTAGAGCAATGAGAAACTTAGCTGCTGAACATCCATCAGAAATAGTTGGTGAAGAAATCCGTAAGCTTTACAGCTGGAACGGTGAAGATAAGTTAATCAACAACTAATCTTTTGATAAATAGCATAGTAGATAAAATGTTACCGTCCATTGAAAGAACGGTAGCAAAAACAGAGTAATTGATAAATAGGAAGCCCCAGTTCTGCCTAGGCAATTTCTTCATAAGCTACAACACCCGTTGTTATGGTTTGAACAGAAACAGACTAAGCAGGACTGGGGCTGATTTTACAGTTTAAATATTTTAATCTAATAGTAAAGTTGATTCAATTTATGAAAGAGAGAGGGGATTTTCACATGGATGATAAAAAACCAGGCTTTTTAAAGCAAGTAGGAATTACCATTTTCAGGCCGGATTTATACGGAAAGCTGACTGGCATCAGCATTGGAAGAACAGTATTGTTTGTTATATTGTTTACGATTTTATATATGACCATATGGTGGACAAATCTTTATTACACTTTAATCTGGGATGATGATGGACTAATCAAGGGAGTGGCAGAGATTTTGCCGGATTTTTATATAGAAGATAGTAAACTATATTTAGAAGAGAGAAGTGTAGTGGATGAAAATGGCACCTTCATCTGTGCAGATACAGATATTGAGCAATATGATTTAAATGATTTGCAGTATATTATGGATAAAGGTACATATACCCAGGTATTGTTAATTAGCAAGACGAATATTGTGATGATAAGTGATGTAGGTGAGATTAAACAATTTAAATTTTCGGATTTTAATTTACATGGCAAATATACCCGGGATGATTTATTAAATATTCTTATGGAATATGCCAATAAGTTTTTTGTGCCATTGCTTTTAATACTTATTGTTTTTGGTGTTATTGGTTATACCGTTATGGGACTTATATACCAGATTTTTGCAGGGATTATTGCTATTATCTTTAGAAAGTCATTGTTAGGCGGACAGCTTTATCGAATAGGGCTTCATACTTATGTAATGTTGTCTGTGATTGAACTTGTTTTTGGTTTCCTTCTGATAGGACTTATCCCTTCAAGGGTATTAAATATCATTCGTTTTGTACTAGGCTTAGTTTATCTGATTTTGGGTGTATTATCTGTAGATGCCTATAATGAAGCCAAAAGAAGACGATATACGCAGATAGTAACTGGCGCTTATGTTCCGGATTACTCTGATAATAATGTGCCACCATCAAATGGTATGGCAACCTATCAAAGTAGTACATTTTCAAGTATACCTATGGGAATGGACACAACTTCCCAGGGAAATGTGTATGGAATGGGTGGCGGATATACAACTGTAGACAATGGTTATCAGAATACCCAGACAAACCCTGTAGGTTATACACAACCACAATCCGCTACAGTAGACCATATTTTAATTAGTGGTGTTCCATGTAAGAAAATGGATTTGGATTTAGTGAATAATTATTTGGCAGTAGGACTTAGAGAAAATGCAATTGATACATTGTGCGGACTTTTAAATTGTTCCAAAGAACACGCAGAAGAAATTTTAAATAACTGGAATTTGTATTACCGGCCTTAAAAGTATAATAAGTAATATTCTATATAATTAAAAAAAGCTATGTCATATGTAAAAATGTGCATATGATATAGCTTTTTTGATATATAGAATTCTAAAACTCCAATATTTATGAAAAAATAAATTATATATCTTAGGTTAGAGGCTATGTAAAATAGGAAATAAAATGTTTCATGCTATCTGTTACATGCTCGCTATTTTCATAAACAAACCCGATTTTACGTTTAGAAACAGCATGCTTTAAAGGAATTTCCACAAGAGTTCCCTGTTTTAAATCTTCCTCTACAAAGTTTTTTATAACACAGGCTATGCCTAAGTCAATTTTAGCAAAATCAATCAGCAAATCCATAGTATCTACTTCAATAATATTGCCAATTTCAATTTGGTTTTTAGAAAGGTAGCTATCAATGAATTTTCTGGACATATTTTCTTTGTTTAGCATCATAAACGTAGCATTTTGAAAAAGATGGTTTTTGTCTGTGCCTTCCCTGATTTTTAAGTTTTTCAAATAGGTTTGTGTGGCAATGAATGTATCTTGAATTTCAGCAATAGGAGTATAAACTAAATTTCCATGATTAGCCGGTATTCCAACTATACCTATGTCAAGTATTCCTTTCTCAATAGCCGCAATGGTTTCCAAAGAGGATTTACACACAATACTGACCTTAATATGAGGATTTTCTTTTATAAATTGCTTTAAATAGGGAAGTAGTACATATTTGCAAAGGGTAGTGCTGACTCCGATGGAAAGAGTGGAAATTCCTAAGTCAGCCGCTTTTTTTAATTGCTGTTCCCCGTATTTAATAGATAAAAATGCCTTTTTTACCTGTTCAAATAAAAGTTCTCCTTCAAAGGTTAAAGTTACCCCTCTGGAACTTCTGGTAAATAATTTGGTTTCCAGATTCTGTTCCAGCTTTGAAATTGCCTTGCTAATAGCAGGCTGGCTGATAAATAGCTCCTTTGCAGCACCGGAAATATTTTTGTGTAGTGCCACAGTATAAAAAATATAATACAAATGCAGATTGTTTTCCATACAGACTCCTTTCTTTTAAACACTGATGTTAACTTTATAAAATGACCAGTTTACAATTTATTTAAATCATATACTATTAATAATTATAGAAGATATCAGTCCTTATATTAGCATAACTTCAAATTATAGTAAATATAAATAATATGTATTTTAATTATAATAATATCTATGCTATGATTAATAAAAGAAAATCACAAGCAGCAACTATTAGGACTTGAAATTGGTTCATTTTAGATGCCAACAGTAACGAAAAGCTGCATTGGAATAAAACAACAGGAGGAAATTTGAAATGGGTATGACAATGACTCAGAAAATTTTAGCTGCCCACGCGGGACTTGATAAAGTAGAAGCAGGACAGTTAATTGAGGCAGATTTGGACTTGGTTTTAGGAAATGATATTACCAGCCCGGTTGCTATTAAAGAAATGGAAAAAATGAAGGTTGATGGAGTATTTGATAAAGATAAAATTGCTCTTGTTCCGGACCATTTTGTTCCAAACAAAGATATTAAATCAGCAGAGCATTGTATGTGTGTTAGAAAGTTTGCATACAAAAATGAAATTACTAACTATTTTGAAGTTGGTGAAATGGGAATTGAACATGCACTTCTTCCGGAAAAAGGTTTAACAGTTGCCGGAGATGTAATTATCGGTGCGGACTCCCATACTTGTACCTATGGTGCTTTAGGTGCTTTTTCTACCGGTGTAGGAAGTACAGATATGGCTGCCGGTATGGCAACCGGTAAAGCATGGTTCAAAGTACCTGGCGCAATTAAGTTTAACTTAGTTGGTAAGTTAAATGAATGGGTAAGCGGTAAAGATGTAATTTTACATATTATTGGTATGATTGGTGTAGATGGTGCATTATACAAATCTATGGAGTTCGTTGGAGAAGGTATTAAGAGTCTTTCCATGGATGACAGATTTACTATTGCAAATATGGCAATTGAAGCAGGCGGAAAAAATGGTATTTTCCCGGTGGATGAGTTAGCAGAAGCTTACATAAAAGAACATTCAAATAAGCCATATACCATTTACCAGGCTGATGAAGATGCTGTCTACGATGAGGAATATACCATTGATTTAAGCACTTTAAGACCAACCATTGCATTTCCACATTTACCGGAAAATACAAAGACTATCGATGAAATCACAGAAGATATTAATATTGATCAGGTAGTAATTGGTTCTTGTACAAACGGAAGAATTGATGATTTAAGAATTGCGGCAAAAGTGTTAAAAGGACGTAAGGTAAAAAAAGGCATGCGTCTGATTGTTATTCCTGCAACACAAGCTATATACATGCAGGCAATGGAAGAAGGACTTCTCAAAATTTTCATTGAAGCAGGCGGTGTTGTAAGTACCCCAACCTGTGGACCATGTTTAGGTGGTTACATGGGAATTTTAGCAGAAGGCGAGCGTTGTGTATCTACTACAAACAGAAATTTTGTAGGACGTATGGGACATGTAAACAGTGAAATTTATTTAGCAAGTCCGGCAGTAGCTGCTGCAAGTGCCGTAACCGGAAAGATTTCCTGTCCTTGCCAGCTGTAAGTTTCAGTTTTATTTCAAATAACTGAACAGGAAAAGCAGTAATGCAACTTACAATGAAATCAGAAAAATAAAAATAATGCAATAAAAATAAAGGAGAACAACATGAACGCAAAAGGAACTGTTTTCAAATATGGCGATAATGTGGATACTGATGTAATTATCCCGGCAAGATATTTAAATTCTTCCGATCCGGCAGAGTTAGCAACACATTGTATGGAGGATATTGATAAAGAATTTGTAAATAAAGTACAGAAAGGTGATATTATCGTAGCAACAAAGAATTTTGGTTGTGGCTCATCCAGAGAACATGCACCAATTGCTATTAAGGCTTCCGGTGTAAGCTGCGTCATTGCAGAAACCTTTGCAAGAATTTTTTACCGCAATGCTATCAATATTGGTCTACCCATTATTGAATGTAAAGAAGCGGCAAATGGAATTGAAGCCGGCGACGAAGTAGAAGTGGACTTTGATTCAGGTATGATTTATAACCGTACAAAAGGAACAGAGTTCAAAGGCCAGGCATTCCCTGAATTTATGCAGAAAATTATTGCTGCAGAAGGGCTTGTAAATTATATTAACAACAAATAAGTAAAAATAAAACATCCTGCAAAGCGACTGAGAAAACAATCGGTTTACAGGATGTTTTATTTTGTTTATTTGATGTCATTTGAAGGTTATGATAAAAGGGTTTACAAGTCGTTTATTATTTGATAATATAAAGTATAATATATAAAAAATAACCAAAAAATAACCATATTTTAACTTGTATTTGGCACTTATGTACATTATGGTTATCTGTCTAAGTGTGTGCTAAGGGAGATAACTAATTGTGTGATATATAAAATATAAGGAGGAATTATATGAAACGGAGAAAAATGAGTAATCGTTTTCTTGCATGTATGCTGGCAATGGTACTTTGTATAACTTCTATTGGCAGCAATGCTTTTCTGATGCAAGTGCATGCAGAAAACATGGAAAGCGTCAGTGAAAATGACATTACAGATGTAAATCTGCAGCAAAAGCCTGTTTTAGAGGAGTCTAATTCAGTTACAGAAGAGACAAATGAGGAGAATGTCACAGAGGAACTAGTGGATGAAACTGTAGTTAGTAATGTTAGTGTTCCTCAAGAAGAAGTTGTGATAAGTGTTGGTGAGAATGATGATGATGCTGTATATAGTGCATGCATGGTTACTGAGGAACAGGCACGGCTGGCAGCTGTTGAAGGCATCTGGCCTGAGGGAGTAGCGGACGTAGCATGGATAAGTGCAGGGTCGTTGGAGGGCATCTTTGAACAGACAGCATCAAAATGGGTAGATGGTACAGTATCAGAAAATGGGATAGAAGTGCCATATACAGGTTATCTTTTTATTACATTAAATAAATCGGCAAATGAAGAGTCTGTGATTATTCCCGAGATGATTAACGGCAAGAAGTTAAATAGTGTGGTTATCTGGTCATACGAGCAATGTCTTTCTGTTAAAGGTTTGACTATAAATAATAGTAATATTACTTTCAGAGGCGGAACTATAGAGGGCAATTTACCGCTAAATTTCACAGAAAATTCATATGAGGTAAGATTAGAGGATGTTAATATAAACGGAAGCATATATGCATGTGATGAAAATCAGGATGAAGTATCAGAACCTGAAGGTGAGCTTACTTTTGGAAATAATGTAACAATTGGTGGCATCTATTCTGTTGATAAAGTCAAATTTAATTCTGATGTGAGGGTTGCACATGTGGCAGATGCAGACAGGGTAGAATTTTATCAGGTTGAAACAAATAATCATAATGTAACACTGGTATTTGAAGGATATAATTCGGAAAAACTGCCTCAGTTCAATCAAGGGGTAAGCAGAGATGATGAGAACTGGCAAAAAGCATGCGAATACCGAATGGCAGTGGAAAACACAGACAAATATCCTGTAAAATGGTATCAAAATACGTTATATCTTAAGAAAGACAATAATTATTACAGAGTATGGGAGTATGACCGTGCAGTATGTCTGGAAGAAGGGAATGAACCTATATCAGTAGATGAGATTGATTGGGAAAAATCCAGTGAAAGCAATGAAGTAAAATTAGTCAATTCTCTTGCAGAGGAGTTTAATAACCCGGATGATGAGAAGTATTTAGCAGATGGAATAGAGCTTCGATTATTCCGATTTTTTGATAAGGAAGGAAATGAGAAATGTTATCTTGAAAAAGAAGAAAAATTATATCAAATTACAACAGAGGATGAAGAATTACAGAATAGCAATCTTGCTACGATAGAATCAGAGGGATTAGAGACATCAGCAGTGGTATTAGCGTATTATGATAGTGAAGGATGGGGAGGACTGGCAGAGTGCCCTAATATTACAGTACGTTACTTTACGGAAGAGTCTTTTGATGGAGAATGGCAGGATGAAGCATTGGCCTATGAAACTTCAGTAATAAACTATATTTTACCAGGTGTTTTACAGGAAGTTGAAGATTTTTCCTACTGGCAGGAAAGGTGGGACAAAGATTACAATGCAGATGATGCATATGTAGATGTGGATGGATGTGTTTATGACAGAAGTAATGCTGTAGCAGAAGTAGAGCGTTTTGTTGCAGGTTCAACAATGAATGAAGAAACAGGAGAGGAAGTAGTCTTAGACTCGGCTGAGGATTCCTTTATGCAATGCGGAAGAGGATATTATTGTTCAGAATATATAAATGGTGAATTTTCTACTATTCAAAATGCAATTTTGGCAATGAGGTCAGATGCTACTACACAAGATGGAGAAGGATATTATCGTTTACGTCTCCGCGGTAATGTAGAAAACGTCAGCATGCTTCTAAACTCACCTTTTCTAAAGGGAATTGCCGTGGAAGCAGACTGGACAGGTGAAGGTGAAAATGCACAGCCAAACCGAATTGTATTGAATGGTATTAAATGGAAAAAATCAGATACGATTGTAAAGCTTGTTAATATCTATGCTGGAAATGCGGAGGAAAATCAACTTGAACCTGCAAGCTTTTCTATTAGAGGAGAAGGCAATAAAGTGATTTTCGTGGATTGTAAGATTAATCAGTTAGTAGAAAGCAGTGCGGATATTGATTTAATTGGAAACAGTACGGCAAAAAGCCTTGTTATGACTGAAGGTGCTACATTAAATTATGCTGAGGGTGGAAGTGTATTAGGAATAGAAGATTTTATGGACACTTCTGAAGCTGTTATTGCAGGTCATATCCGTCTGGTAGCCAGAAAGGATGCAAAAGTAATTCTTGGAGATATGAATAGTTTAACAGGTAGAACTATCAGTGAAAACTGTTTAGAAGGAAACAGTATTGAGTTTTATGCTGAAACAGATAATGGAAAGAGTACTGATATTGTATTAACAAAGGATTTCGAAGTTGGTTATCAGGTTAATATAAATAATCCGGACGATATTTACGAGAACAGTTTCGATATAAAAATGTTGGATGCCAACGATGATAATTGCGTATTTTCTAACTCTATGTATGGCATAGATTCATGTTTCTATATTGAAACGGAAGACTATCAGAATGAAAATTTTGATGATTACTATAATCATGTATTATATGATGCAGACACCGTACAGAAGATTGTTACCATAGACAAGGCGCTTTATGATAAAACGGTGGATAAGCAGGCATTACTCAGAAAAATACAAGCAGAATATAAAGAGATTATAGATGATAATTATTACGAAATATGGTTTAATAATATTGGTGGTCAGGAAGATAGAATTGCAGTAGAGGACAATCCTTTCTATGGAAAAACTGTTTTCACAGAAGTTGGAAATGAAATTCGCTATGCAATGTATGCATGGAGATGGACTGAAACAGATACATGGGAAGACGATGTTTTGTTTGATAACAATAAGTATGTGATGGTATTAAAAGAAACTGATTTGTCTAAGGCTAAAATTGCCACTGTTTCGGAGCAGATTTATACAGCTAAAGCAATTACACCTTCTGTAACAGTTACGTTAAATGGTACAGAGTTAGTAAAAGACACTGACTATGTGGTTGCTTATACAAATAATATTAATCCGGGAACAGCTACTATTACCATTAATGGAATTAATAACTATAGCGGTGAAAATAGTATAAATTTCACTATTAAGAAAAAAACAGAGACGGCACCGTCTGTCAATCCACCAAAGGAGCCTGAAAAACCGCATACCCATACAAAGGGAGACTGGGTTGTTGAAAAAGAAGCAACAGGTTCTGAAACGGGTTCAAAGGTACAGAAATGTACACAATGTGGGGCAATACTTGCACGTGAAACAATACCGAAATATAAGGTTACTTTAAATGCAAAGAAAATACCTCTTCAGGCAGGAAAATCTACTACTGCAATAAAAGCAACGGTTATGGATGGAGATAAGGTAGTAAGCTGGAAATCTTCTAATAAAAAAATAGCAACAGTATCCAAAAAAGGAAAAATTACCGGTAAGAAAGCCGGAAAGGCAACGATTACAGTAACAACTAAAAAAGGCGCAAAGGCGTCTGTACAAGTGGTTGTACAAAAGAAGCAGGTAAAAACAACAAAAGTAAAAGTTGATAAGAAAAAACTGACATTGAAGCCGAAAAAGAGTTATACATTGAAGGTTACCATTACTCCTGTTTCGTCACCGGAGAAGATTAAGTTTAGGAGCAGTAATAAGAAGGTTGCGACTGTAAGCAGTAAAGGTAAGATTACAGCAAAGAGGGTCGGAAAGGCAACCATTACGATTACATCCGGCAAAAAGAAAGCAACCGTAAAGGTAACGGTAAAGAAATAAGTTTTATTTCAATAGAATAAACAGCCACCGGTAAAAAAGATAAGCCCTTGTTAAATAAGCAGGGGCTTATCTTTTTTTGACCAAAATTCTTTTTGATTAAGATACCACTTGAAACATATGTTCTGTTATGATAAACTGTTAACAGTGAAATATTATTAAAGTTGGACAGTGAGGTGTCTATGATAGGATATTTAAGCGGGGAAATAGCAGAAATTACAGAAGATTTAGTAGTACTGGATGTACATGGTGTAGGGTATAATGTGCGGATTTCCGCAGATTTTGCTTCAAAGCTGCCAGGCATAGGTGCCCGGACTAAAATCTTTACCTATACCTATGTGAAGGAAGATGCCTTTTTACTATACGGTTTTCCATCCAAGGTAGAATTAGAGTTATTTAAGAAAATGCTTGGTGTAGGTGGCATAGGTCCAAAAGGGGCATTGGGTATATTATCTGTACTATCCGCCACTGATTTGCAAATTGCCATATGCTCAGGAGATGTAAAAGCAATTTCAAAAGCTCCCGGTATTGGGAAAAAGACAGCAGAACGTCTTATTTTGGATTTAAGGGATAAGATTAATTTAGAAGATACTTTAAGTGGCTTAAATGGTGAGAATATTGCAAACGATGATAAATTAGGTGCAGGTCTTGGAATGCCGGATAATCAGGTGAAAGCTGATGCCATTGAAGCACTGGTAGCCTTAGGATATTCCAGAGGCGACACAATAAAAGCAGTACGGAAGGTGGCTGTGACAGAAGAATCCACTACGGAAGATATTTTGAAGGAAGCACTGAAACAATTATTTTAAAACATATTTTTAGACAATTATATTAAGATAATTATTTTATACAAGCCGGATTCATTTAGCAAATGGTTGTATTGGCTGTCTACAGATATAATCCGGACTTATTGCATATTTATCGAGGTATCACATGGGACAACGTGTAATTGAAACAAACATAACAGAAGAAGATAAAAAGATTGAAGGTTCTCTAAGACCCCAATATCTGGCTGATTATATCGGTCAGACGAAAGCAAAGGAAACCTTAAAAATATACATAGAAGCCGCAAAGCAAAGAGGAGATGCACTGGATCACGTACTTTTCTATGGACCACCAGGGCTTGGCAAGACTACTCTTGCAGGGATTATTGCCAACGAAATGGGTGTAAATTTAAAAGTAACCAGCGGACCGGCTATTGAAAAGCCGGGAGAAATGGCGGCTATTTTAAATAATTTGGCAGAGGGAGATTTACTCTTTGTTGACGAGATACACCGATTAAACCGTCAGGTAGAGGAAGTGCTTTACCCGGCCATGGAGGATTATGCCATTGATATTATGATTGGAAAAGGTTCTGCAGCCCGTTCTATTCGTTTAGAACTTCCAAAGTTTACTTTAGTAGGTGCCACTACAAGGGCCGGACTTTTAACGGCACCGTTAAGAGACAGATTCGGCGTAATTCACAGGTTAGAGTTTTATTCTGTTGAAGAGTTGACCAATATTATTTGCCATTCCGCAGTTATTTTAGGAGTAGAAATTGAAAAAGAAGGAGCTGTGGAGCTTGCCAGAAGAAGCCGGGGGACCCCAAGACTTGCAAACCGCATTTTAAAACGTGTAAGAGATTTTGCACAGGTAAAATATGATGGTGTTATTACAAAAGAGGTGGCTTCTACCGCACTTGATTTGTTAGATGTGGACAAGTTAGGCTTAGACCATATAGATCAAAATATGTTAAAGACTATGATTTTTAAGTTTAATGGAGGTCCGGTAGGACTCGATACATTGGCTGCGGCAATAGGTGAAGATGCAGGTACCATTGAAGATGTATATGAGCCTTATCTGATTAAAAACGGACTGATTAACCGCACACCAAGAGGAAGAGTTGCCACAAAAGATGCTTATCTGCACTTTGGACTTCCTTATGAAGAAACATAACAGCAAGTGTTTTGTTGCTGACTAAACAGTACAACTGTTACAATAAAATTGTTAAAAAGTATTGTTTTCTTTTGTTTTTTTGCTATAATAGATGTTGTATGAAGAAGTTTGGACGGTGGCATATCTTGTGCCGGATGGAATGTTAGGAGTGGACTTATGGCAACAAAAACAGAGACAGAAGTCATTATTGGTGGAAAGGTATTCACTTTAAGTGGTTATGAAAGTGAAGAATATTTACAGAAAGTTGCTTTATACATAAACAATAAAGTTGCAGAATATAATAAAATAGATGGATTTCGCAGACAGTCTCTAGATACTCAGGGAGTCCTTTTGCAGTTAAATATAGCAGATGACTTTTTTAAAGCAAAGAAGCAGATTGCTCTATTAGAAGAAGATATTCAGGAAAAGGAAAATGAGATTTATGATTTAAAACATGAACTTATTTCCCATCAAATTAAGTTTGAAGCTATGGAAAAAGAGTTAAAAGAATTAAGAACATTAAAAGAGTCAAAAGAAGTAAAAGAAGTAAAAGGATTTAAAGAAGTAAAAAAATGATGTGGATTAGCTGTCTTACAACAGACAGCTTTTTCTTATAGGTGTAAATATGGAGAAAAGAGTAGAACTTTTAGCACCGGCAGGAAATTTACAATGTTTCAAAGCTGCTATAAATGCGGGGGCAGATGCTGTTTACATGGGTGGAAGTAAGTTTGGTGCCCGTGCCTATGCGGATAATTTTAGTGATGAAGAACTGATAGAAGCTATTCAGTATGGGCATCTTTTTCATAAAAAAATATATTTAACTTTAAATACGCTGTTAAAAGATATGGAGCTTTCGCAGGTTACAGATTATGTAAAACCTTTTTATGAAGCCGGTCTTGATGGGGTAATTATTCAGGATTTTGGGGTACTTTCCCTGTTAAAAGAACAGTTTCCGGGAATGGAGCTTCATGCCAGTACCCAGATGACGGTTACAGGAAAAGAAGGAGCAGCACTGTTAAAGGATTATGGAGTATGCCGTATTGTTCCGGCAAGAGAGCTTTCATTAAATGAGATAAAGGACATTAAAAAGGAAGTAGATATCGAAATAGAAACCTTCATTCATGGTGCCATGTGTTATGCATACTCAGGCCAGTGTCTTTTTAGCAGTATGCTTGGGGGCAGAAGCGGTAACAGGGGAAGATGTGCAGGACCATGCAGATTGCCTTATGATGGATTTTGTGAAGAGGGACAACTTAACAGAAAAAAGGAACAATATCTTCTTAGTCTAAAGGATATGTGTTCTATTACATTGTTGCCAAAGTTAATAGAGGCAGGAATTGATTCTTTTAAAATTGAAGGCCGTATGAAAAGCCCGGAATATGTAGCAGGTGTTACGGCTATTTATAGGAAATATATTGATGAATATTATGAAAACAGGAAAAAATCATCATATCGTTTTAATGTAAGACAAAAGGATTTAGAGCTTTTAAAAAAGCTTTATGTCAGAAGCGATTTGGAGACCGGTTATTATGAAAAACATAATGGGTCCGGTATGGTAACTCTTAGTAAGCCTTGCTATGAAACCGGAAGCAAAGAGGAGTTAAATAAAGTTACAGAAGAGTATATAAACAATACTTTGAAAATTCCTGTTTGGGGGAAGGTTATATTAGAAACCGGACAACCGGCAGTAATAACAATAGAAACTAGTGACAATTGGGGGAAAACAGCTGTTTTAGTAAAAGGAAGTATTGTGCAACAGGCATCAAACAGACCTTTAGACATGGAAAGTGTGAAAAAACAGCTCTTAAAAACCGGAGGCACTTGTTTTGAATTTGAAAATCTGGATATAACATTAGGGAATAATTGTTTTTTATCTATTAAAGAATTGAACGATTTAAGGCGCCAGGCTTTGGATTTGGTATTTTTGGAGATTACAAAAAACTGGAAAAGAAGCTGCGTGCCTCATGATTTTGAGAAACATAAAGAGAATGATTCCATTAATGTTATAGATAAAATAAAAGAAATAGAAAATAAAGAGACATTTCATATTGTTGTAGCTACTTATGAACAACTGGAAGCCTTAGATGGGTTTTTGACTGAAATAGTTAATGGAGCAAATGAGAACAGTTTGACAATAAAAAGAATATCTGTTTCTAGTGATCTGTTTGGTCAAAATCAGTCAGTGTATCCTGTTATTGAGAAAATTTCCAATATGGGAATAGAGATTTCCCTTTCTTTTCCTAAAGTAGTGCGTAAAAATACTTTGCAAATTTTGGAGAAACAGCTACAAAAGGATATTTCCTGCGTTTCCTCTTTTTTAGTAGGTAATCTGGAGTTATTGCACTATTTTAGAAGATGTTATAAGGATAAATGGCTTTATGGAGATTATTCTCTTTACAGTTTTAACAAAAAGGCATATGAATTTCTATTAAAGCATGGAATCAGGGATGTTTGTATGCCTTATGAATGGAGCAGACACGAAATAGCCTCATTTAAAAAACATCATCCGGATTTTATTGGAGAATGTATTGTATATAGCTATATTCCTTTAATGGAAAGTGCAGGCTGTATTTTAAAAACTACCGGAAATTGTTTAAAAGAAAAAGCAAATGGGGATTTATTACATTCAGATGTTTATTTGCTGGATCGATATAAAAAGAAGTTATCTGTGAAGGTTCACTGTAACAGATGCGAGAATACTATTTATAATAGCGTTCCTTATTCCCTTCATAAAAAACTTGATGAATTAAGAAATATGGGAATTAAAAGCTTTCGCATGGATTTTACTATTGAAACAAAAGAACAGACTTTGAAAACACTGAGATTTTTCAGTGATAAAGAAAAAAGAGAACAACCCTTTTACGAATTTACTAATGGTCATTTTGGAAAAGGTGTTGAATAGGTGGAAGTATGGCACATGTAATATCGGATTTATCTAAATATGCAATTGCAATTGTTATGGCAATTTATACCTTTGAATGTTTTGCTGTTTTTCGCCATAGCAATGAGGAAAAAAGAAGCGGTATTTATACAAGACAGATTATTTGTATGTTTTTAGTGCATTTTATGGGATTTGCTGCAATTTGCCTGGAAACAAGTGATGTTACTTATATTATTTTTTATGGTTTCCAGCAGATTACCTTGTTTGCAACCATTGCGCTTTTTAGGGTGATTTATAACGAAGCAAACCGCTTAATTATTAACAATATGTGTATGTTACTTGCCATTAGTTTTGTTATGCTTACCAGATTATCTTATGAAAAGGCTGTAAAACAGTTTAAAATAGTGGTAATTTCCCTGATTATAGGGTTGCTTGTTCCGTTTTTAGTGAAAAAATTAAATTTTTTAAAAAAGCTCACATGGGTTTATGGATTTGTTGGAGCGGGAGCACTTTTAATTGTAATGATTTTAGGTGCTGTTACTAATGGCTCTAAGATTTCCTATACGTTGTTAGGATATACCTTTCAACCGTCGGAATTTGTAAAGATTATTTTTGTATTTTTTATCGCAGGGCTGTTAACTGCATCCAAAGATTTTTCCCAGGTCATATTAGCTTCCGGTGCAGCGGCTATTCATGTGATTATCCTGGTAATTTCTAAGGATTTGGGAAGTGCACTAATTTTCTTTGTTGTTTATGTAGTCATGGTATTTATCGCTACCAGAAACTATTTATATCTGCTTTTGGGAATAGTAGCAGGCTCCGGGGCGGCAGTAATTGCGTATCAGTTGTTTTCCCATGTACGAAACCGCGTGATTGGCTGGCAAGATCCTTTCAATCATATTGAAACATCAGGTTATCAAATAGCCCAGTCATTATTTGCAATTGGTACCGGTGGCTGGTTCGGAATGGGTATTTATCAGGGAGATCCTACATCCATTCCTTATGTAGAGGCGGACTTTATTTTTTCAGCCATTGCAGAAGAAATGGGAGTTATTTTTGCACTTTGCCTGATTTTGGTATGTACCAGCTGCTTTTTAATGTTTATGAATATTTCCATGAAAATTAAAGATGAATTTTACCGATATATTGCAGTTGGTCTGAGTATTACTTATATTTTTCAGGTATTTTTAACAATTGGTGGTGGTACAAAATTTATTCCATTAACCGGAGTAACTCTTCCCCTTGTAAGTTATGGCGGAAGTAGTGTACTGACTACGATTATTATGTTTTCCATTATTCAGGGACTGTATATTATACGTTCCAAAGAAGGAGTAAAGGATGAAAAGAGAGAAGAATAGGCAGGAAATACCGGAAACGGAAGTACCTGTCAAAAAAAAGAAAAAAAGAAGAAGTGTGGAAACCATTATAGTTACTTATTTCTTTGTATTTCTTATGCTTGCCATGATGGGAAATCTGGCATACTTCGTTGTAACAGAAAGTGAAGCAACTATTAATAATACCTATAATACAAGGCAGGAGCTTCTGGCAAGTAAAAATATCAGAGGTAAAATTTTAGCCAGAGACGGCCAGATTTTGGCTCAGACAATAGTAGACAGTGAGGGAAATGAAACAAGAAATTATCCATATGAAAATCTGTTTTGCCATATAGTAGGTTATTCAACAAAGGGAAAAACCGGAGTAGAGGCACAAGGAAACATTCATCTTTTAACTTCTAATTCTTTTATTGGAGACAGAATAAAAAATGAAATGGATTCAACTAAGAATTATGGAGATAATGTAGTAACCACTTTAGACGTAGATTTACAGCAGGTTGCATACAATGCATTAGGTGTATATTCCGGCGCAATTGTTGTTTCTGAGCCATCTACCGGAAAAATACTTGCTATGGTGTCTAAGCCGGATTTTGATCCAAACCAGATTGTTTCTTTATGGGATGATTTGATTTCAGATGACTCCAGTAGCGTGCTTGTAAACCGTGCAACTCAAGGGCTATATCCACCGGGAAGTACATTTAAAATACTTACTGCGCTGGAATATTACAGGCAAAATCAAGGCAATGTAGATAGTTATTCTTATCAATGTGCAGGAAGCTTTGTATATGAAGGACACAAAATTAACTGTTATCATGGAAGTAATCATGGCAGGGTAAATTTCCAGAAATCCTTTGAAAAATCCTGCAATTCATCCTTTGTAAATATTGGTATATCTTTGGATTTAAACCAAATGGAAAAGGATATGAATAATCTGCTGTTTAATGAAGAACTGCCAACAGACCTGGTGTCTAAGAAAAGCAGTTATGTGCTTACGGCACAGGATGATACTTATGATGTAATGCAGACTTCTATCGGTCAGGGAAAAACTCAGATGTCCCCGTTGCATTTAAATATGCTTACTTGTGCAATTGCTAATGATGGAAAGCTTATGCGGCCTTATGTAATTGACCGAATTGAAAATCATAATGGTGCAGTTATGAAAAAATATTCTCCGTCTTCAGAAGGAACTTTGTTTACTACTGAGGAAGCGCAGTTTTTAAGAGAATTAATGGCAGGTGTTGTAGAAAATGGAACTGCCTCTAAATTAAAAGGACTTTCTTATACTGCAGCAGGAAAAACAGGTTCAGCAGAGTATAATGGAGAAACGGCCGATAGTCATGCATGGTTTACTGGTTATGCACCCACGGAAAATCCGGAGGTAGTTGTTACAATTATTGTGGAAGGTGCCGGTTCAGGTGGGGATTACGCAGTACCAATAGCAAGACGAATTTTTGATGAATATTTTAAAAAGTAAGCCTATCTTTTTTTTGAAAGATAGTGTATAATGATGTAAGCAGAGGAGGTTTTCGTATGTTTGATCAAATTTTTGGTAATTATTTAGTATCTGCCAATCGACTTACAAAAGAACAATTAGATGAAGTGATTGAGCAGGAAAAAAGTATTCGTGTAAAACTTGGGTTAATTGCAGTAGCGGAAAAGCTTATGACTCAGGAACAGGCTGATGAAGTCAATAAGCTTCAGGCAATTATGGACAAGCGATTTGGGGATATCGCAGTTGAAAAGGGATATCTGACAGACGATCAAATCGGTCAGTTATTAAAAAAACAGGGAAATATCTATATGCTTTTTGTGCAGACTATTATAGACAAAGGTTATATGACTTTGGATGAAATAGATGAAGAACTTGTAAAATATCAAGAAAAGCAAGGATTTACTCATTCTGATATGGATGATTTAGTAAGTGGTGATATTGACAGAACTGTACAACTGTTCTTACCTAATAGCAGTGAATATTATAACAGAATTTGCGGTGTGGCGATTCGTACCATTATCCGTTTAATCGATTCCGGTGCTTATGTATCAAAGGCATTTTTAGTAGACGAGTTAAAAGTAGATAATTGCGCACTTCAGAAAGCAGAAGGAGATCATGCAATATGGTCCGGCTTTGCTGGAACAGGAGATAGTCTTCTTAAAATAGCATCTATTTATGCAGACGAAGAATTTGAAAAGGTTGATTTAGATGCATTAGATGCAGTTGGAGAGTTTACAAACTGTATTAACGGATTGTTTGCTTCAGAAGTGAGTCATGAAAATGTAAATGTTGATATGTTGCCGCCTAGCTTCTATGAAAATCCGGCTACTATTAAGGGAAAACGTTTTTGTGTATTCCCAATTACAATTCAAAATAAAGTAGTACACTTTATTTTATCTGTTGATTCAGAATTTTCAGTAGAATAATATTACATAATTGGATTTTAGGAGGATATTATGGCAAACGCACTTATTGTAGATGATTCAAGAACATCTAGAAAGATTTTAAGAACAATTCTTGAAACAAGCGGTTATACTGTTGTAGGAGAAGCTACAAACGGACAGGAAGGAATCGATAAATATAAAGAATTAAAACCGGATTTCGTAACTTTAGACATTACAATGCCGGTTAAAGACGGAATTGAAGTATTAACAGAAATTAAAGAATTTCATAAAGAAGCAAAAGTAATTATGGTAACAGCAGCAGGTCAGAAGGTTAAAATGGTTGAAGCACTTAAAATCGGTGCAGATGATTTTATTTCAAAACCTTTTGATACAGATGTGCTTTTAGAAACGGTAAAAAGAATAGTAGGCTGATTTTAGGTTGCTTTCTTCCCTAAAATGTTCTATACTGAGTTTAAGTCATATATAGACACACCAATTACAGGAGGAATTGCAATGATTGAAGCAACGAGCTGTGGCGGTGTGGTTATTTTTCGAGGTAAGATACTGCTTTTGTATAAAAATATTAAGAATAAATACGAAGGCTGGGTATTACCAAAAGGAACTGTAGAACCTGATGAGGAATATAAAGATACAGCACTTCGTGAAGTATTAGAAGAGTCAGGTGCAAGAGCTTCCATTATTAAATATATAGGGAAAAGCGAATATACCTTTAATGTACCTGATGATGTTGTAGAAAAAGATGTCCATTGGTATTTAATGATGGCAGACAGCTATTACAGTAAACCACAGCGTGAGGAATTTTTTGTTGATTCGGGCTTTTATAAATATCATGAAGCCTATCACCTATTAAAATTTGCCAATGAAAAGCAAATTTTAGAAAAAGCTTATAATGAGTACCTGGATTTGAAAAAAGCAAATCTATGGGGAAATAAAAAGTATTTTTAAACAAATAAAGGAGCTGCTCTTATAGCCAGAATTGCTATAAGATGTAGCTCTTTTTTTGCTGTTTTGAATTTGTATTTTAGTTTGTTTTCAGATTATATTTTAATTTATATGGTTTATAGTAGCTTATATTGCCAGGGGAAATGGCAATATAACTGCTACGGTTTTTTGAGGAGGATATTATGATTGAAGTAAAGCATATTAGCAAGGATTTCGTTTCGCCAAAAAAGTATCCGGGCTTAAAGGGTGCGATAAAGGGACTTTTTTCTAACGAAAAGGTTGTAAAGAAAGCAGTTGACGACATTTCATTTACTATAAAGGATGGGGAAATAGTAGGATATATTGGTAGTAATGGTGCAGGAAAGTCTACTACAATTAAAATGATGACCGGAATATTGGCACCTACCGATGGAGAATGTCTGGTAAATAGCATTAATCCAAGTAAACAGAGAAAAGAAAATGCTCAGAATATAGGAGTTGTTTTCGGACAGAGAACCCAGCTTTGGTGGGATTTACCACTTAGCGAATCCTTTACTATTTTAAAGGAAATTTATAACGTTTCCGACGAAGATTATAAGGAACGGATGGAATTTTTAAATAATGTTTTAGAGCTTTCAGAGTTTTTTGACAGACCGGTCCGTACTTTGTCTTTGGGACAACGAATGAGAGCAGACTTAGGAGCTGCGTTATTACATAATCCTAAGGTACTTTATTTAGATGAGCCTACAATTGGACTTGATTTGGTAGTAAAGGACAATATTCGGAAAGCTATTAAAGAAATTAATGAAAAGTACCAGACTACGGTTATTTTAACCACACATGATATTGGGGATATTGAGGAACTTTGTAGCCGAATTATTATTATAGATGAAGGAAAGAAGATATATGATGGTTCTTTGGAAGCATTAAAGGATACTTATGGAACAAAAAGAAAGGTTTCCATGGAAGTTAAGAAACCGGAGAAACTTAAAAATCTTGATTTGGCTGGAAAATTGGGCGTTTCTTTGAAGGATTGTGAAATGGAATTTGATAAGGAGAACAACCTATTGTCCGTTACTTTTGATAAACATAAATTGCAGGTACCCCAAGTGATGAATGCGGTTATGGATGTTACAGAGGTGAAGGATATTCAGATTCAGGAAACAGAACTGGCTGAGATTGTAAAAGAAATTTATAATCATGGTCTTGCCGATGAGGCTGTTTAAATGAAAAGAGGAAGTTCTTTTTATATTATAATGAGGGAGAAGAAATGACAAAAAAATTACGAATTTACATTCCCTTTGCCAGTAATGAATTAAAACGTCAACTGGCATATAAGGGAGCATTTTACTTATTTATTTTTATAAGTCTCTTTGGGGCTTTCATCCAATATTTTCTTTGGATGGCTATTTATGGAAGTACAGATAATGCCTCACTAGGAGGCTTAACCCAGAATGAAATGATTGTCTATGTATTTATGGTGTATGTAACAAGCTCTATGGTAATGATTACCATATCAGACTGGGTAAGTGAGGATGTGGTAAAGGGCATGGTTGCCATGAATTTAATCAAACCAATTGATTATCGTGCAAGTTTAATTTCAAGAGCAATGGGTCAGGCAGTATACCGTTTTTTAGTACCGGGCGTTTTTATCTGGATTGGACTGGAAATTTATAAAGTAAAGGTACTTGGGATGAGTGTTACAAGCATTACTAATATATTGCTTTATTTAGTAAGCTGTATAATGAGTTTTTTAATCTGCGTGTTGTTTGATTTTTGTTTTGGAATGGTGGCATTTTTTACTACATATATCTTTGGTATGCTTATGGCAAAGGAAGCTCTTATGAGCTTTTTAACAGGACAGTTAATTCCACTTAGTTTTTTTCCGGGGATAGTGCAGAAGGTGTTTGATTTTCTGCCTTTTTCCTCTATGGTGTATACGCCGGTTATGATTTATCTTGGAAAATATAGTGGCAGTGAGCTTTACTTTGTCTTAGGAAGACAGCTGGTGTGGGTTGTGATCTTATATGTGCTGGGCAGTATTATCTGGAAACAGGTAACAAAGCGGCTTGTTGTGCTTGGAGGTTAGAATATTGAGAATAGCGAAGCTTGAAATAGTTAGCTTAGAAACAATGAATTAGGGAATGGAGAGATTATGATAAAGACGGCAAAACGATATTTACGACTTTATAAAGTGTTAATTGCACAGTTCTTTAAGGTGATTTTACAGTCGAAAGTAGATTTCCTTATGGGACTTTTAGGATTCTTTTTTACACAATTTATGGGAATTGCTTTTTTATATCTGGTGTTTCAGCAAATTCCATCTTTAAAGGGGTGGACACTGGAGCAGCTGATTTTTATTTATGGATTTGCCCAGATACCAAGGGGAATTGACCATTTGTTTACGGACAATATATGGATGGTAGCGTGGCGAATTGTTATTAATGGAGAGTTTGACCGGTATATGTTACGTCCCATGAATGTTTTTTTTCAAGTAATCAGTGAAAAGCTACAACCGGATGCGTTAGGAGAGCTTTTGGTTGGAAGTATTTTGGTAATAAGCAGTCTTGTAAAAGGAATAGTAGTAGTGGATTTTGAGCATGGATTGTTGTTTGTAGTGTCTGTTTTTGCAGGGGCATTAATATACACTTCCATTAAGCTGTTTTTTGCGTCCTTAGCATTCTGGGTAAAAATCAGTGGGCCATTTTTACAGGTAGCTTACGAGATGGCGGATTTTGCCAAATATCCTACAGAAATTTACGCGAAGGCTATCCGGTTTATTATTACATGGATTATTCCTTTTGCTTTTGTGGCATATTTGCCAGCCAGTTATTTTTTAGGCGTAGGTGGATTTTTAGGAATGAATAGTAATGCGGTAGTAATTGGAATTGAATGTATCATCGCTATTGTATTCTGGATTGTGGCATATGCAGTATTTCATAAAGGAACTATGATTTATGAAAGTGCCGGAAATTAAATAAGTGCATAGTTGCTATGGGCAAGGCAAGAGCCACCAAAGGAGTAGCTTTTTTATATTTAGAGAAGATATGTCTGTCGAAAACTACCCAAAAGGCTTATGTGGCGGATCATGGAGAGTATAATGAGAAAGGCGATTTTGAGGAATTGCTTAAGTACTTTTTGGAGTTTCTTTGGTAAGAACTAAAATGATTTAGCCAAGTATTACCAATTAGAGTAGCTAATATAGATCAGATTATTAGAGGTTAAGATAAGATGAAATTAAAAAGATATAGTATCATACTGGCAATTGTTTTTATTATAGCAAGCCCTTTGACAGGGTGTGGTCAGACAAAGAAAACAGAAAATATATCAACAGAAACGAATGATGAAATAATAAAAGAAACAGAAAGCGATGTAGAAAGTGAAGTAGAAAACCAAAAAGAAATCATAGAAGATTTCTATTACATGGTAAATAGTCAGTGGATTTTAGAAAACAAAGATTTTTCAGGTTTTTATTACGGTTCTTTTGAAGAACAGGAAAATAAAGTTAAAAAAACACTGGATAATTACCTTAAAGAGTTATCAAATAAATATTTACTACACCCGGAAATTTTAACTGACACAGAAGAAAAAGCAATAATTCTGTACGAGCAGGCAACCAATATGGAAAAGAGAAATGAACTTGGAATACAGCCTATTGAAGATATGCTTGCAGAAGTAGAACAGGTAACAGAGCTGGAAGGGTTGATTACTCTTTATAAAGATGAAAAAATCGGCTATTTCAACCCCTTATTTGGATTTCGTGTAGAAAAGGATTCATCTGACGGAAGCTATCAGGTAGGTACCTATCCAAAACCTATTTGCGGTCAGAACGGTATGCTTACAGAGGAACAATTTGCACATTATGAGGAACTGGTGAAACAGCTAATGATAGCTGCCGGTTATGAGGAAAATCGGGCTATAGAAATTGCAAAACACGCAGTAGATACAGAAAGAAAAATCCTGGAATTAAATTTTTCACAGGTAAATAATTTTTCAAGATATGAAGAAAAGGGAATCGTATATTTGTTAAATAGCATTCCACTAATAGAAATTGCCAGGGAGCAGGGATATCTAAAAAATCGAGTTACCATTACCTGTGCCCCGGAACATTTAAAATTATTACAGGAATTGTTTGTAGAGGAAAATACGGAAGCCTTAAAGGATTATTTTTTGGCAGCAATTGTTGTGAAAAGTGCTCCATATTTAACAGAAAATATGTCAAAGTCCTATGAAACAGCTGTAAATGCCCTTATGGGAGCTGAAGGAAATAAGGCAGATACATATGTTGGTTACAAAGTTGTAAAATTAGCCATGGAGGATTTTCTGGCAGATTATTACATGGAAGGGTATGTTGGAAAAGATATGGAACAGGAAATAGAAGAGCTGACCGAAGAAATCAGGTGCGAATTAAAAACAAAAATAGAAAATGCAGACTGGCTAAGTGTGCAGACAAGAAACTATGCGGTTAAAAAGTTGGAAGCTATGCAGCTAATTGTAGGAATTCCGGAGAAAACCCATGATTATTCCATTCTTACGATTACTTCCTATGAAGATGGTGGGAATCTTATTGAAAATATTCTGAATGTTTACATAAACGATCTGGATTTTCAAAAGGAGCTTTTAGAAGAAGAATGTGAGGATGTTTATTATTTTCATCCTCTGGAGGTTAATGCTACCTATGCGCCCGGGTATAATGCTTTTGCAATAAATGCCGCCATCATTACCCTGGACAACTGCAGTCAGGAATCAAAATATGAGGAAAAACTGGCAATATTAGGCTTTACTATAGCCCATGAAATTTCCCATGGTTTTGACGGAATCGGCAGCAATTATACCGTTGATGGGAAATACCAGAATTGGTGGAGCGCAGAGGATAAAGCTGCCTATAGAGAAAGAATCAATAAAGTAAAACATTATTTTGATGGAATGGAAGTAACAGAAAATCTTACACTTGTAGGAGAAAAAGTTATGAACGAAACCTATTCCGATTTAAGCGCTATGAGTATTTGCATGGATTTATTAGAAAAGAGAGAAAACAGTGATTATAGATTGTTTTTTGAAACCTACGGAAAATACGAGAGAATTGCAGTAACGGATGAATTTTTAGAATATTTGGTAAACTATGATACCCACCTTCCCGGTAAAATCAGAGTAAATCAAATCGTAAATCAGATGGATGAATTTTATGAGGTTTATAGTGTACCGGAGGATGGAGCGATGTATGTGCCTAAGGAAGATCGGTTGCAGGTTTGGGAGTAAAAATGAGTTGATTTATATATTGCAACTTTGTAATGTAAAATCCGGAATTCATTGATAATGTGAATTCCGGATTTTATTTATTATTTACAGGAAACTTCTTTGAATTTTTCTGAATTATAGCTTTAAGTAATAAAAAGCATAATTAATAATGTGCAAAATAAACTTTGCATTTTCTGCAAAATTAACTTGACATTTTATGCAAAGTGAGCTATTCTATTTTTGCAAAGTAAACATTGCAAAAAAGAAGATTATTAAAAAGGAGATTATTATTATGGATATGACAACCATTACAGCAATTGCAGTTATACTTTTAAGCGTATCAGCTCTTATTATTAAAAAAAGAAAAAGCCATGAGGACGAGAAAAAGGAGATTTAAAATTGAAAACCAAAATAAAAGAATTAAGGAAGCAACACAAGCTGTCTCAGGCGGAGCTTGCAGATGCAGTAGGAACTACAAGACAGACCATTACCTCTATAGAGGTTGGGAAATATACAGCTTCGTTGGTGCTGGCTTACAAAATTGCAAAATATTTTAATATGACAATTGAAGAAGTATTTGATTTTTCAGAAGTGGAGGATGAATAATATGGAAAAATATAAAAAAACTCTAATGAAGCGTATTTGGCTTATGGCAATTATAGGCATTGCAATTACATTAATGTATCTTTTAGACATTCCGGAAAAATTAAGACCCATTGATAATGTACATTTTTTAGATTATATCAAAGGATTTCAGGCAGGAATGATTAGTGTACTTGATATTATGTTTGTGTATCTGATTGTGCGTTATATCACAACTCTAAAAAATGAAGTTAAGCTAAAGAGATTATACAATGCAGAAATGGACGAACGACAGAAATTTATCAGAGAAAAAACAGGTGGGAATGTAATGTGGGTATGTGCGGTAACAATTATAATCGGTGCTATTATTGCCGCATATTTCAATGAAACAGTATTCTTTACTATGCTAGGCTGTGGTGTGTTTCTTTTACTAACTAAAAAGTTTCTTAGTATTTATTATAATGGGAAATACTAAAAAAATATTATCGTTGTTAAGAACGGAGCAGTAATATATTATATTTCAAACATAAATTCAGAAAAGGTGGTAATCTATTATGAAAAAAACAAATTGTAAAACAAGTAAACCATTAATGTTAGGAGTAACAGCAAATTGTATTCAGTGTATTCTTAATCAGTTAGAATTTGCTAACACTGCAGCAGGAAATATGTGCAGGGGGGCTCTTTGTGGATTTGCCATTGTGATGATTGGAATAGGACTTTGGGATATGAAGCACGGGACAACTGTTTGCCAGTTAAAGAAAAACTTTATTGCCAGATTGCGGGGACAGTAGAACATGAGAAAGGCATTATTGGTTATAGATATGCAAAATGTGTGCGTTGGAGAAGAACATGCTAACTTTTTTCAGTATGATAACCAAAGTCTGATTGAAAGTGTAAATCAGGCTATTAGGGAGAATAGCGACAATACAATTATTTATATTAAAAATATAATGAAGAAAAATCTGATAAATTATTTTGCACCCTTTCAAGCCTATGCAGGAAGCAAAGAGGTGGAGTTTATAAATGAATTGGAAATAAAATCAGATTTTGTTTTTGAGAAGTATGTGGCAGATTCCTTTTCCAATCCTAAATTACATGAATTTTTACTTAGTAGGCAGATTGATACAATTGAAGTAATCGGTGTAGATGGCGGTGGTTGTGTTGCCATGACTGCAATTCATGCCATTAAAAACGGATACCGTGTTATCGTCAATGAGAAAGCAATCGGAACCACACCGGGGCTAAAAAGAAAAAAGCTAAAATATGATAAGAAGCTGAAAAAGCTGGGAGCAGAGTTTATTTATTAAAGCGGGACAATTACATGCGAAATAAATATATCTATGAATATGACGTAACCGGCCTAATACAACGAGAAGATTTATGATTTAAAGTACTATAAATATATAAATTTCAATTGCAAAAATAAAAATATGTAATGAATAGTTGCCAAAATTAAAAAAAGTGCATATAATATAATTAAGAACAGAAAAGTTCTGCTTCATCAGTGATGAGTCCTGTGACGGTTCTGACAGGACGGTAAAATAAAAATTGACCGAGCGCTGAGTCCTGTGACGGTTCTGACAGGACGGTAAAATAAAAATTGACCGAATGATGAAGAGGTTAGCGAGAGGTTTCGGCCTCTCGTTTTTCTGCAATATAAGGAGAAAATATGAAGTTGTCGGATAATGATTTTCAAATTCTTAGATTAACAGATGCATTCTATAAAGCATATCCAAATCCACCCCATGTTGAAATACTTAAGAAAAAGCAAAGAGCCTATAATTGCATATTGTTTCAGTCACATTATGACTATTTTGTATGTGTTCCGTATAGAACAGAGATTTCACATGCATATGCATATCACTTTAAAAATTCCAGACGAGCGAGAAAACATAAGTCGGGATTGGATTATACAAAAATACTGATTATTAATAAGTTGGACTATATTGATAGATGTGATGCGATTATTGATAATGATGAATTTAATGAAACCATGATTAATTTGGAAAAAATTAAAAGAGAAGCATTACGATATGTTGAAGAATATGTTGACCATGAAAATGGAGCAAATGTGTTACACCCTGAGGAATACCGAAGAAGATATACATACTCAACCTTAAAGTATTTTCATAAGGAATTAGGTTTATAAAGAAAATCTGAATTAAGTATAGAATTTGATTTTAAGCCAAAGCTTGTAGCGTTAGAATAAACTTTTTACGTATATTTTAAATTTTATCTTGCATAGTAAACATCTATATGATATCATTGTGATATCGAAAAGAAAGAAGGGATACATATGGAAGAAAAAATTTTAAAAGGAAGAAAGAATGGTATGCTTGTTTTGCTAATGACTTTGGTTATTTATGTACTGGCAATCATAGGAGTTGTTTTTGGAAGTATGATGCTTGAAAATACGGAAAATCCGGTATTGTTTATCATTAGTATGATTTTTCTATGCACAACATGGATTCTATGGCTTGGCTTAAAAATTTTAAGACCGCAGGAAGCACTGGTTCTTACTTTATTTGGTAATTATGTGGGAACAATAAAAGAGCCTGGTTTTTACTTTGTAAACCCATTTTGCTCTGCAGTGAATCCGGCTTCTAAAACACATTTAAATCAAAGTGGAGATGTAAACTCTAAAAATATTAGCCCCAATCAGGAGCCAGAAACAAAGAAGCTTTCTTTGAAAATTATGACATTAAATAATAATCGCCAAAAAATCAACGATTGTCTTGGAAATCCTATTGAAATCGGAATAGCTGTAACATGGCGTGTTACCGATACTGCAAAAGCCGTATTTAATGTAGATAATTATAAGGAATTTCTTTCCCTGCAGTGCGATAGCGCACTGAGAAATATTGTGCGTATTTATCCTTATGACGTTGCACCAAATGTAGACACAACAGGAGATGGTGTAGCAGATGAGGGAAGTCTTCGTGGTTCCAGCGAAATCGTGGCAAACAGAATTAAAGACGAAATTCAGAGCCGTGTTAATGAAGCCGGAATTGAAATTGTAGAAGCTCGTATTACTTACCTTGCCTATGCAACTGAAATTGCAGCAGTTATGCTTCAAAGACAGCAGGCATCAGCCATTATCGATGCAAGAAAAATGATTGTTGACGGTGCTGTTGGTATGGTAGAAATGGCTTTGGAACGTTTAAATGAGAAACAGATAGTAGAGTTGGATGAGGAACGTAAGGCGGCAATGGTGTCCAATTTGTTAGTTGTTCTCTGTGGTAATCATGACGCACAGCCTGTAGTAAATTCAGGCAGTCTGTATTAAAATAATGGCTGAAAATAATAATAAAAAGCAGGTTCCCCTCAGGCTGTCTTCTAAATTGTACAATGCCATTGCTGCCTGGGCTGAGGACGATTTTCGCTCAGTAAATGGACAGATTGAATATCTTTTAACAGAGTGTGTACGTCAACGGAAGAAAAACGGAAAGTATGTCTCTGATGAAATTGATGTTCCGCCAGAGCTTGATATTGAATGATGATAGACATTATCTGTTTTACAAACGGATATAAAATACGATATAATAAAAACCTTACTAATAATAGTAAGGTTTTTATTATAATTTAAACGAGGAGAACCAGTCATGTACAAAATTGCCATGTGCGACGACGAAAAAGAAATTCTAAAGAACATCTTAGAAAAAATAAAATTATCTTTTGATAAAAAAGACATTCAGGCAACTTATTATCAGATAAACGATTCCAGGGCTTTGATGGAGTTATTACAAAAAGAAAATCTGGATGTTTTATTTTTAGACATTGACATGCCATACTTAAACGGAATGGACATTGCCGGTTATATAAATGAGCAGGGACTTCATACCATTCTTGTTTTTGTTACAAGCCATGATGCTTTGGTTTATCAGACTTTTGCCTACAGACCCTTTGGTTTTATTCGGAAAAGTTTCATAGAAAAAGAATTAGACGAACTTACAGAAAGGATCAAAAGAGAGCTTATTGATAGAAAACAGGAATTAATTTTAGCAAAAGGAACAGAAATTGTAAGAATTTTAATAAAGGATATTGTCTATATTGAATCCGAAGGAAATTATTTGAACATTTATACCCACAAAAACTATTCCGGGCAAATTGCGTCTGATGCAAATGCAAGCAAAAGCCATGTGATAAAATACCGGGAAACTATGACGAATATGGAGAAAGAACTGGTTCATAAAGGTTTTATCCGGTGTCATAAAGGATATTTAGTGAATGAAGATTATATTGAAAAATTTAAAAGCAGCGAAATTGAAATAAAATACAAAGAGGAAACTAAGCTGATTCCCGTAGGAAGAAGCTACGAAAAGGATGTAAGAAAGAAAATGCTTATACAGCTTAGAAAATAATAAAGGGCAGGCGCAATATCATGAAAATTTCAATTGGTATTCTTTTAATCATTTTAATAATAGAAAGTGTATATTTATTAAAAATATTAAAAGAGAAAAAAGAACAGAAAATTAAATACGAAGAACATGACAGGTTGCTAACTGAGTATGTGGCTGCAAATTTAGATATGGAAAAACAGTTAAGAGATACACAGCATGACTTTGAAAAACAACAGGACATGGCAGAGGAAATAAAGAAAATTCAGGAGCAAAGCAGACTTCTAAAGCATGATATGAAAAATCACACCCTTGTTATGCTTTCTTATTTGGAGGAAGATAAAATAGAGGAAACAAAAAAATATGCCAGTGACATATTAGACAAGCTAAACAAAATGTACACCTATGTAAATGTGGGAAATTCTCTGCTTAATTATATAATCAATAATAAGCTTTCTAAAGCAAAGGAAATGGGAATTGAAATCAAAGCAGAGATAGAAAACCTTGCTTTTTCCTATATTGACAGTGTTGATTTCTCCGCCCTGCTTAACAATATATTAGATAATGCCATAGAGGGGGCAATGGCTTCTAAAGATAAAAAACTGGAACTTCAAATATTTAACAAAAAGGGATTCGATTCCATTGTGGTAAAAAATACTATAGATGTATCAGTACTTGAAAATAATCCGGATTTTGTATCTTCCAAAGAGGAAAAAGGCCATGGATTTGGTATGAAACAAATACAAAAAATAACAGTAAAATACGAAGGATATTTGGATATATATGAAAAAAACAGAATGTTTGTTGTAGGCATTATGTTTTTGGAACAATAACATATTAGAGTAAACATTAGATATGTGCCATTTATAATAATGTGGCAGTTGGTTAGCAGAGACTTAGGTTGTTTATCCCGAATCAGCTGCTGTTTATCCCACATGTGTTGACCTGTGGGATTTTTTTATGATATAGATAATTTGCCAAGGACACATTTTTATTCACTAATCCTAAATTCTATATGTGCACAGAAAGTATGTTATGAAAAAGTTTAAAATTGAGGGTAAGAACATGATTATTTTAAAGGATGTTAGGAAGCAATTAGGCAATAAAGAAGTACTTAATAGCATTTCCTTTCACATAAACCCCGGCGAAAGTGTTGGTATTATTGGTTTAAATGGAGCAGGTAAAACAACTCTTTTAAATATTATATCCGGCATATTAAGGCCTGATAGGGGATTTATCCGGGTAAATGGCACGGAAAATATACTAAGTGAATACAAAATGTTAAGAAATGTAGCGTATGTATCCGGCACAAAATCCCAATTGTGGCGGGATCTTACTATAAAAGCATCCTTGGAAAACTGTGTTCAGATGTATCATGTAGATAAAGAAAAGGCAGAAAAAAGATTAGAGGCTTTAAATGAAGTTTTTTCTATACAAAATCTGCTTTTAAGTAAGCCTGAAAATCTGTCTCTTGGTGAAAGAATCAGGTGTGAGCTTGTATACGCTTTATTGGCAGAGACTCAGATTTTAATGTTAGATGAGGCTATGATTGGATTAGATGTTTCCATCAAACATAAGATTATGGAGTATTTTGAAGCATATAAGCAGGAGAAGAAAGCCACAATAATTTTTACCAGTCATAACCTTTTGGAAATGGAAAAGCTTTGTGACAGAGTAATACTCCTTCACAAAGGAACTATCATTTTTGACGGAACTATTGAAAGACTTATGAATGAATTTGCGCCGCCTTATGAAATGAGGGTAAAAATAGAAGGAAATCTGCCGGATTTTGAAGATTTACCCTTAGAGAAATTTTCCATAAAAAAGGATACACTTCATATTGTTTTTTACAGGCAGAAAATCGAAACAACCTATATTTTAAAACATATTCTAAAAAAATGCCGGATAAAAGATGTAAAACTGACTGAACCGGACTTAGAAGGAACAATCCGCAAAATATATAAGAGGGAGGGTTAAATCATGCAGATGATAGAAGTAAACGGAATTAAAAAATATTATAAGGTAGCAAAAAGAGACAAGGGAATTACCTCTTCCGTGAAGCATCTGTTTCATAGAAATTATCAGGTGAAAAAGGCCGTTGACGATATTAGCTTTTCCATTAAAAAGGGCGAAATTGTAGGCTTTATTGGGCCAAATGGAGCAGGGAAATCCACTACTATAAAAATGCTTTCCGGAATCCTTTATCCGGACGAAGGAAAGCTTCAGATTAACGGTTACATACCATACAAGCAACGAAAACAGTACGTTAAAAATATTGGCGTTGTTTTTGGACAAAAATCACAGCTTCACTGGGATTTACCATTGATTGAAAGCTTTGAACTTATGAAGTATATTTACAAAATCCCACAGAATTTGTATGAGGAAAATTTAGAGAAATTTACAAAGCTTTTAGACATGGAGAATTTTATTAATCAGCCGGTGAGACAGTTATCTTTAGGACAGAGAATGAGGGGAGATATTGTAGCAGCTTTGCTACATTCACCGGAAATAGTATTTTTTGATGAACCCACTATTGGGCTTGATGTGGTAGCTAAAGAAAAAATCCGGGAATTTATTAAATACATGAATGAAACCGAACAGACTACCATTATTTTCACCACCCACGATATGCAGGACATTGAAAAGGTATGTGACAGACTGATTATCATTGATGAAGGCAAGAAAATCTATGACGGAACTATTGATGGAATCAAAAATAAATATGCCAATTCTAAAACAATTGAAATTCTCTTAGAGAACGGCGAAAAAGAAGTAAAAACCTTTGATATTAATAAAACGCCTATGAATGAAGTGATGGAAGGTTTATTTTCTAAGTATCACATAAAGGATATTTCCATCTGTGAGCCGGAGATTGATGAAATCATAAGAGATATTTATGAAGGAAGAGTTGCGCTGAAAACTACCGATGGTAAAGTGGGGGAAATTTAATGAGAACATATATAGAATTTGCATTGAAAAAATTCCAGAACAAAATGGCATATAGGCTTGAATTTTTTATGGGAATTGTGAATACAGTCATTACCATTGTTGTTTATTTATGTATTTATAAAGCCTTATATGGCGGGGCCACGGAGATTGACGGGATTACTTTTCAGATGGTGGCTACTAATTTTGTGATTTCATTAGGACTTTCTGATGCATTTAAGTATAATGAAATGTTTCTTCAGGACAAAATCCATGACGGAACTATTACAAATGAATTCTTAAAGCCTGTAAATTTTGTATTCAGGATGCTTTCTGAAAATATAGGAGAAGGGCTTTTTAAGATTATTTTTAACTTTATACCGGCACTTTTATTTACACTGTTGTATGCAAGCCTGTGCCCGCCAAAAAGTATACTGAATCTGTTTATTATGTTGGTTAGCATGATGTTAGGCTATCTGATTTTATGGCTCATTAGTTTTATTGTGCAGACATGGAGTTTCTGGCTGTTTAGTGTGTGGGGAATTATCACCATAAAAAATGTGTTTGTAAATATTTTATCAGGTTCATTACTGCCTATGTGGTTTATGCCTGCTACCCTTAGAAAAATCATTTCCTTTACACCATTTGAATCTATTTATTTTACACCGGTGCGGATTTACTTGGGGGAGCTTTGCGGAGCCGATATATTATCAGGCATGGCGGTGCAGCTTATCTGGATATGTATTTTGGCACTTGTTGCCGGTGCCTTTTGGAAAAATGGTGTGAAAAAATTAGTGGTACAAGGGGGTTAAAAAGATGGGAGAAATAAAAATTGCAGCTCAGTCTCTTAGAATGAGTATTCATACAAGAATGCAGTACCGGGTTGATTCTCTGGTGGCTACACTGGCTGTTTTTGTCAGAGAAGCTACGAATATTATTGTGATTTATCTGGCATTAATGAAATTTGATAAGATTAATGGCTGGAATGTAAATGAGATGCTGTTTCTGTTTAGTCTCTTATTTTTAACCTATGCTTTTGTAGTCTCTTTATTTGCGGATTTAAGGGATTTTTCCTGTATGATACGGGAAGGCAGATTTGACAGACTTATGCTTAGACCAAGAGGACTTTTGTTTCAGCTGATTTTAAATAATGCGGATATCATTGCGTCAATAGGACATGGAACCTTGGGAATCTGCCTGTTTTTAATCTCAGCAAACAAAGTAGGAATTACTTGGGATATCCCAACTATTTTATATTACATCAGTGCTATTATCGGTGGGGTTTTAATTCAGGGCGGTATGTTCATTCTCTTTTCTGCATTAAGCTTTTATTTTGTGGAAACTAACAGTATTCGGGAAATCTTTTACTGGAATATGCGGAAATTCGCAGGATATCCCATTAGCATTTACAACAAATTAATTCAGACTTTGATGATGTATGTGGTGCCTTTTGCATTTGTAAATTACTTCCCGGCACAGTATTTGCTGAGAAAAGAGGATATGGCTGATTATAATGAAATGTATATGTACATTGCGCCTTGCGTTGGAGTGGTAATATATCTGACTGCTTATGGGTTCTGGCGTATTAGTGTGAAGCGGTATAAGAGTACTGGAAATTAGAAAATAAAGCTGTAAGCATTTAGGTGCGGACAGCTTTATTTATGTTGCTTTATTGCTTGATTTTGCGTATACTAGAAAAAGTAGTAATGAAGAATTATTTTATACTAGGTAACTGCGAAACTCGCTAAGCTCGTTCGCAATCCTGAGTGAAAACATAGAAGAATTCGTGCTTGGCCCGAATTCAATGATAATAGTGGATAACGTTAAGTTTTAGGCGCACTTCCGGGCTTGATTTATGGTTTCCGGCAACTCCATTATACCACAAACCGTGAGGATTTTTTTGATTTTAGCAACAAAAAAATGCCGTAATTATGCGGCCTGTGGCGTTTCACAAACGCCTAAATCATTCATATAACAAAAGGAGGAAAAGCAATTGAAGAAAAAAAGAAGTGCAGCAAAACGATTTATGAGCTTTGTGCTGTCCATGGTACTGGTGCTGACTGGCATGACAGTTCCTGTTAAGACCGTGCAGGCGACAGAAACAACAGGAGAGTGTGGAGAGAAGCTCACATGGACATTAGCAGATGGAGTTTTAACCATCGCTGGAACGGGAGCAATGACGGATTATGGAGGATCTACTAAATTTCCATGGTATGATTCAAAAGACAATATCACAAGCGTGGAGATTAAGGAGGGTGTAACCAGTATTGCAGACGGGGCATTTTATAGTTATGAGAATTTGAAGAGTATCCAAATCCCAGCCAGCTTAGAGAGTATTGGTGAGTATGCATTTATGGAGTGCGATAATCTAAAGGACGTTGATATTGCAGAAGGTAGTGAGTTAACCAGTATCGGAGTGAAGGCATTTTGCTGGTGTACCGGCCTTGAGGAGATTGAAGTTCCGGCAGGTGTGACAGAAATCGGTACAGATGCATTTTTTGCATGTGGTGCATTGCAAATTTCTGTAGTTTCGGAAAATACAGTTTATGCATCAAGGGACGGTGCATTGTATGATAAGAACATGACCACTCTGATAGCTGCTCCTGGAGCATCCGGTGAGTTTGTAATTCCATCCGGTGTGAAAAACATAGATACGTCTGCTTTTGCGTACTGCTCCAACTTAAGTAGTGTGAAAATTCCGGAAGGTGTGGAAAGTATCGGAGATCTTGCTTTTTATGATTGTTCTAAATTAAGCAGTGTTGAAATTCCGGAAGGTGTGGAAAGTATCGGAGATTCTGCTTTTGCCTATTGTGATCAGTTAAGCAGTGTTGAAATTCCGGAAGGTGTGACAAGTATCGGGAGTTATGCTTTTAGACATTGTTATCAGTTAAGCAGTGTTGAAATACCGACAAGTGTGGAAAGTATCGGGAATTATGCTTTTGAGGTATGCTCCAACTTAAGCAGTGTTGTAATCTTAGCAAAAAATGTTAGTGGTTATAGCATTTTTGGGGAATGGACATATGTAGATACCGTCCTTTATCCGACAGACTGCACCTATAGTTTGTCTGACCTTGGTTTATCTGATGCATCAACACAGATTAGTATTGCGGATAAGGAAGATGGTACGGTTTCATTGCATGTAGAAAAAGTATCAGAGGAGATTGCGAATGGAACAAAGAGCCTGACACTCCCGACAGACCTTGGCGGTAAGAAGATTTCTGCTATCAGCTATGCAGAAGGAATTTCTAAGAAATCTATTTCCATTTCCCATGCAGAGCACAGCTTTGGCAATGGCACAGAAGCTTGTGTATGCGGATATGTGCCATTTACCGTATCGGGGAACTGTACATCTGTTAACCTGACCTATGGAAGCATTAAAGGAGAGGAACTTTCCGTATCTGCCAATACAACCTTTGGAACGGAAACCCTTGCTTTTGAGTGGATGCTTGATGATAAAGCCATTGATGGTGCAACGAATAAAAACTATGCAATACCTGTAGATTTAAAGGCAGGAGATTATAATTTTAGTTGTACAGTAAGCAGTAATGGATACAGTCAGACTGTAGAGATTCCGGTTACAGTAGCGAAGAAGCAGATTACGATTCAGGCAGACAACAAGGAAAAGAAAAAGGGAGAAGAGAATCCTACACTTACTTATTCCGTACCGGAGGGTGTTTTGGTAGCAGGTGATAAGACAGCAGACTGGACAGTAAGTTTGATTACAACAGCTACAAAGGATTCTGCGGTAGGTACTTATAAGATTACGGGAACAGCCACAAGTGAGAATTATGAGATAACCGTAACACCGGGTACATTAACGGTAAAAGCAGCACAGACAACGAATCCTGACGATAACTCTGATACATCAAAGGATGAGCCACAAAGTGGCAGCCCGGAGACACCAAAGGCTGAAGCACCTAAAAAAGGTAATGAAATAAAGGATGTGGATAATAAAGCTGTTTACAAGGTAACCAAAGTCGGGGATACTTCCGGTAAAGTAGGTACTGTTGAATATGTGAAGCCGGTTAAAAAGTCTGCAAAGACAGTAAGCATTCCATCCACAATTACGGTAGATGGAATCAAATATAAGGTAACAAGCATTGCATCCAAGGCATTTAAGAGTAATAAGTACATAACCAAGGTTACAATCGGAAACAATGTTAAGACCATCGGTTCAAGTGCATTCTATAAATGTACAAAGTTAAAGACAGTAACCATAGGAAATGGTGTAACAACCATTAAAAGCAAGGCTTTCTATGGCTGTAAGAAATTAAAAACACTTACCATCAAATCAACCAAACTAAAAACCGAGAAGATTGGAAGTAAGGCATTTACAAAGACACCAAAGAGCATGACAGTAAAAGTACCAAAGAAGAAATTCAAGGGTTACAAGACGATGCTACTTAAGAAAGGTGTAAATAAAAAAGCGAAATTTAAAAAAATATAATGATACCACAAAGTGGGGCGAATCCGTCTTACACCATTTAACTTTTTGTTTAAACAATGGAAGAATCTGCAGGTTACAGGTTTATTAATGTATGATAAACGTGTAGATAAGGTACAGATTGTTGTAGATGGGACAAAGGCAGTAGAAGGGGAAGAAGAATAAGATAAGAAATTTTGCTAAATAGTATATTGTATCTGATTTTATCGGGCTGGCTTGAAAAAGTCAGCCTGCTTCACAACTTGAATCACTGTTTGAATTATATATGAATTTTACACAACTAACATATTTTGCAAAGGCCTATTATTTTATACAAATGCAAGGAGTCTTAAATGAACAATTACATACTAATCGTAGAAGACGATAACGATATCAGTCATATGTTAAAAGAATTATTACAACAAAACGGATACGAAACCGCACAGGCGTTTTCCGGAACAGAAGCACTATTTTATATAGAAAAAGAACTTCCCACAGCTATGATTTTAGATTTGATGCTGCCGGGCATGAATGGAGAAGAATTACTTTCAAAAATTAAAAAAGAACATCCGGAGATTGCAGTGATTATTTCCTCAGCTAAGGAAGACGTACAAACAAGAGTAAATATGCTTCGCAATGGAGCTGATGATTACATTACAAAGCCTTTTGATACAGACGAGCTGTTAGCAAGACTGGAAGCAGTTCTAAGACGAAGTGGCAAATTTAATATGTCTAATAAAGAGAAGGAAGATGAACAGACACAGGGAAGTGGGAAAACACTGAAATATAAAGATATTGTTATGGAACCGGAAGAATTCTGTGTTAGTGTAGCTGGAAGTGAGTTAAAGCTAACTCGCAGGGAATTTATGATTTTACAGCTTTTAATGGAAAATCCGGGAAAGGTGTTTACCAAAAACAACATTTTTGAATCTGTATGGAACGAGGAGTTTTTAGGAGAAGACAATGCGGTAAACGTTCATATCAGCAATATACGCCAGAAGTTAGCTAAGGCTAACAGTGAAGAAACCTATATTGAAACAGTGTGGGGAATCGGATTTAAAATGAAATGAATATATATAAGTGCAAATTAAAAACTTTATGATTTCTTTAAACTTTACCTAATGTTTCTAAAATATCGCCTGATATGCTAAATATAACCCATGACGGAAGCCTGATTTTGTTTTGTAAGGGAAATTTCCATGAAGGAAACCAAATGTTATGGATAAGGACGCAAACAGTAATGAAAAAGGGTAAGGTCAGATAAAAGGACAGAAAGGAATCATAGGTAATACAAAATGGAATATGTGTTGAAAACAGAAAATATTACAAAAGTATACGGACAACATAAAGTTGTAAATCGTGTCAGTATGCATGTAAAAAAAGGTGCTATTTACGGATTTATTGGAAAGAATGGTGCAGGTAAAACAACCTTTATGCGAATGGTTGCAGGACTTGCAGCACCAACAGAGGGCACTATGGAATTGTTTGGTTCTACTGAACTGGAAAAGCAGAGAAAAAGGATTGGAACGCTAATTGAAAATCCCGGTGTTTATGCCAATATGACAGCCAGAGAAAATCTGGAAGTAATCAGAAAAAACTTTGGGATTACAGAAAAGCAGGCAGTAGATGATATGCTTGAATTTGTGGGACTTTCTGACACCAATAAGAAAAAGGTAAAGAATTTTTCCATGGGCATGAAACAAAGACTTGGCATTGCCATTTCTCTCTTCTGCAATCCGGATTTTCTTATTTTGGACGAGCCAATTAATGGGCTGGATCCGGAAGGAATTAAAGAAATCAGAGAGCTTCTCTTGAAATTAAACAGAGAAAAAGGCATTACAATCCTGATTTCAAGTCATATTTTAGGAGAGCTTTCCAAAATAGCCACACATTATGGTATTATCAGAGAAGGTGTTTTAGTAGAAGAATTTCCGGCCAGTGATTTAGAAGATAGATGCAGACGCTGCCATAAATTAATTGTAGATAATACAGAACTGGCAGCAAATATATTAGAAAATAAGCTTCATATTAATAATTTCGATGTACCAAAACAGGGAGTGATACGAGTATTTGACCATTTTGAGACCATGGAACAAATTAACAGAGAATTTATTTTAAATGGTGTCAATATAAAAGAAAGCTACCTGTCAGGTCAGGATTTGGAAGGATATTTTATGGAATTATTGGGAGGTGGAGTAAATGATTAATTTATTTTCAGGAGAACTTTACAAATTACAGAAAAGTAAAAGTATTTATATATGTTGTATTACCATGATAGCTTTCGTGTTGTTATTGTATGGAGCCTTTGCAACGGCGGAAAAAATTCAGCAGGGAGAACTGGAAAACGGCTCTTATGGTTTTGAAGTAGATGCAGAAGCCAATCATGGAGGAAACTCTGTATGGGAAGAAGTAAGTATGTTAGAAGTTGTACAGACGATGTTTGTAGGAATCGGTGGTATTATTTCAGCTATTTTTATTTCAATTTTTGTTTTTGGAGAATATGCCAACGGAGCAGTGAAGAATGTAACCGGAAAGGGTTATAGTAGATGGAAAATATTCAGCATAAAATACATTGCTACCATATTGGCAGCCCTACTCATGCTGATTATTATGATTGTGGCTGTTTTAATAGCAGAAATTCTCTTTGTTGGTACCGGAAGATTTAACAGTGAGCTATTCAGTAATCTTGTAAGCTATGCATCTATGCAGCTTTTGCTGGCAACAGCATTTGGTGGAATTGTAATTGTTATCAACCAGTTTTGCAGAAACCTGGGAGCCGGTATTGCCATAAGTGTATGTCTGATTATGTTTTCCACAATAATAACAGCCGGATTGGATATTGCTTTACGGTACTTTGAATTGGATATAAAAGCATCTGATTATTGGATTGTGGATTTGATAAATAATTGTCCATTAAATGAAATAGATTCCGCTTATGCTACTCGTGCTATAATTTCTTCAATTATCTGGATCATAGTAACATTTATAATTGGAAATGTACATTTTCAGAAAACAGATATCAAATAAGGAATATTTCATTAGGAGGTTTTATGCAAATACTATTAATAGGAATCAGTCTTATATTAGTTATCGTGGCGGGCATTTTGTCCGCCCGTTTGTGGTGCTATAAAAAACAGATTTCGCATATAAAAGAGGAACTTTCTTTTCTGGAAACTGAGGAAAGTAATTATAAGCTTACCTCCTATTGTAAGATTGGAAAAACAGAGGAAGTTATCCAATGTATAAACAGGCTGCTTGCCCAGGATAGAGAAGAAGAAAACAGGTTAAAAAGAGAAAACCGTGTCTATAGAGAAAGTATTACCAGCATTTCTCATGATATTCGAACGCCTTTAACCTCGGCAAAGGGTTATTTGCAAATGATGCAAAAAGAAACACTGCCAGAAGAAAAGCGACTGGAGTATATAAAGATTGTGGAGAGACGTCTGGACAACCTGACTGATATGTTAAATCAGCTTTTTGAATATGCCAGAATTGAAGCAGGAGAGCTTAAGCTTGAACCGGAGATTATCAATGCCGGGAACGTATTTGCAGAAACGATTTCCCTCTTTTATGAGGATTTTCTGAAAAAAGATTGTGAGCCACAGGTACATATCACAGAAAATCCATGTAAGATAAATGCGGATAAGCATGCATTTGTAAGAATTGTAGAAAATCTTATTAAGAATGCTTTAGTCCATGGGACCGGTGGGTATGAATTTTCACTAATAAAGGAAAAGGAGCATTGTATCATTTGCGTTTCAAACCTGACTGAGACTGTGGAAAATCAGGACATAGACCAGATTTTTGACCGTTTCTATACAACTGATAAGTCAAGAAGCAGAAAAACAACAGGGCTTGGGCTGGCTATCGTAAAGAGGTTTGCAATGCAGATGTGTGGTGATGCAAATGCAAACCTGAAAGGAAAGCGGTTTTCTATCCAAGTCCGGTTGCCGGTTTTGGCTGAGAAGGAGAGTTAGGGAAGAACTTATTAAATGCTGAAGTATATTTAAAGACTGTCGTGATGTAGAAAAGGCGATAGTCTTTTTTGCGCTTAAATTAAAACTAAAAATAAAGAATCGTCATATTCGTTGACAAAAAAACCAAAAAAATGATATAGTTAAAATAATACTAAAATTGGTAAATCTGAACGTCTAATCAAATACAATGGAACGGAAGTGTAAAATACTCCTATGACTACAATCCATACGGAGAACTAACAAAGGGAACCTATGGACAGGTAATGTTCCTGTTTAATGGGCAATATGGTGTAGTATCTGATGATAATGGACTTTATTATATGCGTGCAAGATACTACAATATTTCTATTAAAAGATTTATCAATCAGGACATAGTAACAGGAAAGCTTACAGAGAGCCAGAGCCTTAACAGATATGCTTATGTGGAAGGTAACCCGGTTAGTTATTTGGATCCATTTGGATTAGAGCCATTGTTGACTGATGGATTACATGATTTTGCAGCAACTTTATCCCTTATAGGAACTATTGTGGGGGTCTTTGCACCGACATTAGGATTTTTAATTGGCATTGCCGCATATGCATTCGATTTTGGGGTTTATATTAATGATATTGTTACATCAGGATTTGATCTCTATGTTATATGTAATGCGATTGGTAATTTATCGTATAATGCGATGTTTTTAGTTTTAGGAACTATATCTTATGCACAATTGTATGAGGAAGCTTTGAATGCATCTATTGATTTTCTTTCACAACTATCATCGTATGTTTCGTATTACTTGAGTAAAAAGGATGAATGGGAATAATCTTCTAAAAAATTGTTAAGGAGGTAGATTTAATACTATGAGCTTTCCATTAAAAGTCTTTATATATTCAATTTTGTATATTGTAATTGCGAGTTATTTTGAAGAATACATATTGGCAAGACATCTACTTTATAAAAGTCAATGTATTATAGGTAAAATAGTTAGTTTTGGGAAGTCTAAAATATTTTATGCTTCCAAAGCAGCTAGAGAATTTTACACAATCGTAGAGTATGTAAAAAATGGAGAAATATATACTACTAAAATATCCAGAGATGTCAAGGATGAAATTGGGAATCAAATTGTTTTGGCAGTTGGCAAAAAAAATAAATGGTGTGTAAGGTATAAGTGGTGTAAGCCTTATAATGAGCATACAGGGCTTTATACAATGGCAGAGGGCATAGTTCTTTTAAGCGTATCGATTATATTTGAGGCGATATATGGAGATATTAAAGATGCTTTTCAAATATTATCTGTAATTGCTGTTTTACATTATTTGATATTGTCTGGTTATATACGATTTAGAAATGACATGTGGAAACAGAATTAATTGTTGAATAAGTAAGTTTTTAATGAATATAAAAACCGGTAATGGAATTAACGTATACCTAAATCCAAACAGTTATACAACCTTCGTAAATGAAAATGCCATGAATTCTGTGGTAGAGGGAACTTATATAAACGGTACTATGTATCTTGGCGGTTCAGTTTCGCAAAACAACCTTCCATCAGAGGATAATTCTGTTTCAGGAAATAGTGTATCTGAAAAAGTACATAAAATGTGTTTATAATGTGGAAACAACAGAAAGCAAATATATCATAACAATACAGAGAGTTGAAGATTCAGAAGGATTGAATGAAATGACATGGTTCAATATTCAAAGAAATTAATAAAGAAACATTTGATGTAAAAAACAAGTGAAATGATGCTTGCAGGATTATGCACGATTGTGGAAATTATAAAAGTTTTAAAATAATGAGATAGGTGAAGTTTGAGATGAAAAAATATTTACTTTTTTTAATTACATTTTTATTATTAACAGGATGTGCAGTTTCATTAGAAGATGAAAAATGTGATGCATATTTGGAAAATGCAATTGTAGCATTGGAAGGAAAAGATACAGATGCGTTTGTTGATTTATTTTGGGAAAAAGCATTAGAAGAAAATAGTAGAGAGGATATGGAAATCGCTATTGGCGATATGATCTCAATGTGGCAAGGACATGTGGTTAGCTATGAAATGCAAAGTAAAACTGTAAAAAGAAGGATTGATTTTAAAACATATATACAATGTGTTTATAAAGTGACTACAACAGAAGCAGAGTATAATGTTACCATAATAAGAGTTGAAGGCACAGCAGGATTAGATGAAATGGCATGGTTTAATTTGCAAAGAAATTTATAAAATAAGTTATTGGCACTAAGGTAGAGGGAACCTGCCAGAATGGTGCAATCTGGCTTGGTGATACAGAGCCTGAAAATATCAGTGGAGAAAACAGCGTTTCGAGTAATACAGTTTCCGGAAATGCAATTTCAGAAAATTCAGTAACACAAAATAATGATGTATTAGAGGATAATTCAGGGGATAATCAGGATAATGTCGGAAATCAGGTTTCCTTTACTTATGATGCTGAAGGGAACTTAATTTCCGTAACAAGCAAAGGCGGTACCACCAATTATTATGCCTATGACGCAGAACACCGGCTCATAGAAGGAAAAGATACCGCAGGAGAAGTCTTTGTCCAAAATACATATGACAAAAAGGGCAGAGTCCTGACTCAGGATGACGGAAATGCCCACACAAAGATTGTCGAAACCGATTAATTCAGGCAGGCAATACTAAGTATGAATACGACGCAGAAGATAATCGCATAGCAGTTATTAAAAATGCCGGAACCGCAAATGAAGTGCGGACAGAGTATGTGGTGAATTCGGTAGAGGAGCTTAGCCGAACTCTGATGGCAACGGAAATCAAAGCAGGAAGCGGAGAGGCAACCGCAAACAATGAAACAAGTCCAGAAGGTACAACAACTTATTTCTACTACGGAAACGGGCTTTTAGCACAAGAAAATGCACAGGAAGGATATTTAATCTATCACTTTAACAACGTAGGAAGTACCAATACAGTAACAGACGAAAACGGAAAAGTAAAATATTCCTATGACTACAATCCATACGGAGAATTAACAAAGGGAAGCTACGGACAGGTAATGTTCTTATTTAACGGACAATATGGTGTGGTATCCGATGATAATGGACTCTATTATATGCGTGCAAGATATTACAATGTTTCAATTAAGAGATTTATCAATCAGGACATAGTAACAGGAAATTTTGCGGAAAGCCAGAGCCTTAATAGGTATGCCTATGTGGAAGGTAATCCGGTTAGTTATTTGGATCCGTTTGGGTTGGAGAAAATTGACACAAGTGGATTGAATGGAACTTTTGAATCTGGTGTACAAGGAAATATCGGAACGGGAATTTTTACTATTTATGGTCAGGTAGGTCAGGCAAAGGATTTTCGCGGAAATAAGGATATTTTAATAACACTTGGCTTTGGAGTAGGACCATCTATAGGGGTTTCAGGTGGTATTTTTAGGTCGATTACTAACGCGCCTTCTATAAAAGAGTTGTTAGGTGATGGATATAGCGTAGGTGTTTCGGCAGGTGAAGTTGCAGTTGCTGGTGTTGATTATAGTATCATGCAAACTGATTCAGGAACATATCATGGAGTTTCTGAATCAATAAGTGGAGGTGCTGGTGCAGAAATTCATGTTGGGCCATCATACACTTTTAAAATGAGTGATATTTTGGAAAAAGTTCTCGATAAGTTGATAGAATGGTATTTGGATGAGCATCCTTATCAGTAAATTATATTAGGAGTTATCATGAAATATACAGTAAAAAAAACTAAATTGACATACGAACAATTAAAAGAGCGATTTGACCAAAGCATCACAAATAATAATTTTTCAAAAAGAGATCCGAACATACCTTATTATGGTGGGAGTTTTTCAGGGGATTACTTTAGTATTAGATGTGTATTACCTTGTTGGAGAGGTTGCTTGAATGGTTTACGTGGCAAAATAATAGAAGAAGATGGATATTGTACTCTTATCTACAAAATTAATTTACCATTGGGGTTATGTAAGATAGGTAGAGGATTGATTGCGTTTGCATTGCTTTCCCTAATGATTGCTTTTGCCTGGATTAGATTTAATACTAATTTTATGACTAGAGTTATGACAGAAAACATAGTTTTTCTGGACAAATTAATCATCGCATATCCAATTTTTATGCCATTTACTTTGCTTTTTGGTATCGCAACATATAATATAAAAAAAGAGGGAGAAAAGTGTATAGAAAAGTTGGAAGAAATTATTGATGAAAATTATAAAATAAGGCCTTTAAAAGAATTACAAAAGTTTAGTGGGGATGTAAAAGTAATTCAGGCAAAAGTAATATTGATTGATAATATTCATTTTCCAAAGTTATTGGTGTGTCAAACAGAAAAAGAAAATGGTTCATTGATTCAATATTATAAAGAAAAAGAAAATTCAGAATTTTATGAAAAAATAGGTGATTATGTAATGGTTGAAGTATATGGTGATAACTATAAAATTATTGAAAAAAATAAATAGATAACGAGGAATATTACTGTAAACAGTCAGGAATATACCTACGATGCAACCGGAAATATTACATCCGTATCATCAAGCCAGAATGGAAAGCTACAAAACAGTAACGAACTTTCCGAGACAGCTATGGAATATGACAAAACAAACCGTCTTATCAAATACAATGGTAAAGAAGTGAAATACGACAAAGACGGAAATATGGTGTACGGACCGTTAAACGGCGTTATGACCAGCTTTACTTACGATTGCCGAAACCGATTAATTCAGGCAGGCACTACTAAGTATGAATACGACGCAGAAGATAACCGCATAGCAGTTATTAAAAATGCCTGAACCGCAAATGAAGTGCGGACAGAGTATGTGGTGGATTCGGTAGAGGAGCTTAGCCGCACCCTGATGGCAACGGAAATCAAAACAGGAAGCGGAGAGGCAACAGCAAACGATGAAACAAGTCCGGAAGGTACAACAACCTATTTTTACTACGGAAATGGACTTTTAGCACAGGAAAATACGGAGGAGGGATATTTAACCTACCACTTTAACAACGTAGGAAGTACCAATGCAGTAACAGACGAAAATGGAAAAATAAAATATTCCTATGACTACAATCCATACGGAGAACTAACAAAGGGAACCTATGGACAGGTGATGTTCTTATTCAATGGACAATATGGTGTAGTATCTGATGATAATGGACTTTATTACATGAGAGCAAGATACTACAATGTATTTATCAAGAGATTTATAAATCAGGATGTAGTAACAGGAAAGCTTGCAGAGAGCCAGAGTCTTAACAGATATGCCTATGTAGAATGTAATCCGGTTAGTTATTTGGATCCGTTTGGGTTGGAGAAAAAAACGGCAGATGATAGACATGAGGTTTTAGGAAATATAAGTATTGGTAGTGCAATTGGCGTAATTGGAGGAACTATAATAAGTGCCATTGCTGCACCAGCGGCACCAGTGATTGCATTTGCGGGAGAGGCTATAGCATATGGTTCATCATTGATAGGCACAATAGCAACAGTTGAAGATATTGTTTTTTGGGTAGAGGATGCTTTAAAAAATAATGAGGAGATAGACAAAGCTGCAAATGGAATTGCAGAAGATGTAGTTTTTATGGTTATTGAAACAGTGTTGCCATCAGGCGTGAGAGAAACTATATATTTAGTTTGGCAAGGGGTAAAGGAGAAAACAAAATGACACAGAAAAACAGTTATATAGCTCGAAGAAAAAAACTTCCATATGTGTTTTTGCTTATATTCGTTTTCTTTTTATCTGCTATATCAGATTACACAGTATACACATCAAATAAAGAAGATTTTACTGTGATAAATGGTACGATTGAGGAATACGGATATGAGGATACAGGAAAATTTGGGCGTTATTATAGTTTTATTAATGCTGAAATAAGTAATAAAGACCGAAGAATTAAAGTTATTAGAAGATGCAATGATAAAATAGGCAAGAACGTTTGTGTTGCGATAAAAAATTCTGATATAGATAATAACGAAATAGATGGAACATGGACAAAGCCTATTGTTTCGGTTCACATGCTTGTTTTAGCTGCTTTTGTAGTAAGCGCTGTAATATTAAGTTTTCTTGTAATATGGTATAAGAAAGTAAAGGGAGAAAGTATATGCTAGGACAAGTAATCTGTATAATAATTGGAGTATTTTGTATTATTTCTTTGCTAAGAATTTTTTCTGATTATTTTGTGGCGATTAATCCTATGTTTCATGGAATCATAAAAAAAGCTAAAATAGTTGGATTTTTTACGGATTGTACATGGAAAGCTGTAGCTGAGTTTTCAATTATAGAATTTTATGAAGGCAATAAGATAATTCACTCAAAAATAGAGCGAGCTAAAGACGATCAAATAGGACAAACTATTGCTGTGTTGCAAGAGAATCAAGCATATACAGTTAGAAGATTTTTTTATATTCCGTATGATATAGCATATAAACTTCGGTGTGTAGGAACAGTTTTTCTTATGTTTATTATACAGTACTTATATATTCTCAAAGAAGATAATTTAGGGATGTGGCTGAGTATCATAATTGGTGGAATAAGCGTCTTTTTGTATTATCCTTTTTGGGTTTACAAGATGTTTTATAAAAATTCTGGTAAAAAAATTAAAGATGCTATCAAGTAGTTTTGAAGGATTAAGAGGGAGTTTTAATATATCTATGAAAAATGAATTAGTATCAGAAATTGTATTTGTGCTAATTTTCTTTGTACTGTATTTTAGCAGAGATATTTCGGGAATTATTACTTATTATAGTAATCCGGAAGAATATAAAATTACGATTGCTACTATTTATGATTTTGGCTATTTAAAAAAACAAGACCGACCACTATTACATGATGAAAGCGCGAAAATTACATATGAGTTTCAAGGAGAAAGTAAACTTGGGGAGGTTGGAAGAAGTTTTATGGATGGCATAAATCATAATATAAAAATTGCCATTCATATAAAGGATGGAACGGTAATAAGACCAAGCTTGCAAACAGGGTGGTTTGAATTAATAGCCTATTTGTTATCATTATATGGAATTTATTGTGTTGCAAAAGAAAAAAGAACCACTAAAAAAATACAATTTCAAGAGGATGCTCGTAGTGCATTAAAATCAAGTGGTAATTATTCTGAAAAGCTACAAAATTCATTGTTAGAAAATTTAATTTTTTTTGTAGGATTAGTATTTTTAGCTTTGAGTTTTGGACTTGAATTATATACAAGGTTACATGAGGAAATGCCCCAAAATATCATATATATAACGTTTCTATTAGGGATAGTCTTGATGTTTTTGGGAATAAAACAGATAAGAAGCAGAGATAAAATTCAGGCACAGGAAAAGATAATATTAGCAAAAATGCTAAAAGAAAAGAATAAAATATTATTTAGACTAGGACAAACGGTAGTTCTAAAAATAGCATTTGAGTATGAGGACGATGAGACAGAATATTTCTTTTACAAAATAATAAGAGTTTCATTGTCCGAATATATTCATCTGAACAATATTGCATCCAAAGAAAATGAAATAACAGTCTATGCGCAAGAAGGAGCATACGATAATTATTTTATACCAAATGAGGAGCTTTCAAAGGCACTGGAAATCAATGCAAGAGGAGAGGTTAAAGTGCCGCTATTATTAACTATTTTTGTGTGTGGCATTGCATTTATAATGGGGCTATTACAATATATTTATTATTAATTTGTTAATTGTTAATCTTATTAATGGCAAATATTTTCAAGTTCCATAAATTTAGGAGAAATTAGTAATGAGTTGCATAACTATCGAAACAAACCTTACATACGAGCAATTAAAACAGATATTTGAAGCAAATGTAACAGATGATAGAAATTTATTTAATCTTTCAAAACGAAATGAGTATTTTTATCGAAATGAACCGTTTTTCTTTGGAAATATATCAAAAGACACTTTTTTACTTCGGTGTTATGTACCTTTCTATGGTGATGGTGGTAACGGAATATATGGCATCATTGCAGAAAAAGATGGAAAATGCATTATTAATTATAAAAGATGTAGGTCAGATAAATTAAGCAAAATTGGTGAAGGAGCATTTTGGCTGGCCCTAATAGGTGTGTTTTCGTTTCTATTATGGTTAGGAAGTTTAGATATTGTTATTAATTTTGAACTATTAAAAAATTTACTATTACTAATATTTCTTTTCCTCTTTTTTGTGTTAATTTTTGGAATTATCTTTGGAATTTCTGCAAAAAAGCAAGTGGATTTTTGTGAAATGAAATTGGAAGAAATTATTTTTGAAGAGCATAAAGGATGAAAAAATGCAGGAGGAGTTATGATTGTGAAAGCTTTTCTTTTAAAACTGTTATTTTATGTGTCCGGTAGCTTTTGGATGTATTTTAGCTTGAAAATTTTTTCGGATTATTTTATTGCTCGCAATTTTCAAATAAAAGGACAAAAAATAACGGCTAAAATTATAGGGTTCTATAGCAACCAGATATATGGCTTGGCAGAATACTTTGACGTAGTCGAGTACATAGACGAAAAAGAGCAAAAGAAGAAAGAAGTAATTGTAGCAAGAGCAAAAAAAGACCAAATAGGCGATTATATTGTAGTACTGGCAGCTTCTTATGGATATGCGGTTCGATATAACTGGTATTTACCCTACAAGATGTGGTTTAGAATTCAGGAACCAATTTTGTGTAGCTTTGTATGCATCTGCGCAATGGGATTCAGTGACAGTTCAATTGCAGAACTTTTGGTAGCATGGATTATTGGGGTGGCAATATTTTTTATTGTTTCTAATAAAAGATACAAAGAATATTGCGAAAACAGAGCGAAAAGCAGCATGAAAATCATGTATGCTGATGTAATATCTATTAAAAATTACCAAATGCCAAAGATAATAATGTGTCAATTGAAGGATGAGAATGAACATATACAGTTACTTACCAAAGAAAAAAGAAAAGGACGTTTTTATGAGAAAGAAGGAGAAATGGTAAGAGTTGTTCGGATTTCGGGAAATAATGAACTTGTTATATCGGTGAGAAATACAGAGTTAGAAAACTCGCAAAAACGTAAATTGACGGGAATGTTCATTTCTATGTTTGGAATGATTACAACACTTCTTCTGAATGTACAATGATACTTAATATTAAAGGAACCATGTATGATAAAAATAGAAATCAAAGACGGAAAAATGGCGCTCTCTTTTTGGGGGTGGATTATATTTGTTTTTATGGTGCTGTCTCTATTTGCGGAGTCAATTTTTATGAATTATCAATATTTTAAGATGAATAAAAATAGACATGAAGGATTCATTCTTGAAGAATGAGTAATTATTTCAAGCTATGACACTGGACAGCATGGTGCCGGAAAACCCAAAATAAAAATTGAATATCAGGATAATGAGGGAAAAATTTATGTAGCAACAATGTGACAAAGATGGAATGATGATGTGGGAGATAAGATAGAATTTTATATTATGGAGAACGAAAAGGAATATGCTTGGTGGAATGGCATGAACCTTGCTAAATTTGGGTTTCTTGATTATATAGTATTTTTTATAATTTGTAATATCATCTTTTCACAAATCACAGGCAAATACATAACTATTGAAGAAGTTGTAATAAATAATAAAAAAACAATATCCGCTGAGGTAATTCTGGTAGACAATCTACACAGCCCCAAAAAGCTTATCTGTCAGGAAAAGCGGGCAGACGGGACAGTAGTTCAATACAAAAAAGAAAAAGAATGGGGAAACTTTAAAGAAAAACCCGGTGAGTATGTTGCAGTGGATGTAAATGCCAAAAATGAACGCCAATATGAAATTTTTGAGAGGTAGGAAAAATGAAGAAGACAAAAGAAAATATTCTTGTTATAAAAATTGTTTTGTTTGTATTTATTGCAAACTTAGCTATGGATATTTTAACCGGTAACGGACAAAATCTGGTAAAAGATTTATTCATGGTTATTTGTATAATAGGAATTATTTATCTGCTTAAAAGAGTAGAACAAAAAGAAGTAGAAAATAATGCTATTCAAAATGCAAAAATCGTATCTGCCAAAGTTATCCTTGTAGATAACTTTCACACTCCCAAAAAGCTTATTTGCCAATTTGATAGAGAAAATGGCATTGTTCAGTATCAAAAAGAGAAAAAAGATAACTTTTTAGAAATGGTGGGAGATATTGTGGAAGTAAAAGTGGATGTTATGAATGAAAGTCGATATGAAATTTTAGATAAGTAGTTTTTTATGACTATCAATAATGAGAAAATACATGAAGCATAGTTTCCTTTACTTATGACGCTAAACAGAATTTAATTTCCGTAACAAGCAAAGGCGGTACCACAAACTATTACGAATATGATGAAGAACACCGGCTCATAGAAGGAAAAGATACTACAGGAGAGGTCTTTGTCCAAAATACATATGACAAAAAGGGCAGAGTCCTGACCCAGGATGACGGAAATGCCCACACAAAGCTTGTTTCCTTCCAATATGAGGATGATGAGACAACCGGCAATACAGTTATTACCATGAATGACATGAATGGTGCCCAAAAAACTATTACCGCAAACTGCTTCGGCAAAGGTTTACGCTATGTGGATGGAATCGGTGGTGTATACACCTATTCCTACAACGAAGGTGGCGATATGACGTCCTACAAAAACTCCGATGGAACCGGGGAAAGCTACCAGTATGATGAAAGGGGGAATATTACAAAACTGACAGAATCCGGTGGCAGAACCACCACGTATACTTATAACGAAAACAATCAGCTTTTATCGCAAATCAGTAATGATGGTACAAATCTGACTTACAGCTATAATGAAAATAATCAGTTAGCAGCGATTGCGTCAGGAAACGGTGTGGTTGTGCGCTATGAATACAACGAAAACGGACAAATAGCCAAAGAAATCGTAGAAGGATTAGGCGAAACAGTTTATCAGTATACAGACGGAATGCTTACTCAGGTCACAGACAGCAATGGGAATACAAACAAATTTGTTTACGACTCCATAGGAAATGTAGTACAATATACAGATGGAAAGGGAACCGTAACAGACTATGAAATAGCTCCAAACGGAAGGGTTTTAAAGGAAATCATTACTTTACCGGATGGAAGTAAGGCAACTACCGGCTATGAATATGATGCCTACGGCAACCGAACCAAAGTAACAGATGCCAACGGTAACAGTACCGGTTATGAGTATGACAAAAACGACAACTTAATAAAGGAAACAAGAGCAGACGGAAGTGTTATCAGCTATGAAAGAGACGTAGACGGAAATATCACAAAAATAACCTACCCGGATAATAAAACAACGGTGGAAGCAGTCTACGATACTGCCGGAAATCTGTTAAGTTTAAAGGATGCCTTAAAATCAACAACAGTACAGAACTTTAACAGTGGCAGCCGGATTACAAATATTCAGATGGCAAATGGTGGAGAAATTACATATCAGTATTATGATAACGGTCTCTTAAAAAGCGAAACCGATGCTATGGGTGGCACTATTACATATAATTATGACAGTGCAGGCAGAGTAACCGGAATTACTGACCGAATGGGAAATACTACAACTTACGGTTATGATGTGTACGGAAATGCTACTACAGTCACTAATGCAGAAGGTGAAACGGTTAATATCAGCTATAATAAATATCGTCAGGCAGTCGCTACAACAGATGCTAAAGGTAATACCACACAGTACGCTTATGACGGAATGGGCAATTGCATAAAAACAACAGATGCTCTAGGTCATGTGACGGAGTATGAATATAATGGCAATAACGAAGTTGTCAAAGTAATCAGGAAAGGTGAAAAGGGCAATGAAGACATTGTGTATACTTATGCTTATGACCATCTTGGAAATGTAACGGCGGTTACTGATGGCAAAGGCAACAGCTTCAAAATGGATTATGACAAGGTAGGAAATTTAACGGCAGTTTATGACGCTTATGGTGTAGTGGTAGAAAGCTATGGCTATGACAAAGTCTATAACCAGACTTCCATGAAGGATGCCATTGGAAATGATATTACTTATACCTATGATTCATTAGGCAATCTTATAAGTATGCTAAATAACAGCTCCGGCAGCCTTACCACTTACACCTATGTAGGCGGAAAGCTTATGAATTCCTC
>JAFSDJ010000058.1 GCA_017436305.1 Lachnospiraceae bacterium
AGGAGTGTCTGGATATATCGAAACTCTACACCATTTTCTAACAAATGCGTCGCAAAAGCATGGCGCAAAGTATGTGGTGAGATATGTTTTGTAAAGCCAGCTTTTTTACATGTGTTTCTAAGGTACTGTTGAACCGCAGACAGGGTAATGCGGTTATGTGGCTTGTTTTTCTGAACAAATAAAGCTTCCATAGGTTTATTATAGACAAACTATAAGGACAGTATGCGTCCGCTGATTGAACGAGATATGACGGAAACTAAAAAAGCATTGATAGAGTAACTTTGAATTTTACGCATTATTAACTTTCGGATATAAAGTGCCGATATTGCAGATATAGAAACGGATTTCTGTAGATTATTCAAGGAGGATTGGTATTATGAGTAAAATTGATTCAAATATGTCAGGGTATCTACATACATATGAAGCATATCGTGTTCCGAAAGGAACGAAGGTACAGGATGCAACTGGAAAAGAGGTTGTGTTATCGAATGAAGAAGATGTGCTGGTTCTTACGGAGAAAGCTAGTAAGCAGTTGGTAAAAGACCGTGGCGAGCATAATGGAATGCTTCAACAAAAGGCAGAAATGGCGGCACAGAAAACACAAGATGCTGCAAATGAAAAGATAGCTAAAGATAATGCGAAGGTTATGGCTGTTTATAGAGCTATGGCAAATGGAGATACTGTACCAGCGAGTGATGAGAGAAAACTGCAAGAATATGATAAAGATTTATATCAAGCGGCTAAAATGGCTCAATCAATGGCTCAATTAAGGGCTAAACAAGCAGAACGAAAACACCATGCTTCACAGTGGGATGAAAAAGAGGAACAAGCACATAAAGCTAAAATGAAAGAACTTGGTGATGCGTCAAATGAAGCAGCACTTGCAATTGGTGAAGGCTCACAAGAATTTTCAAGTGCTCAAAAAGAAAACATAGTAGAAATTGATTCATCAGGTGTCGATTTTTCTTCTATGAAAGTAATGAGTTTGGGTTCTGGTGTAACAGGAGCATACATTGACCTTTCTATATAAACTAGGTAGAAGTGAAAATTTCAGTAAGCTGGTGTGTTTAACTAAGAGATGAATTTACGCACCACTGGTAGAATGGAGGTATTTCGGATATGACAGAAAATCAAAAATCCCCTTATTTGATGGTTTTTTGGCTAGAATTAGCATTAGCATTAGTAATTCCTATTATCATTTATTGGGGTAATAATCCCACAAGCGTCCTGAATTCTAATTCTCTGTTTAAGTTATTGGAATATATCGGAATTTGTGGAAGTATTCTTATTTTTTTTGCCGGAATACCTGTTGGTGTTATTGGAATTATCAAAGCAAAAAGGATGATAAAACTACGAAATGCTACTATTGTATTGTCTATCATCAATCTATTTGCAGGAATCATCGAAATTCTCATACTATTATTTATTTTTTATGCTGTTGTATTTAGAGGAGTTTCTCACTAACAGTAGGTTCGGCAAATTATGAAAATGGCAGTCTGCTTTTTTCACGGTAGAAGCTCCCTGCATGGCCCCATTCAAAAATTGCAAAATATATGAAAATATCGTAAAATAAAGTAACTATGGTGTTTTCGGTTATGAAGTTATGTAGAAGGAATTACAAGCATAAATTTGGGTGAAAAGAAAGGGGTTACATACATGATACGAAGAAAAAAAGGGAAAAGCACAAAACGGTGGGCAGCAGCTATACTGGCAGCAGTAGTCTTGATGGAAAGCGGTTTAGGAAACGTCCGGATAAGTAGTGTTTTTGCCAAAGAGCAGGAGGAAAGTACCGTATCAGTCAACGAAATAAGTGTAGATATGGAATTTGACAGTCAGGCAGACATAGAAGCGCCGCCGGAAGAAAATACAGAGCCGGTTATTTATGAAGATACAGATGAGGTGTTAGGGGAAGCCGCTGCCTATCTTGCTAACACAGAAACAAAAAAAGTTGAAGTAGATATTACTTCCATTGCTACTACACAGATTTATAGAGACATGGATTATTCCTTCCTAAAGGAATATGAGTTTGGTACAAATGTTGAAGCCAAGCCAACAGTTACCTTTGGTAGTACGGAAGAATTAGGAAAAAGTAAGGACCTAAGACTGACTGCCGGAAGAATCATTAAAACAGAAGGCTACTATGAAAGTGGAGATGGTGGAAGTGCTGTTTATGAGATTTTAACCGAATACGATATGGGAAAGGCAAACAGAAAAGAAGGTGCCATACAGTTAGCAAACGGATTGTATGCCTGCATTCTTCCGGATGTTTATGAGATAAATGGACAGAAATGGATACTCATAAATGTTAAACAGTATGGTGCAATAGGAGATGGTGTAACACCGGCTCATGCAGGATTAAGTGCGGCTTTTTTCAGTGTATCCAAGCATGTGGCTTGGGATGATGCAGAGGATAATGAGATTGTCAGGGGAATTGCATATATCCCGGCCGGTGAATATAAATGTGCAAAAGAAGTAACGTCCGATGGTCTTAAGAATGTAAACATTGTAGGCGATGGTGACTCTACTGTTTTGTTTACTGACAATGATTATCGAAAAGACGAAGGCTATTCAGAATTCTTTTTTGCAGTATGGAACGCAAGTAATACTTATTTTGGAGATTTCAGAATTGAGGCAAGGGAAGTAGATTTATATAATTATATGAGGCAGTTTGTTCTGGTTTATTGTGACAATATTTACATTTATAACGTGGATTTAATTGTGCCTCAGGAGGCTTATTCCGGTTATTATTATGAGGACAAGCAGTACTCTAACTTCACTTGCTATAGTGGTGATACAAACATTACGGTAGACGCTTGTACCATGATTCAGTTTAGTGGAACCTATAGAGGCGCCAACGTAGGAATTCTGGATTTCTGGGATAAGGAAGTAAAAAACATTACGGTCATGAACTGTGATTTGTACAGCAATGCCAGAGACGAACAGATTGGTATTTTTAACATTCCAAAAACCGGTGCAGTGGAAAATAAGAACACCAGTATTCGTAACATTGATTTGATTAACAATACGATACATACCACTCCGGTAAAGTATGAGGAAGTTGTGGGCAATCAAAATATGTGTTTTACTGTGGCATACGCAGACTCAGTAAGAATTGATGATGTTCGAATTGCAGGAAATCACTTTATTTGTGAAGTGGATTCCAAGTTTATGACCTTTGGAACCATTACCAATTGTGTAGTGGAAAATAATATCATCGAGATTACATCTACCAGAAATAATGGTGCCAGCGTTTTTGATTCCAGCAATTCGGATACTAAGAGCATTCTTATCAGGAATAATGAGTTTTTCTTAACCAGCGCAGATGGAAAACGGGGAAAAGCCAGCTTTACACAAGGAAAAATGACCTTTGAAGGAAACCGGGTAGTTTCAGACGGGCTTATGACTAACTATGTTGTGGGACAGGTAGCAAAAAACAACGTATTTATTTTCTTAAAACAAGTTTCCTATATTACTGCTGCAGTGGATTTAGTAGAAAATAACACTTTTTATCTCTATGGTGGTGCTAGTGGTGGCAATTGTAATGGTGTATTTGATTTAAGTGCCGCCAGTGGAAAAACAGAAATATCTGTTAAAAATAATACCGTGTATGATTATAAATACCATATTGGAAAAAGAACAGTATGGCAGGCTTTAGCTAATGTGTCTGGCCATGATGAAAAGATAAGTGCAGAGTTTAGTGGCAACACTTATTATGCTCCTAACAGAAAATTTACAAGTGCCGATCATTACAGTAAAGATGATGTTAAAGCGGATGTAGACTGGATTACGGATGAAAATGGAAAAGACCGGATAACCGGCTACTATAACCGAATGTTTTATATGCGTGTACCTGATGATACTTCCACTTGTAACTTGAAAGAGCTTATTTTTGAAAATAATACCTTGCAGGGAGTCAAGGGGTACGTAGAGTGGAATAATGGTGTAAAGGAAGATGGCAGCCGTCCGGTTGAATATGTCATCAGTAATAATACAACCCTTCCTTATAACGAGAATTTAAGTGAAGATAACCTTCTAGCCAGCAGTGTTGATATCCTTTACAACAATGAAAAGGCAACAGAAATTGCAGTCACAGGGGATACAGTAAAACTGGATAAAATCGTGCGTGTAGCAGAAAGAGATGAAGATGGAAATATCTTAGAGGAGCAGGAAGTATCAGATAAGGAAATCAAGTGGTATACATCCGTTGACAGCATGGCAACAGTAAGCCAGGATGGCACTGTTACCAGAAAATTATACGGAGATGTTAAAGTATTTGCAGTTGCTACAGACGGAAGTGCTGTTTATGGAGAATGTACCATTCATTTCTTAAAAAACACAGCAACCAGTCTTTCTTTTTCAGAGGAGACGGTGGAGCTTCAACCGGGTCTGAAATACTATGCAGATTATGTAGTATTGCCGGAGGCAGAAACGTCACAGAATTTAAAGTGGACATCTTCCGATGAAAATGTGGCAACAGTGTCAAAAACGGGTCTTATTACCGCAGTTTCTGTTGGTAAAGCGGTGATTACCGGTACAACTACCGATGGAACCAATCTTTCAGCCTCCTTATCCGTGAATGTAACACCGGTTACTGTGAAGAAAATGACCATGGATAACACCTGGCTGTACTTCACACAGGAACAGATTGGTGAAAGCAAACAGTTAGCCATTAAAAACTACACACCGGACAATGCTGCCAATAAAACAGTAAAAAGATGGGAGAGCACTGACAGAACAGTTGCAACTGTGGATGCACAGGGAAAGGTTAAGGTTGTGGGAAGTGGAAGGACGGAAATACGGGCGTATTCCACTGATGAATATTGCTATGCCAAATGTGTGATTTATGTGCAGTCACCTCAGGTAACAAATTTTAAAGCCACATCGGTTCTTAAAAATAAAGTGACCCTTTCCTGGGATCCGGTGGAGAAAAGCTATGGATATTTTCTCTATCAGTGGAATTCTTCTACCAACAAGTGGGAGGCATTGAATAATGGTAGAACATTAGAGAAGGATACAACTTCTTATTCAGTGAGTAACCTTACCGCTGGCACGGAGTACAAGTTCTGTGTTCGCGCCTATTATTGGAACAACTCCGACTTGGAGCATTGTCCATATGAAAGTAAGGACAGTATTGTTACAGTAAAAACATATGGGTATAACCCGGTTACTTCCATTATGGGAGCAAGTGATGTGTTTACCATTGTGGATTATGGCTGGAAAAATCATCAGGATACTTTTACTATAAAGTATAATTCCAATGCTGATTACGAAAATCTGGATTTTGATTATAAAGTCGCAGATGAAAGCATTGTTAAAATTGTATCAGTGGAAGATGGAAGTAATGCCGGAGAGAAAAGCATTAAGTTAGAAGGGCTTAAATATGGCACTACAACTCTTACGGTTACAGCTAATGATGGCGGCAATGCATCTGCAGAAATTCCGGTGGGCTTTATAATAAATAACAGTGTTAGTAACTGCGAAGCAGATCCTGTCTACAAGCAGACTACCATTTCCTTTGATGGCTTGGAGGACGAATCAAACATTGACGGATATTATGTACGTTCCATGGTTACCATGTATACTTATAATGAAGTGGCATATATTCCCAAAACAGGTGCAGGTACTTATAGTGTGGTGGATAAGAATGTAAATGTAGGAGCCGGTCCACAGAGTGGTGGATATAGATATGTAGTCAGTCCATGTCTCACAGATGGTACCAACTACTATCTGGGAGCTGGAAAGACAGCCAATGAAAGCATTAATAATGGCATTGTGCAGATACCGGAGCCTACAAAGGCAGAAAGCCTGGAGATGGGACAGACCCGGTACGTTGTAAAAGGCGGAGAAACAATAGAAGTATCGGCTTCTGTTGGCAATGAAGATGCATCTACCAGTGAGTTATACTGGGAAGTTATTAATGAAAACTATGCAGGGATTGAACGGATAGAGAGAACAGATGGGGAAATACTCACCGACTATGCCAAAGTTACAGGCAAGAATGCCGGTGTTACAAAGATTAAAGCAGTTACAACCGACGGCTCAGAAATAGAGAAATACGCAAAATTAATTGTGGCACCACAATCGGTAGAAAATTTAAAGGCAGAGTCACAGTTTACTAATGTAACCTTAAGTTGGACGGATATTAAAAATGCAGACGGCTATGGGATTTACAGATGGGATGAGAAGAAAAATAAGTTTGAGCTGTTAGCAGAAACTACAGAGGCTTTCTATAAAGATACCGGTTTAGAAGCGGACACTGCTTATCGGTATAAAATTGCTGCATATATACATGTAGAAGGAGTAAGGTATGATGGAAACTATTCGCCAGAAATAGGTGTGACCACTGCAAGCACCAATTACGGAATTTACGCAACCGGATATTCAGGTTGTTATGATGGAAAGAGTCATAATGCAGTAACTTTAAAGGGTGTAAAGGAAAACATAGACAAGGTTACTTATAGTAAAGATTCAAAAAACTGGTCTGCCACAGTGCCAACTGTAACAGAAGTAAAAGATAGTGGCAATATTTGCATCAAGATAGAAAGACAAGGTCAGACGAAACCTTATCAGATAACTGTTGCAGCAACTGTGTCACCTGTTTTAGTTGAGCAGACGGATATTGTGTTAAAAACCGGATTAGTGGAATGGGATGGAAAAAATCATACTCCGGAAGTTGTATCAAATACATGCGCAGTAGACAAAGATTATACGGTAAGCGGCATTAAAAAATATAAAAACCAGGGTGTCTATACGATAACTGTAACCGGAATGGGCAATTACACCGGCACCAAAAAGCTGACTTATAAAATTCAGGTAGTAAAGGGCCATAAATATAAACTTTCAGGATATATTTACAAGGTAACCGGAAGCAGTACTGTTTCAGTTACCGGTATTACCAACAAGAAAAAGACCACCGTCACTGTGAAAGATACTGTTAAAATCGGAGGCAAAAAGTATAAGATTACAGCCATTGGTAACAGTGCATTTAAAAATTGCAAAAAGCTGAAAAAAGTAACTATCGGAAAATATGTTACTACTATTGGGAAAAATGCGTTCTATGGAGATAAGAAGCTTAAGAAAATTGTAATAAAGACCAAGAAACTGAAAAAGGTTGGAAAAAATGCACTAAAAGGCATTAGCAAAACAGCACAGATACAAGTGCCAAAAAGCAAACGGAGTAAATACAAAAAACTGTTTAAAAAGTCTACGGGTTATGTTTCTACAATGAAGGTGAAATAGAAAAAATGTAGAAGTGTATACGATAATTAATTATATAGTGAAAGAAATGGTATGGGTAAAAGGGGATAAACAATGGCATTACAATTTTATTTTGGTGGCTCCGGCTCAGGCAAGAGCACAGCTGTATACAAACACATAATTGAGTGGTCAAAAAAGGAACCGGAACGGGATTTTATTATCCTGGTTCCGGATCAGTTTACCATGCAGACTCAAAAAGAGCTATGCCTTTTAAATGGTGGCATTATGAATATAGATGTACTAAGCTTTTCCAGACTTACCTACCGTATTTTTGAAGAAGTAGGAAAGGAAAACAGAGTTGTTCTTGACGATACGGGAAAAAACCTGATTATCAGAAAAGTAGCCTCTGAAAGAGAAGCAGATTTAACGTTACTTGGAAGCCATTTAAAGCAGATAGGTTATATTCATGAAATAAAAAGTGTAATCTCCGAATTTATGCAATACGATATCGCTCCAAAAGGGGTAGAAGAATTAATTTCCTATGGAGCAAAAAAGGGAGAACTTTCCTTAAAGTTAACAGATTTAAACATCTTATATGAAGGATTTTTAGCATTTTTAAAGGAAAAATACATTACTACAGAGGAAAGCTTAGATTTGTTGGCTAAGTCTTTGCATAAATCAAAACTCATAAAAAACAGCATTGTAGTGTTAGATGGATTTACCGGATTTACTCCTGTTCAGAACCGTCTGATTAAGGAACTGATGACACAGGCAGTAGATGTGATTATGACAATTACCATAGATACAAGGGAAAATCCTTATGAAACGGATGGAGAGCATAAGCTGTTTTATTTAAGTAAAAAAACAGTTTCGGTTATGGAAAATCTGGCAAAAGAAGCAGGAATTTCAAGAAAAAAAGATGTAACACTTTCTGAGAAAGAGCTTCCCAGATTTAGAAAAAGTAAAGAACTTGCCCATCTGGAAAAAAATCTGTTCCGTCAGAAAAAAACAGTCTTTCAGGAGAAAAACCGGTGTATCTTTTTAACAGAAGGAGCAAACCCAAAAGAAGAAATACAAAAGGTATGTGTGCAGATAAAAAATCTGATTCGTACCGAGGGATATTGTTATCGGGACATTGCCATTATTGCAGGAGATTTGGAAACCTATGGGCATATTATGGAAAGAGAGTGTGCCAGATATGACATCCCTGTCTATATAGACCAGACAAAAAGCGTACTGAGTAACCCTATGGTATCAGCTATTACAAGTGCCCTTCAGGTAATACTATATGGATTCTCTTATGACAGTGTATTTCAGTTTTTAAAGACAGGTTTGTCAGATTTATCTTTTGAAGAAACAGATCGGTTAGAGAAATATACAAAGGCTCTGGGCATACGTGGAAAGAGTGCTTATGAAAGACCTTTTGTCAGAAGAATGAAAGGCATGGATGAGGAAACAGCGCTAGAGGAGCTTGAGAGGTTAAATCTTTCCAGAGAGAAATTTGTGACAAATATGTCGCCAATTTTAAACCTTGAAATACGGCAGGGCAATGAGTCTCAGTATTCTGCCTCAAGTCTTGTAAAGGCTGTCTATGATTTCTGCTATGAACTTGGCCTTCAGGGAAAAATGGAAAAGCTCGAGCAGGAATTCACTGACAGAGGTGAGTTAGCAAAGGCTAAGGAATATGGACAGGTTTATCCGTTGGTAATGGACTTATTAAACCAGATTTATGAACTACTAAAAGAAGAAAGCATGACTTTGCAGGAATTCTATGACATTCTCACAGCAGGTTTTAGTGAATTAAAAGTAGGCACTATTCCCCAGAACGTGGATCAGGTAGTGGCCGGAGATATGGAACGAACCAGATTAAAGCAGGTCCGGGCATTATTTTTTGTAGGAATTAACGATAATGCAATTCCGGGAAATGCCAAAAAAGGCGGACTGATTTCTGATATGGAGCGGGAGTTTTTACAGGAAAGCGGCATGGAGTTAGCACCTACCGGAAGGCAGCAGATGTTTATTCAAAGGCTTTATTTATATTTAAATATGACAAAACCGTCAGAAAAGCTTTTCTTATCTTTTTCCCGAGTGGATATAGAAGGGAAAACAAGTCGTCCGGCTTATTTAATTGATGTAATAAAAGGCCTTTATCAAGATTTACCTATGCAGGGAAGAAATGAAACCATAGGGGAGAAAATTGCAGCTAAGAAAGATGGTTTGGACGATTTTGCAGCACTTATGGGCCGGTATGGGCAGGGATTTTTAGAAACCAATTTAGAAGAACGAAAAGACTTCTTTACCTTGTATCATTTTTATGAAAAGGAAGAAGAAATGAAAAAGCTGTTAGAGGCAGCTTTTTACGAATACGTGCCATCACCCCTTTCAAAAGAGGCCGCAAGACTTATATATGGAGATATATTGGAAAGCAGTGTCAGCCGTTTTGAGCAGTTTGCGGCCTGTGGCTATGCTCATTTCTTAAAATATGGACTTATGCTTAAGGAAGAGGAAGAATTTTCCTTTGAAGCAGTGGACATGGGAAATGTGTTTCATGCAGTATTGGATGGATTCGCTGACTATTTAAAAGAGCGGGGAGTTACCTGGTTTCAGTTTACAAAAGAACAGTCGCAGGAATATGTAGATAAAAAACTGACAGAATTGTCGGTTGAATATGGAGAAACGGTACTTTTAAACAGTGCCAGAAATTCTTATATTTTAAAAAGAATGGGACGGATTTTAAACCGTACCATCGAAACCTTACAATATCAGTTAAAAAAAGGAATTTTTGAACCGAAAGCCTTTGAAATTCCATTTTCCATGGTAAAAGAATTTGATGGAAAAACTATGAAGGTAAGAGGACGTATAGACCGGATGGACACTGTGGAGAAGGATGGAACGGTGTATGTAAAGGTTATGGATTATAAATCAGGTAATGTGAAATTCGATCCGGTTTCACTTTACTTTGGCCTTCAGATGCAGCTGGTTTTATATATGAACAGTGCCATTTTAACGGAAGAAAAGAAGCATCCCGATAAAAAAGTAGAGCCGGCAGCACTTCTTTATTATCAGATGGCAGACCCTTACGTGGAGCGCAGTGAAGAAGTTTCTTCCAAGGAACAGGTAGAAGAGGCAATCCACACGGCTCTTCGTACAAAAGGTGTACTGTTAGAAGATGACGGTGTTGTCACAATGCTTGATGGCAGCTTTGAAGAAAGTTCTGATGTTATTCCGGTGGAACGGAAAAAAACAGGAGGCTATAAGGCAACCTCTAGTGTAGTAACAAAACAAGAGTTAGAAGTTATTTCCCGGTATGCGGATTTGAAAATACAGGAAATCGCCAAAAATATTTTAAATGGAGAAATCCCGGTAAATCCTTACGAAAAGGAAAATAAAACTCCCTGCACTTATTGTAATTATCAAGGCATTTGTGGTTTTGACAAGAAAATAAAGGGATTTGAAAAGAAAAAATTAGACGGAGTTTCCAAAGAGGAAGCTATGGAGAAAATGGTGGAAATGGTAGGAGTAAACCAGAGTAGGGAGGAAAGAGAATAATGGGAATTTCCTTTACAAAAGAGCAACAACAGGTCATTGATGCCAGAAATAAAAATCTGTTGGTATCCGCTGCAGCCGGTTCGGGAAAAACTGCTGTTTTAGTTGAGAGAATCCTTTCTATGATTACGGATAAAGAAAATCCCGTAGACGTGGACAGACTTTTAATTGTTACTTTTACCAATGCAGCAGCGGCAGAAATGCGGGAACGTATATTAAAAGCAATCTTAGACAGGCTGGAAGAAGATCCGGAAAATGAACATTTGCAAAAGCAATCTGCCTACATTCACAGAGCCCAGATTACAACTATTGACAGCTTTTGTAAGTATTTACTGAGCAATCATTTTGAAGATATTGGATTAGATCCGGCTTTTCGAGTTGGAGATATGGGGGAATTAAATCTAATAAAAAGGGATGCCCTTTCAGAGCTTATGGAAAAGAAACATGAGCAGGCAGAGGAAGGCTTTATCCGGCTTTTAGAAAGCTATGTTTCCGGCAGAAACGAGGAAATTTTAGAAAATTATGTGTTAAAGCTTTATGAGTTTGCCATGAGTTATCCATGGCCTGAAAACTGGTTGTCAGCCTGTGCTAACCAGTATCAGTTGTCGGAACATATAAGGGAAACCGGTTTTAACAAGGAAGACGAAAGTCAGGAAGTAAATGCAGATAACAGTCCGGTTAGCAGTGAAGTGATGACAGCTTTTAAGGAGAAGCTGTTTCTAAAAGAAATGATGAATTATATAAGAAAGCTTTGTCAGGAAGGCTCATACTTATTACAGCGTGCTCTTAAAATCTGTGAACAAAGTGATGGTCCTTATATGTATGCAGAGCTTATGGAGGCAGAGCAGGAAGTTTTTACAAATCTGTCAAAGGAAACTGACTATGAGTCGTTTTATGAAAAAATAGGCAAGGTAAAATTCGGAAGATTATCAACCAAAAAGGATGAGACAGTTTCTTTGGAAAAAAAGGAGGAGGTTAAGACCCTTCGCAATCAGGCAAAGGATTTGCTGACTCAGATAAAGGAGAATTTTTTCTTTGTTTCGCCCTGGCAGGCATATGAAGATTATATAGCCTGCGAAACAAACATAAAAGCTCTGATCGATTTGACACTTTCCTTTATGGAGTTATACGCAGAAAAAAAGAAAGAGAAAAATTTGCTGGATTTTTCCGACATGGAGCATTATGCACTGAAAATTTTGTTAGAGGAGAAAGACGGTGAGTACGTTCCTACAAAAACAGCACTGGCTTATCAGGAATATTTTAAGGAAGTTATGACGGATGAGTATCAGGACAGCAACCTGGTGCAGGAGCTTTTATTGCAAAGCATTTCAAAAAGCGATAAAGGGAAGTGCAACCGGTTTATGGTAGGAGATGTAAAACAGAGCATTTACGGCTTTCGTCTTGCCAGACCTGAGCTTTTTATGGAAAAATTCAAGGAATACCATCAGAGTTATGTAAACTGTAGTGACGACAATATGCGAATTGACCTTCATAAAAATTTTCGAAGCAGAAAAGAAGTAATTGAAAGTGTTAATTTTATATTTGAAAAGATTATGGAGGAGTCTTTAGGTGGAATTACTTACGATGAGGAAGCCGCCTTATATCCGGCAGCAGACTTTCCCAAGCCGGATTCTTTGGAACCTAAAGAACCGGAGAGTATTTCACAGCCCTCCATTTATGAAACAGAGCTTCTGCTATTTGAACGGAAAGAAAGTATCATTCATGAAGATGGCACAGAAGAAGAACTATCTGCTACGGTGCCTAAAAAGCATGGCGAAGCCATCATGATAGGAAACCGCATACGGGAAATGGTTGGAAGCTTTCTCGTTACTGATAAAGAAACAGGAAATTTGCGCCCGGCTATGTATAAGGATATTGTTATTCTATTGCGTGCCGGTTCTGATACCCAGGAAATTTTAAAAGAAGAGTTGAACAATCAAGGGATTCCGGTGCATATAGCTTCCAAGTCAGGTTATTTTTCCACAATGGAAGTACGCAATGTACTTCAGTACTTAAGAGTGTTAAATAATCCTTACGAGGATCATGCGCTGGCAGGGTTATTGAAATCTCCATTTTTCCTTTATACGGATGAGGAATTAGCCATGCTAAAAGGTTTTCGGGGAAAGGAAAAGAAAAAGGAATATCTTATAGAATGCATGAATGCAGCTGCTAACCAAATTCCAAAAGAGTGGCATTCTCTTCAAGCTAAAGTAAAAGCTACGCTGGAAAAAATAGAAGCAAACAGAAAGAAAGCAGTGATTCTTTCCACTTACGAACTAATAGCCGGTATCTTATCAGAATCTTTCTACTTAGAGTACGTCAGTGCCATGCCCGGCGGAGAGCAGAAAAAAGCAAATGTGGAAATGCTTTTAGAGAAAGCCATTGCCTTTGAAAAAACCAGCTTTCACGGTTTGTTTCAGTTTGTCAGATACATTGAACAGTTGGAAAAATACAATGTGGAGGAAGGCGAGGCTAACACGTTAGATGAGATGGCAGATACTGTGCGGATTATGACAATCCATAAAAGTAAAGGATTGGAATTTCCAATCTGTTTTGTAGCAGGCTTAGCCAAAAGATTTAATATGCAGGATGCCCAAAGCCCGGTACTTTTGGATATAGACTGGGGAATTGGAACAGAGAGGATTGAACCAAAGCTTCGTATAAAAGCAAAAACAATCAGCAAAAATATGCTGGCCACAAAGCTGAAAATGGATAGTCTGGGTGAAGAACTTAGGATTTTATATGTAGCTTTAACAAGAGCCAAGGAAAAGCTGATTTTAACTGGGGAAGTGGATAAAGCAGCCACCCTGCTTCAAAAATACAAAGGGATGGAACAGATGCAGGTACTTCCATTTTCCATAAGAAACAGTGCATCAAATGCCCTTTCCTATATTGTGGCAGCATTGCTATCACACAAGGATTTTGAAAGAATATGCCGTGTTTTTCATGAAAAGGATTTACAGCTTTTTTCATTTGGTAAAGACCTTCAAAAGCATATTAGAAAAGAACAATTGCAAAGTAACTGGAGGCAGGAAGAAATCCATGACCAGCTGGAAGAAGAATTGAAAGAAAAATTTTCCTATGAATATCCTCACAAGATTTTAGGCAGTATGTATACAAAGACCAGTGTATCGGAATTAAAAATCCAGGCCATGAAAGAGGAAGGGGAAGAACTGCATTCCATATTCGAAACAGAAAGGCCACCGGTGCCTTATTTACCGGAATTTTTAAGAGAAGAAGAGGAAGCTGGTGGTACAAGCAGAGGTAGTGCTTACCACAGAGTATTGGAGCTTTTGGATTATAGCAAATATGAGATGACTTCTTTTGTAAATGACCAATATGAGGGATTGCAACAGACCGAAAACATTATGGAAAGCGGCCCGAATTTTGTAGAAGAAACAGATAGCAATAAAAAGAAAATGAAATTAAACCTGGTAAATGCCATTAAGCAGGATATGGAAACCTTTGTAGCAGAAGGAAGGTTAACAAAAGAGTACAAAGAGTTAGTAAGAGCAGATAAAGTTGCGAATTTTGTTATGTCAACCTACGGGCAAAAAATGTGCATAGCCTCCAAACAAGGAAAACTTTACAAAGAAAGACCATTTGTTATGGGCATCCCGGCAAACCGTGTAAACCCGGATTTTCCAAGTGAAGAAATTGTACTGATACAGGGAATCATAGACGTTTATTTTGAAGAAGATGGCCAACTGGTTGTATTAGATTACAAAACCGACAGAGTAGATGCTATGGAAGAATTAATACACCGCTATAAAACCCAGCTTTCCTATTACGAAGAGGCACTACAATCCATTATTCAAAAACCTGTTAAAGAGAGAGTTATTTATTCATTTGCATTAGAAAAGGAGACTGCATGGTAGTAGTCTCCTTTTTGGCACAAGAGTATCGGTTGGAGTTTCACAGTGGCATAATAAAAAAAACTATTGTTCTGCACTCCAGTTAGCAGCGGCTGACTGATATTTTTCTGCATCTTCAGTTAGTCCTAGCTTACTATAACAGTTAGCAATGGCTAACAATGGTAAATCACCACCAAGATGAATATTTAAAATGCTTTCTGTTTCAAAGGCAGCATTGTAATACCATATAATGGCTTCCTCGTAATCAGCAATTCCTTCATAATAGGCACCTAGCTCAAAACAGATTTCAGAACAGCCCTTCCCTGCTACATTTTTTAGAGCATATTTAAAAAAGTTGCCCACATCAGCTAATAACCGATAAGCTTTGGAAACAACACAGAAGGCCTCAGCAATTTCGTCTTCTGTGCGGGTTGTATCTGACAGAGATTTAAGAAAAACAGGTAGTGCCTTAATAAAATCCTCTTCTTTTCCCGATATAAATAATTCCTTGGCATAAATATTGTGAAGACGTTTATCCAGACGAACTCCCTTTTCACCTAACGTCTCAAAAGCTTTCAAATCTCTGGAAGTATGCTCGCCGGTTGGCATATGTAAAATTTCCACATCGCTGTCATAAATAACAGGATCTAATCGTACAGCCTCGTGAATAGCACCCTCCCAGAAAAAGCTGCGAAGTCTTTTATAAAGCTTAGGGCGATATTCCTTGTCAAAATTGTAAATCGTATTATAGGATAACTGATTACAGTAAAACATCTGCACAATATCAATTTCCGGCAAAAGTGTCTGCTTTAGGAGAAGAAAGCGTTTACGGTTAGCCTCGTCTAACACTTCATCAGCATCAGCACAATAAATATACTCCTTTGTAGCCTTGGAAAAAGAAAAATTTCTGGCATCAGAAAAATTTCCCGTCCAAGTAAAGTCATATATTTTATCTGTAAATTTTCTGGCAATCTCTTTAGTACAATCGTTAGAGCCTGTATCAACAATAATAATCTCATCCATTAAATCAGAAATGGATGAAAGACATCTGCTTAGCACCTGCTCTTCGTTTTTTACAATCATACATAAGCTTATGGAAATCATGGCAGCCTCCTTTGTATATTTCGTATGGTCAGTTTAACATTAATATTCACATGTGAACACTAATCAGTTTAGCATAAGAAGTCAAAATATGCTATTCACCTTGTTAAAATACTAAAAAATTGATAAAATATGATAGATTCATAAATAAAACATTAAAGAAAGGGAGATACGATGAGTAAAGTCCAACAGTATGTTACAAGCATTCCGGATTTTCCTAAACCGGGTATTATCTTTCGGGATATTACTTCTGTCCTAGGAGATGCGGATGGTCTTAAATTGGCCATAGATGAAATGTCCGCTCTGTTAGATGGTGTAGAGTTTGACATGATTGCCGGACTGGAATCCAGAGGATTTCTTTTTGGTATGCCTTTGGCTTATATCTTTCATAAGCCTTTCATTCCTGTTCGCAAAAAGGGCAAGTTGCCGAGGGAGACAGTGGAGGCATCTTACGATTTAGAATATGGTAGTGCCATTATTGAAATACACAAAGACGATATCAAACAGGGAATGAGAGTTGTTTTAGTGGACGATTTAATTGCCACTGGAGGAACACTGGAGGCTGCGGCGGGATTAATAGAAAGCCTGGGAGCAAAGGTAGTAAAAATTATTTGTCTTATGGAGTTGAAAGGACTTAAAGGAAGAGAACGTATTATCAAATATCCTGTAGATACTGTTATTTCTTACGAAGGAGAATAATTGTTATTGTCTACGACCTTATCAGTAAAGTAATAAATATTTTTTCTTAAATTGTGGAATAAATAAAAAAGCAAAAGATAGCCGGAAAAGTAAAAATGGCAGAAAGAGGAAAACATGTTAGAGAAACTATTCAAACTAAAAGAAAGCAACACAAATGCAAAAACAGAAGTACTTGCAGGAATCACTACTTTTATGACAATGGCTTACATTCTTGCAGTCAATCCAAGTATTTTAAGTGCAGCAGGCATGGACCCTACAGCGGTACTTCTTGCTACAGCAATTGCTTCCTTTATTGGTACAGCTTGTATGGCGTTTATGGCAAATTTACCGTTTGCTTTGTCAGCCGGTATGGGACTTAATGCCTATATGGCGTATACAGTTGTACTTGGCTATGGGTATACGTGGCAGGTTGCTTTATTAGCAGTATTTGTAGAAGGGATTGTTTTTATTGTACTGTCTTTAACCAATGTGCGAGAAGCAATTTTTAATGCAATTCCATTAAACCTGAAAAAAGGCGTATCAGTGGGGATTGGTTTATTTATTGCTTTTATCGGACTTCAAAATGCAGGTTTATCTGTAGATTCTTCTACTTTAGTAACCATTACGGACTTTACAGAGAATTTCAATACTTCCGGTATTTGTGCAGTACTGGCTATTGTAGGATTGTTTATTACAGCAATTTTGTATATTAAAAATGTGAAAGGTTCCATATTAATCGGTATTGTAGCAACCTGGCTTATTGGTATGGTTTGTCAGCTTGTAGGAATTTATGTACCAAATCCGGAAGCCGGTTATTACACTTTGTTCCCATCACTTTCCATTACAGATTTTAGTAAACTCGGAGAGACCTTTGGACAATGTTTTAATGTAGATATAAATGGACTTGGAATATTTAATTTTATAGTGATTGTTTTTTCTTTCCTTTTTGTTGATATATTTGATACTTTAGGAACATTAATCGGTGTCAGTACAAAAGCTAAAATGCTGGATGAAAACGGACGTCTTCCAAAAATTAAACCGGCACTTATGGCAGATGCTATTGGAACTACAGCCGGTGCAGTACTTGGTACTTCTACCACCACCACCTTTGTAGAATCAGCATCCGGTGTAGCGGCAGGAGGACGTACAGGACTTACCGCATTGGTAACAGGCTTATTATTTCTTGTTTCCACCTTATTTGCTCCGATTTTTACTGCCATTCCATCCTTTGCCACAGCGCCGGCACTGATTATGGTAGGTTTCCTTATGTTTGGAGCAATTACAGATATTAAATTTACCGATGACAATTTGACAGAAGCAATACCTGCATATTTGTGTATTATTGCAATGCCATTATTCTATAGTATTTCAGAAGGTATTTCCTTTGGAATCATTTCCTATGTAGTATTAAATGCAGTAACTGGAAAAGCAAAAAAAGTAACACCGCTTATGTATGTGTTGGCTGTGTTATTTATTCTTAAATATATGTTTCTGTAGTTAATATCTATCTGATAGCATAAAAAAGAACACTAATTTCAAAACCTGCAACAACTGTTGTAAAGGTACTTGAAATTAGTGTTTTTTTATGCCTGAGTACAGGATTTTCAAATCCATGAGTTAGCAATAGATTACTGTTCAGTCAGCAGCAAAACACTTGTTGTTTTGTTGCGTATGAATATTACTATATTCGAGCTTGACAAAAGTCAGATTGTGTGGTTATATTTAAATATGAACATATGAATAAGTATTCATGTTTAGATAGTAATAGAATTTAATTCAACACAAATTAGGGAAAATAAAAGGACAAATCCCGGGAAAGCACTAATTGCGGAAGGGAGTAGGAGGTAAGCATGATTTATCAAATAACAGCTATTTTTATATTAATAGCATTTTACACATTTTATTTTGCAAAAATAATCATCCAAAAAAGAAAATCCATTAAGACCAATCAAATGGGTATTGGGAATAAGCCTAAGAAGGTGCTGCTTATTGAACGTATTATGAGTGTTGCAACAGTGATGACATGTGTGGTAGGAGTATTAAGTATTTTTCTGGTAAAGAAATACCCCCTTGTAGAACTTAGAATGATAGGAATTTTAGTAGGAGTTATGGCAGTAGTCTTTTTTGCACTGGCAACTTTAACCATGAAAGCCAACTGGAGAGTTGGAATTCCGGAGGAAAAAACCAGCCTTGTTACAGAGGGGATATATAAATGGAGCAGGAATCCGGCATTTGTTGGATTTGACTTATTATATGTTTCCATGTGCCTTATGTTTTTTAACATTCCACTTTTGTTAGTATCTATATGGGCAGCGGTCATGTTACATCTACAGATTTTACAGGAAGAAGTACATATGCAAAATATGTTTGGAGAGGAATATAAGCAATATAAGCAGCAGACTTTTAGATACTTTGGGAAAAGATAGCCGTCCTGTCATAAATACCCCACCTCTTGACTTTTATCGCATTTCCCAGTATAGTAAGTGGGACATATAAATAGTAAATACATGCTAGGGGAGTCCATAAGGGCTGAGAGTGTAGGAATTCCTACTAACCCTCACTACCTGAACCAGATCATACTGGCGTAGGGAAGCATATTTCCTGTTTTACATCTAGCCATGTGCGCGCCATGGAGTATTTAAGGTTATTGTTTATGTAGCACCAATGGTTTATCATAACAGAGTAAACAGTAGCGTTTTTGAAGTTTCAATAGGAATAAGAGAATTTCAGAAATAACATACAGGAAATATATTTTAGTGACCCCTCCAATGTAAAAGAAAAGGAGGATTTTTTTATGTCTAATTTATTTGCATTTCCCACAACAAACAGTTGGGAAGAAGAAGGTTTTCAATTAACCACATCAGGTATTGTTGCAGTTGTAGTAATAATTGCAATTCTAATCAGCCTGGCTCTTTATTTTCACAAATCACAGTCTGATACTTCAAAAAAGGCATCCATAACAAAACAACTGACTTTTTCCGGTGCAGCTATGGCACTTGGACTGATTACTTCTGAGTTTTTACCGAACTTTGAACTGCCAATGGGTGGCTCCATTACAATTTTCAGCATGCTTTATATTGTGTTAATTGGTTATTTGTTCGGTTTAAAGGCAGGACTTATGAGTGCGGTTGCTTATGGCTTACTGCAGTTTGTGCTTGATCCGTTTTTCTACTCCATTCCACAGATGATTGTAGATTATCCTTTGGCATTCGGTGCATTAGGCCTTGCAGGTATTTTTGCAAATAAGAAAAATGGTCTGATTTTAGGGTATATTACCGGAGTTATCGGAAGATACATTTTTGCAGTGATTTCCGGTGTGATTTTCTTTGCTCATTATGCACCGGAAGGAACACCTGCAATTGTATATTCACTTTCCTATAATGCAACTTATATTGTGCCGGAAGCAGTGGCAACTTTAATTTTACTGGCAATTCCACCAATACGTAAGGGAATTGGACAAATTAAAAAGATGGTAGCTTAAGAGATGGAAGCATATTGACAAAACAGAGACAAAACTATATAATAAAACAAATGTTATATAACAAAGTTATACAAAAAAGAGAGGTTGTACAGCCATGCCACCAAAAGCCAAACACACAAGAGAAGAAATCATAAATAAAGCATTTGAAATGGCAAGAAAAAAAGGTATTGATGCAGTTGTTGCAAGAGAGCTTGGAAAGGAGCTTGGAACATCATCGTCGCCTATATTTACAGCATTTAAAAACATGGAAGAGTTACAGAAAGAAGTAAGAAAGGTTGCTATGCGTGAATTTGAATCATATGTTCGTGATGCTTTAAATTATACACCGGCATTTAAATACGTGGGAATGAAGATGATAGAGTTTGCAACGAAAGAACCGAAGCTGTTTCAGCTTTTATACATGCGTGAGCACCAGGGAAACCAGACCTATGCCATGTTAATTGATGAACTCGGTGATACTGTGGAAGTTTGTATTAAGATTATGCAGAAAGATTATAGCTTAAGCAGACAGGAAGCAGAACTGCTATTTCGGCAGGTATGGCTTCATACATTTGGCATTTGTGTATTGGTTGCAGGAAAGGTATGTCGGCTTTCACCGGAAGAAATATCAGAGATGTTGAGCGCTGAATTTCAAGGAACTTTAATGCTTATTAAATCCGGAACATTTAAAACGATTCCGGTAAATGATGCGAAGTAACAGTTTAGCCATGGCTTATGGTATGAGTTACAAAATCTGTGCGAAGAAAACCTTTGTTCTAATATAGGACAACCGGGTTATAAATTCTGTGCTATGTGAAAGGAGAAAGAGAAAATGAGTTTACTTAGGCAAAATGAAAAGGAAGCGAATTTATTAGTAGCAAAGGTTATGAGAAGCACATTTGTTATTTTTACTCTCATATACCTATTGAATGTAATCGGAATTTTTACAGTAGATAAAATGATTATGACCATTGCCTATATTGCAGGGGGATGTCTGCTATTGTTACCAACACTGCTTGTAAATATTTTCAAAAGGGAAGATGGATTCATTAAGTATGTGAATGTCGTGTGTGCTTCCATATTTGTGACAATGCTAAGCATAACACTTACCTATCATGTTGTTGCCATTTATGTGTATCCTATTGCCATTGCAAGTCTTTATTTTTCAAAAGGGTTGAATATTGTGGCAACCGGACTTACTGTGGCAGGCGTTTCAGTAGGACAGATTCTGGCATTTTATATGGATACCTTGCAGGATGATAATTTTACAGAATTTAATGATGTGATTATATTTGGGGTCATTCCCCGTGCGTTGGTATTGATTGCAGTTGCAGCTATTTTTACCATGCTGTGCAGTAGAACTGCCTCCATGCTTTCGAATTTGATGGGAGCAGAAGAACAAAAGGAAATGTTTGACCGTATGAAGCAAATGAAGGAAAATGCAGCACAGACTTCTGAAATAATGTTTGGTATGGTATCGGAACTTTCCGGTATTACAGAAGTTTCACTTAAGGCTAACCAGAGCATAGCAAAGGAAGCTGAGCGTTTGCTTATTGGAACCACTGATAATGCAACGGCGGTAGAAAATGCAGATTGCAAAATACAGGATATTACAGAACAACTGGAAGAACTTAGCAATATGAATCATAGAACGGCTAAACTTACAGAGCAAATCGGGGCAAATACACAGGAAAATCAGCATAGAATGGATGATGCTACTGTCAGTATGGAGCAAATACATAATAGTACAAATGCGTGCAAACAGATTATTACGGTTCTTGGAGAAGAATCCAAGGAAATTATCGGAATCGTAGGAACGATTACCAATATATCAAGTCAGACTAATATTTTGGCATTGAATGCATCAATAGAGGCAGCCAGAGCAGGGGAACATGGAAAAGGTTTTGCAGTGGTTGCGGAAGAAATTCAAAAGCTTTCAGAGCAGACAAAAACGGCTGTGGAAAGTATTGGAAGCATTGTAAATGAGGTAGTAAAAAATACAGAGAATGCAGTTGCTGCCATGGAACAGAACGCACTTTATACGCAAAATGGAATGGAGAGTATTCAAAAGGCTAATGAGTCAGCAACAATTATTACAGCTTCAAATGAAGAATTAGTTGGACAGATTCATGAAATTGATAATGTGGCAGACATAATTCGGAAAAAAAGTGGTGAAGTTGCAGACAATATGAAGCAAATTAGCAATAATACACAGCAAAATTGTAATGCAGTAGAACATGTATCGGCATCTAGTCAGGAGAATAGCGCAGGAACGGAAAGCCTTGCAAATATTGTAGAGCAGATAAGGGGGCTTTCAGAACAGTTAAATAATGTTGTGCAGGGATAATGTAGAATGGTTGTTGTGGTTCACACAAGTGAATTGTCTGAATATTTTGAATGAATAAGAAATACAAGCTTTTTGGAACAATTTTTTTAATATAAATTATAGAAAAATGAAAAGATAAATTGTTCCAAAAAGCGATTTCTTATGAGAAAATAATATAATAATTATATAAAAAGACTGACAACTATATATAAATTGAATAATTGTCAAACAATCAGACAATAAGGAAAAAATTTGCTATTTACAAATAAAAATCATAGGTGTATAGTAATGGCAGAAACCGAGAGTTACTGGAAAGGTTGTGAACAGTAACGCTGACAGGGGCTTATAGGAAAGGAGAATAGAGATGTTTGACGCAAAATTAAAAGTGCCGAAAGCGACTCTTTACAGAGAAGAATTCGAGCATGATAACTGCGGTATTGGTGCTTGTGTGAACATTAAGGGAACGAAAAGCAGGACGACCGTTGAGAACGCATTAAAGATTGTAGAAAACTTAGAACATAGAGCAGGCAAAGACGCCGAAGGGAAAACCGGTGATGGTGTAGGTATCCTAACTCAGATATCACACAAATTCTTCACTAAGGTTACAAATCCCCTCGGCGTCTTTTTAGGTGAAGAACGAGAATACGGTATAGGTATGTTTTTCTTCCCACAGGATGAACTGAAAAGAAATCAGGCCAAAAAGATGTTTGAAATCATTGTAGAAAAAGAAGGTCTTGACTTTTTAGGCTGGAGAGAGGTACCTACCTTCCCATCTGTTCTGGGGCATAAAGCAATAGAATGTATGCCTTACATTATGCAGGGATTTGTAAAAAAACCTGCTCATGTGAAAAAGGGTCTTGAATTTGACCGCATACTCTATATTGTGCGTCGTGTTTTTGAACAGTCCAGCGACAATACGTATGTGGTATCTTTAAGTAGCCGTACCATTGTATACAAAGGAATGTTTTTAGTAGGTCAGCTTCGTACCTTCTTTAAGGATTTGCAGGATGAGGACTATGAGTCAGCAATTGCCATTGTTCATTCCCGTTTCTCTACCAACACAAACCCAAGCTGGGAAAGAGCCCATCCAAACCGTTTTATTGTACACAATGGTGAAATCAATACTATCCGTGGTAATGCAGATAAAATGCTTGGCAGGGAAGAAAATATGGAATCCGAACATTTGCACGGATTACTTCACAAAGTACTTCCGGCAGTAAATGCATCCGGTTCTGACTCTGCAATGCTTGATAATACATTGGAATTTTTAGTAATGAGCGGCATGGATTTACCACTTGCAGTGATGATTACCATTCCTGAGCCTTGGGAAAATAACAAAACCATTTCTCAAAGCAAACGTGATTTCTACCAATATTATGCAACTATGATGGAGCCGTGGGATGGTCCTGCATCCATTTTATTCTCTGACGGAGATATTATGGGTGCAGTTCTTGACAGAAACGGACTTCGTCCATCCCGTTACTACATTACCGATGATGACCAGCTAATTTTATCTTCCGAAGTGGGTGTGTTAGACATTGACCCTACAAAAATTCTGGTAAAAGAAAGACTTCATCCGGGTAAAATGCTTTTAGTTGACACGATAAAAGGGGAAATAGTGGACGACGACCATTTAAAAGAATCCTATGCAAAAAGAAAGCCCTACGGTGAATGGTTAGACAGCAACTTAGTAGCATTAAAGGATTTAAAAATTCCAAACGAGAGAGTACCGGAATTTTCTTATGAAGAAAGACAGAGAATGCAGAAAGCATTTGGTTATACCTATGATGAATTGAAAACAAGTATTTTACCAATGGCAAAAACAGGAAGCGAAGCCATTGCAGCCATGGGCGTAGACACACCACTTCCGGTTTTAAGTAATGTAAAACATCCATTGTTTAACTATTTTAAACAATTATTTGCTCAGGTTACAAACCCGCCTATCGATGCTATTCGAGAAGAGGTTGTTACTTCAACCACAGTTTATATTGGTACAGAAGGAAATGTATTGGAAGAAACACCGAAAAACTGTAACATGTTAAAGGTTCACAATCCAATTCTTACTAATACAGACATTATGAAAATCAAGAGCATGAAAGCAGATGGTTTTAAAGTAGAAGTAGTTCCGATTACTTACTATAAAAACACCAGCCTAGAGCGTGCCATTGAAAGATTATTCGTTGAAGTAGACAGAGCCTACAGAGATGGAGCAAACATCCTGATTCTTTCCGACAGAGGTGTGGATGAAAACCATGTTGCAATTCCATCTTTACTGGCAGTATCAGCCTTAAACAGGCACCTTGTGAAAACAAAGAAAAGAACAAGTATTGCGTTGATTTTAGAGTCAGGTGAACCAAGAGAAGTACACCATTTTGCAACTCTTTTAGGATACGGTGCATGTGCCATTAACCCGTATTTAGCATTGGAATCTATCAAAGAATTAATTGACAATAGAATGTTAGATAAGGATTACTATGCGGCTGTTGATGATTATAATAACGCCGTACTTCATGGCATTGTAAAAATTGCTTCCAAAATGGGTATTTCCACAATCCAGTCATACCAGGGTTCCCAGATTTTTGAGGCAATAGGTATTGATGAGCAAGTCATTAATAAATACTTTACAAACACAGTATGCCGCGTAGGTGGTATTACAATTAAAGATATAGAAAAACAGGTAGACGAATTACACTCCATGGCATTTGACCCCCTTGGACTTTCTACCGATTTAACATTAGACAGTCCCGGACATCATAAAATGAGAAGTGGTGCTGATGAGCATTTATACAATCCGGTTACCATTCATCTTTTACAGGAATCTACCAAACGTGGAGATTATCAGCTGTTTAAACAATACACACAGGCAGTGAATGACGAAAACAGCATTAAAAACTTACGTGGACTTATGGACTTTAAATATCCGAAAAAAGGAATTCCACTTGACCAGGTAGAAAGTGTAGATTCCATTGTTACCAGATTTAAAACAGGCGCTATGTCCTACGGTTCTATTTCCAAAGAAGCTCACGAAACACTGGCAATTGCAATGAATAAGCTTCACGGTAAATCAAATTCAGGTGAAGGTGGAGAAGATTTAGACAGATTAACTATAGGACCTGACGGATTAGACAGATGCTCTGCCATTAAACAGGTGGCTTCCGGACGTTTTGGTGTAACAAGCAGATATTTAGTAAGTGCAAAAGAAATCCAGATTAAAATGGCACAGGGTGCAAAACCGGGTGAAGGTGGACACTTACCGGGAGGAAAGGTATATCCATGGATTGCCAAAACAAGGCACTCAACACCGGGGGTAGGACTGATTTCCCCACCGCCACACCACGATATTTATTCCATTGAGGATCTGGCACAGTTAATTTACGACTTAAAGAACTCTAATAAAGATGCCAGAATTTCCGTAAAATTAGTATCGGAGGCAGGGGTTGGTACCGTTGCGGCAGGTGTTGCTAAAGCAGGTGCCCAGGTTATCCTTGTTTCCGGTTATGACGGAGGTACCGGTGCAGCGCCAAGAAACTCTATTCACAATGCAGGACTTCCCTGGGAGTTAGGGTTAGCAGAGACTCACCAGACGTTGATTATGAACGGACTTAGAAATAAGGTTCGCATTGAAACAGATGGTAAATTAATGAGCGGGCGTGACGTAGCCATTGCAGCAATGCTCGGTGCAGAGGAATTTGGTTTTGCAACAGCACCATTAGTAACAATGGGATGCGTTATGATGAGAGTCTGCAACTTAGATACTTGTCCGGTAGGTGTGGCAACACAGAATCCGGAACTTCGTAAGAACTTCAAAGGAAAACCGGAATACGTTATGAATTTCATGCGCTTTATTGCAGAAGAACTTCGTGAATATATGGCAAAATTAGGAGTTCGTACCATTGATGAGTTAGTTGGCAGAACAGATTTATTAAAAGTAAAAGAAAATGTAGATGCCAGATACGAAAAAATAGATTTAACCAATATCCTTTCTAATCCATATGTAGATTCCAAGGAAAAAGTCACTTTTGATCCAAAACAGGTTTACGACTTTGAACTGGAAAAAACTTTAGATGAAAGAGTACTGTTAAAACAGCTTTCCAAAGCAATGGACGCAGGACAAAAGAGAAGTATTGAAGTGGATGTTACCAATACAGATCGTTCTTTCGGTACAATCCTTGGTTCTGAAATTACAAAGAAATTTTATGATACTTTAGAAGAAGATACCTACCGTGTACTTTGTCACGGTGCAGGTGGTCAGAGCTTTGGTGCCTTTATTCCAAAAGGACTTACTTTAGAGCTTGTTGGTGATTCCAATGACTACTTCGGAAAAGGATTATCTGGCGGTAAGCTGATTGTTTATCCACCGGCAGGAAGTAAATTTAAACAGGATGAGAACATTATTATCGGTAACGTGGCATTATATGGTGCAACAAGCGGTAAAGCTTTTATTAACGGTGTTGCAGGCGAGCGTTTCTGCGTAAGAAACTCCGGTGCCATTGCCGTTGTAGAAGGTACGGGCGATCACGGCTGTGAATATATGACAGGTGGCCGGGTGGTAGTACTTGGCCATACCGGAAAGAATTTTGCAGCTGGTATGAGCGGCGGTATTGCTTACGTATTAGATGAAGATAATGATATTTACACAAAAATTAACAAAGAAATGGTTTCCTTCTCGGAAATCACATCAAAATATGATGTTCTGGAATTAAAAGACATGATTAAAGAGCATGTGGCGTATACAAATTCTGAGAAAGGAAAGAAAATCTTAGAAAACTTTGGGGAATACTTACCCAAGTTTAAAAAGATTATTCCTCATGACTATGAAAGAATGTTAAAGAACATTGTTCAGATGGAAGAAAAAGGATTAAGCGCAGAACAGGCGCAAATTGAAGCATTTTATGCAAATACAAGAAAGTAAGGAAGGAGAGAGACTATGGGAAAACCAACAGGATTTATGGATTATCATAGAGAAACAAGTAAAGCGGAATCGCCGAAAACGAGAATTAGTCATTTTAATGAATTCCACACTCATCTTCCAAAAGAAAAACAACAACTTCAGGGCGCAAGATGTATGGAATGTGGAGTGCCTTTCTGTCAGGCAGGTATGAATATTTCGGGGATGGCATCAGGCTGTCCTCTCCACAACCTGATTCCGGAATGGAATGATTTAGTATATACGGGCAACTGGGAACAGGCTTACAATCGCTTAAAGAAAACAAACAATTTTCCGGAATTTACTTCAAGAGTATGTCCGGCTTTGTGTGAAGCAGCATGTACTTGCGGATTAAATGGAGATGCCGTTTCCACAAAGGAAAATGAATATGCCATTATTGAAAACGCATACGCAGAAGGCCTGGCTGCACCAAACCCGCCAAAAGTAAGAACCGGAAAGAAGGTGGCGGTAGTAGGAAGTGGTCCTTCCGGCCTTGCCTGTGCGGACCAGTTAAACAAAAGAGGTCACTTAGTTACCGTATTTGAACGTTCTGACCGTATTGGCGGACTGTTAATGTATGGCATTCCCAATATGAAACTGGAAAAACACATTATTGACAGAAAAATAAAAGTAATGGCAGAAGAAGGGGTTACCTTTGTGACAAGTACTGATGTAGGAAAAGATGTAAAGGCCGCCCGGCTTTTAGCGGATTATGATAAAGTGGTACTTTGCTGTGGTGCATCTAATCCAAGAGATATTAAAGCACCGGGCAGAGATGCAAAAGGAATTTATTTTGCAGTAGACTTTTTAACACAGACTACAAAATCATTACTGGATTCTGATTTAAAAGATGGTAATTTTGTCAGTGCCAAAGGCAAAGACGTAATCATTATCGGCGGTGGCGATACGGGAAATGACTGTGTGGGAACTTCCATTCGTCACGGAGCAAAAAGCGTTACCCAGATTGAAATGATGCCAAAGGCTCCTGACAAACGGGCGGAAAACAACCCGTGGCCGGAGTGGCCAAAGGTTTGCAAAACCGACTACGGTCAGGAGGAAGCAATTGCCGGATTCGGTCACGACCCAAGAATTTATGAATCAACCGTAAAAGAATTTATTAAAGATAAAAAAGGCGACTTAAAAGCAGTGAAAATTGTAAAACTTGCCTGGGAGAAAAATCCGGAAACCGGCAGAATGGATATGAAAGAAGTTCCCGGAAGTGAACAGATTTTAGATGCCCAACTAGTATTAATTGCAGCAGGTTTTTTAGGAAGTGAAAAATATGTAACGGATGCCTTTAAAGTAGAAACAAATGAAAGAACCAATGTAAAAACGGCTCCTGGAGAGTACAAAACAAGCGTAGAGCATGTATTCACGGCAGGAGATATGCACAGAGGCCAGTCATTGGTTGTCTGGGCCATCAGAGAAGGAAGAGAAGTTGCAAGAGCAGTGGATTTAAGTTTGATGGGCTATAGTAATTTGTATATTCAGTAAAAAAGAATATGAGCAAAAGGAGAAGAACTGGAAGTTAAATAATGTAAATTGTATTAAAAAAAATACTTTACAAAATTTGCAAATAGAGTATAATGCTAACAAAAGCGGGAAAGAATTCATATTATATGGTAAGTCCTTAATTTATAAGGGCAATAGTAGAAACATCTCGTTTTAGGGGAAAAGATGTTTCGTCAACTTTGGTGAAAAAGGAAAGGTGGTTTTTATCATGACGGAGCGTAAAATTATGTTAAGGTTGGACGAAGTTAGGGATTTTGTTGCAACAGCAAGTCAGTGCGATTTTGACATTGACATTTTCTACAATCGTTACAGCGTAGATGCCAAATCCATTTTAGGAGTATTGGGACTGGATTTACGTCAGCCGCTTACTGTAAGATGCAACGGCTACAGTGAAGAATTTGACAGCTATTTAAACCGTTTTGCAATGGCTTCTTAAGTAAATACTATAGGCAGAAGATTTTGACTCTCTCTGGGAAGTAGGATATACTATTTTTCAGAGAGAGTTTTTATATGGGATTAGGGTCCGGGAAGCCCTATTCATAATTGTAAATTGTTAAATTGTACAATTTAACTATATGGCAGGTTGCGAAAGGGCTTCCCGCACCTTAATCAGCATGGGTAAATTTAGGCAATTTTTCCGGGGAGGTGAAAAGATTGGAAATACGTGTATCAGTTCGCAATTTTGTGGAGTTTTTAATGCGTGAAGGAAGTATAGATAACCGAAGAGTTTCAGGTAGTGAGGATGCCATGCAGGAAGGCAGCAGAATTCATCGGATGATTCAGAGGCGTATGGGAGCTGAGTATAAGGCAGAGGTTTCTTTAGCACATGAGATTGATTGCGGCCAGTATACGGTACGCATTGAAGGGCGCGCCGATGGAATTATTGAAGGTAACCCGGTTGTAGTAGACGAGATTAAAGCAACCTATAGAGAACTTAAAAAGCTTACAAAACCTGTTGCAGTGCATCTTGCCCAGGCTAAGTGCTATGCTTACTTTTATTGGTGTTTACTGAGAAAGAAGCAGCAGATTAAGAAAGAAGAGATACAAAAAGAAAAGCAACTCCCCTCTAATATAGAAGAAACAGTAAAAACCATCGGTGTCCGTATGACCTATTGCAACATTGATACCGAAGAAATTAAGTATTTTCATGAAAATTTTACCTTTCATGAGTTAGAAAACTGGTTTCATGACTTATTTGCCGAGTATAAAAAATGGGCTGATTTTACCTATGAATGGAGACAGATTAGAACCAAATCGGCAAAGGAAGTTCCTTTTCCCTTTCCTTATAGAGAAGGGCAGAAAGAGCTGGTTACTTATGTATATCAGACTATTTGCCATAAGAAAAAGTTATTCTTACAGGCGCCCACAGGAGTTGGGAAAACAATATCCACCATTTATCCGGGAATCAAGGCGGTAGGAGAAGGAAAGGCTGATAAAATCTTTTATTTAACAGCCAAGACTATCACTAGAACAGTAGCCGTGGATGCATTGGATATTTTGCGGGAAAAAGGACTTTTTTATAAGTCGGTGATAATTACCGCCAAGGATAAAATTTGCTTTTTAGAAGAAGCAAACTGCAATCCTGAAGCCTGTCCTTATGCCAATGGACATTTTGACCGGATAAATGAAGCAATCTATGATTTACTTACCCATGAAGACAGCTTTACAAGAGAAACGATTGAGCAATATGCTTTAAAATATCAGGTATGTCCTTTTGAATTGGGGTTGGATATGAGCCTGTTTTCTGATGCTATTATTTGTGATTACAATTATTTATTTGACCCGTATGTATATTTAAAACGGTTTTTTACAGAAGGCATAAAGGGAGACTATTTGTTCTTTATAGACGAGGCCCACAACCTGGTAGACAGAGGGCGGGAAATGTATAGTGCCAGTCTGATTAAGGAACGGTTCTTGGAACTGAAAAAAGTAGTAAAGCTATATGATACAAAGATGGAAAAGCAGCTGGAGAAATGTAACAAGGAGCTGTTGGCATTAAAAAAGCAGTGCGAAGATATGGAAATTGTAGAATATTTTGGTTCCTTTGTTATGGCATTAAACAGGCTTCACGGTACTATGAGTACTTATTTGGAAGACCATGATGACAGTCCTATCAGAAAAGAAATATTGGAATTTTACTTTGAAATTTCAAGGTTTTTACAGGTAAATGAAAAACTTGATGACGATTATGTCACATATACCCAGATGCTTGAAAATGGGGAATTTATGATAAAGGAATTTTGCGTAAATCCTGCCAGACAGTTAAAGGAATGTATGGACAGGGGCATCAGCAGTACTTTATTTTCGGCCACCTTTTTGCCAATACAGTATTATAAAGGTCTTCTTGGCGGTGATGAAAGTGACTATGAGGTTTATGCACAATCTACATTTGATAACAGAAAACGGAAGCTGCTAATTGGCAACCAGGTAACCAGCAAATATACAAGGCGTAGTGAGATGGAATATTATAACATTGCCAATTATATTTATGAACTTACTAAAGAACAGACCGGAAATTATATGGTGTTCTTTCCGTCCCATGCTTTTTTGGAAAATGTGTACGAAGCCTATGAACAGTATTTTTTAAAGCCCGAGAAAGTGGAGTGTCTGCTTCAAAGGGACTATATGAGCGAGGAAGAAAGGGAAGCATTTTTAAATCGATTTTATGAAAATCGTATAACGAAAACAAATGTTATTGAAAGCGAAAAACAGGAAATACAGGAAGAAATAGCACAAATTTGCAGTGATTGGATTTTCATGGAGATTGAAATGGAAGAAGAAAACGCAGATAATGAAAGAGCAGTGAAGATAAATGAGCGTGAAGCAAAAACAATTCTTGGCTTCTGTGTATTAGGAGGTATTTTCAGTGAAGGCATAGATTTAAAAAATGACAGTTTAATAGGTGCCATCATTGTTGGAACAGGACTTCCTCAGGTGTGCCATGAAAGAGAAATATTAAAGGAGTATTTTGAAAATCAGGGAAAGAATGGCTTTGAGTATGCCTATGCCTTTCCTGGCATGAATAAAGTACAACAGGCGGCAGGAAGAGTTATAAGGACTGCTGATGACATTGGGATTGTGGCACTTTTAGATGACAGATTTTTGCAACGACAAAATAGAAAACTGTTCCCAAGAGAATGGGAACAGTTTCAGGTAGTCTCTATTAACGAATGTGGGAAAGAAGTAAAAGAGTTCTTCCATCAAATGGAGGCGGAGCGGAACCGGGCAATTTCTTCCTTATAAGGAGGAAGGGATTTATCAGGATTTTCCGGATCTTTAATATAAGGTGTTTCCAAAATCTTAGGAACATTTTCAAAATCCTTGTGGTGTACTACGTAATTGAGGGCTTCAAAGCCTATATAACCGTCTCCAATGTTGGCGTGGCGGTCTTTGTGTGCATTACAGGGATTTTTGCTGTCATTAATGTGGAAAACCGCAATCTGGTCTTTTCCAAGAACTTTATCAAAATTGTGGATAACTCCATCAAAATCTTCTTTTACATTGTAACCTGCATCGTGAGTGTGGCAGGTATCAAAGCAAACTCTTAACTTTTCGTTATAAGTAACTCCATCATAAATTGCTGCCAGTTCTTCAAAGGTGCAACCGATTTCAGAACCTTTACCTGCCATAGTTTCTAAGGCAATCATGCAGTTGGTATCTTTCGTAAGTACCTGATTTAGGCCATTTACAATCTGTTTTATGCCAACATCTGTTCCTGCACCTACATGAGAACCCGGATGCAAAATCAGAATATTGCTGCCCATAGCAGTTGTTCTTTCAATTTCCAGTCTTAAAAAATCCACAGCCAAAGTAAAGGTTTCCGGCTTTATTGTATTTGCCAGATTAATAATATAAGGTGCATGTACAACAAATTCTTCAATGCCATGCTCCTTCATATACAATGTGCCCGCTTCTATATTCAATTCTGAAATATCTTTTCTTCGCGTATTCTGTGGGGCACCGGTGTAAAGCATAAATGTATTGGCGTCATAGGAAACAGCTTCTTTTACAGAATTTAAAAACATATCTTTTCCACTCATCCCCACATGGGAACCTATTTTCAACATAGTCATATCCTCGCTTTTTCTTAATATTCTCGCTGATTATACAATAAAAACGTTTGTTATGAAAAGGGGATAGGAGAAGTTGGAAGAAAAAAAATAATGTAAATTTATGGAAAAATTTAAAAATAGTTCACATAAATTTAAAAATAATAAAAATTATGCAAATAGGATAAAAGTACTAGAAACGAGCGTTATTAAAAAAAATTGACATATGTGTTTGCAAGTTTTTCAGTCAGAATTTTGAAATATGACACCACAGTTAATTGTGGATAACTATGTGGAAATTGGGGATTTCTTTTTTTTGAGTACTTTTTTTGGGACATTGCAAGAAAAATATCATAATTTTTTCTGCAAGACAACTTTCATTTTTGAGAAGTTATCCACAGAAATTATGTCAACTGGATTTTAATTTTTTGCTATGGTATAATAATCGGAGGTTCTTAGAAGCTGTCAAAATCATTGTTAAACGACAGCAGTATCTTAAGAGAATAAGCAGAAATCATAGACAGAAAAAGGAGAATCGCATATGTGGGCTTATGAAAGTGTTTTTTATCAAATTTATCCATTAGGATTTTGTGGGGCACCTTTTGAAAATGATGGTGTGTTAGAACATCGGATTTTAAAAGTAAATGATTGGATACCTCATATTAAAAAATTAGGGACCGATGCTATTTATTTTTCCCCGGTTTTTGAATCAGATACTCATGGATATAATACAAGAGATTATAAAAAGATAGACGTTCGCCTTGGCACCAATGAAGATTTTAAAGAAGTTTGTGATAATCTTCATAAGGAAGGCATAAAAGTAGTATTAGATGGAGTTTTCAATCATGTAGGAAGAGGCTTCTGGGCATTCCAGGATGTGCTTAAAAATAGAGAGGCTTCTCCATATGTAAGTTGGTTTCACAGAATTGATTTTGCAGGCAATTCCGGATATAATGACGGTCTTTGGTATGAGGGTTGGGAAGGTAATTACGACCTTGTTAAACTGAATTTAAGAAATGAAGATGTTATTAACCATTTATTAGAGTGTGTAAGTGGATGGATTGATGAATTTGATATTGATGGTTTAAGACTAGACGTGGCATATTGTTTAGATCATGATTTTGTACGCAGACTCAGAAGTTTTTGTGACAGCAAAAAACAGGATTTCTTTTTATTAGGAGAAATGCTCCACGGAGATTATAATCAGATGGTAAATGATGGAATGCTTCATTCTGCCACCAACTATGAATGTTATAAAGGATTGCATTCCAGCTTTAACAGCATGAATATGTTTGAGATTAACCATTCTCTCTTAAGACAATTTGGTCCGGAAAACTGGACCATTTATAGAGGAAAACATATGTTATCTTTTGTGGATAATCACGATGTAAGTCGTGTTGCCAGCATTTTAGGCAATGAAAAACATCTTCCTTTGATTTATGCAATGGCATTTGGTATGCCGGGTATTCCGTGCGTTTATTATGGTAGTGAATGGGGAACGAAGGCAGATAAAAGCCAGGGTGACCCGGCACTTAGAGTTTCCTTTGAAGCACCTGAGTGGAATGAACTTACAGATTTTATTGCAAAGCTTGCTGAAATTAAAAAAGAAAGTCATGCTTTAAATTACGGTGATTTTCGTTCTGTTGTACTTACAAATCAGCAGTGTATTTTTGAAAGAAAAACAGAGAAAGAGCGTGTATTAGTTGCAATTAATGCATCTGATGCCCCATACACAGCTCATTTTGATGCAGGCTGTGGACAGGCACAGGAGTTGTTAACCGGATGCGTTCATGATTTTGGCGGCGGAAGTCAGTTAGAACCATACAGTGCATATATTTGGAAGATGGAGCGATAGATTTGTAGAGTTTCAACAAAAAAAGTGAAAAATTTTTTCCAAAAAATGTGTGAAAAAATCAGTTGCTTACTGGAAATCTTTTATAGTTTGTGCTATACTAAAAACTAGGCATATAGGCAATGACTTTCAGGAAGAAGCATTGCTGATAAATATAAAATAGATTTTAAATGGAATGGGGAAAACGGCATGCAAGAAGAAGTTAGAAACGGAAATGAGGCGGCAAGAAAAGCAGCAGCCGAAGCAGCCAGAAGAGCAGCTTTGGCAGCAGCAGGTTTAGCAGGTACACAGCAGGCAGATTCGGCTGGAAGAAAAACTACAGAAACTACCGGTAAAAAAGGGTCAACGGAAGACATCTTAAAGGTTGCAGAAGATGTGGCAAACCAGACAGCAAGAGTTATTATGAACAGCAGAGTAACAGAAAGAGATCCGGCAAAGCGTGCAGGTATTGAAACTTCTGTTTGCAAGAGTGCCATGGAGGCTGCCAGAAAAGCAGTTGATGAGAATATGAAGAAAATGGCTGAGGAAAATGCAAAGCGTGTTGAGAAAGAACGTGCCAAAGGCGCAGAAGCAATTCAGAAAGCCAAAGAAGATGCTGCAAAGCAGGCTGAGATGGAGTCCCAGATTCTTGTAAATATGGCAGTACAAAAAGCAGAGGAAGAAGCCAAAAAACTCATTGAAGATGCTAGAAAGAAAGCTCAGGATGAAGTTAAGGTGAAAATGGAAGAGGCTTCTAAAAAAGCGGAAGAAAATGCAAAGCGTGCAAATGAAGAGGCAGTTAGAAAAATTGAAGAAGACGGTGCCAAAGAGTTAGAAGCTTCTGCTAAGAAATTAGCTGAAAGTACTGCGAAAACAGCAGCTGAGCAGGCTATTCTGAAAATAGAAGAAGAAAATAAACGCCGTGAAGCAGAAGAAAGAGCAAAACGTGAAGCTGAGGAAAAAGCAAGACGCGAAGCAGAAGAAAGAGCAGCGGCAGAACGTAGGGCAGCAGAAGAAAAGGCCGCAGCAGAACGAAGAGCAGCGGAAGAAAAAGCTGCAGCAGAACGTAGAGCAGCAGAGGAAGCTGCCAGAAAGAAAGCGGAAGAAGAAAGAATTGCAGCTGAGAAGGCAGCGGCTGAAGCTGCCGCAGCACAGGCAGCAGCAGAAAAGGCGGCAGCAGAAAAAGCAGCAGCAGAAAAAGCAGCAGCCGAAAGAAAGGCAGCAGCCGAAGCAGCCTTTAAGCGCATAGAGGAAGAAACTGACAGGAAGAATGCAGAAGAAAAAGCAAGACGTGAAGCAGAAGAGGCAGCCAGAAGAAAAGCTGAGGAAGAAAGAGCAGCACAGGCAGCAGCAGCACATGGTCCTGAACAGGGAATTTCTTTAGATGAGTTTGAAAAAGCAGCTATGAAGCTTAAGATTTTATTGGACAATGGTATTATCAGTCAGGAAGAATTTGATTTAGAAAAACAGAAATTAGTAGCAAATATGCACTTCTAAGGATTATTAAAGAAGTTACCAATTAAAGGTTGGTAACTTCTTTTTGTAGTGCGGTGTAAGTCAGGCTACTATAATTGCCGGTGAGACGGGTAGTGAAACTCGGTGCATTGCATTAATGTGGTTGTCTGAGTATGAGTAAGGAGCATCTGCTTTCAGAGTCAGCAGGGTGCCGGAACATTTGTATGAAGCTGTCGGTGGTAGAGATTGGCGGTAAAAGAGAAACAAGGTGAAGTAAATGAAAAAACAAAAAGCAGTATCAATTTTTGCTCTTGTAATTTTCATGGGGTGTATGCTTCTTATTACAAGTTTGAAAGAGGAAACGGATACGGAAGTGTATGAAAAAACAGATATTCTTATGGGTACCAATTTTCAGGGAACGATTTATGGTGGGAAGGAGGATATTCTTCCTGACTTAGTGATGGAGCTTAGAAATTTGGAACTGGAAACTCTTTCTGCCAAAGAAGAAAGCTCGGAAATAGGAAAATTAAATACTACAGGAGGACAGGGAAACTATGTAAAAATAAGTGAGCAGCTTTGTGGCTATTTAAATGACACATTAAATATATCGGAACAAAGTAGTGGTGCACTTGACCCAACGGTAGGAAATATATCAGGCTTGTGGGATTTTGGCGGTGCAAATGAAAGATTACCCGGTCAGGAAGAAATTGAAAGAGAGCTATCAAAGGTTGGATACGAAAAGATTTTACGAAAAGAAAAGGCTGTCTTATTGCCAAAGGAAATGACAATTGATTTAGGAGCTGTAGGAAAAGGAATCGGTACCGATTATGCTGCTGACTATATTAGGGAGAACGAAGATATAAAAGGTGCAGTTATTGCTTTAGGAGGCAGCATTGCCATTTTGGGAAGTAAACCGGATGGGGAAATTTTTAAGTTAGCAATTGTTAACCCAAGAGGTGAAAACGGAGAAATACTTGGGATATTAAGCTTAAAAGGAGATTGTTTTATCTCTACTTCAGGAGATTATGAAAAATGTTTTATTATAGATGGAAAACGCTATCACCACATTTTAAATCCGAAAACCGGCTATCCGGCAGAAAGTGGTCTTATTTCTGTTACAGTTGTTTGTAACAGCGGATTAAAAAGCGATGGTCTTTCCACAGCCTGTTTTGTGCTGGGATTAGATGAAGGCATGAAGCTTTTAGAGAAATATGGGGCAGAAGGCATTTTTGTGGATGAAGATAAGAATGTGTATGTAACAGAAGGAATGGCTTCTTTATTTACGTTAAAGGCAAAAGAATACAAGGTTGTGGAATAAGTTTCAAAAAATCCATAGCATACGAGGGAAGTGAAAATCAATGAAAGAAAAGAAAATAGCGGCAGTTGTTGGTATTTTTTTAGGACTTGTGTTTATAATTTCAATGTTCTTTCTAATAAAAATTTATGGGACAAGTTCTATGAAAGAAGGGAGTTATGCGAAAATTTATCAAAAGGGTCGGTTTGTAAAAAAAATTTCCATGGAAGAAGAAACAACCTTTATAATAGAAGGAAAACATGGAAAGTACAATAAAGTTCAGGTAAAAGATGGAGCCATTGGAATTGTAGAAGCCAGCTGTCCTGATTTTTTATGTGGAAAAATGGGTTTTTTATCCAAGGGTCCTATTCCCATTACATGTCTTCCAAATGAACTGGTAATTGAAATTTATAATGAAGGGGAAGGTGCCCAAAATACATATAATAATTCAAATGAAAATAAAGAAGCCGGTGTGAATGAGCAGGAAGAAATAGACGGGGTGGTATATTAATATGAATACAAATATAAAGAAACTGACAACCTTGTCAATGTTTACGGCAGTGGCTTTAACAATTTTTGTAATCGAATCTTATTTCCCGCCTTTGGTACCAATTTCCGGCGTGAAAATGGGACTGGCAAATGTGGTAACGTTATTGGTGTTCATTCTGTATAATAAAAAAGACAGTTTTACTGTATTGATGCTTCGGATTGTTCTTGCCGGTATTATTACCGGGCAGGCAGTGGGCTTTTTTTACAGCCTGGCAGGAGGAATTGCATGTTTTCTTGTAATGGCATTTTTTTATAAGGTTTTTAAGGGAAAGTATATTGTACTAATCAGCATGCTAGGTGCAATTTTTCATAATTTGGGGCAGATTGCAGTGGCATTTTTAATACTAAAATCAGCCGGTGTATTCTTTTATCTACCTGTTTTAATGATAAGTGGCCTTGTTACCGGTTTTTTTACCGGAAGTGTAGCTTATGGTCTTTCAAAACGACTGAAAAAACTAGGATTTACAGGCTGAAATTGTTAAAATTAGGACAGGATAGAAATAATGTTACGATTCAAACAGTAGCCAGACAGTTGTTGTGGGGTTGCCTAATTGTATGCTTCAGGCGCCACCTTCTGCTTTGCTTCTGAAATATTTGTAGAGAGGAAATCACATGGAAAAAGAGAATCAACAATATATAAAAATGACGGAAACAAAAATTTCATCTTTAATTAGTTCTTTGGCAGTTCCAACGATTGTTAGTATGCTGATTACTTCTATATATAATATGGCAGATACTTTTTTCGTTTCAAAGCTTGGAGCCAGTGCTTCAGGAGCCATAGGAATTGTTTTTTCCCTAATGGCTATTATACAGGCAGTGGGCTTTACTCTAGGGCAGGGCTCAGGAAGCGTTATTTCCAGACTTTTAGGCGAACAAAAAAATGATGAAGCAGACAAAATAGGATCCAGTGGTTTTGTGGCTTCTGTTGGATTTGGAGGCTTTTTAATGGTTATGGGACTGATTTTTTTAGAGCCTCTTATGAGACTTCTTGGGTCTACGGATACGATTCTCCCTTTTGCATGTGAATATGCACAATATATTTTTTTGGCAGCTCCGGTTATGGCAGCATCTTTTGTTTTGAACAATCTGCTTAGAGCAGAAGGAAAGGTAAAGCTTGCCATGATCGGAATTACAGTGGGAGGAGTTTTGAATATTCTTTTGGATCCGATTTTTATTTTCGCTTTAGGGTTTGGGGTTTCAGGAGCAGCCATTGCTACCGCATTAAGTCAGTGTATAAGCTTTCTTATTTTACTAAGTCATTTTTTGAGAAACAGAACAATTATAAATTTAAAGTTATCCAATGCTTCCACGGAACTGATTATATATTTGAGGATTATAAAAAACGGTCTGCCTTCTTTTTGCAGGCAGGGACTTGCCAGCATTTCTACGGTAGCCCTAAATTTAAATGCTGCCTTATATGGCGATGCTGCAGTAGCAGCCATGTCTATTGTTGGGAAAATATTTATGATGATTTTTTCTATGTTATTAGGCTTTGGTCAGGGATATCAGCCTGTAGTTGGCTATAATTATGGAGCCAAAAAGTTTGACAGAGTAAGAGAAGCTTTCTTTTTTACCTTAAAAGTGGGTGTTTCCATTATGACATCCCTTGGAATATTAGGATTTCTCCTGGCAAGAAATATTATGGGGTGGTTTATTGCCGATGATGAAGAGGTTATAGCAATTGGCGTCAGGGCATTTAGAGCTCAATGTCTGGTTATGCCTCTAATGGCCCTTGGGGTTGTGTGTAATATGACCTTTCAGTCTATTGGAAAAGCATGGAGAGCTACCTTTCTTTCATGTACCAGACAGGGGATTTTCTTTCTTCCTTTTATTTTAATTCTGCCAAGATTTTTGGGAATAACAGGAGTGGAAATTACCCAGCCGGTAGCAGATTTGTGTAACTTTTTTTGTTGCCTGCCATTTGCGGTGTTGTTTTTGAAAGCACTTCCCACAGAGGCGGATGTGAAAAATGATGCTGATTGAGAGAGGCTGTGGTATACTGGTAGTTGGGTATCCGGTTTTTCGGGAAAGTCAACATCACTTACAGGAGAGGTTTGCTTTGGATGATGGGGATGCTTTGAGAATGAAATACTAGATTAAAAAGGATAATATTTATATGAAAATTAGAGAGTATATAAAAGATAAAAAAATATTGATGGATGGTGCTTTTGGTACCTATTTTGCACAGGCGGTTGGGGATAAGATGTTGCCGGAGGCAGCTAACCTTTTGAAGCCGGATGTGGTAAAAGGAATTCATAAGGAATATATTCAGGCTGGGGCGGTAATGATTCGGACCAATACATTTGCTTCTAATAAGGAAACTTTGCAATGTTCGGATGAGGAGCTTGTCATGAATGTGAAAAGTGCCTGCCGGATAGCAAGAGAAGCGGTAAAAGAGGCAAGGAATGAGAAACGTATAGAGGAAAAACAGCCGGTGTTTATAGCCGGAGATATTGGACCGATTCCGGTAGTGGGAGAACCTGACAGAGAAGCAATTCAAAATGAATATGAAATGATCTGTGGGGCTATGCTTGAGGAAGGGGTAGATGCTTTTGTATTTGAAAGCTTTTCTGATTATGACCGAATCAAAGCTGTGATAGAAAATATAAAAAAGAAATATGATGTTTTTGTGCTGGTTCAGTTTAGTGTGAATCAGTTTGGCTATACCAATAGTGGAATTAGTATAAAACGTATATTTGAGGAAGTATCTGGGATAGAAGAAGTTGAGGCAATTGGTTTAAACTGCGGCGTGGGACCGGGGCATTTATATCAGATTATTAGCGAACTTAATATTCAAACGGACAAATATATTTCTGTTTTACCAAATGCCAGTTATCCAAAGCTAATGAAAGATCGCATGGTTTTCATGGAAAATCAGGATTATTTCACAGACAGGTTAGTGAAGCTTACAGATATGGGAGTGGATTTCGTTGGAGGATGCTGTGGAACTACTCCTGAATACATAAAAAAGCTGGCTAAAAAGGTGCAGTTTGACAAAAAACAAGTATCAAAATCTTTGTTTAGGAAAAAGGATGTTGTGGCTGGTAAAGAGAAATCCTTTGAGAAGACAGAGCCAAAGCATGCTTTTTATGAAGATGAAAAGAATGGAGAAAAGCTTATTGCAGTGGAACTGGCACCACCATTTAAAGCAGACGATGAAAAGCTGTTAGATGCGGCTAACTATTTAAAGGTTCATAAGACTCATGCAGTTACCTTTCCGGATTCGCCTTCAGGAAGAACCAGGGCGGACTCGATTTTAGTAGGTGTAAAAGTTATGGAGAAAACAGGGGTATGTGCTATGCCGCATATTTGCTGTAGAGATAAAAACTCGATTGCAATCCGTTCCCAGTTGTTAGGTGCTTATATGAATGGAATTAGAAACCTGCTTGTAGTAACCGGTGATCCGGTTCCGCAAGTATTACGCGGCGAAGTAAAGAGCGTTTATAACTTTGATTCAGTAGGACTTATGCGGATTATTCAGGAAATGAATGAAACAGAATTTGCAAAGGATCCTATGGTATATGGCGGTGCCATTAACTATAATCGCCCAAACATGGATGTGGAAATTGGAAGAATGAAAAAGAAAATGGAAGCGGGAGCCAGCTTCTTTCTAACCCAGCCATTGTTTACAAAAGCAGATGCAGACAGGCTTCGGGAAATGAACCGTCAGATGCCGGCAAGAATTTTATGCGGTATTATGCCACTTGTAAGTAGGAAAAATGCCCTTTTTATGAAAAACGAAATGGCAGGCATTAACGTAACAGAGGAAACTGTAAATCGTTACAGAGAAAATATGTCAAGGGAAGAAGGCGAAGCTGTAGGAATTTCCATTGCAAAAGAGATTATGGAGTATACGAAGGATTTTGCGGCAGGATATTATTTTTCCATTCCCTTTAACCGAGTGCATTTGTTAGATCAGATATTGAAGTAATAAGCAACCGGTTTACTATATGGGAGATTCTTAATGGTGATTATATTAAGGAAGAGAGTGAATTGAGGTCGTTCACCGGAGCCTGCTTTGGTGGACACGATCTTAATTTCTACAGTAGGCTTTGGTAAGGAAATAAGAGAATAAAGAAATATAGGATGACAGGGTAAGTGAAGAAAACTTTATTTACCCTGTTTTTTGCTGTATTTATTGAGTATTGTATTTGAATTCAAAGAAAAAATGTAACAGCTTAGTCCGCGCCAGTGATACATGCTACGGCGGAATTGTTATGAAATATAAAAAAATTTAAATTACTACTTGACAGATAATATTATACGTCATATACTATGTGCAGACGCAATATTATACAATGTATAATATAACAAAAAATATAATATTAAAAAATGTATAATATTAGTGGATTTTATAATATTTGATTTTATCCACATGGAAAGGTGAATAGCTATGGTGAAGGAAAATAAGTCCCCCATACGTTTTATGATTAAGAAAGGAAGGAGAAAGATTATGGTTTTTAACACAGGTGCAGCACTTTTAGATGCTATTGTTCTTGCAGTTGTTTCTAAGGAAGAAGGCGGCACGTATGGATACAAAATTACCCAGCAGGTTAGGCAGGTTATCGAACTTTCGGAATCCACTTTGTATCCGGTGCTCAGAAGATTGCAAAAGTATGGATTTTTAGAAGTATATGATATGGAATGTGGAGGGAGAAATCGCAGATACTATAAACTGACCATGTCAGGAACTACCCAGCTTGCAATGTATAGGCGGGAATGGAAAGAATATGCAGGCAAAATAAATGGAATGTTTGAGGGAGGAGCCATTTATGAATAAAGAAGAATTTTTAAAGAAGTTAGAAGAGCTGCTTTCTGATGTGGATGCGGCAGAGCGTAGTGAAGCAATTCATTATTACCAGGAATATTTTCAGGATTCAGAAAAAGCAGAAGAGGATGTTATTAAAGAGTTAGGTTCACCACAGGAAGTAGCTCATAGCATCAGAGAAGAGCTGGCAGAGAAAGAAATTGTTTTAGCTGGCACAGTGGCAGGTGAAAACGCTGGTGGAGAAAGTCAGGAAGCAGAGCAAAGCAAAGAAGCAGGGTGGCAGACGGCTGGAAGCTTTAGTGCAAATTCCGATGCAAGTCAGCAGTCTTCGTCCCAAGAAAAAGAGAAAAAGAGCATGGAGCCATGGGTCGTAGTTTTAATTATCCTTGCGGTAATTTTTGTAGGGATTCCGGTAGGACTGCCGTTACTTGGTAGTGCTTTAACATTGATCGTTGGAATTATCGGTGCAATGTTAGGGCTTGTGGTAGCAGGAGCAATTTGTTTTGTAGTATTTGGTCTGGCAGCAGTTATCTGTTTTGTAGTTAGCATTATGAAACTTGTTGCTGCACCTTTAGCAGGTGTTATTATATTGGGAATATCCCTTTTATTATTGGGACTTTGCTTCTTATCAGCTCTAATTACATGGAAAATGTGTTCTGTGGTAATACCGGCATGTGTAAGGGGTGTTGTATATTTGTGCAGATTACCTTTTAGAAAAAATCAGGAGGCGACAGTATGAAAAAAGGAACCAAATTTTTGTTAATAGGTGGACTTTTACTTAGTGTGATTGGGGCACTCATTATTTCAGCAGGTGCTGCTGTTGCAGGTCCCAAACTACTTGCCGATATGTTTGCAAGAGGAGATTTTACCGTACAACTTCAAGGAACAGATATTAACATATTGGGTGGATACGGAGAAGATTTAGATGATAATGAAGGTGGCAGCGTAACTTTTACCAATGAAGAAACAGGAGAGCTTGCCAAAGCTGAGGATGTGAAAAAAATAAAAGCAAGTATGGGCGGCGGTCTTCTAAAAATTCAGGAAAGCGATAAATACGAAAACTTTACTGTAAAGTATGAAGGCAGTAGTGACTCATGCCAATGGAAGTTTGAGGATGGCATTTTAACCATTGACAATACACTTATATTAAACAGAAAAAAAGGCTGGAGTAATAATGCGGGCTCCATTATCTTATATGTTCCGGCTGGAACGAATTTAGAGGCTTTGGATATCGAATTAGGCGGTGGTGAAATGAAGCTGATTGATATTGAAGCGGCAGAATCCAATGTTGCTTTAGGTGCAGGAGAACTTACCATAAGTGGTCTAGTATCCCAAAAGCTTAATGTGGAAGTAGGCGCCGGAGAAGTGAAAATTGAAAATTCTACAACTGATGATTTAAACATTGATATGGCAATGGGAGAAAGCAAATATCAGGGCCAGGTATTGAAAAATGCAGACATCCAATGTAGTATGGGTGAAGTAGACTTAGAACTTTCAGGAAGAAAAGAAGACTTTAATTATACCATTGAATGTTCTGCCGGAGAGGTGGAAATTGAAGATTCTGTATATTCCGGTTTAGGTGTAGCGAAATATATAGGTCACCAGGCAGAAAAAGAGATAGCCGTTAATTGTGCTATGGGTAATGTGGACATTGATTTTGAATAAATGAAAATGTACACCTTACTGCTGTAAGACTTTTATTTATATTATTTGGATTTTTAAAACCTATTAGAAAAGAAAGATGGGACATTGGAATGTTGCGATAAATGGCGTATTTCAATGTCCTTTTATCGTGCAATGGAATGTTGACAACCACCTAAAATTCGACTATAGTTAAGTAGTAAAAGTCTGTAATTACAAGGAGAAGAATGACATGAGCAAAGAACTTGCAAAAACTTATGATCCTCATGGTCTTGAGGACAGGATTTATCAAAAATGGTTAGATAAAAAATATTTCCACGCAGAAGTGGATTACAATAAAAAACCTTTCACAATCGTGATTCCACCGCCAAACATTACAGGACAGCTTCACATGGGACATGCTCTTGATAATACCATGCAGGACATTTTAATCCGTTTTAAGAGAATGCAGGGCTATAACGCATTGTGGCAGCCCGGAACAGATCATGCCAGCATTGCTACAGAGGTTAAGATTATTGAAAAATTAAAAGAAGAAGGCATTAACAAAGAAGACTTAGGTAGAGACGGCTTCTTAGAGCGTGCATGGGACTGGAAAAGAGAGTACGGCGGACGCATTATTGAACAGTTAAAGAAAATGGGTTCTTCCTGTGACTGGGACAGAGAACGTTTTACAATGGACGAAGGTTGTTCCAAAGCCGTAGAAGAAGTATTTGTAAAAATGCATGAAAAAGGCTGGATTTATAAAGGCTCCCGTATTATTAACTGGTGTCCGGTATGTAACACATCTATTTCAGATGCTGAGGTAGAATACGAAGAACAGGCAGGCCATTTCTGGCATATTAAGTATCCAATCGTTGGAACAGACGATTATTTGATTTTTGCCACTACCAGACCGGAAACTATGTTAGGTGATACTGCAGTAGCAGTACATCCTGATGATGACAGATACAAACACCTTATCGGCAAAACTGTTATGGTGCCTTTAGTAAACAGAGAGATCCCGGTTGTAGCAGACTCCTATGTTGATATGGAATTTGGTACCGGTGTTGTTAAGATTACTCCGGCACACGACCCTAACGATTTTGAAGTTGGAAAACGCCATAACCTTCCGGAAATCAACATTTTAAACGATGATGCTACCATTAATGCAAACGGCGGAACATATGAAGGTTTAGAACGTTATGAGGCGAGAAAGGCAATCGTAGCTGATTTAGAGAAATTAGGTCTTTTAGTAAAAATCGAAGACCATGTTCATAACGTAGGTACACATGACAGATGTAAAACCACTATCGAGCCTATGATTAAACAGCAGTGGTTCGTAAAAATGGACGAGCTTATCAAACCTGCTGTAGAAGCAGTTAAAAACAAAGATATCCGTCTTGTACCGGAAAGAATGGAAAAAACATACTTTAACTGGACAGATAATATTCGTGACTGGTGTATTTCCAGACAGCTTTGGTGGGGACATAGAATTCCGGCATATTACTGCGATAAATGCGGTGAAACAGTAGTTTCCAAAGACGCGCCAAGTGTTTGTCCAAAATGTGGTGACACTCACTTTACACAGGATCCTGATACATTAGATACATGGTTTTCATCTGCATTATGGCCTTTTTCCACATTAGGCTGGCCGGATGAAACAGAGGATTTAAAATATTTCTATCCTACCGATGTATTAGTAACCGGATACGATATTATTTTCTTCTGGGTAATCCGTATGATTTTCTCAGGCTTTGAGCAGATGGATGAAAAACCATTTAAGACTGTATTATTCCACGGTCTTGTAAGAGATTCCCAGGGAAGAAAAATGTCCAAGTCCTTAGGTAATGGTATTGACCCATTAGAGGTAATTGATAAATATGGTGCAGATGCGTTGCGACTAACCTTAATTACAGGAAATGCACCTGGAAATGATATGCGTTTCTACTATGAAAGAGTAGAAGCATCCAGAAACTTCGCAAATAAAATCTGGAACGCTTCCCGCTTCATTATGATGAATATGGAAGGCAAGGATGTAACAGAGTTAGCAGAGGCTAACTTAGAACCGGCAGACAAGTGGATTATTTCCAAGTTAAACAATCTTGTAAAAGAAGTAACAGACAACATGGAAAATTATGAACTTGGTATTGCAGTACAGAAGGTATATGACTTTATTTGGGATGAGTTCTGCGACTGGTACATTGAAATGGTAAAACCAAGACTCTACAATTCTGACAACAAGGAAAGTCAGAATGCAGCGCTTGCTACTTTAAAAGCAGTTTTAATCGATGCATTAAAATTACTACATCCATACATGCCATTTATTACAGAAGAAATTTTCTGCACCTTACAAAGTGAAGAAGAGTCCATCATGATTTCAAATTGGCCTGAATATATGGAAGAGAAAAACTTTGAAAAAGAAGAAAAAGAAATCGAAGTAATGAAAGAAGCTGTTCGTGGTATTCGTAATGTAAGAACAAGCATGAACGTACCACCAAGCAAAAAAGCACAGGTATTTGTTGTATCTGAAAAAGAAGAAGTATTAGAAATTTTCAGAACAGGAAAAGTATTCTTTGCTCCATTAGCATATGCTTCTGATGTTACCATACAGGCAGATAAATCAGGCATAGCAGAAGATGCAGTAAGCGTTGTAATTCCTGATGCTACACTGTATATGCCATTTGCAGAATTAGTAGACATTGCCCAGGAAATTGAACGTCTTGAAAAGGAAGAAAAGAAACTTCAGGGCGAAATCAAACGTGCAGAAGGCATGCTGAACAATGAGAAGTTCATCAGTAAAGCACCGGAAGCAAAGGTAGAAGAGGAAAGAAAGAAATTAGAGCAGTATACTCAGATGTTACAGCAGGTAAAAGAAAGACTGGAACAATTAAAGTAAGCAGTGGCTAACTAGTAATTTTAGTTATCAAAACGTAGTGAATAGCAACTAATTATAAAGAGAGTGTGTATAAAGCACACTCTCGTCTTACAAAGGGGGAAGCTATATGGGTGAAGAAAAAGATTTACTGGAACTATTAGATGAAATTGGGATGGGAATTGAAACTTCCATTTTTGAAGCTTATGATGGGACTTCCACCTATGTAAGAATTACGGAGGATAACAGTCAGGCGTGGTTGTATCTTGCCAAAAAAGAGGATGGCAGTGCTTATTCCAAAGAGGAAATCTATGAGCTGCTTGAAAAGAATGATGTCAGAGCCGGATACAACAATTCTAACATTGCAGCTATGGCAAAAAAGAAAGTATACGAAAGAGAAATCAAAGTAGCTGAGTCTGTTTTGCCAATTCCCGGGGAAAATGGATATTATGAATATACAGTTGATGTAGACAATACTGTCAAGATGCCGGAAATCAGAGAAGACGGTTCCGTTGATTATCAGAGTATGAGTGTACTTAACAATGTGAATGTTGGAGATTTGGTAGCAAGATATCATCATGCAACAGAAGGAAAACCCGGAGTCAATGTGCGGGGAGAAGAAATTCCGGTAGCACCGGTAAAGGAACTTCCACCTCTCAAAGGAAAAGGAATTAAAGTATCAGACACAGACCCTGATGTATATGAAGCAGAAAAAGATGGTAAGATTGAATTTAAAGACGGAAGAATTAACATTATTAGTGTCCATCAGGTAATGGGAGATGTAGACTTGATAACGGGTAAAATCGAGTTTTTTGGTGACGTAGTCGTAAGCGGTAATGTAGAAGCCGGAGTCATTATCAGGGCAGGAAAGTCCATTACCATTGAAGGTACAGTAGAGGCTGCTACTTTATATGCAGGAGAAGATATTGTACTAAAGCGTGGTATTCAGGGAAATCAAAAAGGTAAGGTTGTTGCCAAAGGTAATATATACGCAGATTTTATTGAACATACAGAGGTACAGTCAGGCAAAAGTATTCATGCAAACAGCATTTTAAACTCCACAGTACGCGCCGGTGAAAAGGTAATTCTTACCGGAAAGAAAGGCTGTATCATTGGAGGCTTTGTTCATGGAGATTTAGGAATAGACTGTAAGGAACTGGGAAATATATCTGAAGTAAAGACGGTTGTTCATGCCGGATGTGAGCAGGAAATATGGGATAAATACAGAGAGATTTCAAAGCAGAAGGCTCACATTAAAGAGATGGCTGCCCAGATTGCACCGGAGTTAAAGCATCTGTCTGCCATTATGGCAAAAGGCGGCGTGCTTCCTAAAAGTTTAAAAGATAAATTCGAACTTTTAAAGAAACAGAAAGAAGAATTGATTATTAAAATCGAAGACATTAAAGAAGCTGAAACAAGATACAATGCCCAGATAGAAAGAACCCAAAATGCAACGGTGCGGATTGATGGCAACCTGTACAAAGGAAGTATTATTGCTATAGGTAACTGCCAGTTGATTGTTCCTAATAATACATGCTATATGGAGTATCGAAACATTTCGGGTATGATAGCAGGAAAAGTAATCGCCAAATTTTAGCATATTCTAATCATTACTATCGGAGAGAAATAGATGAAAAACAATTACGATGCTTCCGCATACCACAATGCGGAAGCATATATTTATGATATACCTAAATTTACAAAAAAGAATGATTTAAAGCATACAGAAATGCTCCTTTATAAACTTGGAAATCCCGGTGTTGACAAAAAAGTCATTCATGTGGCAGGTACTAATGGAAAGGGGTCTGTTTGTGCTTATTTAAATAGCTTTCTTTTAGAAAGTGGAAAAAAAGTGGGAATGTTTACATCGCCTCATTTGATTACCATGAATGAAAGAATCAGAATTAATAATCAGATTGCTTCCAAAGAGGAATTTGTAGCAGGATTTGAAAAGGTAAAAGAAATGCTTGCCACATTACCGGAAGAAATACCGCATCCCACATTTTTTGAAACGTTATTCTTAATTGCTATGTGTATTTTTGAAAAAAGTAATGTGGAATATATTATTTTGGAAACCGGTTTAGGTGGCAGGTTGGATGCAACTAATGTGATTGCAAAGCCGGAACTTACAGTTATTACGAAGATAGGTTTGGATCACTGTGAGTATTTAGGCGATACTAAAGAGCAAATTGCAGAAGAAAAGGCAGGGATTTTAAAGAATGAAGTGCCTGTTGTGTATTTGAAAAAATACCTTGAAACGGCACAGGTTATTGAAAAACAGGCAAATTTGAAGGGCAGTTTTTTAGAAGGATTAACTAAGGAATCCTTCAAGATAGAAAATTTTAAGAATAAAAGCATTGATTTTTGTTATAAATCTAGGTATTATGATTATATTACTTTTACTGTGCCTACTTGTGCACTTTACCAGGTGGAAAATATTTCCCTGGCACTTAAAGCGTTTGAGTGTATTATGGAGAAGGAACAGATAAAGGTTGATACATTAAGAAAAGCCATTCTTAAGACAAACTGGGAAGGGCGTATGGAAGAAATTGCGGAGGGAATCTATGTAGACGGAGCCCATAATGAAGATGGGATAAAGGCATTTTTAGATACTGTTTCTCATATCTCATGTAAAGGAAAAAAAATTTTACTTTTTTCCGTAGTTTCTGATAAAGATTATAAGAGCATGATACATGCATTAGCAGATAATAAATTATTTTCACAGATTATTGCAGTACCGTTACAGGATGCAAGAGGTCTGTCTTTGGAACATTTAAAAGAGAATTTTTCGTTCTGTCATAAAGCTGCAGTGAATTATTTTGAAACTGTAGAAGATGGATTTTCCTATGCCTTAAAGAGAAAAGGAAAGGAAGATATGCTCTTTGTGGCAGGTTCATTATATTTGGTGGGCCACATAAAGGCCTTGTTAAGGAGGAAGTAAAATGATTAACTTCGAAGAAGAACTGAAGAAATTTCACCCAAGTCTGGAAATTGAAGATGTAGGGGATGCAATATATAACCAGGATTTAACTGACATGGCAGATGTGTTAGTAGGAATGATACGAGAGGTAAAAGAGGAAGAATAGGATAGGTGATACCCCATGAAATGTTTTAATTGCGGTTGCAGCTTATCTGAAAAAAATTTCTGCACAGGCTGCGGAGTCGATGTTAGTTTATATAAAAAGATTATGTTCATTTCCAACCGTTTTTACAATGACGGACTGGATAAAGCAAATGTCCGGGATTTATCCGGAGCAGTTGTCAGCTTAAGACAAAGTTTGAAATTCAACAAAAATAATATAGAAGCCAGAAACCTGTTGGGACTCGTTTATTTTGAAATGGGAGATGTGGTAGGTGCATTAAGCGAGTGGGTTATTAGTAAAAACTTCCGTCCCAATAAAAACATTGCAGATGATTATATTAATGCAGTACAGGAAAATACTTCAAAGTTAGAGACCATAAATCAGGCTGCTAAAAAGTACAATAAAGTACTGGACTATTGCAATCAGGGAAGCTTTGATTTAGCAGTTATCCAGTTGAAAAAGGTTTTATCCCTGACGCCTAATATGCTTAGAGGAAGACAGCTTTTAGCACTTTTGTATATGCAGTCGGAAGAATGGGAGAGGGCAAGAAGAGAGCTGCTTAGATGTCAGAAAATTGACACAAATAATACTACCACTCTTAAATATTTAAAAGAAACAAAGAAAATGTTAGAAAGGGATACAAATAGTCAGTCTTCCCAAAAGAAAAAGAAGGTAGTGGCAGACAATGCGGTTGTATATCAAAGCGGCAACGAAACTATTATTCAGCCTTTAAATGTAAAGGAACCGGTAGTAGGATCCAATATAGTTAATATCATAATTGGATTGGTTATAGGACTTGCGGTATGCTGGTTTTTGATATTGCCTGCCAGAATTCAGTCTGTCAGAGAAAATTATCAGACAGAATTAAAAGCCGTCAGTGACACTTCGGATGCCAAGACAGCTACCATTACAGATTTAGAACAGAGGGTAGAGGCACTTACAGAAGAAAATCAAACTTTAAATGAGAAAATTAAATCCATTACAGGATCTAACGGAGCATTAGAGGCATCTGACAGTCTTATGCAGGCAGCTATGGCGTATATGAATAATTCAGCAGACGAGGATACCATTGGAGAAATGCTGTCTAAGGTTGATGAAGAATATTTGGCAAATGACGCAACTGATTCTTACAAACAGTTGTACAATCAGCTTATGGAAGCTGTAGGACCTTCTTTAGCAGAAAAATACTATTCAGAGGGAACTTTAGCTGTTAATCAGAATGATTATACAAAGGCCATAGAGAGCTTGGAAAAAGCATGGTATTTTGATAAAACTGACAGTCAGATTTTATATCAGTTAGCACAAGCATACCGAATGGCAGAAGATAACGAAAATGCAAAAGCTGCCTATAAACAGGTAGTTGAGTTATTCCCCGGCACGGAAAGTGCCCAAAAAGCTCAGGAATATTTGGACGAAGGTACAGAATAATTAGGAATAAAAAGGTACAAAAGAGGACATACTATGTTTATGTCTTCTTTTTTTATGCAAAAAATGTTGAAAACAGGAGGAAAAAAAGTGGAAGAAAAATTTCAAATTGTAGACAACTATTTGATTGTCAAAGTACCGGAGGAACTGGACCACCATCAGTCGGTTATGGTTAGGCAAAATGCGGACAAGTATCTGCTTGATGAAAGAGTGGAACATTTGGTCTTTGATTTTGAAAAAACAAGGTTTATGGACAGTTCCGGTATAGGAATGATAGTAGGCAGGTATAAAAAGGTTTCCTGCTTTGGAGGAAAGATATTAATTGCGAATGCAGGTGAGAGAATTAAAAAAATACTTTCACTATCAGGGCTGGAGGGTATGATTGAATGGATTGATTAATAGAAATACCTGATTTAAAGCAGTAAAAGAATGAAATTAATAATGAATTTTCGGAAAGAAAGGATGGAATTATGAAAAAAGAAATGAAGATGGAGTTTGATGCTCTTTCAGAAAATGAAGGATTTGCCAGAGTGGCAGTAGCAGCCTTTTTAACCCCCTTAAATCCTACTTTAGAGGAAGTAGAGGATGTAAAAACTGCTGTATCGGAGGCGGTAACCAACTGTATTATACATGGTTATGGTCCGGGATATGAAGGAAGGGAAGATGAAAGTCCTAAAATATACATACATTCCACTATAGAAGGCGACAAGTTTTTTATAGAAATAAAGGATAAAGGAATTGGAATTGAAAATGTAAAACAGGCAATGGAGCCTTTATTTACATCTAAACCGGAATTGGAACGCTCGGGAATGGGATTCGCTTTTATGGAGGCGTTTATGGACAAGCTTTTTGTTGAAAGTACTCCTTTTAAAGGAACCATAGTGAAAATGGAAAAGCAGTGCGGTCATATTTCGGAGAAAGCAAATGAGGAATAGCCATGGATCAAAATTTACATCTCATATCACAGGCAAAACAGGGAGATAAAGAAGCAAGAGATGTACTGATTCAGGAGAATTTAGGATTAGTCCGTCATATTGTGAAGCGATTTGGAAATCGTGGTTATGAAATGGAGGATTTATTCCAGATAGGTACCATTGGTCTTATAAAGGCTATTGATAAATTTGATATGGAATACGGAGTGCAGTTTTCAACCTATGCAGTTCCTTTGATTATGGGAGAAATTAAGCGTTTTTTAAGGGATGATGGATTAGTAAAAGTATCCAGAACATTAAAAGAAAATGGCTATAAGATACGACAGGCAGAGGAAAAAATTTCCTATATAAAAGGGCGTAATGCTACGTTGGAAGAGTTAGCCGAGGCTACAGGATTTACCAGAGAAGAAATCGTGCTTGCCATGGAGGCAAACACGGAGGTAGAGTCTATTTACAAACCGGTATATCAGTCTGATGGCAACGAAATTTATTTAGTAGACCAGATTGCAGATAAGGAAAATGATAAAGAAAAATTGCTGAATCACATAATGATTACAAAGCTTTTAGATGAACTTGATGAAAAAGAAAGGGAACTTATAACTTTGAGATATTTTCAGGATAAGACTCAGGTGGAGGTGGCCAAGAAGTTGGGGGTTAGCCAGGTGCAGGTTAGCAGGTTGGAAAAGAAGATATTGATACGGATGAAGCGGGAGCTTACTGTTTAATTGAGGACGATACTGGGGAGGATGGGGGGTTTTAATTGAGGACGATACCGGGGAGGATGGGGGTTTTTTAATTGAGGACGATACCGGGGAGAATGGGGGTTTTTAATTGAGGACGATACCGGGGAGGATAGCACTGTTTTCAAAACCTACAACACCCGTTGTCAAGGTGTTTGAAAACAGTGCTATCCTCCCCGGTATCTGTGTATGGAGAAAAAACTGGAAATGTTACCCCGGTATCTGTGTATGGAGAAAAAACTGGAAATGTTACCCCGGTATCTGTGTATGGAGAAAAAACTGGAAATGTTACCCCGGTATCTGTGTATGG
>JAFSDJ010000059.1 GCA_017436305.1 Lachnospiraceae bacterium
CTCGATTGTTGCTGGACTAGCCATAAAACTCTTCATTGGTTTTCCTCCTTATAATATATCCAAATGAATTACTTCTTAATTGTCTCTTCGTGCCATTATCTTGCACTAACTGTCAATGTTCTGTCTAAATATATGCTGTTACCGGGGCTTTGGCTCAAGCATTTTTAGACATATCACAGTTACATATTATATAATTTTTCCATTTACTTGTCAATGAAAAATTTTACTAAGCAGTTCCAAAAGGTAAACCTATTTTATAGCCGGGAGTTTGACAGTTGAATATTAAAAAAAGTACTTGCAGGGCTTGTAAATCCTGCTTTTTTTGTGTCAAATTTTCTGTTTTTTGGTATGTTATTTTATGTTATTGTGTGGTATAATAAAGGTTGGAGGGATGCTTATGAATCTACATATATCAAAATCAAAAAATGCTGAATCATTTTATATTGCAAAATCATATGTAAAATCTAATGGTAGTACTTCATCTACCATCGTTCGAAAGCTTGGCACTTTAAATCAGCTGCTGATTGAACATGGACCAACCAGAGATGATGTGCTTGCCTGGGCTAAAAACGAAGTAAAACTTGAAACTGAAAAATATAAAAAAGAAAAAGAAGCAAAAGCTGTACAGATTACTTTCCGTGCTGACAGACAACTTGATTATGATAAACAGACTTTCTACCGTGGCGGCTATCTGTTCCTGCAGTCTGTTTACTATGGTTTACAACTGAATAAAACATGCCGAAAATTAAAGAACAAATATAAATTTAAATATGATATCAACGCAATTCTCTCTGACCTTATTTATGCCAGAGTTTTAGAACCTGCCAGCAAACGCTCTTCCTTTAAAATTGCTTCCGAATTCATGGAAAAACCGGCTTATGGTCTTCATGATATCTATCGTGCTTTGGATGTTCTTGGAAATGAATGTGAGCTCATTCAGGCAGAAGTCTACAAAAACAGTCATTTTATCGGTAACAGAAACGATAAAATTCTTTATTATGACTGTAGTAATTATTACTTTGAAATTGAACAGGAAAATGGCGATAAAAAATATGGAAAAAGCAAAGAACACCGCCCAAATCCAATCATTCAGATGGGGTTGTTTATGGATGGTGATGGTATTCCACTTGCTTTCTCTTTGTTCCCCGGAAACACAAATGAACAGAAATCTTTAAAACCATTAGAACAGAAGGTTATTAGTGATTTCGGTTGTCAGAAGTTCATTTACTGCAGCGATGCCGGTCTTGGTTCAGAAGACATCCGTACATACAACCACATGGGAGAAAGAGCTTTTATCGTAACACAATCTATCAAGAAACTTAATGCTGAAGACAAGGCTTGGGCTTTAAGCAAAAGTGGTTTTAAAAGGGTTTCTGATGACATGCCTGTAGATATCACAACATTATCTGATGATGATACAAATCTGTATTATAAAGATGAACCTTATACACCAAAAAAACTTCATCAGAGACTAATTGTAACTTATTCCCCAAAGTATGCACGCTACCAGAAAACAATACGCGAAAAACAGGTAGAACGTGCAGAAAAAATGCTTGCTTCAGGAAATACAAAAAAACAACGTAAGAATCCAAATGATCCGGCAAGATTTATAGGGTCTGTTGCCGTTACCGATGATGGTGAAATAGCAAAAACACATAGCTTTCTTGATAAAAACAAGATAGCAGATGAAGCACAGTACGACGGCTTATATGCTGTATGTACTGACCTTCTGGATGACGATGTAAGTGATATCCTTAAAGTCAGTGAAGGAAGATGGCAGATTGAAGAATGCTTTCGGATTATGAAAACTGATTTTTCCGCAAGACCTGTTTATCTACAGGATGAAAACAGAATCAAAGCACACTTCCTCATTTGTTTTTTAGCATTGTTATCCTATCGTGTTCTGGAAAAGAAACTGGATTATAAGTATACCTGCGAAGAAATCCTGGACACTTTAAAATCAATGAACTTTGCTCAAATACAGGAACAGGGGTTTATCCCATTATATAAACGACTAAAAATCACTGATGATTTGCATGAGACCTGTGGTTTCCGCACAGACTATCAATTCATAACAAAAAGTCAGATGAAAACAATTCAGAAAAAAAGTAAAGGAAAAGAATAAATTACTATAGTCCGTGACAGAGAAAAAAAACGCTGTAGTGCCCATATTTACTGGGTTTACAGCGATTTTATTTTTAACAAACTGTCAAAGATGGGATTATATTATGTTTTAAAACAACCTGCAACCTTATGAATAGCCTAGTTTTTTTAACATATAATAGTCATATCAATAATAAAATTTTATTGTTATTAATAGGCTTTAGAAAGGGTGTTTTCTCCCATATGCTATCAAAAAAAATGATTTCCGTTCTATTATTTTTTTTATTATTCTCTTTTTTTATTTTTCCGGATGTAAGCTTTCTAGGAGCAAAAAATGGACTATATTTATGGTTTCGGACAGTAATCCCTTCTCTTTTCCCTTTTCTTTTTGTTTCAGGATTTATTCTAAGATTGGGGTTAATTTCATCTTTTACACCTATGCTATCACCCATTTTTTGCAGACTTTTTGGCTGTTCCACATCTGGATGTTATCCCATTTTTATCGGATTCATATCCGGCTTTCCTATGGGTGCAAAAGCCTGTGCAGATTTAGTAAAGCACAATGAAATTTCCAAAGAGGAAGGGCAGTATCTTCTTAGTTTTGTAAATAATGCAAGTCCTATGT
>JAFSDJ010000060.1 GCA_017436305.1 Lachnospiraceae bacterium
CATCCTTTCATTATTGTCAAATTTCTTTGATTTTTCGTTTTATAAGCACCATCAACTTCAAATTGAACAAAATCGCTGCGCGATGGCCTGCCAAGGCTATGGCGCAGTTTTTCTATTCTTTCTAAAAAAGGCAGTTGATTCCTCTTTAAAAAGTATCTATTGTTAAGTTACCACACAAAACAAAATACAAAAGAAGATACACTGCCTATGAAAAGAATATCATTTTCCGGCTGCTTTCACAAGCAGTTTTATTTTGCTAATGCACCTCCATGATAGGTAGTTACTGTTATCATTACTACTTTTAAATCATGGAGGTTATTTTATGTACGAATCATATATTAATAAAATCGAAGATGTCGGCAAGCTTAGAAATTTAAAACCGGGCACTATTCGCACTTACCAAAACAATGTTAGGGATTTCTTGAAATTTATCAATAAACATCCTGATAAACTTACTTGCGAAGATGCAAGAGACTTCCTCTTATATCTAAAAAACAAAGGTGATAAAGCATCTACTCTTAATAATAAAAATGGTGCTTTGGTTTTTTTCTACAAACGTGTCTTAGGAAAACTTTGGGATGATAACCTGGTTCCAAGAGCAATCAATGACTATGCCATTCCAAGAGTTCTTACTCGTGCTGAAATAGAAAAATTACTTGATGCCACACCAAACTTAAAATATAAGGCTATGTTTGCAATCATGTATTCATCCGGACTACGTGTATCAGAGGTAATACATCTTAATTACGATGATATTTCCCGGACAAATATGCAGATCTATATTCATAATTCAAAAACTCATACCGCACGTTATGCTCTGTTATCCAAAAGAGCCCTCGACATTCTTACAGAGTATTGGTTTAAATGCGGTAAACCCAGAGGGATTCTATTTCCTAATCAATGGACAGGTGAATATCTCACGCCATCTGCCACAGGATTAGAAATGCGTAAATCAGTGAAACGAGCCGGCTTACCGAAAGATGTCCACTCACACTGTCTAAGACACAGCTTTGCTACACATCTTTTAGAAGACGGTGTTGACATAAGATATATTCAAACCTTATTAGGACATCGTTCTCCTAAATCCACAGAAATATATCTTCATATAAGCAATAAAGCTTTGCTTGGTGTTAAAAGTCCTTTTGACAAGAATACAGGTGCCGCCAATGAATAAGCCTACTATACAAGATATTTTCCTTCATTTTTATCCAAAATATCTTGAAAAATATAATCCCTCTCCCGGGCAGGCAGGTGTTGCCCACTGTATTATCAACTGTAAGACCGGATCCTATGGTGCCAATGTAAGTATCTGCGAAAACTGTGGTCACCCTCAGATTCACTATAATTCCTGCCGTAACAGATGCTGTCCCATGTGTCAGGCACTGCCGAAAGAAAAATGGATGGACAAACGCCGTGAAGACGTACTGGATGCACCTTATTTTCACGTAGTATTTACTCTCCCACAGGAATTAAATCCTTTGATTTACAGCAACCAGCAGCTTCTTTATGATGTGATGTACCATTCTGTATCATCCACGATCAATGAACTTACCGCAGATTCCAAACATCTTGGGGCAAAAGTAGGCTATATTTGTGTTCTGCATACCTGGGGTTCGGAAATGAATTACCACCCGCATATCCATGTCATTCTGCTTGGCGGCGGATTAACCACTAAAAATCAGTGGAAAGATAAAGGAAAAGAATTCTTTCTTCCGGTAAACGTATTATCAAAACTGTTTCGTGGTAAATATCTGGACGAACTTAAAATGCTGTGGGAAAATAATAAGCTCCAATTCCATGGAAGCAGTGAAAAATACCGGAATCACTACACTTTTAAAGAACTGTTGGATCTCTGTTATAAAAAGGACTGGATACCTCATTGTAAGAAAACTTTTAATGGTGCACAGTCTGTGATTAACTATCTTGGAAAATATACACACAGGATTGCCATCAGCAATCACAGACTCATCCGTATGGACGAAAATACTGTCAGTTATTATGTAAAAGATTATCGTGAAAAAGGCAGATGGAAGGAGCATACGGTTTCCGGAGTTGAATTCATCCGCAGATTTCTTATGCATGTACCACCAAAACGCTTTGTCAGAATCAGACATTACGGATTGCTGTGTACCAGAAGCAAAAACAAGCATCTGACATTATGCCGGAATCTTCTTGGCTGCAAACAGTATCTTTCACGATTTAAAAATATGGAAACACCACAAATACTTGAAACCCTGTATGGCATTAAGATTACTGTATGTAAATGCTGTGGAGGACATCTTGGAAAACCACAGCAAAGAATACCTTTACGAATTTAAAATGTGAAATTCATATCTTTTAGGAAGCCTCAGAAATGAGGTCTTTTTGACGTGCGTTGATTTTGAAATGAGATTCCAGATGTAATAACATAACTATTACATTTCGAAAAAGGGTAAAAATTGAAAGCCCATACATACCGGCTTCGATGACGCTTACTTTGTTCACTTTGGCAAAATCAAACGCAGCACAAACGAAAGGGCAGTTTTTCTAAATATTGCAAGACTGCTTTTTCGTTTGTGCCGCTGTTGATTGTAGCCTAAAGAA
>JAFSDJ010000007.1 GCA_017436305.1 Lachnospiraceae bacterium
CAGCAGCAACAACAACCGCAACAACAACTGATTACTCCTTAAATCAAAAATTGCATAAAAATGTACCTCCGTCAATTGCGACAGAGGTACATTTTTTATCTGCTTTTAATTTCTAATCAGTTTTTATTCTATAAAAAACAATTTCCACATCTTCTTTTATAAGTCCCATTTCCTGACTAACAATCATTTGTGAAAGACTCTCCTGCCATTTCCAAAATGGACTGGAACCAACAGGGATTAAATATTGATTATCCACTATATCAAATTCAAAAGAATGTTCACCAAACTTAAGTGCCATTCTTTCCTCTTTTGAAAACTTGTGAAGAGCCTCTTCCTTTATAGATATCATTATATAAGAAACTTCTTTTCCATTTGTATTTTCTTTAAAGGAAATTTCAATGCCCTCTTCTGTATCCGTAGCAATATATGGAAGGTCTATTTTTTCAAGTTCCTTCACGCTTTTTGCATCTGCCCACACAGCCGGAAGAAATGCTAAGTATTCTCTATGCATAAGATTGGCAAAAGCCTCTCTTCCATCCTGACTGCCTTCCACTTTATTTTCTCCTTTTATCATATAAATCACATTTTCATACTGATAAGGTTCATATCCCTTATTTAAAATATGCTCATACAATTTCATAGACCGAAGGCTTAATGGTACATCATCCAGCTTAATATAAGGAGCAACTAAAATAAGCTTAGGCGGATTTTCTTCTAACTGAGCAATTGCATTTTCATTTAGTAAGTCGTTGCTAATATTATATCCGGAGGTATAGGTCATGGCATTTTCGCCGTTTAAAATAACAGTTTGGGCAATGCCATTTGTTAAGTCCAAATATTCCTTTTCTCCCTCAAGTGCCTGGGATAGCACATGATTTATATTTTGAAGACTCTGTAAGGTACTTCCTCTAATAAAACCGGTTCCAATGTTTTCCATACCGGTCTGTTCCTTGGATATATACGCAATAGCATCTTCCTGCGTTTTTTCAGCGATGGTAGTTTCTATGGAGTCAGGAATCTGCCCGTAAGGTAAAATCTGTTCTTTTTCTAGCAAAATACTATCATTCACCGATATAAGTAAAAAGCCAAGTAAAAATAAATATGCTGTTTTCCCCCCGGCTTTTTCCTTTGTCATACTTTCTTTCATAACAAATAATAAGGTTAAAAGCAAAAAGAAAATACCAAGTATTTTGGCACGAAGGCCTTCTTCATAGCGTACATACGCATAATTCATAAAAACGAGCATACTAAGAAGCAACGTAATACATTCTGAATATGCAGAATAGTATAAACAAATACCGATGGCACCAAGCACGCAAAAGGCTTTTAAAAAGAAAGTACCCTGGCTGTTTAGTAATCCTGGTATGAAATAGGAAGCAGCATTTTCAACATCCTCAAGCATTTCCATACCATTTACATATAAAGTAGTACCTGTATTTTCTTTTAAATATATAACAATCTGTAAAAACAAAGGAATAAAGCTAATACCTATTACAAAAAGGATTCCGTAAGAAATAAGCAGCTTCTTCCGCTTTTCTTTCCACATATAAGGAAGCTCTTGTGCTGCCTGTTTTATTAGTTTATACAAAACAGCCGGCATAAAGCCGAGGGCCACTGCTCCACCTAAAGAGGCATTCCAGCCAATGGAAACAATGGATAAGAATACCCACCACCATAAATAAGTAATGCTGTTACTTTTTATCTTCTTTGAAAACATCAGGAAGAAAAAGGCAAATACGCATACATATCTCATACCTGCTAACTCTACAAAAAATGGAATAAATCCATACATGAAAAGCAGGGCAAACTGTTTATTTTCTATTGTTTTATAAAACAATACACCATAAAAAATCACAAATACTATATTACCGATTACCATTGCACCATTAAAGGATAAATAAGTTCCATCCAAAAACAGGTAATTCCATATTTGATAAAAGTAATCACACATTCCATGAATAGGAACTAAATCAAAATAGGGCAATTTGCCGTAGCTAACTAACTGTTGCATAGGCAGTGTCATTTCTCCCATATGAAAGAAATCCACATTCAAAATACCATCCGGTACTGTAAAAATCCGGAGGAGTCCTGTACAAATTATGGTTATTACAGAAATGTCATACTTTTTCTTATAAAATCTGTACCCTTCATAGCACAATAATAAAGTACCTATAGCAATACAGCAAAGCTTCCATTTACCGGAATAAAACAGCTGAACTACTACACCCTGCTCTGTTTCATAATAGAATGTAAAACATCCAAAGAACGCCATGGGCAGTAGCAATTTGGAACCTGCAAATAGCTTTTTCGCTGCCTCTTCTTTTTGTTTTCGTACAAAAACCATATAAACTATGGGCACTACAAGAGATAAAATCTGCAAAATGTATGCTGCTTTTTGGAACAACAGTCTTTGTTCAAAAGAAGCAAAAACCAAGGTAGTCCCTTCTAATGCTGCAATCACACTCAAATAAGAAAACAAGCATACACATAAGGTATTTTTATATTCTTTTGTCCGTATCTTTTTCCCCAATGCAAAAAACACTATTACACTGAAAATATACAACAGTCCCAGCTCTTTCCACAGTGTTCCTCCTGCAAAAACAGAAAATACCCAAATTACATAGGCAATTTTCAAAAACTGAAATACTTTCTTTTGTTCTTCTAAAAAAGACTCTCCTTTTTTTAAAATCCACTGAAATAAAAAAAAGCAAGCCGGTGTTCCCAACAAAAATAGTTGCACCACCTGCATATCTGCTTTTTTGGGATAACCGGACCATGTGGTTAGCCCTGTTACAAACTCTTCATATTTCATTTCCTGTCCATACAAATATCCTGCTGCCAGCACTACAAATGCACATACTGACAACAGGCTGTAGAACATTGCTTCTAATTTTCTCTGCTTCATTACATATTCCTCATTTATGCTTCTTCCTTGATTTCCTCATTTTTCTGGCAATTTAAAATAACTCTTTCTATTTGTCTTACATCTACAGGTTTTATCATATAGTCAGAAATTTCGTTTTCTTTTAATATTTTATCAAGCTGCGGAATTTCGTAAGAAACCATCATAACAATAGGTGGTAATGGTTCCTGCTTTCTGTGATGTTTCTTTATTTTCTGAACAAGCTCCACGCCTTCCACATCCGGTAGTATCTGGTCAACTAAAATCAGATCACAGGTATTTTCTTTCACATACATGTGGGCCTCTTTACCACTTCTGACACTGATACTTTTAATTTCCCATGTTCTAAGGCAGGCAGAAATCAACTTCTGCCAAGCTATATTCTCTTCAATAATCAAAACTTTCATTCCCTTTGCAAAAGTAAGATATTTTTCTTCTTCCTTTTTTTGAAAACTTTCTCTAAGCACTTTTAAACAGCTTCCATATTCCTCCAGTGATTTTTCCACTTCCTGAGGAGGCATGTAACGGTAGCCGCCATTTATCTCTCTTATTTGCACAGTACTTCCCCTTTTATTTTGTTATCCAATTTGTTGTTACTATTCACACTTCATTAACAACATTACTGTTCCCCCATGACCAGTAACAATACACAAATTTACTATGTATAGTTTAGCATAAATCCTATATTTAGAAAACCGAAAATTTGTACAATGCAGTAACGACTTTATGCTTTATAAAAAAGTAACCCGCAGAGCAAAGGCTTTAAGGAATGCCTTGTTGCTCGCGGATTACAGTATGAATAGTAATGAGGGTACTCCTCATCTTTTATATCGGTAATATTTACCAAATTAAAAAGACATAAAATGGAAATTTAATAATTTTCAAAAAACTTTTTTCGATTATTTATAACTTTTCCCTAATGCAAATACTAGTCTGCTAAAACCACATCGGAAAATACCTCTGTAGGTTCTTTTGAAAGGTCAGCAATTTTATAATCTACGATGTGAACATAACCACAGCTTCCGTCCTTGCCTTTTACGAAAATCCATTCTTTTCCGTCTGATTCCTGGATGAATACTTGTTTCTGGGCTGGGATTGTGGTTTTGGCAGAGTTTACGTCCATATCAGCATAAACCGGTAAGTCTTCATATAGCTCATGAGCTGCTTCCGGAACCAACTGATAGATTATCTGTTCTTCATCTACAAGCTCTTTACCTTCATAGTCATAACGCCAGTAACTGTAGCCATAGCAGTAATGAATTAAATCAACTCTTTTTATACCTTTTACCATGCCTTCAAAGGCAAATCCATTGTAGCCATCGATCTCCATAAATGGAAATCCTCCCACACTTCCTATATAGTGGAGTTCTCCATCATAGGTAAAGAAATATGTTACAGGATCATAACTTGGCCCCTCATCCATAATAGCAATTTCCAATCCTTCATAGTAAGAGTCGATATCGGTTATTGCAAAACATTCCGTATATGGTGTCATCATATAAACGCCATAATCTTCTAAAGAAAAGTCCGTTCCATTAATATTTAAAACAGCCTTGCATCCCTCGTCTGATTCTGTAAAAGAATAGCCTATTGTATCCTCGATTCCATCTCCATCTAAATCTTCCTTGGCCTCCATCGACTTATCGGATAGTTTTGGGTAAGGGTGTTCTTTTTTATAATCCGCTTCCGCTTTTTTAATAGTCGCTAAATTATCCTTTTCAATTTCATTTAAAATGCTCTCATCGAATTCATCGGACGCTTTTGTTCCCTCATACCAGCTACAGGAATTAAAATAATTTTGCAACCATACATCATTAAACTGTCTTCCATATCTGGCATAGATTTCATTTCTTGCAATTCTAAGTTCATTATCAGAATAATTTATTAAACACTCATTGGTTAATCTACTAGTACTACTTAATGGAAAAATAAATTCTTCCGGATTGTATTTAGCATCCTCTTTATTAATTTTTAGAGATGCTCCAACACTTGCAATAGACTTATACATTTGCTGATACTCTGCGGCAATTTCTTCATCATCATAATAGTAACATACATCTGTAGGTTCAACCATATAATATGTAGTATCTGATGTATAAGCAAGGATTGTTGCACCTGCCATATTTAAGCTACTCATATTGCCTGTTTCTTTATAAATACCACATAAGAAGCCCATTCCTTCTTCCTTTTCGTCAGAAGCGGTCTGTATAAAGGATACACCCTGATCATCTTCCTCTACATGATATTTACCTTCCCAGTCATTTGGAATAGAAAGGGTTATTTCATTCCATGTATAAGGTGTCGTATTTCCGCTTTCTTCTGACTGGTTGCTTTCCCCTGTTTCAGAAGACTCACCTTCTGTCCGGCTATTGTCCATCTGGTCTTCTTTTGCCTGAGTCTCTTCGTCAGATTGTCCTGCTACTACCTGAATATTTTCAATCTGCTCCATCTGTGTATCTTCATTTTGTGCGGTATTACCACATCCGGCTGCTAATGCCATACTCATTACAAGTAAAATTGCTGCCATTTGTTTTCTTTTCATATTATTCTCCTTCGTTTTTTTAAGAATCCCACTTTTTTTGCTCTATATCCATTCCAAGCTCTTCAAAATGTTTTTTTGCCATACCGGCACTAATATCATGTTCTCTGTCTCTTAACACTCTTGTATGAACAACACCTACCAGTGTAGCAAGCACCACAAGTACAATTAAATAAATCATATTTTCCCCCTTCTTTCTCTTTTCCTTTGTACGTGCAAATTGATTAAACCATACAAAATTTAGGAAAAGGATATAGAATTTTTTAAATATTTCTTAAGTTAGTAATGTTTCTTGTGTTAATTATAATATACTTGTTGCTGATTGAACAGTAACATATACTTTATCTTTATGTCAAGTAAACAGCAAAAAAAACATTGACAAAATAATTCTCACTATGCTACAATAGCCTACGGTGAATGTCTCATCTCTAGGTTCTGCCACTGGCAGTTCCTCTTGAAAGCATTATAACCAAGCTGGCGTGGCACAGTCGGTAGCGCACCTCATTGGTAGTGAGGAGGTCACGGGTTCGATTCCCGTCGCTAGCTTTTTTAATGACTTTAAGGTCTGTAAGGCTTTAAAGTCATTTTTTTGTTAAGTATTCGTTGAAAACTTTGGCAACAACAAACGGTCTGAACATTTACCGTTCAGACCGTCTAAATATTCGCTACTGTCACCCTAAACCAGTGGCAATCATTCTATGTACTTTTCTTTTTAAACATCTCTCATAAACTGCTCGTACGCTTCAATTTCAATGCGATATGCATTTCTTTCCTGCATTAAGTTATCAATCTTTTTATCACATTCCTTAATGGCTGCCTCATTTTCTTTTAAATGTTTCTTTACAACTTCGCCATCTTCTGCTGCTAAGTCTTCATTAATACAGGTTTCGTATAATTCCTTTTTGATTTCTAATTCTTCTTTTTCAAACTGTGCTTCTTTAATCTGCTCATCTACAGTTTGAAATGCAACCTTTAACTCCTTGTAAATTTTTAATTTGATTTCTAATCTGTTGTCCATATGAACTCTCCTTTACATATTTTTTAGTTTACCCTGCTAACACAAATTTTTAAATATTATAGCACACTTTTCCCTATTTTTCCAGTAATCAACAATCTTTTCCTAAAACTTTCCGAAGTTTTCCTTTTATTCTTTGAAGCGCATTATCTGTGGACTTTTCATCTTTCCCAAGAACCTTGGCAATCTGGGAATAACTCATTCCCGTTATGTACAAATCCAGTACTTGTTTTTCAAAAACACTTAACTGACTTTCAATAACTCTTTCAATATCTTCCACATTTTCTCTGTCGATTAAAAGTTCCTCAGGATTTTGCTCATCTTTGGAAGAAAGGGCATTTACCAGGCTTACTTCATTTCCGCCCTTTTCTCCATCCTCATCAGCCATATTACTGTATAATGAAATATAGGTGTTTAAAGGCATATGCTTTTGTCTGCCGGAAGCTTTCACTGCCGTATAGATTTGCCTTGATATACATAAATCAGCAAAAGTATAAAAGCTTGCATCCCTGCCACTGTCAAAATCTCTGATTGCCTTAAACAGACCAATCATGCCTTCCTGAATCAGATCCTCATTATCTGCGCCAAGAATATACATGGATTTCGCCTTACTTCTTACCAGATTTTTATATTTGTCCATAATATAATCAGTTATAGATTCTTCGCCTTCCCGCAGACGAAGAATTAACTCTTCGTCCGATATGTTGTCATAGTCTTTATACATATTTCTCCCTGAATACAGTTAGCATATGCTAACTTATTATATTTCTTATCCAATTATATCCAATAAAAATCACAAAACTTGATGCCTGCATTACATCATTCTCTGACGTACAATTTCATAAGCTAAAACCCCTGCTGCCACAGAAGCATTTAGCGAATCAATATCCCCCTTCATAGGAATGGATGCTACAAAATCGCATTTTTCTTTTACAAGTCTGCTGACTCCCGCTCCTTCATTACCAATTACAAGACCAATGGAGCCCTTTAAGTCTAGATCATACATTTTGGTGCCATCCATATCACCACATACAAACCACATGCCTTCTTTTTTCAAGTCTTCCATAGTTTTAGAAATATTGGTAACCTTGGCTACTTTTGTGTAATTTAATGCACCTGCAGAAGTTCTTGCTACTGTTGCGGTAAGACCTACTGCCCTGTTTTTAGGAATAATTACACCATGAGCTCCTGCCAGATTGGCGGTACGGATAATAGCACCTAAGTTATGGGGGTCTTCTATGTTATCCAGTAAAAATAAAAATGGTGGCTCACCCTTGTCTTTTGCGACCTGTAAAAGTTCTTCCACCTGGGCATATTCATAAGCAGCTGCATAAGCAATGACACCTTGATGCTTCTTTGTTTCTGACATCTGATCTAATCGTTCTTTTTCCACAAATTTTATTAGTGTGCCATGCTTTTTTGCTTCTCTTTTTATAGTCATAATCGGCCCATCCTGACAACCATCTAAAATAAAGACTTTGTCTATTGGTTTTCCTGATCGATACGCCTCAATAACTGCATTTCTTCCTTCGATTGTAAACTCTGTATATCCCATAGTCTGCTCCTGATTTTTATAACTTTTCTGATTGTTTTAAGTATTTTATCATTCTCCATCTTACTTTATGCAAATATAAACGGATACTTGCTATTGATTTTAGTGTGTTCCCTGACTTTGTATACTATTTAACTTTTGACGCGTGATTAATTGCTTCCACACCAAGTCTTACAATTTCTAAAACCCGGTCTATGCGGTTTGACAGGTACAAATATCCAACTAGCGCTTCAAAACCGGTAGCTTTTCTGTAATCTCCTACAGACGCGTTTTTGGCTGTAGTATAGGATTTGGCATTTCTACCTCTTCGATACACTGCCTGTTCTTCCTCTGTAAGTTCCTCCTGCAAAGCCTCAATCATAAATGCCTGGGCAGAAGCCTTTACATAACTGCTTGTCTTCTTATGAAGATCACTTGCCGCCCGGTTTCCTGTTTCCACAACCATAGTACGGATAATTAAATCGTATACACAGTCCCCGATAAACGCCAGTGTAAGAGGTGAATAGGTTTTCACATCCACCTCTTTACATGGAAATTCTTTTTTTATCTGATCTAATATTGTTAAGCTCTGGTCCATTTTACTCCTTCGCGGGTATCTTTTAAAACAATACCCTTTTCTAACAATAAGTCTCTGATTTCATCTGCTCTTGCAAAATTCTTTTCTTTTCTGGCTGTTTGTCTTTCTTCGATGAGTGCTTCGATTTCGCCATCTAACATTTCTTCTTTTTTATCTACGATTAAACCGCAAATATCAGAAAAAAGGCGGATTTCATCTAATAAACCCTGTAAAAATTCTTTAGAACTTTCTGCCGAGGTTTTGGTATTAGCAAATTTTACCAGTTCAAAAATGGCGGAAATGGCATCTGCTGTGTTGAAATCATCATCCATTGCTTCATCAAATTTTACTTCAAAGCTCTTTGCTTCTGTAAGAAGCGCTCTTTCTTCTTCAGACAGGGTCTCTTTTTTAGCATTTTCCTGTAAATATTTTAAATTTTCTACACTTGTTAAAATACGGTCAAGCCCGTTTTTCGCTGCTTCCATTAAATCAGCACTGAAATTCAACTGACTTCTGTAATGAGCTGACAGCATAAAGAAACGAAGTACCTGCAAATCATATTTTTCGGAAATATCTCTTACAGTAAAGAAATTTCCAAGAGATTTACTCATTTTCTTATTATCAATATTTAAGAAAGCATTGTGCATCCAGTATCTGGCAAAGGTTTTTCCGTTAGCTGCCTCTGACTGGGCAATTTCATTTTCATGATGCGGGAATACTAAATCCTCTCCTCCTGCATGAATGTCGATTTCATCTCCTAAATATTTTTTACTCATAACAGAACATTCAATGTGCCAGCCCGGACGGCCATCGCACCATGGAGACTCCCAGTAAGGTTCACCTTCTTTTTTAGGTTTCCACAAAACGAAGTCCAAGGAATCCTCTTTCTGGTCTGCACCGGTTACTAACAGAGAACGATTTCCTCCCTGTAAATCATCCAGATTTTTATGGGATAATTTTCCATACTCTTTAAAGCTTCTTGTTCTAAAATAAACAGTTCCATCTTCTACCTTGTAAGCATGGCCTTTTTCAATCAGGGTGTTAATCATGTCAAGCATACCGCAAATTTCCTGAGTAGCTAAAGGATGGGTTGTGGCAGGTTTTACATTTAATGCTTCCATATCTTTTTTGCACTCTGCAATGTAACGTTCTGAAATAACAGAAGCATCTACACCCTCTTCAATGGCTGCTTTGATAATTTTGTCGTCTACATCTGTAAAGTTGGAAACGTAATTTACTTCATAGCCCTTATGCTCCATGTAACGGCGTACTGTATCAAATACAATCATAGGTCTTGCGTTTCCAATGTGAATTAAATTATATACAGTAGGTCCGCATACATACATGCGCACCTTTCCCGGTTCGATTGGCACAAATTCTTCTTTTTGTTTCGATAGTGTGTTATAAATTTTCATTGTTTTTCCTCCATTTTTCCGCGGTTTAACTATTACTGCTCATGACTTAATCTATATCAATTGCTTTCTGTTTTGCAACCTGCTCTGCTTCTGTTATATTTCACTGTCTCTGCTTTGATTTCTTTTTAATTCCTTTAATTCATTTTCCAGTTCAATCAAACGATTAGTTAAGCAGGAGTTAGCATATTGCAACGCAGAAATATCTTCTTTTACAGGGTCCGGTAAAAATTGGTCCAAATCCTCCCTTGGCAATGCCTGATTATTACGCTTTACCACACGCCCCGGCACACCTACTACAGTAGAGTTTGGCGGTACTTCTTCCAGTACTACGCTTCCGGCACCTATTTTGGAATTGTCTCCTACTTTAAAGGAGCCAAGCACCTTGGCACCTGCGCTAATCATTACATTATTACCAATGGTAGGATGTCTTTTTCCCTGCTCTTTTCCTGTTCCGCCAAGAGTAACTCCCTGAAACAGAGTTACGTTATCTCCTACCACTGCAGTTTCTCCAATAATTACCCCGTTGCCGTGATCAATAAAAAAACCTTTTCCAATCTTAGCTCCCGGATGGATTTCTATTCCGGTTTTTCTGACTCCTCTTTGTGAAACCCATCTTGCAAGAAAATAGTGTTTATTCTCATATAGTTTATGTGCCAGCCGATAATGTAACATAACCTTAAAACTGGGGTATAAAAATACCTCCATTGAGGAATGGATGGCTGGATCACGTTCTTTAATAATGGCAATTTCTTCTCTTATCCTCTTTATCATGCCCATAAAATCGCCTCCTGACTGACGGCCTTACTCCATGGTCTAAAGCCAATGAAATTGTAGTCGCCTTATTTCAAGGGATAGGGGAAAGGCATAAAAAAATCGCCTCTATTATTTAGAGACGAAAATTTCCGCGGTTCCACTCTACTAAAGGATTGCTCCCTCCCTTGAATCCTTAACGCGGAATACGTATTTTGCTAGTAAACATTCTATGTCTTTCACAAAATCGGCTCACAGACGCACTTCCACGCTGTTCCTATGAAGATTGCTTTCAGCCGGTGACAATCTCTCTCTTTCATATTTCCAACATGTACTCTTTCTGTTCTTAGCCTTTATGATATATAAATTTTGTTTTCTTATTAATACTATATTCAGAATACGGGAAAGGGTGCGGTTTGTCAATAGATTTAAAAAAATATTGTGTCCTTTATAGCATCGTTTTTTCTCCACAGTTTTACTTCACAAACATGCCATTACACTATATACATAAGATAACGGTAACAAAAGTTTTTATCATAACTCATTCCGAATTTGTATGCTTTCAAGAAACTGTTTAATTTTTTGTAGTAATCCTTAACCAAATCCGTAGGAGTTATCCAATCATGACTACCCTGAATAAAGCAAATCGGAAAGTTATATTCATTTTTGAAATTATTTACATCAAATGCAAAATACATATAGTCCACAAGTTTACTCTGACTTTCAAAAATATTGCTCGTACTGCTTGCAAACATAAACCACTTTGCATCACTAAGACTCACTTCAACTACTATGCGGGCATCCGTTACATCCCTCACAGCTTTTTTCTGTCCGGTTTGTAACATCCTCAGCCACCAGATTTACAGGGCTTGTAAGCATGCAGATTGCTTGAGAGGAAATACCTTCTCCAGTTCCGGTAAAGCCAAGTCCTTCCTCTGTGGTAGCTTTTACATTTACCTGTTCCACTAAAATTCCAAGAGCACCTGCTATATTTTTTCGCATTTCATCAATATATGGGCGCATTTTAGGTTTTTGCGCAATAATTGTAGCATCAATATTTTCTACGTAAAACATATTTTCAGCAAGTAATTCTCCTACTTTTTCAAGAAGCACAAGACTGTCTGCACCCTTGTAAGCCGGGTCTGTGTCAGGAAAATGCTTTCCAATATCTCCCAAAGCCGCTGCACCAAGAAGCGCATCTGATATGGCATGTAAAAGTACGTCTGCATCAGAATGTCCTAAAAGTCCTTTCTCATAAGGGATTTCCACTCCGCCTATAATCAGTTTTCTGCCTTCTACTAATTTGTGTACATCATATCCCATTCCTACTCGCATTGTTTAGTCTCCTTATTTTCCATTATTTTTCTAAAATCCAGATTTCTTCCTTAATTACATCTTATAATACAACTTAACTGGTGTAATATTTTATTTCATATGTTCCGTTTCGTAATAGTATATCATATTTTTTTGTGTATATAATAAAATTAATGTAAAATTGGTATATAATCTTTCTCAATAAAGTTTTTTAGAAAAATTTGTATTTTTCTATTGACAACTACCCCTAATTAATTGTATACTAGCAGAGCGGGTTGAGGACAGCCCGTTACACTGTGGGATCTTAGCTCAGCTGGGAGAGCACCTGCCTTACAAGCAGGGGGTCACAGGTTCGAGCCCTGTAGGTCCCACTACCAATTAAATATTTGATTATGGCGAGATAGCTCAGTTGGCTAGAGCACACGGTTCATACCCGTGGTGTCGGGGGTTCAAATCCCTCTCTCGCTACTATCGTTTAAAAGCGAAAACCTTGGGTTTTTGCTTTTTTTGTGTTTTCAGAGTTTTAGCTACACTCTGTTACATTAGCTGATTAGTTCACTAAGTATTTTTTATTTTATCACATCAATTCTATATATTCTATCAACACTTTATCATTTGCTAAATTCTAAAAGACTTGCTTATCCTCTTGACATCTATATATATCCATGCTATTCTGTGTATACCGTATATATACAGAATAACAAGAGGTGTACCATGGACATTATATTAAGCAGCACATCCGACGAGCCCATTTATCAGCAGATTATTACGCAGATAAAGGCTCAGATTATTAGCGGTAAGCTAGCGGCAGGGGATGCCCTTCCTTCCATGCGCTTACTAGCTACGAAGCTACGAATCAGTGTAATCACTACCAAGCGTGCCTACGAGGAGCTGGAACGAGCCGGTTATATCGAAACCATCGCCTCCAAGGGCTGCTATGTAAAAAAACAAAACTCCGATTTCCTTCGGGAGGAAGTCCTTCAACAGACAGAAGAACTTCTGGCAAAAGCTTGCCAGAAGGCGCAGATGTGTGGTCTTTCTTTAGAAGATATGAAGGAATTATTGGAGCTCGTTTATGGAGGAGAAACAGATGAAGGATTATGATAACGCTATAGAAATCAGTAATCTTACCAAGAAATATGACGGTTTTACCTTAGACAATATCAGCTTTAATGTACCTAAAGGAAGCATTATGGGTTTTATCGGTCAAAATGGTGCCGGCAAAACCACCACCATCCGTGCCCTGTTAAATATTACTAAAATTGATAACGGCACCATCCACATGTTAGGCATGGACATATATGAAAATGAGTACGCCATCAAGGAGCAGATTGCTGCAGTCTTTGATGAGCTGCCTTTTTATGATGGTTTTACCGCCAAGACTCTGGGTATTATGTTTGAAGGTCTGTATGGCAACTGGAACAAGGAACAGTACTATGCCTATTTGGAGCGTTTCCACCTGCCCTTAAAGAAAAAAATCAGCAAATTTTCCAAGGGTATGAAAATGAAACTGCAGATTGCTACTGCCCTGTCCCATGGTGCCAGGCTCTTAATCATGGACGAAGCCACCACGGGCTTAGATCCGGTAGTGCGCAACGAAATTCTTGATATTTTCAGAGAATTTCTAAACGACGAGAATAACAGCATCCTCATGTCCTCCCACATTACCAGTGACCTGGATAAAATTGCAGACTCCATAACCTTTATTCACAATGGCAAGATTCTGCTAACAGGCTACAAGGACGAAATTCTGGAAAGTCACGGTCTGTCTAAATGCAGCAAGGAGGATTTCAAAGAAATCCATCCAAGTGACTACATCAGTGCCCGCATAGGTGACTACGGCGTGGATTTCATGGTTTCTGACAGGGCAGCCTGCAAACAAAAGTATTCCGGACTACTCATCGAAAATACTAATCTTGAAGAAATCATGCTGTTTTATGTAAACAAGGAGAAAAAGGAGTGGTCGTAATGAAAAAAGGATTATTCACAGGATTGCTGTTTCGTGAATTTTATGTTGCAAGGAAAAATTATGGTTACAATTTATATGCTTATTTTTCTGTGGCTGCGGTTGGTTTACTGGCACTGCTCAGCTACAAATGCGGCAATTTAAACCGCTACGGACATGTGATGGATGTAGAAACACAATCCGCTATTAATATGGCAATTAAGTATATGCCCGCCTACACGGCAGCCTTCTTTTTCGGTGGTGCTTCAGATGCTGCGCCTAACGATGAAAATATAATTTGGAGACGTTTTCGCACTGCCTGTCCGGCAACACCCTTTCGCCATGCATTGGCAAAGTACAGCTGTCTGTTGATTACCCTGCTTATTTCCTTCGTCCTTACCTTTGGGTGGTTTGGGCTATACAGCCTTTTAACAGACACCCCTATTACTCAGGCTGATTTAGGAA
>JAFSDJ010000061.1 GCA_017436305.1 Lachnospiraceae bacterium
AGATGAGTATATTTGAGTATGATGAAGAAAAGCATAAAAAATTCTTAAGGCAGGAGGGCTTTGAGGATGGCCTGACACAGGGCATGGAGCGTGGCCTGGCACAAGGTATGGAGCGTGGCTTAAACTCATGGAAAGAATCGATACTGGAACTTTTGGAAGAACTTGGAAATACACCAGAACATATAAAGGTAAAAATCCTATCTGAAACCAACCCGGACACATTAAAGGAATGGAATAAATTGGCGGCAAAGGCTGACTCTGTAGATGATTTCGTAAAGATGTCCGGTATCGTGTGTAATAATAAGAATTTAACATAAAAACATCACTGTTGCTGTCCCCACGACCAGTAATTATTTATTCCACCAAGCGGATTATGCTCCCTACACCGAAATTCATTATCTTTTATAATGGGGTGGATGAACAACCGGAACGAAAAGTAATTATATAATCTTCCGAATCATTTTATTTTTTCTTAAAATAAAAACTATACTACCACACACTATCATACTAATAATACAATAAATAAAAGAAGAAATAATTGGGGGTATACATGCCAAAATCTGATTCATAATAATCCCTCCAAATGCTTTTCTAAATAATGGATCCAGTAAATATACCCCAAAAGTAACAGCTCCTACATTGGTAATAATCTTTTCCACTTTCTCTGATGCATGATACTTTTCAAATAACATTTTGCTTCCAACAAACATAGTAAAAGCTATGATGTAGTCAAAAACCTGTACATAATTTTGGTTAAATCCTCCGTTTCTGATTCCTTCAAAATATGTAATACTCACCTCTATAGTAATCCCCAAAACTGCTCCAACCATAAGTAGTAATAGATTTTTCAGATTATAAAATTTATGTTCAATTTTATGTTCAAAATAATAACCAAGCAATGGATAAAACACAAATTTGCTCATAATTATCGGTACTGAAAAATCAGAGCTCAACGAAATAGTCCCCTTCGATAAAAAGCGTAAGATTGGCACAATCGTTACAAAAAGGCAATATATACATATGCTATATATTGCTAATACTTTTGTCATCTTAGTTGCTATTATCCTTAAAAAGGGTAACATTATTATCATACTTAAGAATCCGTAAAGAAACCAGTACGATCCTTCTATGCTACCGCTTAACATACCGGAAAAATATTCTCTTATATTAAAATCTGCCTTATTTTGATAGCATGTTACAGTATATTGTAACAAATTAAGAAAGGTTATGACTATTATGAATCTAGAAAATCGTTTCTTTAAAATAACCGTGATTTCTTCCTGTTTGCCAAGCAACAGTGCTCCGGACACCATCAAAAATAAAGGAACATTAAATCGTGTAAACATCATAATAGCCAAATAAATAGTACGATATTCCACATCCTCTTGCATTAATCCAAGGTGATAACCTGATGTATGATTAAATATCACAAAGAACATTGCAAATATCTTCATAAAGTCCAAATAAACAATTCTTTTATTCTCCATTTCAGAATCTCCTATAAAATATTAGATTTTCATACAATGAACTATGCTCTTACTTTTAATTTTTTTTAGATTTAAGTACTTTATTCCTAAATGCTCCACAAATTTGCTCCACTATTTTAAATGCATACTTATTTTTTAGCAACAACAATACCATCCCATAGCATACTATACTTGAAAGTACACTAAGCAAAATAAAGAAAAAATTTATAAGTTCCAATCCTTCAATAATATTTATTACTATTACTATACCTACACAGCCCACTAATCCTTGCAATAAATTTAAAAAAAACTCTTTTATTTTTACATATTTATGACCATAAATAACACATATTACTAATACACCTCCCTCAGCAATCGCAGTTGCTAATGCCGCACCATCCTGCCTATACTCCGGAATAAACAAAACATTTAAAACAATATTAATGACACTACCAAAAACAGTTGCTTTTAATGTTATCTTTTCTTTTTTCATAGGCAAAAAAATCCCGCCCGCAAAGATACCTGCCAAACATGCAAAAACTAGAGCAAACGATAATAATTTTAACGCCATTTCAGCCTGTACATAGGCTGACCCACTCACTAATAAAATAATATTTTCGGACAACAAAAACAACCCTGTGGTAGCCGGAAAAACGAGCAAAAGAACATAAGCAAATAAATCATTTATCGTGCTCATATACTTCTCTTTATTTTCTTGTACAGCATAAGCTGATAATCGTGGCTGTACTGAAGAAATAATTGCTGCAAAAACCATTTTAATCATACTGTATAATCTCGATGCAACAGAGTATAATCCAACAACTGTATCTCCAAACCAAAACCCTAGCATTGTTGTATCTGAATTTACATAAATTGTAGTCGCTACATTAGTAAAAAAAATTGTAAATATTGGTGGCAAGTGCTTTTTCAGATTCCTTGCAAAAGTTAGTTTTAGATGACAAAACTTTTTTGAATGAAAAAAATTAAATATATTAGCACCTACACCAGATATTACAGTAACTATGGCATATTTAATATAATCATCACTACCATGAATAAATACAAATAGTGCAACCATAGAAATCAATTGAACACATATACTTCTTATTGTGATATATAAATATTCTTCATGAATATTATAAATCCAATCCACTCCAAGTGTTGTAAACGCAATATTTGTACTTTGAATTAGTAGTAATATTAAATACCCCCCTCTAAATTTAGGTACTAATAAAAAAGTTATAAACATCAACACGTAAGTTATAAATGTTGATATTACATTGATTGAAAATATTTCATTGGCAAAATGTTCAAATTTATCCCTGTTCTCTCTTAATGATGCTCCTTCTCTGATGGCATACGAATTAATCCCCAAAGATGCTATCAGCACAAAATAACTAATAACCGAAGTTGTAAAGTTAACTTTACCTAACGATTCAGTACCTAAAACTCTAGAGGCATATGGAAAAGTAATTAAAGGAAAAATTAATTGCATGATTGTTCTTATCATATTTAATATAACATTGATTTTTAAAGATTTTACTTTCATTGCCCTTCCATCTCTTCCATATGTATTTTATAATCAATCTAATCTTTTCACAATTACTGCTGGATTTCCTGCTGCTATACACCTGGCTGGAATGTCTTTAGTTACCACTGCATTAGCAGCTATAACAGCACCATATCCTATAGTAACAGCTGGCAAAATAGTTGCATTCTCACCTATCCAGACATTATCACCAATGTCAACAATTCCTTTAGAATACAAATTTCTTTCATTAGGTGGAATATCTACTTCCTCTTTTGTAGAATTCCCATGTGCATGATCTGTGATAAAGACTCCACTTCCAATCAACACATTATTTCCAATTACTATTTTATTAATAGCCCCTATATGAATCTTACTATTAATTCTTACATTATTTCCTATAATGATGGATGGATTATAATTAACTCCTTGATATTCATCCCAAGCTTCAATTCTAGAATTACTTCCACAATAAAATCCATCTCCAATTTCAATTGCATTTCCTCCACGAAAAACAACCGGCAATACTATCTGCGCATCACTACCGCATTTTTTCACTTGAGCTAAAACCTTTTTTATTTTACGTTGGTTAATATACCTACTAATATGTCCAAACATCTCTACAATTCCTAACTGATTAATTATCTCATTAATTTACTTTTTATTTGATCGACAATTATACTATATCCAGCATTTCCCTTTACGTAAGCTGAATTTCTCATATTAATAAAACCTTCTGGGCATTTTTCAACAGCTTGAATTATTGCTTTTCCAATTCCTTTAAAACTCACATCACTCACTGATATAATGTTATCACTAAATGCAGCTAAATCTTTATCCTGAAATGTATTTGTTACCGTTTTCATCCCAAACGCTGCCATCTCAAGAGGTGGGTAACTTGGATGTGGCGAACACATTAATGAAACCCCAACAGAACATTCTGATAATAATTCTGCATATTCATCTAATGTCAATTTCCCAACTGAAACTAAACGTTTTCCTTTTTTTAATTTGACATCCTTAAAATCAGCCCCCGCTGAAACAAATTCCCACTCGTTGCTAAATTCATAATCCTCTATAAATTGATTCAATGCATTTATTAAAAGTGAAAAACAATTTCTTCCTACATACGGTCTGCCATATACTAATATCTTCTTTTTGCGTTCCACAATTACATCTTTTTCTAAATATTCTCTTAGATTACTGTTTAAACACGGTTCAAAGCAGTACATGTCCGAAAATTTGTAATCCATTCTCATAAAGAAATTTTGAAGATTGGATGAATTAAATACGGCAATTGTATTATCCGTTCTATATGTGGAATCAATTAATAAATACTCTGAAGACCAACGATAAAAACCAGGTTCAAAATCTTGAATTAAATAAATTATATCTGTTGCCTTGCCAAAAGTTTCTTTCTGAAACTCAGCAACATTATTTAATACATATTTAGTTGTCCAATACGTAGCAATGAAATAATCTTTTTCCCTTACAGATAATCTGTTTTTTTTCCTTTCCTCTATCCCAAAGGCACAAATACTATTTTTTTCAATTTCCTGCTCAATATTTGTCATTTCATAGCCATCATATTGCTTGACAATTTCTTCATTCACCTCTCGTTCTGATAAAATCCGCAAATCACACTCCAATGATTTACCTAATTGCATAAAAAAGTCCAAAGCTGTAGTTTGTCCACCAAACATCTTCTTTTTATCCACATTTGGAATAAATAAATTTAATCTCATATTTTTATTGTTTGATTTTCGACAACGTGCAGGTTCTAGATAACTAAAGTCAAATTTTTCATATCCATTATGTTTTTCTATCATTTTACTAATTAAAAGCTTTATCATATTCTTATCTCTCTTCCATATATGCTATTAATACTTTTAAAGACTTAATTCTATGTTTTAATAAAAATTTCTTTTTTTCCTCATTTCCGTTACAAATACTATTTGTTGCCGAATCTTCTAAATGCTTTATGCAAATATCCGGTGTATACAAGGTTGTTATTTCCTTTTTTCTTGCTTGCAAAAATAATAGTTGCTCCTCATGATATAAAAAGGTTTTCGGATAGAAACCCTCATATTCATTTAAAAATAACGGTGAGAATACAATACAACAACCATGAAGTACAACATTATGTTTTTTATAATAAGGATTGTTTTTTACCCTTCTCAAAGCTTCAACTATAATATTATTTTTCAGATAAAATACTATTTTTTGCTTCACTGAAAAATTTTTAATATTTGCTTTTGGAAGATCATATTGCCCATCAGGTAAATTCAATAGTTTTTCTAAAACCATTCTATACTCTTCAATGGGATATATTTTCCCATTATAATATTGTGTCTTTCCACTTCTATCTATAATTCGCGGTCCTAACAAACCAAAATTGGTTCTCTTATAATTTTTTAATACTTTCTTAAAAAAAGCTTTATCAACTAAAATAGTATCATTATTTAAACAACAGACAAATTTAGCTCCCAGTTCTCCAACTGCAAATTTAATTCCTACATTATTTCCTTGAGCAAACCCTAAGTTATTTTCATTACAAATAACATGACATTTATCTTCATTTTTTAATATTTCTTGTAATTTTATTCCTGATTTGTTAGGTGAAGCATTGTCAACAATCACAATTTCATAGCTATTTGTGTCAATATTTCTTTTAATCGATTCAACACAATTTTGGGTATCCTCTAAAGTATTATAATGTAATATTACAAAACAAATCTCCGTACTAACCATAATTGCTCTATAAGATTTTTTTCTAATATATTTTGTATTACTTATGTAATACACACCCAGAAAACTATTCTTATTATTCCTCCATTAAAACAATTTTTACATATCAAATATTCATAGTTCTTTTTTGATATTTTTGTACAAGCTTTTCTTAAATAGTAATCGATATAAATGCAGACAATAACCAATACAATAGGCAATATTTAACCACCAACTTTTATATTTAAATTCCTGTGGTATTTCTTTTTTCCTTAGCTTTAGCGAATGTGCAATTGCGTAATACCTCGCCGTTTCAACAAAACGATTATAAAGACTTATACTTGCATAACTTGCATATTCACTAACATATATTGAATACGCCTTAAAGTTTCTTCTATTTACTTTAAACCAGTTTATCGATTCTCCGTCATCTCTATACTCAGTAACATAAATAGCCTCTTTAAACCACCTTAGCCTTAATCCTGCATTAGCTATCCGGTTCCACAACATCCCCTCAAACGCATATTTCTCATTATTCACATGTGGAAAAGGTCCATATTGCTTTAGTACCTCTAAATAATAAACCTCTGCTTTGTCACCTTCCAAACCATTTCTTTTTCTTTCAAAATTTGTTGCATCAACGTAATCTCGAGCATGTTTCCATCCATTTCCAATAACCTGATTATTATTATAACAACGGTATCCTGCGACACCAGCAAAATAATCCTTATTCTCAATGGTTGCCTCATACTTTAAAATAAGTTCAATCGCATTATCTTTCAAATAGTCATCTGAGTCTACTTTGAAGAAAAGTTCTCCCTTCGCTATATCAAAAGCCTGGTTCATAGCGGAAGCTATTCCCCCATTCGTTTCGTTTTTTACATAAACAATCTTCTTTAACTTTTTCTCTAAAATCCACCCTTTAATTAATTCATCTGTATTATCATCACTTCCATCATTAATAATTAACCACTCAAAATCTTTCACAGTCTGCCGACATAAAGACCTGTATAATTCCGGTAAGCAATATGCTCTATTTAAAGTAGTCGTAAATATCGTGATTTTTGTATCCATATTTATTCTCCCTCTTATAGGATTTATTCACATATATTTTTTCATTTTACATCAATCATTTTAGAAGTAACTGTTGATTCTTGTGAATATATTTGCTTTCTTCTATTAATATAAAATTCTCGTCTTTCCTGTAACATTAATTTATTTTGTCTAACCATAACCACTATTGCAGCGAAAAGTATCATACCGGTTTGAAATGATATCAAGGTATCCTGAACTAAAAGTGTTAATAAACTAGCCAAAATAACACATACTGTCTGTAGATTTCTTGTTTCTGATAATATTTTTAAAATAATGATAATAAACAAGCTTACACCTATAATACCAAATAACAAGAAAATACCAGCATATGAATTTTCCGTAAAACTATGAGAATAATCACTCGGTGCAATCTCTAAATATTTTTTTGTCACAGGAAGTCCCCAAATCACATCTATAAAATCACTTAAATTCACTGCCTCTATCATTGCATTCCACAATGGCTGTCTTCCATTGCTATTAAACGACAGCACTTTAAATCTTGCCATCGCCGGAACATGTTCAACCAAAAGATTCCATACAGGTTGCAGTAAAAACAATGCAGGTACAAACAAAAATGCACATTTCAATATAAATTTACTTTGATAGCCGTCTGAAGCTAATATTTTCAAACCAATCAACAAGAAAATAATTAATATATATGTCCTAGAACCTGTTGACATAATCAAGAATAATTCTAACAATCTATTTACCCATGTCAAAAGCCCTTTTTGCCAAAATGTGCATATATACAATCCCATTAATACTGCGCAATACATATTTGAATGTGGCAAAGCTCCTTTAAAATGCAGTACATTTGCTTCTATCTGAAAACATTTATCAGGTCCTATTAAATACAAAACAATATTCATTAATAAATAAACTAGTATATAAATATTTATTGTTTTCCAATACTTCTCTCCCACATCTACCGAAAGATTATTCAAGATAACAGGGGAAAACATTGCTAAAAACGCCACAGGATATACACTTGAAAATGCGCCTCTGCAAAATATCACATATAACAACAGGTAAATCGCCGATACACAAAAAACTATTATTGAACCTATACCAATTTTATATCTTTTTCTTGCAATTCCAACCGCTACCTGAAACATCAAAAGCAAAAAAAGTATTTTTGATACTCTTATAGGTAAAATTAATTCCAAAATTTGTATATATAGAATACCAAATATATATATATATATATTATCAAGAATATTCAATTTTTCCGGAATCCTAACATAAACTCCCTGTCGCAAAGTATCACCTCTTTTGGCTATGATTTTTGAATTATTAACTTTTGAATCAATACACATTTTCCAATAATTCTTGATACACGGCAAATGTTCTCTGTGCATTTGCTTTAGCATCAAAATTTAATTCCGCATATTTCCGAGCATTCATTCCCATTTCACTTCTAATTTTTTCATTAGTGCCTAATTCCTCACAGTACTTTATAAAAATACTTTTATCATTCATATTATATAAAAAACCTGTCTTGCCATCTTCAACAAGTTCTTGAGGACCACCTATGTTAGTTGCAATTGTAGGTTTTCCAAGTGCTGCAGCTTCAATAATTCCTCTTGCAAAATGTGGCTTTGTAAATGGACAAACCAATACATCCGAATCTGCAATACAATCAATGATATCGTTTCTGAATTTTAACAAATGAACGTTTGGAATTTCATTTGCCAATTTTTCAACCATGACTTCATAATCGTTTGTATTACTTTCCGGTGCACCTATCAATACAAAATGAAAATTTTTATTTTTTATATCAGAAATCATTTGAAGCAATTCTAGCGCACCATTCGATTCTGCAATTCTAGCTGCATATAAGAAAATAACATCCTCCTTTTTTAATTTAAGTTCTCTCCTTAAGACATTAGATTTTCTATCCGGATGATATTCCTGCAAATCAACAAAATTATATATTATATCTAATTTTTTACCCTCTGTATTAACTGTATTCGCATCAAATTCATCTATAGACACAAAAGCATCTGTATATTTTCTATTTTCTTTTCTAAGTATATTTCCCCAAAATCCACTCAAAAGTGGCTCTCGTATATGGGTAACGACGGGGATTTTCGTATCAAAATTTTTAACAGCTTTTGCACAAACAAATAAACATGTTGAGTTTAAATGAACAATATCCGGCCTGATTTTTTTTAGGATTTTTAAAGTATAAAAGTAAGTAGAAAAAACATGTATGATATTACTTTTAACAATTGATTTATTCATTCCTGAAACAATGCTCCCGTGAAAAGGAGCCATATGTTTTCCAATTATTACAGTTGCACCAGCCTCACTAAAAAGTTCTTTGCACCCACCATCATAACAGCATAATACAATCGGCTCATACTTTTCTTTATCTAGTGATTTTATTAAGAAGGAAAGACTTCTTGGCGCTCCGCCTGCCGCTGTCCCATGATGTATATATAAAATTTTCTTTTTCATCTATTCCAAAGTTCCTCTCACTTACTAAAAATGTTACATTAATTTTCTAACTTACGAATAAATTTTGCAGGTGCCCCGCCCCATATCTCATTCGGTGGAATATCCTTACTGACTACAGATCCAGCAGCTACAATACTTCGTTCACCAACAGTTACCCCTTTTAAAATAATTGAATAGGCTCCAATAAACGCACCATTTTTTATGGTTATCGGTAATGATTTTACATGAACATCTGGAACTTCCATTCTTTCCTGAAAATTTATAGAATGAAAATCATTGTCAAATAGTTTGCACCCTCCCCCAATCATAACATTATCTTCTAAAATAATTTCATTGTTGGAAATAAAAATGGAATTTGAAATTCCCACATTATTTCCGATTACAATAGAACCCTTTCCATGCACAACTAGTGTCGTTGGGGTTTCAGCGCCAACTGCATTAAACTTCATTCCCGAACGTATTATTACATTATTTCCTATAACGATATTGCTACCGCGCAAATTAATACGCCCCATTGGTGAGAAATTTTCTCCATACAAAATATTCTTTGTAATGAATTGTATTCTACATAATCGTACTCTTATTTGATTGGCTATCTCTCTTAACATATTAACACTCATTCTTTCCTGCCTAATCTTTTGAAAAATAATGGACATATCTTTTTGTAACTTCTGACCAATCATTTTTCTTTGCCTTGCAAATAGCCCGCAAACTCATATCTTTATAGTTAAATCTATCTTGTAAAAAATCTTTTGCTATCTTTAAAATATCTTCCTGACAATTTTCTAAATTAACCACAAACCCTTCTTTAGATTCAATTAATTCCGCTGCTCCACATTGTTCTGATACTATAACAGGGCAGCCCACCAGCATTGATTCCAGTACAGCCACATTAAACGTATCATAGCGACTTAAGCATAATTGAAAGTCTGCTTCTACATACTTATTATATAATAAAGACTTATCTCCAATATTTCCTTCGTAAGATACCTTATTATATAATCCCCGCTTATTCAGCTCATCCTTAAACCATTTCAAATACTCTTCCGAATCACAACCTCCATATATAGTAATATAATATGGTATGTTCTCCTTCTTTAACCTGGAAGCCGCCTCCAACAATTCTTCTATTCCCTTTCTCTTTTTTATTCCTCCTACACTAATAAATGTTATTTTCTTATCTATTTCATCCTTTAGACTTTTAGTTTTTACAGCATCTAATGTCTGGACTCCATTGTATATTACATCAACATTTTGCGTTCTATGAAAATACATTGCCACATCATTTTTTAACTTTTCACTAACGCATATTATGTTTTGAAAATTTCTGTAAAGCAATTTTTCAAGAAAAACATAGCGTGATTTTACTTTTCCACTCATCCCGGCTTCTATAGCGTATATACCATGTACAGTTAAATAGTAAGTATTCTTATGATTAAATTTAGAAATTATCATAACAAGTAGTGGTATAAGAAAACCGTCCGTATGAACGTTAATAATTCTATTTGATGAACAAAAAACTTCTCTCCACAAACGTTTCAAAAATATCCCCGTAGAAGTTTGTTCATTCTTAAAAATAGTAGAAAAATTGACCCCATTTTTTTGTAAATTTGAACACAAATTTAATAAAACATTTCCCGGACCATTGTTTTTATTTTCTTCATACATTTTACCAATTAATACAATCATTTGCATTCTATATACCTACCCTCTACAAAAAGACATATTATCTAAAGAGAAACCGTTGTATTAATCCACACATTTGGAGAACAAGTGATTTTATCAGGGTTTTGATTAAAGTATGCTCCCCACCAACCAAATGAGCTATTTGTAATAATATTATGTTTACATTTACCCATTAACTGCATATCAATATAACTATCCTTTCCCCTGTTCCAGTCCACAAAATAAACAGTGTCTTTCTTAAAATTAAGTCCAAATATTTTTTCATTTGCCTTACACCAATCAATACTTTCTGTATCACAAAAAAAGAAAAAGACTGGATTTTCCACATGTTTTCTTATATACTTTGTTGCCCTTTTAAAATACCCATACTTATAACAATATCCATTTGATTGAAGCATATCACCTCGTCTGGCATGAATAGCAACAGAATTACAATTTTGTATCTTATTCAAAATTTCTAAATTATTTTTCTCTTTTAACTCTGGAAACTGAAAAGCCTGCAATATTTCCGCTTTAACAAAATCAATATTTGCACCATAATTTCTTAATCCGAGCTGTTGACCTGTAAATACATCCTCATCCGTTTGAATAAATATCTTCGAACTGCAATCCATTTTCTTTCTGTAACTATCTTGATAGAGTGGCCTTGTCCAACGCTTAATATCGTAACCGATTCGAGAATCCATTAAATCACTCCAAATATGTCTTTTAGGAATATATTCCACGGCTTCTCCACGATAATTTATTAGGTTTAATCCCTGCCTGTTTAAAGCTTCCGTTATCACTGGTGCATAATTCCAATCATGTTTCCAAAATTCGCTTTTTCTTAAATCATCCATAATATTCGTCCACTGCACTTCATCAAATTTATCACGAATATTAGGGGCATGAATACCAAAAATACGTTCCAACTCATAACCATTCCACTGACATATAACTTCATTACATTCCGGAATGTCATATATCATTGTTTCTATATAGCATTCATCGTTTGGATTTAATTTTTTAATAACTAGATATTCGGCATAGCTTAACATTTGATTTCCTAAGCCCGACTCAATGTGTACAACTTTCATTCTTACCTCACTATATACGTTTAAAAAACTTTTTAAAACCACGTTAGTCCAGTAAATAGCTTACTCAATATTTTTCACTAATTTTACAGGTGTACCTACATAAACTCCCGGTTTATTTATATCTTTAGTAACAACCGAATTAGCACCAACAACAACCTTATCACAAATAGTCACCCCTCTTGTGATTACCACATTAGCTCCAATCCAAACATTAGAACCTATTTTTACTGGCTTTTTTTTCATCCCTTGCTTGCAAATCAGTTCTTTGCTATCTTTATATTCATGATCGTGATCTACAATAACCACATTAGGTCCAAAAAGATTATTATCACCTATTTCAATTCGTTCCATTGCAATAATACTACAATTAGTATTAAAGAAGTTATTATATCCTAATATAATCTTCCCACCATTTGCTTCCAAATTGCAATACTCACTTAGCCAGGTTTTAATTCCGAGATCACATATTCCACCTTTATGAAGCCAAAATTTTACACCCTTACCAATATAATATTTATATGAATGTACTCTTAACCGTTTCAAATTACAAAGCAAATGCAGTACCAGCCTCATTCCGCCTAAAATTAATTTCATTTTTGCTTCCATTCCTCTCCTATTTTTTCATAACAATTAAGTAATATTTCATAATTTATTTTTGAAGTATATGGAGATGAAATGCCATTAAAATCGCTTCTCATTAGACATTCTACTTTCTCTTTTATTTCTTCCTTTGAAAGATTGACTTTCCAACCATTTTTGCCATTCTTAATCAAATTTCCAACATTACCAATATTTGAACCAATAATTGGTGTAGCACATGCAAGACTCTCTGCCAATGTCATTGGAAATCCTTCATACCACAAACTGGGCATTAGTAAAGCCTTGGATTCCTTTATGATTTGAATCAAATCATCGTGTGTTGTAAATCCTTTTATCTCGACATTTTCCAATTTTTTTTCCTTAACAAAATCTTTACACCATTCTTCCAGCGGACCTGTTCCACATACAACTAGTTTGACATCTTCTATTTTCTCCCAAGCCTCTAATAACAGCTTAATTCCTTTTACCTCTTCAAGTCTCCCTGCGAAAACACATTGCTTTTTTCTATCCTCGAAAAAAATTTTTTCTCCCTCTACATCGGTGAAATTAGGTTTCACAAATACCTTTTTTTCATCTATAATTTTTCTTCGTCTCTTCTTTAAACCTGAACCCTTTTTCACATAATTTAATTCTAATAATTTTTCTTTATTAAATTCTGTTAAACATATAAAATTTACCTTTCTATATGTTCCGATTATTCTATGAATTTTGATGGTTGCAGCACTTACCATTGTCTGTATTCTTGAGTTTCTATAACATTTGTGCCTAATTGCACATCCCAAACCGTCATTCATGCATTCTTCGCAAATGTGTCCGTTTCTAAAAAACAGTCCATTTGGACATTGCATTCTAAAATTATGCAATGTTTGTACAACAGGTATTTTACAGAATAACGCAGCATAAAACACCGATGGACTGACCATAGTCAATGTATTATGCACATGCACAATATCAATATGTTCTGATTTTATTATTCTTTTAATTTCTCTATATGTTTTAAAAGAAAAAATCGCTGTAAAAGGCATACATATTTTCTGAAAAAAGTTCATTTTTCTCAATTCATCATTATTTCTTTTGTACAAGCTTACATAATGTCCATTGTCTTCAAGCATTTTTTTTTCGTTTGCAACAACGGTATCCTCTCCGCCAGGAATTTGATAATAGTTGTGAACTAGTAAGATTCTCAACCTAGTATCCATTTTTCAGAGCCTCCCTATTTCGCTTTACTTTCCTAATATCACAGCTTTAAGTATAAATTTAAAATTAGTCGTCATATACCTTTTAAACAATCTCTTGGGATCCTGTGCCAAACGATAAAACCATTCAAGACTACATTTTTGCATCCATTTAGGAGCTCTTTTTATATTTCCAGCATGATAATCAAATCCGGCACCAACTCCTACCATTATTCCAAGAACTTTCTCTTTATGCTTCGCCATCCAAATTTCTTGTTTTGGCGCTCCTAATCCTACCCAAACAAAGTCTGGTGATAACTTATTTATTTCTCCCACTATTTTCTCATCTTCCTCAATGGTCAATTCACGAAAAGGAGGAGAATACATACCTGCAATCTGAATACCAGGATACTTGTCCAATAATTTTCTTTTTAATTGGAGTAAGGTTTCATCGGTACTTCCATAAAAATAATGAGAATAATTCTTTTGTGCTGAAATTTTAAATATTTCCTCCATTAGTTCAGGACCTGTAACCCTTGCTACATTTTTGAATCCTCTTTTTTTACATACCACAGACAAAGGTTTCCCATCTGGCAAAGCTAATTCTGCTCCGTTTTGTACTGACATATATTTTTTATTTTCATCGCTCATGACTGTCGTATGAACATTTGAAACACAAATATATTTTCCCTTCATTTCGTCAAAATGTTCTTCTATATATGCTAAAGTCCTAGCCATATCTATTGTTGAAATTTCAACACCTAAAATCTTGCAACAGCCTACTGTTTTTTTGCTTTCTAGGTTCATATCTTCATCCCTATCCGATATCTTATAATATGTTATGCTACAGCTATAACACCAACGAGTTTTAGACCTTGATGCGCACAAATATCAATCTCTTCGGTAATTTCCGTATAAAGAGAACCACCTGCACGTTCTACCAACACGATTCCTCCTACCTCAACAGATTTTTCCAAGGCCTCCGCATCATATAAAATCGGTTTACCTATAACCAGCTCTATATTAGATTGCTTTAATTCTTTTTCCAATTTATTTAGAACTTTTCTTTCTTCTTGTCCCATCATAGCACCTGTCACAAAAACTTTAGACAAGCCTAATTTTTTACTTTTAATTTTAATTGCTGCTGCCACCATAGAAATTGCTTCTTCTTCAGCAAAATAATGTTTATTTAGATGACGCATTCTAATAAGAAAATCATCGATAAATCCAAATATTTTCTTCTTCTTTTTACTTTCTACAATTACATTCCCTAATAATTTTACACCGTAAATCATTTCAAAATCATCTTCCAAACGCAATTTGCAGTTAAACAAATACATAATGGCAATCACACAAACTGCCAAGGCAATTCCACCCAAAAAACCAACAACAACTATTTTTTTACTTATCGTAACCTCTGGAATAACCCTCTCTTCTTCCGGTTTTACACCATCTTCTATTTCTGCCTGTTCTTGTTCATAAACTTTAATATAAGTAAGTTCTTCCTCTGTCAATTTGTTCTTGACTTCTCTTGCTGTGTTTGAGAAAGCAACTGACTTATCAATATTATCTTTTTGATATTTTAATAATTCAATATCTGAACTATAATCACAAACATCTTCAATCAGACTAAGCTGATGGTTGCCGATTTTTCCTATCACATCCGCTTTTTTAGATTCAATTGTTTCTTTGACAAGATTAGCCAATTCACGACATGTTTCCTCATCTTCCGCATATACAGAGATAGTCAGAATTCCAACTGCACTATTGTTGCCCGTAATATTTTGCCCAAAACTATTATTACAATCAATCATCTCCATACAGTAAGGAGACATTTCTTCACTACCCCCAGAAAGCTCCTCGACTTTCCCTAAAAATTTCTCACTTCTCAACTCACCCCTATATGCTTCGAGCATTGCATGAATATTATTCGTTTTACTAATTAACGGATATTCTACTGTAAAATAATTATCAACATAGTAGCTGATTACATTTCTATAAAATCCATTTGCATCTAATCGCATAAGAGGTGAATTTTCGTTATATTCAAGCTGATCTTCAAATATTTCTACATACTCTAAATATGCTGCTACATTCTTTTGGGAGCTTTCTTCTAATTCAATATCTTCTAACGATATCTTTTCAACTGGTTCTGCCGCCTTCTTTGCTGCTTGAACACTTAGCAAGTAACTCATGCAACCTGCTAACACAGCAAAAATAATCGCACACACAAAAATCTGCCGCCATTTTAAACATACTCCCCAAAACATGTCTATTAAGTTAATTTCTTTTTCTTTCACATTTTTTTCCATATTATTTGATTACCTTTCCAATAAATATTTAAATCATTTTATTATACATTTTACATGTTACCCCTTATAAGCATAGCTTTTCATTTCTTTTACATATTTTGAAGCAAATGAGCATTTCATTCATTGTTCGTATTTCACTATATTCTTAATTTTTTTTACTGTACCATTCTCCAATTCCAATAATTAAAAATATAAATGGAGTACATAAAACAGTTTGATAACAGAATAAATTATGTCCCAAATACGAAAGCAAACAAGCTATCACACCAATTACTATCGGATTTTTTATAGTCTTTTTTGCAAACCTTATAATCGACATAATAAAAATGTTTAAATATGCAATCCCTCCTACAATTCCATAATTTATAAGTGCTGTAAACCATTCGTTATGAGCATTCGTCAAAACATTAGTTCCCCATTTTGCATTTAGGTCTGTTGCTGCATATTCATAACTATAATATGGAAAACATTCTGGTCCTACACCAAACAATTTCTTTCCTATGTTCATATCTTTAAACATACTGCCAGTAAATCTCCATGTAAAACCTCTACCATTCCCCCAATTATCAGACCATGTAAAATAGGGGATTCCGCTTACCACAGTGGCAATCTGTTTCGGCAACATCTCCTTTGCACTTAATATTACACAAAGTACTGCGACTAATGAAAAAACACCACCGATAATAAACAGCATATTTCTGAATTTCTTCACTAAAACGGCATTATATACCTCTTTCTTCTGACACAAAAGCAAAATGCCCCAAATCGAAATTGAAACACCAAGTAAAATCCATGTCGCGTTTCCATTTATTAAAAGTAAACTTAACTTATCTAGTTTTTCAATCATATTTTCCGGCTGCAACTTTGCACCAATATTAATAACCTTCACAGATGCTAAAAATAATATTACCAACTGAAAAAATCTCTGCAAATGCCAAATATCATTTACAGAATACCAAAAGAAAACTCCTATAAAACATAGCAACGCTATGTAAGCACTATCACTATTTTGTGTCACTAAAGTAGAAAATCCTAAAAACGAAAAAATTCCACTAGCTATCCTTAACCACTTTTTCTTACTACTCCAGAAAAAAAACACTCCTATAGGAAGTATTGTACACACAAAAGCCGAATACCAGCTTGACTGACCTAAAGTAGATAGAAACTGTAATTTATAATACTCTTCTAATCCTTCATACACCCCCAGCGGGTCAATCAAAAACCGATTCAACACTCCCAACAAAAAAACATACCCAGCCGTAGCACAAAGACAAAATAAAATTGCCTTGGCATTTTCCGCATATCTGGATATAAAGAAATAAATACAAACAAAGCTAATCTGTGAGTACAACCCCATAAACCATCCGGAATATCCATTCCACACCTTATCCGGATAATCACTTAAAGCTGAAGATATAAGCGTACAGATCAAATACACAATTACCGCATAATCCAAGGCCGATAAATTTTTCAAAATCCTCTGCACATTCCATTTTTTATGGTTGAGTACCAAATACAAAACTACCATAAATCCCAGAACCGGAAGTGCTATCTTTGTAATACTTTCATATAAGGCGTATTTTACATCACCAACCTTATAATACCCATTTTCCAAATAAATCGGTAGCAAAATCACTAAAGCAAGTGCAAAAAACGTCACTGCATACTCTATAAGTAGTGTAATTGTATCTTTTTCCTCAACCTGCTTCTTGTTTCTTTCTTTAACCAGCTTTGTCATATCCGTATCCTTTTATTTCGCTCCAACTCCAAACAACACCACAAACACTGTCTGGAGCAATATTTTTATATCTAAGCTCAATGACCAGTTGTCAATATACTCTAAATCCATGGCTACTACTTCGTCAAAATCAAAGGTCTTTCCTCGGCCCTTTACCTGCCACATTCCGGTAAGACCCGGAGTAATACTAAGTCTTCTACGATAATGTATATTATACTGTTCAAATTCATCTTCTGTAGGCGGTCTTGTTCCAACCAAACTCATATCGCCTTTAAACACATTATAAAACTGTGGTAATTCATCAATACTTGTTTTTCTAAGGAATTTGCCCACAGGCGTAATTCTCGGGTCATTTTCCATTTTAAACATAAGCCCCTTCATTTCATTCTGGGCTTCTAATTCTTTCTTTCTCTCTTCTGCATCTATATACATTGAGCGGAATTTATAGATTTTAAATCTTCTACCGTTCTTTCCAACCCTTGTCTGTGCAAAAAATACAGGTCCCTTAGAATTCAACTTAATCGCCAATGCCACAAAAGGTGTAAGTACTCCTGTGATAATCAGACCAACCAGTCCACCGGCAATATCCATTGCACGCTTTATAAGCAAACGTCTATAATCCATATACTGAAGAGCAAAGGTAACAACCGCATAACCTGCAAAGTTACCTACACTTTTCCCCTTCATATCAAGATCCAGAGCATCAACACTATAATGGCAAACAACACCCATACTCTCAAAGTCAATAATCATCTGCTTTGCATCCTGTGTTACCATATTAGGTAAAAATAAAAATACTTCATCTAAAGGCATTTGTCTTGATACATCATAAAGGTTTTCCTTACCGGCAACCACAGGAATCCCCATGATTTCTTCCCCTATCATATCCTTATCCACAAGGGCAATGGCAGTAATCTGATAATTCCAGGCTTTTTCTTTCTGAACCTTTTGAAGAATTCTCTCTACATATTCCGAATCCGTTACAATCATAATCTTGTCACTGGAATTACTTTTTCTATAATAACCTACCATAAATTGCTTAAATGCCACATGGAATAAATAAGTAAAAATCAGGTTAGCAACTCCAAAATATCCAAAAGTAAGACGGGATAAATGTTCTGCATCTTTTGTCAGGAACAATAAGAATCCTATCACTACTGTCAGTGTTAAATCATACTTTAACACCGAAATAAATTCTACCCAATATCCTCTTTTGAAGTAACCTCTATTCCAATCAATTAATACACTGTATAAAAGACAGAATAACAACATATACATACATACGTTATAATGAAGCTCCAATTTATCCGCATTTCGTATTGTATGAAAGCGCATATACATTGCAAGCAAATATGAAATTCCAATACTCAAAAAGTCCAATAACAGAATACAATAAGTCTCTATCATTTTACTCTTTCTATGAATTTTCTGCATTTTTCTTTCTCTCCTTAAACTCTATACCCATCCTTTTTTCTGTGGCAAAAAACAAAAAGAAAAGACAAAGTATCAGCATCGGCATGTTAAAATCCTTTAAAGAATAATCTATGCAAAGTATGCCAAAAAGTCCAATCCACACTGCACTAGAAAAAGTTTTATATTTCCAGAATGTTTTCCCAAATATCAAAAGAAACAGCACTAAAAATAAAATACCTACCGGTATTGAATACCGTAGCAACTCTACCAAAAAGACATTATGACAATTATTTGCCATATTCCATAGGTATAATTTTTCAAACTCCATTCCAATCCCTTCCGGATTTTGTTTGATTACTTCTATACTTGCTTTCCAAATGGGAAAACGTGCTCCCATACTTGTCAGATCTCTTTTTGTAGCAATATACTGATACCCAAAAACACCAATCCCACAAAGCACTATCCCAATTCCACCAATAGCAATCTTATACTTCTCTACAATTTTTTTCCACGGGAGCCTTGATAACACATATCCTACAACAACAACTCCAACACATCCAAGTGCTGCTACAGAATTGGTCAAATACGTAGTATAAAGCAAAACACCCAATGCCCCATAAAACAAAATCTGCTTAGAGAAAAACTTCTTAAACTTCAAACAAAGTCCCGTAAACAGTACTAAAAACACTCCATATTCGCTCTTATGCGGGTAAGTAAATGTCAATCTCTTATCTAAATACGTACTCTCCCCATGCCTCACAATCTTAGGCACAAGTTCCCCCTTCACAAACTTTATCTGGTCAATCCCCATATAATAAGCCACTATACTTAAAATACAAGAAATTACAATTACAGTCAATAAAAAGGAAATAATTTTCTTCCTTTCAAAAAAATCCTCAGGCAACTTATACCATAAAAAAGGCAATAACATAAAGGCAGTTGCCTTATGAAACAATTCCCAATAATAATGGTGATAAAGAAAATTAATAGCCAGATCCGCCCCAATATACAACAGCAAAAATACTATAAAAACACTCATGAATCGCGATTTTTCCCGTCTTACTGTGTTCACTGTTCCAAGGTATACCACAAGGCACAGGCTCAAAAAAGTAGGTAACGCAAAGGTTGTATAATACATACTTCTTTTAGCATATTGATCCCTGATAGGGAAAAAAATTGCGGTTACAATAATTAATTTAATCAGGACAGATATTATCTGCTCCTGTTTTTTTGTTAATTCCATAAAATAATATGTCCTTTCACTATTACTGTTCACACAGCCACCGGACACCGGCTGTCAGGCTGCATAATAGCATGGCGGTAACCTTTTACTCTTTGTTTCCAGGTAAAAGCCCGGACAGCTTATTTGCCATTTTATAACTTTTAGAACCTTTAATATTCTCCAGTTCTTTCGTTAATTTTTCTATTTTTTCAGATTGCTTTGCTATTTTATCTGACTGTTTTGCTATTTTATCAGATTGCTTTTTAAGCTTCGTATTTTTCTTTCCGACGCTTACATAAAGTTGCTTTGTATTTTCTATGGTAAAATAAAATAGCATCCGTTTTTCATAAGGAAGATCCTTTAAATTCTCCTCTAATTCTTCCTCTGAAAGGCTTTCTAAGCATTTCGCAGCACTTCTCATAAGAGAAGTCATATGCAACCTCACCGCTTTTGCATATTCATCCTCAAACGCAATTTGTTGCTCACTTAACAGTTTTCCCATTTCCTCCATGGAAACCAGATAGCCCTTAGCATTTCGAAAGCTCTTTGCTGCTGTCATAATGGATTCTTCCCGAACCCGTCTTTTGTACAGCCTATCCTCAATACAACGTACTTTTTTTGCATGATTTAACACCTGCATAGTAAACAAATGATCCTCATGCAAAATTCCTTCATAAAATAAAATTCCCTGCTCCTTAAGCAAACTGCTTTTCACAAGCTGCAGGCAGGCAGAAGGCTTAAAATCCTTATTTTCCAGTTGCAATCTATACAATTCCCTGCCGGAATAAACCCGGTCATAGGTCTTCTTTTTATCATAATAGGTTTCATAAGAAGAAAACTGCTCTCTCAATGCTTCGCTTTCATAAAAAGACTCTGCGCCATATAACACATCCTCTAAACGATCCTTTATGGCTGTCTCATACAAAAGCTCCAAAGCATTCTCCGAAAGATAATCATCACTATCTAAAAACAACAGATATTCTCCGCTTGCCTTTTTTATCCCGGCATTTCTGGCAGAAGACAAGCCACCATTTAGCTTATCCACAACCACAACCCGGCTATCCTTCTTTTCATACTCGTGCATAATCTGAGAAGTCCCATCTACAGACCCATCATTTACACAAACAACTTCAATTTCCTTAAGTGTCTGCCCAAGCACACTGTCTAAACACTCTCTAATATAATCCTCCACATTATACCCGGGCACAACCACCGAAACCTTATTCATCACACATCTTCCTCTTATATCTTCTACATGTTTTCCTCTCATGCACAGCTTTCCAAGCGATGCTTTTCCCAAAAGCGAGCCCACTCTCGTACCCTTGGCAGGATATTCAGATAATGTGTTCTGTGACAAGACCATTATATGCCATGGAAATGAGACTTTAAAAATTGTGGAAGCCATTGCTGACACAATTTTTTGCTTTAAGGCTCATTGAAATGTCCGGCATATGGGGTCTTTCACAGAATAAATTATCTGAATATCCCCACAATCTCCCGAGAGGCAACCTTCGCTTATTTACTCTTCTTAGCCGCAATCCAAGGAAACAGTTCTTCATCCAAAACTTTATCCGCATTTTCAGCCTCTAACTTCTCTCTTACCTCTAAAGGCTGATATTCATCAAAGGACAACCCTTTCTGCTTAAAGGACTTATAAATCGCCCGATAAGTGGACTTCTTTCCACCTCTGGTAGTTTTATCCACCATATAATCAGTCTGATCTTTAAAGGTATTTTTAAACACTTCCATATCATAAACCTGACTATATTTTTCCAAAATACCCATAGAATACAATTCCAGACGGGTACGAATACATTTTTCACAAGTACAATTGGACTGTCTGCGGTTTAAGCAGGAATCCAGATATTTGTAGGACGGCTCATACTCTGCAATGCCGTAAACCTTCTGGATTCTGGATGCAGCCAGACCGGTGCTGTAAAACTGTGTGTTTTCTGTGGAAAGACTTTGCAGTGTCAGCAAGTCATAGGCCCCACAGAATCTGTGAGAAATAGAAAATTCCGTAAGCTCCATACCGCTTGAATAATAGAAAACACCAAATAATTTTTGTACAGCCAAAATAGCGGAAGTAGAACGATAGGTATGGCTGTGTACGTTCTTTTCTTCTAAAAATTCTGTTAAATTGGAGGTGATTTCCAACAATTTATAATTATATTCCTTGGCAAATTTACGGATTCGCTTTACACGAATCTGATACATTTTTTCTTCTTTTTCACCGCCAACGCTTCCGGTACCGCCAACCTTTAAAAATACCAGATACTCCGGATGATAATTCTTTGCCTGTGTTTCCGTTGTAATCTTCATGGAATAAAAAGCATCTACACCGGCAGAAAAAGCCAATCCTCTTTTTTCCTTAGAAGACAGTCTTGTATGAGACAACGGTGCAAATATCTCAACCGCCTGCCACTGTTCCATATAATTATCAATAGCCGGCATCTGCATGGTAGTAAGCTGAAAATACAGACGTTCCGAAATAGGAGCCACGCTTTCAATATCCCATCCGTGAAGCATAGCCTGTGGAAGCACCGCTACCAAAAATGTATCTGCTCTCTCTGTTACTAAATATTTTTTATATTTTGCAGGAACTTCATAGTGTAATAAAAATTCCCCCTGGGTTCCGTCTTCTTTTGGATAACGAATATTACAATTTAATCTTGCATGCTTTAAGTTACTTGTAATATAAGGTTTCTCAATTGTAATCCTTTGATTCATTTGTATTTCCCCCTAAATGGTCTTGTACTTTATGATATGATAAATCTTCTTAAGCATAGACAAATCATTAAAATTCTTCAGTCGCTTTCTTTCTTTTTTCAGTTCTAATTTTAAATCCTGACGCTGTTTTTTCAATGTTTTGATTTCTAAAATTAGAGGCTTTGTATTTGTACTTACTTCCGTTTCCACCTTGTAATCTACATAAGCCGGAATCACATCCTGTAAAGTCTCATAGAAGAAAGCATCTCCATTCTCTGCAAATGACAGCTCCTCCTCCACTCGTGAAAAAGTAGGTGCTATGCCATAAGCAAATGAAAACGCCGATGTGGCATACACTTTTACAGTATTCTCATAACAGCTTGTATAACGGTGTTTGAAATCTGTCTCAATCTCTTCATTATACACCATATTCTGCTCTTCAAAAAGACATTTTACAAGAATTTCTTCAAATGTAACAAGGGGATTTGCAGCAACTGCCTTTTCTATGCCATTTACCAAATCTTCCATCACCGGATGTTTTGCCGTAGCTGCATAAAAATGAGAGTTTAGTTTTCCCGGAGTTAAAAATGAGAAAATCCCCCGACTTTTCGCTAAAAGAGGAGTCATGTTTTTCATTCCGATTAAGTCCTTGGAAACACCGCATCCCCCCTGCTTTAAAATTGCCTGACACTTAAAATAATGGCCTGTCAACTGAAAATTTCCCGCATCATAAGCCTGCTTAATGGCTGGAAATTGTTCCACATCACAATTGTCCTCATTTAAACAAATCAATTCGGCACAAGGAGAAAATAACAGCGTTTCCCAGCTTGCTTTATTTTTCATTTCTTTATCAGAAGCTTCTTTTCCAAAATTATCATAATATACAAAATAAGGAATACATTCCCAATCCTCTTTCACATAAAGCTGAGTCTGCTTTTGCAAAAGAACATCCTCCTGATAATAAGCAGAAGCTGTCAACTGCTCTCTCATTTCATGAAGAAGCTTGTAATACTCTGTAGCATACATAGGTCTTTTTTTTGCCTGGAAAAGCAGTAGTCTTGCATAGGCATATACTACAATATCCTTATTTTCTTCCAGACAGTTTTCCAGTGCAATTTTCGTAGCCTGTAAACTGTCCTCAAATGTTTTCACATTCCGTACACTACTTACTGTAGACCCTTCATTTCTTACATAATGATAAAATGGCTTGTCAATATAGCATACTTTCGGATTATGACTCATCACAATACCGGTCCACGCTACATCTTCAAACCATATGGAAGGAAATGAGAATTTCTCTATGAATTCCTTTTTATATAATTTATTCCAGATGGCAAACATACCACCACATTCTTCTAAATAATCCACACCGGAATACACCGTATCCACCATAAATGGAAGACGGCTGTGAATAGTTTCCTTCCCCTGCTTGGAAACCTTAAAATACTGTGCCACTGCCACATCGCACTGTAACTTGGTAATCACCTTGTACATGCGGTCAAATGCCCCCGGCTCCACATAATCATCCGAATCCACAAACCCAATATATTCCCCTTGAGCCTGCTTAATTCCAAAATTACGTGCCACACCCTGACCACTATTTTCCTGTGTAAAAACCTTCACCTTCTCAGGATATTTCTCTGCATACTGATTAAGAATCTCAAGACTTCCATCCGTAGAACCATCATTTACAAAGATAAACTCTATCTCATCAAGCGTCTGCCCAACCAAACTCTCAACACAACGCTCCAAATACTTCTCACTATTAAAAACCGGAACAATCACCGAAACCTTCGCTGCCATTTTCATTCCTCTCCTTCACTCAAACCACAGCCCCACTCACAATATACTGCAAAGTGCTCATACTGTCGATACACAGCCCAACCACACAAATTGCATTTGCAACTGCCTCTACTCTGTCATTCAAGCCCCTCCAGTGATATTACTGCAAGTGCTCATGCTGTCGATACACAGCCAAATTGCAAATGCAGCTTGCCTGGTTGGGCATCCCATCCTCCACACACTACTCACGATATCACTGCAAGTGCTCATGCTGTCGATACACAGCCAAATTGCACATGCTGTATTTGCAAGTTGCCTTTATGCTATGGAAGTAAGACTCTATGGATTATGGAAGCCATTGCTGACATAATCCATCGCCCAGAGGCTTACTGAAATGTCCAGCATAAGTGCACCTGCAAATACAGCATGTGCAATTTGGCGTCCTCTTCTCCACACACCACTTGCATTATATCACACCCCCATTTTTTTGAAAACCCAAACATTTACAACCATTTCTTAATATGTTAAACTATTTTTTATGAATTGGAGGATAAGAACATGCTATTACCAAACATTTCCACTTTAATAAAAGCCTTTTTATACCAATTATCCAGAAAATGGAGTGGCTATAAACAGGATGCGACTTTATTTTATAAATACCGCAACTACAACAGAACAATGAAAACAAGAAAAAAATTAAAAAAGTACCACAAGTTGCCAATCGCTGAAAATCAGGTGCTTTTTATGTGTTTTGAAGCCGGCAAATACGCCTGCAACCCCAAATGTATTTCAGAATATTTAGCTGAAAAATATGGTTCTGATTTAAATATTATCTGGGCTTTCACAGATCCGGAACCTTTTTCTCACCTAAGGGAAAAAGGCTACAAGCTTGTGAAATACCAATCTGATGAATTTTACAAGGCAGCTTTAACCTCAAAGGTTTTCTTATACAACATGCGTATTCCGGGTGAAATTCCTTTCCGTAAGGAGCAGGTTGTTATTTCAACCGGCCACGGCGGTGGTGCTTACAAGAAATTATTGTTAGATACTCCAAACATTTTAGATATTGACAAAAAAATGATTGCTCTTAGTACAAATAATACCACCATTTTTGTATCAAGCTGCAAAAAATACACAAAATGCGTAGTTCGCGGTGCTTATGCCTATGACGGCGAGGTTTTGGAAACCGGCATGCCAAGAAATGATGATTTAGTCAATAAGGATTACAGCAAGGGTGAAAATATCCGGGAAATCTTTGGTATTCCTAAAGAAAACAAAATCATTATTTATGCTCCAACCTATCGAAAAGGTACCAGAACAGCCAACGATTATAACATTGACGCGGAAGGCATTATTGAAGCTGCCAAGAAACGCTTTGGTGGCCAATGGACCTTTATGTACCGTATGCATTACTTCATCAAAACAGAATTGTCCGGCGTTTCCAATGATTATCACGTAGTAGATGCTACCCACTATCCCGACATGCAGGACTTAATCAAGGCAGCGGACATTTTAATTACAGACTATTCTTCCTGTGTATGGGATTTCTCCTTAATGGACAAGCCTTGTTTCCTGTATGCAACAGATATTGATACTTACCTTGAAAAGCAGGGATTTTATACAGATGTGTACGACTGGCATTTTCCAATTGGAAAGACCAATCGGGAACTTATGGGCTTAATTGAAAATTTTAACGAAGAAGAATATTTAAAAGGTATTCATAAACACCATGAAGAAATGGGTATATTAGAAAGTGGACACGCTACCCGGTTAATCGGCGACCGGATTTACAAAGAGTGTACCAGCCGTGATTAATATTTTTCATATGCACGTTACTTTTTATTTATTCTGATAAGCTGATGGTACATGGACTATGTTAATTACTTTTATGCAATCAGCTTTAGACAGCAGAACGGAGCTTTTTATGAATAAGCGAATTATTATTGAAAAACCATATATTACTACCACTGCAGCACATGCCACTTTAAACTGTAATATAAAGTCCCCTTCAAAAGAAGGTGAAGGCTACACTGACTTTTTACTACATTACAGTGTTCCCATTGAATACAAAAAGTATTTAGTAACAAAAAGATGTGATGCATTTGTTGTAGCAGTATTTCCTCAGGCATGTCTTTACGGATATGATATTGAGTGTAAGGTACCCATGTCGGAGCGGTTATATTTTCAGTTAGATACTATGCAGATACCAGCCATTGACAACTATCACCCTAACTGGTTGAAAACGAAAATCCATGCCAAGCTGTCCCATAAGCGACTTCCCTCCGAAGAACATACAGGGTTGGCATTTTCTGCCGGAGTAGACGCTTTTTATTCCTTAAAGCTTACTACAGAAACACTGGCAGAGCATTATCATCCTGATTACCTTGTATTTTTAAAGGTTGGTGGAACCGGTAGCAAGGGTGGCGAAAAAGAGGAAAAAATTTACCAGATTCGTGTAAAGCGAATTAAAAAATTCTGCAAGGAATATGGTTATAAATTACTGGAAATTACCTCCAACCTGACAGAATATTTAGAGGATAAAAACGTACACAATCACACTTACCGATCCATGTCAGCTATTTTAGCCATACAGGGACTGTTCTCCACCTTTTACTATTCCAGCGGCTTAGAGCTTAACGAATTCCGGCTTTCCTACAGATTTTGTGGTGCCTACGACTTATTAACCCTGCAAAATCTTTCCACGGAAAACACCCAGTTTTACAGCTCCGGTTTATCTGCTTCCAGGATTCAGAAGGTGAAAGGAATTGCAGAATTTGAGCCATCTTATGCTCACTTAGATTCCTGCTTAAAACGCAGACGTCCTGACTGCGACTGCATAAAATGTATTCGCACCCGTCTGGAATTGTACGCCATGGGCGATCTGGAGAAATATGACAAAGTCTATGATATGGAAAACTTTAAAAACACCTTTAAAGAACAAACAGATTTCCTCATAGATAAAACCGTAAATGGCGGAATCCCTTCCACTTACAGAGATATTTATATAAGCTTTTTACAAAAAGGATTATCTTTTGAAGAATATCAACCTTTAGAAATAAGACAGCAGTTAGAAATTAAAAACGCAGACAAAATCTTAAACGAATCTGATTTCCCATGGAATCAACAGACACCCTAATAATTACAGGAAAGCTACTAGGGCAAGGAAACCTCTTTCTCAGCCTATGGCACAGTCAAATTGCCGGGGCTGTTCTTGAAAGTGACTTTATGCTATGGAAGTAAGACTCTATGAATTGTGGAAGCCCATGCTTCCACAATTCATTTCTTAGAGGCTTACTGGAATGTTTAGCATATGGGAACTTGAAAGAACAGCCCCGGCAATTTGACGCTCCACACCCCAAAAAGAGGCTCCTGGCACCCTAATTCTTTACTTCACCTTCACTTTTTTCACCTTACTAAAACTACTATAAACCTTAATACCTTTCACTGTTTTATAACTGCACACTCTTACATAATATGTTTTTTTAGATTTTAAGCTTTTCAATGTTACTGAAGTAGCCTTGGCTTTCACATTTTTGGTCTTTAATCCGGTAGCAAAGGTTTTGTCTGTGGAATACTGCACTTCATATCCGCTTACCCCTGAAACAGCCTTCCATTTTACAGTAGCCTTTTTCTTAGCAGAGGATTTTACACTTTTTACAGAAACTTTCTTTGTACTGTTGGTTGTGCTTGTTCCTGAAAGATTTAACTTCTTTTTAACCTTTTTGCCATAGGTGTTTGCGTAAATACCGCCTTTTGTACCGGTAGACATATAAATGGCACAGCTAACCTTGCTAAACTTATTTCCTGAAATATTAACAGCTTTTTTTGTATTGCTCACATGAATACCGTTGCTTTTTACATTAGTTAAGGTATTTTTCTCAATGAGTCCTCCCACTTTACTGTTCTGATATACAAAAATGCCGTGACTTCCACCATTTGTAATTTTATTTGCCGCAATTTTTCCTGTTACAGTAGATTTTGTTGTAATAGAAATGACGGTTCCTTTAATGTCTTTAAATTGATTGTTGGTAATTTCCTTTACTTTACTGTTCTCATATACTGTAATACCGGTAGCACCAATATCTGTAGTGATTTTATTGTTTGTAATAGCTCCTGTCTCAGAATTAGTACTAATTAACATTCCGCTGTCTCCACAATCTGAAATCACATTTCCGTTTATATCTCCACTACAGCCACTGTTATCATAGAAATTGATCCCCTTACTGCCACAGCTTGAAATGGTATTTCCGGTAATATTGCTTACATAACTGTTTCGCTGTACAAAAATTCCGGTTCTGGACGGGCTTTTAATCCGGTTATTTTCCACTGTTACGTTTTTAGAACTTACATCAATGAAAATACCATCATATTTGCCCTTTTTCTCATCCTTCGAAGAATAATTTTTACCGGTAATGATGTTATTTTTTACCAGACAGTCATGGGCATCCACTAAATGAATACCAAATCCTGCTGTAGTAATTGTATTGTTTACAATGTTTACGCCGCTAACATAATAATCTCCTGCCGGTACAGTTTTTCCATCACCACCTTTGGAAGCTTTGTCCAAAACTACACCAAAGATTTTAATCCCTTGAACTTCATCACAGTATTGGGAATAATTTACTTTAATTTTGTTACCACTGATTTCCGTTTTGGCATCATGACGAACCTGTCCGTTATATGCCTTTGTTCCATCAAAAACAGTAGTATATACGGTTTTCTGTGGTGTTTTAAAGTACTGGAACAAAATACCTGCACCACAATCTGTAATGGTATTGTTAGTAATTTTACAATTATAATAATTTAGTCCAACAATAGCCTCCTCCTCAACGTTTACAAAGGTATTATTGGCAATTGTAATATTTTCATGATAAGCACCATTTAACAAAGTATGGGTTCCAAGCCCTCGTGGCACGTTTGAAAAAGTACAGCCTGTAATTTCCACATTTTTCATAGGTGTACCATCCAGGTACGCATTTGGAAATACGGATTTTACACAAGGCATATCTAACTGAAGTGCTTCCCATTTTTCGTCTTTGCTGTTTTCTCCGAAATCTTTAAAGGTACAATTTCTTACATAAAAACCGTCAACAGCCGCCACTTCCACCTGGTGATCACAACCACCTCCGGTAAATGTAACACCTTCTAATGTTACATTGGTGGCATGAGCCAAATGCATAACAGTAGCAGTATTAGAGTCAACACTGGAAAATGTACCGTTTTTAATAGTAACATTTTTAAATCCATTATAACCGCTGCTACCTTCGCTTTGATTGTAATTTGAATAACCTTTATATTCATTGTTTGTACCTAAAAATAGCATATTTCTGGATTCTGAAGCTGCATAATTTAAGGTACTTCCACTTAAATCAAGAGTGGTATTGCTATAGATGTGAAGCACCAGACTCAGCTTATAATTTCCTTTTGGAAGCACTACTGTAACCGGTGCCTCATCTGTTGCTATATCCCTTGCTTCAATCAGTGCATTAAACAATGCTCTGGAAACATCTGTATTATTAGTAGCTTCCACAGTAATCTGGGTACCATTTACAGTGTAGCCTGACGCATTTAACTCTACTTTAGCTCCCGCCTGATCTGTCAGAGCGCTGTTTCCGCTTACCGGGTCTACGGCTGTAGCATCTGCACTATCCGCCTCTGGGTTAACTGCTTCCGTAATATTTCCTGATTCCGCTTCCCCTGCTGTTTCCTTAGTAAATCCGTTTTCGGATTCTCCTGCTGTCTCTTCTGTTTTCTGTTCCGGGGGCATTTCCTCTGGTTCTTCGGCAGTTTCCGACCTTGTTTCTTCATAAGTGTCCGCTA
>JAFSDJ010000062.1 GCA_017436305.1 Lachnospiraceae bacterium
CAGGATCAAACTCTCATATTAAAGTTTAATTCTGTTCATGATTACCTTTCTGGCTAATCAATCCCTTTTACTGTTTGGATCGTTTTACTAAACGTTCTCTTGAAAATCTTTTAGAATTTTCAGGGTTGTTTTGTTGTTTAATCATCATTCAGTTTTCATTGTTCTTTGTTCGGCTTAGATTACTAAACGGAGAAGGAGGGATTTGAACCCTCGCGCCGCTATTAACGACCTACTCCCTTTCCAGGGGAGCCCCTTCAGCCTCTTGGGTACTTCTCCAAATTTAGCTGAATAAACTTGTCTATTACCTTTGGAAGTATAACTTCCAGCGGAGAGGGTGGGATTCGAACCCACGTGCCCTTGCGGACAAACGGTTTTCAAGACCGCCTCGTTATGACCACTTCGATACCTCTCCGTGTCGCTGTTTTTATTTCACTTCATCAGCGCAAGAGTTATTCTAACAAATAAGATGTTATGTGTCAACACTTTTTTTTATTTTTTTTTATTTTTTTCCTTTATCCCCCGAATTCCTAAAAAAACGTGCTTTTTTCTCTTACTTCGTCTATAATGAATAAAGAAAAGTTTTTCCATTTTAAGGAGGCTTATTATGTTACATACATTACTTGCTGAAAACTTTGCAACAATTATGATCATTATCTTTTTGATGATATTCATAAAAACAAATCATTCCTTTGATAAGAATACAAATCGATTGTTTTTAATTTTTTTATACTCTTTGATTACCTTGCTTGTTGCAGACGGTGTAGAAACATATACCTCAACCCTTTTACACCCCTCATTACTTCGGGTTATTGTATCTGCAATTGGTTATTCATTACGTCCTTTTTTAATTTTCTTAGGAATACCTATGCTTTTTAAGGATAAAACCCGACATATGTTTTTTTTAGCATTTCCCGCTCTTGTAAATACACTTATTTCTTTTTCTGCCTTATTTTCAGGAATTATGTTTTCCTATGATGAGAATAATGAATTTGTGCGGGGCCCCTTAGGCTTTAGTACGTATTTCTTCTGCGGATTATATGTTGTTATTTTAGTTTGTTTTGCCATAAATAAATATAAAGACAGCAACCACGAAGAGTTTACCATTGTTGTTGCCATAGGATTGCTTGCTACGCTGTCAGCTATTTTAGAATCAATTTGGGGATTTTCCGGATTTATCAATACCGCATTAGCCATTACTGTTTCTTTTTACTATTTATTTTTGCACATTCAACAGTTTAAACGTGACATCTTAACAAACACCTTAAACAGGAGAAGTTTTTATTTAGATGCAGACAAATATGGCACCAACATTACAGCTGTTGTTTCCATCGATTTGAATAATTTAAAACAAATTAATGATACTTTTGGACATGCCGCCGGAGACGTTGCAATTTGTTCCCTTGTTTCCTCCGTTAAAAAAAATCTGTTAAAAGGTTGCACTATTTATCGTACCGGAGGAGATGAATTTATAATTCTATGCTGTCAAAAAACAAAAGCGGAAGTAGAAAAAATGTTAGCAAATATTACAGCAACCATGAACGAAACGGATTACTCCTTTGCAATGGGAGTTGCTTTTTGTGAAAAAAACATTCCTTTCGACAAAACATGTATAAAAGCGGATGAAGAAATGTATAAAAATAAATGTTCACAGAAATCCTCATCATAAAGATAATAAAATATTAAAAATAGCAGAAAGGCTACAAAAGCACTTCTGCTATTTTTAAATCCTCTGGCGTAGTTATTTTAATGTTTTCATAGGACCCTTCAACCAGCTTTACCTTCTCTTCTGTAAAGGTTTCCGCCACCATAGCATCATCTGTAATAAGGACTCCTTGTTGTTTTAAACTGTTCTCCTTTTCAATAAGCTTTTCATAAGCTGCCTTTATAAGCGAAAACTCAAAAACCTGTGGTGTCTGTACTGCCCAAACAAGATTTCTGTTTGGCGTGTTTTTAGCAAATCCTTCTTCATCTGCAATCTTAATAGTATCCTTTACAGGCATACCTACAACACATGCTTTAGATTTTTTTACCTGCTCATAAGCCCGTTGTATAATTTCTTCCGTTACAAAAGGTCTTGCGCCATCGTGAATAAATACATATTTGCAATCAGGAACATATTTACAAACCGCCTCTAATCCCTTATTTACAGAATGATACCTTTCCTTTCCCCCACTAACAATAGCAACAACTTTTCCAAAACCATATGCTTCTACAATTTCTCTTTTACAATATTCCTCTTCACCACTTCCGGTTACCACAATAATTTTATTAATCAGGCTATTTTCAAAAGCCTTTAAGGTATAGTAAAGCACCGGCTTATCCTTAATTAACAGGTATTGCTTTGCCACTTTGCTTCCCATACGTTTTCCCTGGCCTGCTGCCAGTACTATGGCTGTTGTACTCATTGTGTATTCCCCCGTCCTGTTATCTTATTCTTTTTTTCTTATGGTTGCATGTTGCCACAAGCACTTCATATGCTTTATCTTTCACCCAGCTTCAAATTAGGCACAGCATTTAAATCAAAGTCACTTTGTTCCCCTTTTATATACTCATAATATGCCGCTGCTCCTATCATAGCAGCATTGTCGGTACACAAAACAGGTGAAGGATAGTAAAATTCTATATTTCTTATCTCACACTCTTTTATAAATCTTTCCCTGAGAGCGGAATTAGATGCAACCCCTCCTGCAATTGCCAGTTTTGTAAAACCAAATTCTTTCACTGCATGGAGGGCATGATCAACCAAAACATCAATAACTGCTTTTTGGAAAGAGGCTGCCACATCTGCTTTGTTTACCTCTATTCCTTTCATTTCACAGGAATTTAAGTAATTTAGTACAGCAGATTTTAAACCGCTAAAGCTAAAATCATACTCTGCATTTTCCACTTTTGCTCTTGGAAATGCAATGGCATCCGGATTGCCTTCTTTTGCCAGCTTATCAATCTTCGGTCCACCCGGATAGCCCAAGCCAATGGCTCTTGCCACCTTATCAAAAGCTTCTCCCGCCGCATCATCTCTTGTTCGTCCAACAATTTCATATTCTCCGAAATCCTTTACGACTACTAAGTGAGTATGCCCACCGGATACCACAAGACAAGCAAAAGGAGGCTCCAACTGTTTATTTTGTATATAGTTAGCACTAATGTGACCTTCAATGTGATGCACACCAATTAAAGGCTTATTTTTTGCAAATGCAACTGCTTTTGCAAAAGCCACTCCAACTAAAAGTGCACCTACTAAGCCGGGACCATATGTGACAGCAACTGCTGTTACGTCATCCAGTGTCATCCCTGCTTCTGCAAGTGCTTCTTCTGTAACCTGATTAATTTTTTCGATATGCTTTCTGGAAGCAATTTCCGGCACCACACCTCCATAAAGCTTATGTAACTCTATTTGGGAGGATATTACATTGGATAATACCTCCCTGCCGTTTTTTACTACTGCTGCTGCGGTTTCATCGCAGGAGCTCTCAATTGCTAATATGTATACATCTTTTTTCATCATTCTGATTCTACCAGCTTCCAACCATATATTTTATAATGTCCTTTTGCATCTTTTCTTAACAAGAACTGCGTATTAGAGTTTACAATAACGGAACCTTCTTTTATTTTGTAAATACAGTAAAGTCTTGCCCAATCGTAACCATCCTCCTGAAAGGTTTCTACATCAATGGACGATGATGGTTCATAAGCTGCGATGGTACGTTTTTTTTCATTGAAATCTTTTATATCTTTTTTTAAAGCATCTATATAATCTTCCTCATCTTGGTTTGCTACAAGCTCATCATCATAAAGAAGTCTGATTTTGTCTGCCAGTTGAATTAATTCTTCGTCTGTGTATTCTTCATTATAAAAACACTTTGAAATTTCACTAAAATATTTTACAACTTCTCTTGGGGTTGGCGGATAATTTGTCTCCAAATCTCTGGAAAGCACAGTCTGTACTTCCGTGAGAACTTCCACCTCCACAGTTTCTTCTTCCGGTTTTGTACGATTAGAAAGATAGGCATAATATCCTATAATAAGGCATGCCAAAAAAACTAATATCACTATGCCTTTTTTTCCCGAAAATCTTTTCATAGCCCTTCTCCTGTTCGTACTTAAATAATATCATTAGGATTCTTTTTCAAAATCCAGTTCTACTGTTTTACCATCTTTTGCCGCGTAAGCATTAGGAAAAATTTTCCGCACCTGTCCCATATATTCCTCTGGTCTTGTTAAAGATGGACTAAAATGGGTAAGCCACAATTCCGGCACTCCGGCCGCCTTGGCAAGCTTGGCAGCTTCATAAAAGGTCATATGTTTGTATTCCCTTGCTTTGTTCTGTTTGTCCGGCTCTCCGTACATACCTTCACAAATGAATAAATCTGCCCCTTTTGCGTTTTCTTCAATAGACTGGGTAGGTCTTGTATCTGTGCAATAAGTTACTTTTAAGCCTTTTCTTTTGGCTCCAAGAACCATATCCGGAGTATACACTTTTCCCTCATGTTCTATGGTTTGACCTTTTTGCAATGGATTCCAGTATCTCATATCAATGCCAAGACTTCTCGCCTTTTCCACATCAAATTTTCCTGCACGGTCTATAACAATGCTATATCCATAGCATACCACATTATGATTTACCCGAAAAGCCTCAATTCGATATCCATCAAATTGAAAGCTCTGTTCTTTTTCTGTAATTTCCATATACTTTATTTCAAAAGGCAACTCCGGCGCAATAACACGCAAGGCATTTACTACACGTTCAAGGCCCTTTGGTCCGATTAATATAAGGGGTTCTGTACGCTCTGCATTACCCATAGTCAGTAGCATTCCAGGTAAACCACTAATATGATCTGCATGGTAATGGGTAAAACAAATCACATCGATAGGCTTTGGACTCCAGCCCTTTTCCTTCATCGCAATCTGAGTTCCTTCCCCACAATCAATTAAAATACTGCTTCCATTGTATCGCACCATAAGAGAGGTGAGCCACCTGTACGGAAGTGGCATCATTCCTCCTGTTCCAAGTAAACAAATATCCAGCATCTATAATATTTCCTTTTCTTCAATCTCTTCTACCGGTATTAAAAGTCTTGCAATCATTTTATCATAACAGGCTTCACATAAATCAAACTTGTGTGTCATACCATCTTTACCGGAAAAATACCCAAAGGTCTGTTTCCCTTCAAAATGACCTTCCTTTAAAATACCATTTTCTACTTTTAACTGCTTTTTACACTGATTACAAATTACCGTTTCTAATTGGTTTCTTTCATTGTATTGCCGCATTTTATTTCCTCCTAATGTAGCTTGCTGTTTCCTACTATATCTTTGTAAAATCTAGCAGTATGCACTCCTACAAGTAGTATAAAGATTTCAGTCGCAAAATCCAAGCGGTAATTATTAGAGATTTTTCCTATCTCTTCCACATAATCAGAGCATCTTCCCTAGGCTTTTCATAAAAATTTTTACGAATACCTTCTGTTACAAAGCCTGCTTTTTCATATAAATGAATGGCTGCCTCGTTACTTTTTCTCACTTCTAAAGTAAAGGATTTTATACCCATTTGCTCTCCTCTCTTTAAAAGTTCTAAAAGCATGGCAGTACTAATTTTTCTGCCCCGGTATGGTTCATCAATTACCACATTGGTAATCTCTCCCTCGCCTAAAATATTCCGGACACCACAACAGCCTATGGCAGTCCCATTTTCTTTGGCTACCAGATAAAGTGCATTTTCGGCCTCTACCATCTGCAAAAAATCTTTTGGAGACCAGGGCATGGAAAATGTTCTTTCTTCTATGAGGCTTACTGCCTCTATATCCTCTTTTTGCATTTCTTCTATTGTAATCAAAAGATGCCTCCTACTCCGGCTTAGCGTTCTGTTCTTTTTCCAGACGCTCTCTTTCTGCCTGGGATAAGCGTAGATAATCCGGTTTGTGTTCTTTTGCATCTACAAATTTATTTTGTGCAAAGTAATCACATGCTAACGTTCCCATTGCTCCCGGATTTTGCCTGTTGCAGTAAGCAGGAGCCAACTCATATGGTACCTTTACCTGTTCTTTTAAAACAGATTCATATACCGGAACACCGTCTCCTAAAAAGATGACTTCTTTTCCTATTTCATTGATTTTGTCAATAATTTCGGTAACAGAAACTGCACATTGCTCCAGTATTGTTTGAAACATGGACTTTCCTTCTTTACATTCAAAGGTATAGAGTCCTGTATATACTTGACTTCTTCTCGCATCTAACATGGGACAGATTATTTTTTCCGTGCCATAAAGCTGGTAAGCCATGGCTTCCACAGTTTTGATTTCCACTATAGGCTTTCCTAAGGCAAAACCAAGTCCCTTTGCAGTTGCAGATCCGATTCTTAAACCGGTAAAGGAACCGGGACCGGCTGCTACTGCAATGGCATCGATGGTATTTAAATCAAGTTCAATCATTTTGCTTACTTCCTCTAACATAGGAAGTAATGTCTGGGAATGTGTTTTTTTATAATTAATTGTATAAGAAGCCAGCATGGTGTCATCTTCTACAACCGCTACGCCGGCTACTAATCCTGAACTGTCCAGTGCCAATATTTTCATATTAATCTCCATTCCGCCGCCTTCGGCTGGCGGCACAAATAGTAATGAAAGTTACTGTCTTTCACACTATTTCTCCTACTATCTCACGAAATCTGTATTTTTCTATAGTCAAACCCTTTTTTCAGGTCTTTTTCTATAGTAATCCATACAGTATTTTCCGGCATAATTTCTTCTATAAGATTGGCCCATTCTACAAAGGAAACTCCTTGTCCATAAAAATAATCTTCATATCCAATTTCGTCCATTTCCTCTATATCTCCAATACGATATACATCAAAATGGTAAAAAGGAAGTCTGCCTTCTGTGTATTCCTGCACAATGGTGAAAGTGGGACTATTTACCGGCTCTTTGATGCCAAGTCCTTCTGCTACGCCTTTCGTAAAAACGGTTTTCCCTACCCCCAGGTCCCCTAACAGGGCATATACATCTTTTTCTTTGGCATTTTGCCCTATTTGTTTTCCAAGTAAAAAGGTTTCCTGTTCACTGAAAGTTTCAAATATCTCTGTGGATTTCATTATGCTCTCCGTCTTCTATCTAAGTCTTATCCGGTTAGCTACTGCTAACATCTACTGCTTAATCTTTACTTTGTCCGGTGCCATATGGGTACAAATTATTTCCATAACTCTAACAGTCTGTTCACCCATATCTTTTCTTGGAAAAATAGCTGCCTTTACTTTGGAAGTATATACAATAATACTTTTGCCTGTTGAAACTGCTTTCTGCATATCTTTCCAATTCTGCAATTCTACAATATCGTCCTGTGATACTTCAATACCTTCTTCTAAAAAGCGGTAATGTAAAGGCTTTTTAAATGCAGGGGTTAAAAGCATCTGTCTCTTTGCACTTAAATATAGACTTCCCGGAATGTAGACAATTACTATAATTCCTGCTATCAGATACAACAGACTGCTACCTGCTGCAAAGTTCATAATAAGAAGGCATCCGATTACTGTTGCCAGAATGCCCTGTAATCCTGAGTAAGTATGTTTTAATAAGTAGTCATACAAAATTCCTGTAGACATATTTACATCAAATTCAAATAAAACTTCCCGTTCGTCTGCCATAAAGATAAGCAGCTCCTTTCTCTAAAAACATATACAATCTATTATATACTTGTTCCTAGAAAAAGCGCAAGGGAAGTTTTCTTTGTTTTCTTTTATTTCATTGTTTTTTATGATAAATTAAGATTTTCTTTATTCGTGGCGTAATGCCTCGATTGGGCTTAGTTTTGCTGCCCGTTTTGCAGGATAAATTCCAAAGAAAATACCAACTGCAGAAGAGAACAGGGATGCAAGAATTACGGTGCCTGCTTCTACCTTTGCAGAAAAGCCTATTAGTCCACAAATCATGAACGCACCGGAAACACCCAAAATGATACCGATAATACCACCTATCAAAGTAATAACGGCAGACTCTGATAGAAATTGTAATAAAATGGCTCCGGTTCTGGCACCTAACGCCTTACGGATACCGATTTCTCTTGTTCTTTCCGTTACGGATACAAGCATAATGTTCATAACACCGATACCACCTACTAACAGTGAGATTGCTGCCACAAATACTACGAACACAGTAATGTATCCCAGTACGGAATTAATTTCTGACATAGTATCATTAAAGTTCTCCATATAAATAGCATCTTTTCCTCTTACATCATGTCGGTTTTCCATAAGGCGAATGGCTGCTTTTGCTACATCATTGGCATATTCCGGTCCTTCTGTAACAATATAAAAGCCATAAAAACTATCAACGTAAAAACCTAACGCATTGCAAAAGGTAGTAATTGGCATTTCTAATTCTACAGTACCCTCACCATAGCTTAACATACCCCCTAATAAAGCAGATGCGTTATCTGCCCTGATTCCAATGATTGTCATTTCAATACTAGCTCCATAGCTGCTTAATTCAAAAGTCTTTCCCACCACATCCGTCGTACCAAACATGGTTTTTGCACTACTTTCTCTGATTATACAAACTTTATTAGAATTTTCCACATCTGCCTCTGTAAAATATCTTCCTTTTACAATTGCCTCTGTGGAAACATATTCCAGTCCGGTAGTACCTGCTGTAATAGCTGCTGCAAACTCACCTCTTGTTCCATAGGCTGTTCCATCATTATAATAACTTGGACTGACGCCTTTTACATGAGCTATTTTTTCTTCAATTGCTTCAAAATCCTCCAGGGTAAACTCTACTGTACTGCCATCCTCCATTTCATTTCCCTGCAAATACAGCTGTCCACCGGCAAAGCTGTTTAACTCGTCATTGACCTGGCCTTTTATTCCATTACCTATGGAAATAATCATAATAACTGAAGAAATACCGATAATAATACCCAGCATGGTGAGAATGGAGCGACCCTTATTGTTTTTAATATTCATAAGAGCCATCTTTATATTTTCAAATAACTGTGCCATATAGCTTCCTCCAATTATTCAGCCGTTACGGCATCGTCCGCATTTTCTTCTGCATCGGCCTCTACTGCCATAACTGCCATACCTTCTTCTAATGGTACTGTCATGTCAGTTACTACCTGATCGCCTTCCTTTAAGCCGCTTACTACTTCCATATATGTATCGTCGGAAATACCGGTTTCAATATCTTTTCTTGTAGCTGTGCCATCCACAATTACCCAACAGAAATCGCCTTTTGTATCAGAATTTATGCATTCTACAGGAATTAATAAAACCTGTTCTTTTTTTGCTGTTTCTAACTGTACTTTTGCTTCTACTCCGATAAAAATATTTTCATCCGGATTTTCAATATGAATATCCACATTAACCATTGGTGTACCTGACTGGTTAGCCTGTGCTATCTTATTAATATTGGATAAGGTACCTTCATATTCATTTCCGTTAATCGTAACTACTGCTTTTTGTCCAATAGCAATTTTTTCCAAGTCATATTTTGAAACAGAAATGGTTGCTTTTACCTTTTCTGAACTTTTCACAGTAAAAAGAGGGGTTCCTTCTGTCACGGTCTGGCCTTTTACAACATCTACACTGGAAACAATTCCATTAAAGTCAATGGTTACTCCTGCCTGAGCTTTCTGATAATTTTCCTGTGCCTGTGCTGCTGTAAGATTTGACACTTCTTTTAATGCAGACTGCTGTGCTTTCTGGCTTCCAATGCTTGGATCTGCTTCTTTTTCTGCTTCGTACTGTTTTTCCAATGCTTTGTATGCTTCTAAATCACCAGCACAAACTTCCAGGGCAGATTGCAATTCTGTCACATTATAATTGTTTAATTCTTTTCTTACTTTTTTCAGTTCTTTTTGTTTGCTTGCCAATTTTTCCTGAAGCTTTTCACTTTCCGGCTTTGCTTCCAGTTTTTTGCTTACCTCTGCAATTTCTGCTTCTAAAGCTGCTGCCTGGTTAGAAAGTTCTGTTGCTTTGGACAACTGACCATTAATCTGACTTACACAATCACTGTAATGCGCCACATATTTTTTAGCATCTTCATAGTTGGTAGCTGCTTCGCTTGCTTTTCTTTGTGATTCATTCAAAGAAGTTACGGTAGCGTCAATTCCATAATTGTTGGCTTTTGTTTCTAACTCTACTTTTTTAAGCTCGGTTTCTAAATCTGCTAAGTCGTAAGAAACCACACTATCTCCCGCTTTAACATCCGCACCAAGAACAACCTTTAAGTCTGTTACCGTTCCGCTTACTTCAGAAAAATATACTTTTTCTTCTTCACTGGCTACCACACCGGAGCTTTCTACTGTCTGGGTAATGTCACCCTTTAGTGCCTGGGTTACATTAACAGGTATTGTTACTTCCTTTCCTTTCATGCCGGAAACTGCGATTATGCCAATAACAACTACTACCGCAGCTATGATAATCCATTTCTTTTTGCCTTTTTTCTTTTCCTTGTTTTCCTTTTTTTCA
>JAFSDJ010000063.1 GCA_017436305.1 Lachnospiraceae bacterium
ACGGACGCTTACTTTGTTCACTTTGGCAAAATCAAACGCGGCGCAAACGAAAGGGCAGTTTTTCTATATTTAAAGACTGCTTTTTCGTTTACGCCGCTATTGATTGTAGCCTAAAGAATTTTATCACTATATCGACAGGCGATTGGAAGCGATGGGTGTACCTGGTCAATGGATTATCCCAATGAGGAAATATTGGATGGAGACTTAGAAAGAGACGCTTTGTTTGTCTTAAAAAATCATAAGAATGAGATTATTGGAGCCATTTCCATAGATGCGGATATGGCGGTGGAAAACTTACCATGTTGGTCCAAAGAGCTTAAACCGGGGGCAGAGCTTGCAAGACTTGTTGTAAAGGAAAGCTGTAGGAATCAGGGGATAGCCAGAATATTATTGGCATCAGCAATGGAAGAATTAAAGAAAAGACAATATAAAAGCGTACATTTTCTTGTAAGTAAAACTCATGAAAGGGCACTCCGTTCCTATGCAAAACTTAAATTTGAGAAAAAAGGAGAAACAGATTTGTTTGGTGGGGATTGGTGGTGTTATGAGAAAGCACTGGAAAAAAATTAAAACAAAGAATTTTCATATTTCCTAGTAAAACACTAGACAATACATACAGCATCATGTATAATGAGAATAAATCAGTCATTTTCACCATTCATGTTATAAATGATATTGAGGATGATGACGAAGATGATGACGAAGATGATGACGATTAAGATTAAGAAAACGATGAGAAAAAAATGTTCTCATCGTTTTTTGCAATAGTAAATCCGATCATTTGGAAGTAAACCGTATTTGTAAATCTCTTCTTTACTAAAATATTCTTTTACAACAACGTAGGCAACTAAAAAACCCGCCTTTTCTAAGTGATTTTTATAATCCAGACCATATTTTCTCACATGGTCACATTGTCCGTAATGTTTTAAACGGAGAGAATCTGTATTATAGGCCGGATTTTCCAAAGTATCATTTATCGTCGGGTCGATGGGAACATTTAAGAATGCACAGCCACCGGGTTTTAATACTCGTTTTAATTCCAAAAGTGCTGCCTGTTCATCAGGTATATGCTCTAAAACATGGTTGCAGAGAATGTAATCAAATGTATTATCTTCATAAGGAAGATCTACTAAATCTACATAATCACGCATCTTTTTCCCACAAACAGTAAATCCTTTCCATTTGTCAATCGGATAATAGTCTACATTCTTTTTTTTGTAAAGCTTTTTAAAAAACATTTCTTCAGGTGCACAGTGGAGAACGCAAATAGGACTATTCGAAGAAAATAGATTAGTTTCTCTGCAGTAGTAAAGCCACTGGGCTCTGTGACGCTCATAGCTTTTACAATGTGGACATTGAGTATTAAATGCTATATGATCTCCACAGACTGCAGGATAAAAATAAGGAAATATTTTCTCACAGGAAGGACATTTATGTAGCCTTTTAGGTGGTGCGATTACCCCATCTAACTTTACTATGAAAATAAAAATTCTTCGCAATACTTTATCTAAAAAATAATACTTACCAATCCGGGAAATATCCTGAAATTGCCCTTTTTTTACCAAATCTATAAAATGGATAAAACTTTTCTTTATATTCATAATTGTTTCCCCTTAATATCATCAAAGTTATCTTTGCTTTTGTAATATATTATCAGAAATCCTTATGAAATACCATACCTATTAATAACATAATGGGTGCAGAAACCCGAATCCGGCAACTTGGAATGTACTCATGGCAACATAGGTAAAAGTCACTTGTTTAAATAAAACTCCTTTGCTATAGTGAAATTATCAAAACAACGAGGTGAAAAAATTGAAGATAACAATTCATTCGGGACAACCGATTGCAGAAACAGAGATTACCATTTCCTGTAATCAGTTAACACCGGAAATCGAAAAAATTATTTCCATATTACGGGTAATAGACAAAAAGCTCACAGGAACAAAAAACGGAGAGACCTATCTGATTGATATAAACAATGTGCTTTATATTGATACCGTTGATAAAAAGACATTTATATACACATTAGACTCTGTATATGAAACTAACTTAAAGCTTTATGAGTTAGAGGAAGAGTTAGCAAAGGCTGACTTTTTCAGGGCAAACAAATCCTGTATTATTAATTTTAGGCAGATTGTATCCTTAAAGGCAGATGTTGACAGACGTATCCGTGTTACTTTAACAAATAAAGAACAGTTAATTGTTTCAAGACAATATGCAGAATATGTAAAACAAAGATTGGGGGTTAAATAAAAATGGAAGAAAAGAAAACAATTTTCGACTATATAGGACATGTATTTTGTTGTTTTGGATTTGCTATGATTTGTATGGCAGTATTTACCGTTTTATTTGGAGAAAGTGCAAAAGAAATTTCCACCATGTTTACCCTTTCTAATAAGGGAATACCGGTAGAAATAATGGCACAATATTTGCTTCTTTCGGCTCTGATTGTATTTGCAAGATTTTTCTTTTTTACAGATATGTTTTTAAAGAAAGGATCTATTGTATTAAGAACAATTGGGATGTTATTGGTAGTTGTATCTTTGATTGCTTGCTTCATTTATTTATTCGACTGGTTTCCGGTTCACATGTGGCAGCCTTGGGTAATGTTTTTCATCTGCTTTTTTATCTGCTTTGGAATCAGTCTTGCTGTTACAATTTTAAAAGAACGAATAGAAAATAAGAAAATGGAAGAGGGCTTAAAAAAGTTACAAAAGCAGTGGGAAGTTCAGGATAAGAAATAAACAGAAATAGGAAGGAATAGTAAGAAAATGGAACAGAAAAAAGAAAGCTTAAGAATTGAAATCCAAGGGATTAGTCAGTCTTTTGGGGAGAAAAAGGTACTTGACAATATTCAGTTAAACATCGGAGATGGAGAAATTTTTGCTCTTCTTGGACCGTCCGGTGCAGGAAAAACCACACTTTTAAAAATTTTAACCGGGCAGCTTGTTCAGACAGAAGGAACAGCTAAAATACTAGGCACAGATACCAAAAAATTAACAGATAAGGAATATAGCAAAATTGGTATGATGCTCGACACCTCAGGATTATACGAAAGATTAAGCTGTTATGATAATCTGTTATTATTTACACAAATATATGGAATTTCTAAAAATTATATAGAGGAGGCACTTTTGAAAGTAGGTCTTATGGAGGCAAAAAAAAGACCGGTTAATAAGCTTTCTAAAGGAATGAAACAAAGGCTTGTGTTAGCAAGGGCACTTATGAATGACCCATGGATTTTATTTTTAGATGAACCAACAAGCGGACTGGATCCGGCTAGTACAAGAGAAATTCATAAACTGATTTTTTCTTTAAAGGAAAAAGGAACAACGGTTTTTCTTACTACTCACAATATGGAAGAGGCAGAAAAATTGTGTGATAACATTGCGCTTCTCCATGAAGGAAACATTGTGGAATATGGAAATCCAAAAGAAATTTGCAGACGATACAATCACCAAAATAAAATAGAAATTCTTTTAAAAAATGGAAAGCAGTTATCCCTTTGCAATAGCGAAAGCAGTGCGAAAGAAATATATGGTTATTTGCAGGAAGGAATTGTTGAAACCATTCATTCTACAGAGCCAAATTTAGAAAATGTATTTGTAGAATTAACAGGAAGGAGCTTTGAATAATATGAATCCAAAGAAAATCTCAGCTATTTTTCAAAAACAGGTAAAAGAAACTTTAAAAAACAAGGAAGTACTTATTCAGTTTCTGATGTTTCCTATATTAGTTGTTATTATGGAGAATTCCATAAAAGTGGAAGGAATGCCGGAGCATTATTTTGTACAACTTTTTGCCACTATGTACATAGGAATGGCACCTCTTGTAAGCATGACATCCATTATAGCAGAAGAAAAAGAAAAAAATACTCTGAGAATGCTGATGTTATCCAATGTAAAGCCAATGGAGTATCTGATTGGAATCGGAAGCTATATTCTTTTAGCGTGTATGATAGGAGCTTGTGTATTTGCAGCAACCGGCGAATATAAGGGCAGAGAATTGGCAGAATTTCTATGTATTATGATGGTTGGAATTTTAATTTCCATGTTGACCGGTGCTGCAATTGGTGTATGGAGTAAAAATGCCATGTCAGCAAGCTCTGTGTCAGTACCGGTTATGATGGTGTTTTCGTTTCTGCCCATGATTGCTTCCTTTAATGAACATGTAAAAAAAGTTTCAGATTTCGTATGGTCAGGTCAGATAAATAATTTAATGAACAGCCTTGGTGCAATTGATTTTGACATGCAGACTGTTTTAGTGCTTTTAGCAAATGGTGGGGTAGTTTTTGTGCTGTTTCAAATTGCTTACAAAAAATGTGGTTTAGCATAAACAAATTACTTGAAAATACATGCAAATAGGTATAAGATAGTCAAGGATGTGCCCTTTTTCGGCAGCATCCTTGATTTTTGTTATGAGGAGGAAAAATAACATGGAAAAATTAAAACCGAAATTGTTTTCGGTAATGAAAACGTACACAAAGGAACAGTTCGTTAAGGACTTAGTAGCGGGGATTATTGTGGCAATTATTGCCCTGCCTTTATCCATTGCCTTAGCACTTGCTTCCGGGGTAACTCCGGAAAAAGGATTATATACAGCTATTATTGCCGGATTTGTCATTTCTTTTTTAGGTGGCTCCAGAGTTCAGATTGCAGGTCCTACTGCTGCATTCGCCACCATTGTTGCAGGAATTGTAGCACAAAATGGAATGGATGGACTTATTATAGCAACATTAATTGCTGGTATTATTTTAATTGTTATGGGATTTTTAAGACTGGGAAGTCTGATAAAATTTATCCCTTATACAATTACCACTGGATTTACTTCCGGTATTGCTGTTACAATTGTGATTGGACAGTTAAAAGACTTTTTAGGTGTTACCATTGTAAGTGAAGAACCTTTAGTAGAAACAGTAGAAAAAATAAAAGGTGTATTTCAGTTTATACATACCACAAATTTTCAGGCACTTTTAGTAGGAGTGGTATGTCTGGCGGTTTTAATTATCTGGCCTTACATAAATAAAAAAATTCCGGGCTCTTTAATTGCAGTTTTTGTTGGAATTGCTATGGTAAAAGGACTTCATATGAATGTAAATACCATTGGAGACTTATATGAAATTTCCAATAAGCTTCCAATGCCTGCTATGCCTAATATTACATTTGCTACCGTAAAAAATGTTTTACCTGATGCTTTTACCATTGCTATTTTAGCGGCTATTGAATCATTACTTTCATGTGTAGTAGCAGACAGTATGGTAAACAGCAAGCACAATTCCAACATGGAATTAGTTGCCCAGGGTGCAGGTAATATTGCCTCTGCTATGTTTGGTGGTATTCCGGCAACCGGAGCCATTGCAAGAACAGCAGCTAATGCTAAAAATGGTGGTCGTACCCCAATTGCAGGTATGATTCATGCAGTTGTGCTTTTATTAATTTTAGTAATATTAATGCCCTATGCTGCATTAATTCCTATGCCAACCATTGCAGCAATTTTATTTATGGTTGCTTATAATATGTGTGAGTGGAGAAAATTTGTACATATTGTGAAAACTTCACCAAAAAGTGATATAATTGTATTAGTTCTGACCTTTGCTTTAACTGTTATCTTTGATTTAGTTGTAGCGATTGAAGTTGGTATGGTTTTAGCTTGTTTATTGTTTATGAAACGTATGAGCGATGTAACAGAGGTAGAAGGCTGGAAATATATTGATGATTTAGACGAAGGTGCTGATCCTGACAGTATTTCTTTAAGAGAGGTGCCAAAAAATACTTTAGTTTATGAAATCAGTGGTCCAATGTTCTTTGGTGCAGCAGAAAAGATTACAAGTATTTCTTTAAAAGAAAAAGACACCTGCCTGATTTTAAGAATGCGTAGTGTAAATGCTATTGATGCAACCGCATTGCACTCATTGGAAGGCTTACTTGAAGATTGCAAAAAGAAAAAAATTACACTGATTTTATCCCATGTAAATGAACAGCCAATGAGTATTATAAAAAAATCCGGTTTGTATGAACAGGTTGGAGCAGAAAATTTCTGCGATCATATTGATGATGCCTTAAAACGCGCTGAAGAATTACAGAAATAAGATACATTTTCTATGTAAAATCGTAACCATTCAGAACAGGTCGAAGCACTTGCTGCTGAGACCGTAAGAACGTGATTGAGGAGTGCAAAAATCCCATTGCGGAGCAATTTTAAATGGATTTTTGCATCGTAATTATGAAGGTACTGAATAATTACGTAAAATGAGTAGAACAGGAGAAAAATAAGTGGCCGAATTAACACCAATGATGAAGCAGTATATGGAAACAAAAGAACAGTATAAAGACTGTATTCTTTTCTACCGTCTTGGAGATTTTTATGAAATGTTTTTTGACGATGCTCTTGCCGCTTCGAAGGAACTGGAAATAACCCTTACCGGAAAAAATTGCGGATTAGAGGAACGTGCACCTATGTGCGGTATTCCTTATCATGCAGTAGACGGCTATTTAACAAAGCTTGTATCAAGAGGTTACAAAGTCGCTATCTGCGAACAGGTAGAGGATCCAAAGCTCACAAAAGGAATTGTAAAAAGAGAGGTAGTGCGGATTGTAACACCGGGTACAAACCTGAATATGCAGGCATTGGAAGAGTCAAAGAACAACTATTTAATGTGTGTTGTGTATCTTTCCAACAAAATTGGTGTTTCGGTCATTGATATTACAACGGGAGATTTTTATGTAACAGAAGTGGAAGACAACAAAAAACTGTTAGATGAAATCAATAAATTTGCTCCTACTGAAATTATTTGCAACGATGGATTTTTAGTTAGCGGCATCGAACTGGAAGATTTAAAAAGCCGTTTAAATATTGCTATTTATCATCTTGATTCCTGGTATTTTGATGATGAGACATGTAAACGGTTGTTATTAAAGCATTTTAAGGTAAATACTTTGACAGCTCTTGGGATTGATGATTTCCCGGCAGGACAGATTGGTGCAGGCGCAGTGCTTCAATATTTATACGAAACACAAAAAGGCTCTTTAAGTCATATTACCTGTCTGAATCCTTATATTGCCAACAAATATATGTTATTAGACAGCTCTACAAGACGAAACTTAGAGCTTGTGGAAACTTTAAGAGAAAAGCAAAAGCGCGGTTCTCTTTTATGGGTTTTAGATAAAACAAAAACTGCAATGGGTGCCAGAATGTTAAGAAATTACGTGGAACAGCCCCTTGTAGAAAAAGAGGATATCGAAAAACGTTTAGATGCTATTGAAGAGTTAAACCGGAATATGGTTTGCAGGGATGAGCTTAGGGAGTACTTAAATCCTATTTACGATTTAGAAAGACTTCTTGGAAAAATCAGCTACAAAACTGCTAATCCAAGAGACTTAATTGCATTTCGAAACTCCTTAGAAATGCTTCCACATATAAAAACGGTGTTGGAAACATTTAGTAAGCCATTGCTTACTAACATTCAGGATGAGCTGGATGCCCTTTCGGATATATATGAGTTAATTGATAGAGCCATTGAGGAAGAGCCGCCCATTACCATAAAAGAAGGTGGCATCATTAAAGATGGTTTTCACGAAACAGTGGACAATTTAAGACAGGCCAAAACTCAGGGGAAAACTTGGCTTGCAGAGCTTGAAGAGGAGGATAGAGAAAGAACCGGAATTAAGAATCTGAAAGTAAAATATAATAAGGTCTTTGGTTATTATTTTGAAGTAACCAATTCCTATAAAAATTTAGTACCGGAAGATTATACAAGAAAACAGACACTTGCAAATGCAGAGCGATATACTACACCAAAGTTAAAAGAGTTGGAAGATACTATATTAAATGCAGAGGACAAGCTGTTTGGATTGGAATATGAGCTATATTGCAATATCCGTGATGAAATTGGAAATGCAGTAGAGCGAATCCAGAAAACTGCCAAAGCAGTAGCGAGACTGGATGTATTTACTTCCCTTGCATACGTGGCAGAACGAAATAATTATGTAAGACCAACCTTAAATGAAAAAGGTGTAATCAATATAAAGGATGGCAGACATCCGGTAGTGGAAAAAATGATTACTAATGATATGTTTATTTCCAATGACACCTTTTTAGACAGTGGCAAACACTTAATTTCCGTTATTACAGGTCCAAATATGGCCGGTAAATCCACTTATATGCGTCAAAGTGCCCTGATTGTGTTAATGACTCAGATAGGAAGTTTTGTTCCGGCAAAAAGTGCAGATATTGGTATTGTTGACCGTATTTTCACAAGAGTAGGTGCCTCTGATGATTTGGCAAGTGGCCAGAGTACTTTTATGGTAGAAATGAATGAGGTTGCCAATATTTTAAGAAATGCTACATCGAACAGCCTGCTTATATTAGATGAAATTGGCCGTGGAACTTCTACCTTTGATGGACTTTCCATTGCCTGGGCAGTTATTGAGCATATCAGTAATAAAAGATTGCTTGGTGCCAAAACTTTGTTTGCTACACATTACCATGAGCTGACTGAATTAGAAGGCAAAATGCACAATGTAAACAATTATTGCATTGCCGTAAAAGAAAAAGGCGACGATATTGTTTTTCTTAGAAAAATCGTTAAAGGCGGAGCCGATAAGAGCTATGGTATTCAGGTTGCAAAGTTAGCCGGTGTTCCCGATGTGGTAATAGACAGGGCTAAGGAAATTGCAGACCAGATAAGTGATAATGACATCACAGAAAAAGTACAGTCGATTTCTATTGATACGAAGCTTGAGAAGAAAAAAGTAAAATCCTATGATCAGGTAGATTTAGAACAAATGTCTTTATTTGATACGGTAAAGGATGAGGATGTTATTAAGGAGCTTTTAGAAGTAGATATTTCTAATTTGACACCGTTAGATGCCCTGAATACTTTATACAAGCTTCAGAATATGATAAAGAACCGTTGGTAGTTAATATTAGCAAAACTAACCTGGCATCTGCTGCTGGGTTATGTGATAGTTAGCAAAAGCTAACGAATATATAGGAGAAAAATATGGCAGTTATTCATGTATTAGATGATGTAACCGTAGATAAAATTGCAGCCGGAGAGGTAGTGGAAAGGCCATCCAGTATTGTAAAGGAACTGGTAGAGAATTCTATTGATGCAGGTTCCACTATTATTACTGTGGAAATAAAAGATGGAGGAACAAGCCTGATTCGTGTAACGGATAATGGTGCCGGTATTGAAAAAAGTCAGATTACAAAAGTATTCTTACGTCATGCTACCAGTAAAATCGAAAAGTCAGAAGATTTAGAGACTATTCGCAGTCTTGGATTCCGTGGCGAGGCCTTGTCCAGCATTAGTGCTGTTTGTCAGGTAGAGTTAATTACCAAAACACCGGAAGCTTTTGTGGGGATTCGTATTCATTGTGATGGTGGCAGGATGGAAGAACCGGAGGATATTGGTGCCCCGGATGGAACAACCATTGTGGCAAGAAATATATTTTTCAATACCCCTGCAAGGAAGAAATTTCTAAAATCCAATGTGACAGAAGCCAGCTATATTGGAGATTTAATGCAGAGAATTGCCTTATCAAGACCTGATATTTCTTTTAAATTTATTAGCAATGGACAAACAAAGTTTTATACCTCCGGAAGTGGAAATGTGTCAGAGGTTATATATCGCCTTTATGGTAAAGACGTAGCCTCTAATATGATTCCGTTGGAAAAAGAAGCGGATGGAATCCGTATTAGTGGTTTCCTTGGAAAACCGGTTTTAAATCGCGCCTCCAGAACCTTTGAAACTTTTTTTATAAATGGAAGATATGTAAAAAGCAGTCTGTTGTCCCAGGCTTTGGAGCAAGGCTATAAACAGTACATTATGCAACATAAGTATCCGTTTGTAGTGCTTTATTTTGATATTGACACAAGAAAAATTGATGTGAATGTACATCCTACCAAAATGGAAATTCGTATTACAGAGCCGGAATTTGTTGGAAAGTTTTTTGCAGATGCGGTGCAGGAAACGTTGGCTCATAAAGATTTTATTCCTGAAATTGCAGAGGAAGAAAAAAAAGAGACAGCCAAAGATATTGCCGCAAAAGAAAAACAGTTAACTAAAGAGATACCGGAACCTTTTGAAGTTAGCAGAGTGTCTAGGATTGCTGAAACAACACCGTATAGTGCAAATACCAAAGAAACAGCTGATACAGAAACTGATAACGTGGAAGATGCATTTTTTGAAGATTTTAAGCCTGTAAAATCAAAAACAATTTCTGCTGAAGCAATTATTGGGAACCCTATTTTATCCAAAGTGTTAGGTTCAGATAACTCTTATAATGGAAAAGAAAAAGAGACTACTTCCAATGTTATTAAGCAAAAGGATCAGATTATTGTAAATACAAGTGAACAGTTAAATTTATTTGAAGATTCTTTTTTTACAGAAGAGGCAAAAGAAGAATATGTCATATTAGGACAGGTTTTTAAAACCTATTGGATTGCCACTTTACATGATAAACTTTATATTATTGACCAGCATGCGGCTCATGAAAAAGTCATGTATGAGGCATTTATAAAGCAGTTAAAAGAAGGCACTGTAGAATCCCAGATGTTAAATCCACCTATTGTGGTAACTTTAACAGATAAAGAGCAGGTAGTTTTAACCACATATAAAGAACAATTTATTTCCATGGGTTTTGAAATCGAGGAATTTGGTGGCAATGAATTTGCCCTTCGGGCAGTTCCTTCAAATTTATACGGATATGGAGAAAAGGAATTATTTTTACAGACTATTGATGAACTACTGGAATTTCCTGTAAAAGGTGACAACAACTTAATCCTTCAAAAAATAGCAAGCATGTCCTGTAAAGCAGCAGTAAAGGGCGGTCAAAGTCTTTCAGAAAGAGAAGCAAAAGAGTTGATTGATACGTTATTTACATTGGAAAATCCCTATCATTGTCCTCACGGAAGACCAACGGTAATTTCCATGTCCAAATATGAAATTGAAAAGAAATTTAAAAGGATTGTATCATGAAAAAGAAACTGGTAATTTTAGCCGGACCTACCGGTGTTGGAAAAACTGAATTATCTATTAAATTAGCCCATAGAATCGGTGGAGAAATTATCTCTGCCGATTCTATGCAAGTATATAAGCATATGGATATTGGCTCTGCCAAAATTAAAGCAGAGGAAATGGATGGAATTACACATTATCTTATTGACTGCCTCAGTCCGTTTGATGACTTTTCTGTTCAAATCTTTCAGAAAATGGCAAAAGAAGCCATGGAAACCATTTATGCAAAGGGGAAGATTCCAATTTTAGCAGGTGGAACCGGTTTTTATATTCAATCAGTGTTATACGATATTGATTTTACGAAAAATGAAGATAATTTTGCAATACGAAATGAACTTGAACAGTTAGCAGAGACTAACGGTGCCCGTTATCTTCATGAAATGCTTAAGGAAATTGACCAAAAAGCTGCCCAAGAAATTCACGAAAACAACGTAAAACGTGTGATTCGCGCCATTGAATATTACAGGCTTACAGGGCAGAAAATTTCTTCCCACAATGAAGAACAAAGACAAAAGGAATCGCCATATGATGCGTCCTTTTTTGTATTAACCGACGATAGGGCAAATTTATATAAGCGAATTGATTTACGGGTTGATAAAATGTTAGAAGAAGGTCTGGTCGATGAGGTAAAAAAGCTGAAAGAAATGGGTTGCTCAAAAACTATGGTTTCCATGCAGGGACTTGGCTATAAGGAAATTCTGGCATATTTAGAAGGTGAATGTGACTTAGAGCAAGCAGTTTATCTCATTAAAAGAGATACCCGTCACTTTGCTAAAAGACAGCTCACATGGTTTCGTAGGGAGAAAGATGTTATTTGGGTAGATAAATCTAAGTTTGGATATAACGATGAAGAAATTTTACAGTTTATGACGGACAAAATATTATAATAAGTAAAATATAACAATATATAACAGAAAAATCTGTGTAAAATTTTCAAAAATATAGTTTGTATTTTAATCAAAATAGAAAAGAGAGAAAGAAATGAACAATTTACAACCTACAGAAGAATTATACAAAGCAATGGGTATCGATAAAGATGTTTACGAATTTGGCGAAGCTATTATAAGAGATTTAGAAGAACGCTTTAAATCCATAGATGAAAACGCAGAATACAATCAGTTAAAAGTAATTAAGGCTATGCAGGAAGCAAAAGTAAGTGAAGCCTGTCTGCTTGGAACAACAGGATATGGGTATAATGATTTAGGAAGAGATACTCTTGAATTAGTTTATGCTAACCTTTTTCACTGTGAGGATGCCCTGGTGCGTCCCCAGATTACTTGTGGAACTCACGCACTGGCATTAGCGTTAATGTCTAATTTACGTCCTGGCGATGAATTATTATCACCGGTTGGAAAGCCTTACGATACATTAGAAGAAGTTATTGGTATCCGCCCATCAAAAGGGTCCTTAGCTGAATACGGCATTACCTATAGTCAGGTAGATTTGTTGGAAAATGGTGATTTTGACTACGAAGGCATCAAAAATGCTATAAACGAAAGAACAAAGCTTGTTACTATTCAACGTTCCAAAGGTTATCAAACAAGAAAAACTTTATCAGTAGAACGAATCGGGGAATTGATTTCTTTTATTAAGAAAATAAAACCGGATGTTATCTGCATGGTAGATAACTGCTACGGTGAATTTGTACAAAGAATTGAGCCAACAGATGTAGGGGCAGACATGATTGTAGGTTCTTTAATAAAAAATCCGGGCGGCGGTCTGGCACCTATTGGTGGCTATATTGCCGGGAAAAAAGAATGTGTAGAAAATGCAGCATACAGGCTTACTTCCCCTGGGCTTGGAAAAGAAGTAGGAGCATCTTTAGGCGTAACTTCCTCTTTCTATCAGGGATTATTCTTAGCTCCTACCGTTACGGCAAGCGCCTTAAAAAGTGCTATTTTTGCAGCCAATATTTATGAAAAACTTGGCTTTTTTGTAGCTCCAAATGCAACGGAAGAAAGATTTGATATTATCCAGGCCATTACTTTTAACAAAGAAGAAGGAGTTATCGCTTTTTGCAAAGGAATTCAGGCGGGTGCGCCGGTAGACAGCTTTGTAACTCCGGAACCATGGGATATGCCCGGGTATGACAGTCAGGTGATTATGGCAGCCGGAGCTTTTGTGTCCGGTTCATCTATTGAACTTAGTGCAGACGGACCAATCAAACCACCTTATAATGTTTACTTTCAGGGAGGCCTTACATGGCAGCATGGAAAATACGGCATCCTCAAAACATTACAGGAAATGAAAAATTCCGGCTTAATCCGCCTCTAGATGTCGAAAAAAAAACAACAAAGTTTATATACAGAACATTTTTCTTGTGCTAAAATAAGGAAGTAGCTTTTTAAGAATTTATACAAAAGATTGTGACAGTAGGAAGATGAGGCACAATATCTATTAGAAAAATAGTGGAGGATACCATGAAAGGAAAAAATAACTGGGCGTGCTTTTTGATGATTTTGTCTGGTATTGTCATTGGCGGATTTATCGGAAGCCTGTTTCCGGATACATTTTTAAATTACGGTCAGTCCTTTGGTACAACAGAACCTCTTATTTTAAATTTAGGAGTATTAGTTCTGACCTTTGGATTAAATGTTAAAATTACTTTGGCAAGTATTATTGGTATTGTCATTGCAATTATTATTTACAGATTTATATAATATTTATTTCCGGGCTTTAAGGAGAGCAAAAAGGGAATAAAACATGTCAGCTATAAAAAATCAAAATTCCAATATGGACATGCCGTATGAGAAATTTTTAAAACTGGGACCGGAAAGCTTATCCGACAGAGAACTTTTGGCAATTATTTTAAGGACAGGTTCCAAAGGCGAAAATGCTCTGGTACTGGCAGGACATATATTGGAACTTGCCGGAAACGATATGGGACTTTTAGGATTGCATCATATAGATTTAAGACAACTTCAGGGCATAAAAGGAATTGGAACTGTCAAAGCTGTTAAGATAAAATGTATTGCAGAAATATCCAACCGCATTTCCATGTCCAGAGCAAAAAAACATATTTGTTTTCAGTCTCCGGGAACAGTTGCAGATTATTATATGGAAAAGTTACGCCATAAAGAAAGGGAACACGCCTTATTTTTATATTTAGATACAAAAGGCCACCTGATTGAAGAAGTCTGCATGACTATAGGCAGTGCAAGGGAATCTGTTGTTTGTGTCAGGGATATTATGAGAAAAGCTCTTATGGTAAATGCCACTGCATTTATTATGCTTCACAATCATCCCAGTGGCGACTGTGAACCTAGCATAGAAGATAAGCTTATTACACAAAAAATAAAAAAAGCATCAGCTTTAATGGATATGGATTTTCTAGATCATATTATAATTGGTGACAAAACATACTTAAGCTTTAAAGAACAACAACTATTATAGATAAAAGCAAAGGAAACAAAATGAAAGGAGAAGTACAATGGCTTCAAGCGCATATGGTATCGATTTAGGTACTTGTAATATTAAAATTTATGGAAAGGGAGAGGATTCTATTTTTACTTCCAAAAATATGATTGCCATTGAAAATAAAAACTATTTGTTTGCATATGGCGATGATGCTTTTGATATGTATGAAAAAGCACCCGGAAACATTCAGATTACTTATCCTCTTTCCAATGGTGTGATTGCAGATATTAAAAATATGCAAACATTAATAAAATGTTATATTACAGATTTATGCAAAGGAAATGTAAAACCGGCAGATTATTTTATCGCAGTACCTACCGATGTTACAGAAGTTGAAAAGAGAGCTTTTTATGACCTTGTAAAAAATGCAAATGTAAAAGCAAAAAAAGTTATGGTTGTAGAAAAGGCAGTGGCAGATGGTTTAGGGCTTGATATTGATGTAAAAAATTCCCAGGGTGTATTAGTAGTGGATATTGGTTTTGATACAACTGAGATTTCTATTTTATCCTTGGGTGGAATCGTATTAAGCAAATTAATTAAAGTTGGCGGACAGAAATTTGATGATGCCATCCGTAACATTGTCAGAAGAGAATACAATCTGATTATTGGTGGTAAAACTGCAGAAAAGGTGAAGATTTCCCTTGGGGAAATGGAAGAAAAAAATATTGGAGCCATCGTGTACGGCAGAGATATTGTAACAGGACTTCCGGTAGAAAGAGAAATTCCGGCTTCTTTAGTACATGAAGCATTAAAAGAACACTTTGACATGATTATTGATAATATCAAAGTTATTCTAGAGAGAACTCCACCGGAACTTGCAGCAGATATTTATAGAAACGGACTTTATGTTACCGGTGGTGCAAGTCAGGTAAATGGCCTTGCAGAGCTTTTAAGCAAAGGCACAGGTTTAAAAGTAAATATGGCGGAAAATCCAATTGAAAGTGTGGCAATTGGTCTTTCTAAGATTATTAAAGACGAAAATTACCGTTCAGTAGCTTATTCCATTCAAGGGATGGGTAATGGAGGAAAATAATGAGACGGCGCAAAGCAAAATTTACAATTCCAAGTAAATATTTATTGTTGCTTTTAACCGTTTTCTGTGTGATTGTCATGGCAGTTACTTTTACTACAGATTTTTTTGCCGGGCCTTTAAGTAATATTGCCGGTTTTGTAGTAGTTCCTTTTCAGGATGGAATCAGCAGTGTTGGTTCATGGATGTCTGACCGTTCCGATGAACTGAAACAGTTAAAGGATGTATTACAGGAAAACAAGGAGCTAAAAGCTGAAATTGATGAACTTACTACGGAAATTAACAATCTTCAGCAGGATCGTTATGAATTAAGCAATTTAAGAGAACTTTATAGTTTGGATAAGCAATACGAGGATTATGAGAAAATAGGTGCAAGAGTTATTGCTAAAGATTCCGGCAACTGGTTTAATATGTTTGTGTTAGATAAAGGGTCAAATGACGGCGTAGAAGTAGACATGAACGTTATGGCCGGTAGCGGTCTGGTTGGCAGAGTTACAGATGTGGGTCCTAACTGGTGTAAGGTTTTATCTATTATTGACGACAAGTCAAATGTAAGTGGCATGATACTTTCTACTTCGGACAGATTGATTGTGTCCGGAGATTTGGAATTAATGAATGTGGGAATGATACGTTTCTCCCAGCTTTTAAATACAGAAGGCAAAGTAAAAATCGGGGATAAAGTCGTTACCTCCCATATTAGCGATAAATTCCTGCCGGGTATTTTAATTGGTTATGTAGGCGAGATTACTTCCGATGAAAATAATCTGACCTGTTCAGGAACTATTATTCCAGCAGCAGATTTTGAGCATTTAGAAGAGGTTTTAATTATTTTAACCAAAAAGGATCAGATAGATGAAGAATAATATCATAATAGGACTTATGGTTCTTATTTGTTTCATTTTACAAAGTACATTTTTTCAGACATTTTCCTTTGGTGGCATTTCTCCAAATCTGCTTATTGTTTTAACAGCAGCTTTTGGATTTATGCGTGGGAAGAAATGTGGCCTGTTAGTAGGGTTTTTTTCAGGATTACTAGTTGATTTATTTTTTGGTGATGTACTTTGTTTTTATGCACTAATTTATATGTATATTGGCTATGGAAACGGTTTATTCAGACGTATTTTTTTTAAAGAGGATATCAAGCTTCCAATGGTACTTATTACAGTAAGTGACATGGTTTATTCTATGCTTTGTTATTTGTTATTATTCCTTTTACGTTCCAAGTTCCAGTTTTCTTATTATTTTATACATATTATTATTCCCGAAATGGTTTATACCATTGTGATAACCATTGTATTGTATCCTCTTATTTTATTTATTAACAGTAAGTTAGAGGGCAAGAATCAAAGGAGCGAAGGTAGCTTTGTTTAAAAATTTTAGAGAAGCATTTATCAATATGGTAACTTCCAGACTATTTGTACTTGTTTTAGTGTTTTTAGTTTTAGCAAGTGTTTTGATACATCGAATTTTCGTCCTTCAGATTGTTGAAGGGGAAGAAAAGCAACAACAATTTCAGCTGTTAACTGATAAAACCATTTCTATACCAAGTACAAGAGGAAATATTTATGACCGAAACGGCGAATTGTTAGCTTACAATGAGTTGGCCTATTCCGTTACCTTTACCGATACATTGGAATCAAAAAGCGGTAAAAATGCCCAATTAAATGAAACTTTACACAATTTAATTCAGATTATAGAAGAAAATGGAGACAGCATTGTTAATGACTTTGGTATTATTGTAAATAATGATGGAGATTATGAGTTTGCTGTTTCAGGCACAAAACTTTTACGCTTTTTGGCAGATATTTATGGGGAAGCAGATCCTTCCAACTTGGAATATGCGGAAAAAACAGCAACTGCTAAAGAAGTAATTGATTACCTGGCAGGTGCTAAGAAATATGGAATCGGTCAGTATACAGATGAAGAAAAAAAGAATTTTCAAATAGGGAAAGGCTATACCAATGAGGAAGTGTTAAAGCTAGTTACACTTCGCTATGCTTTAAGCCTGAATGTATATACGCAATTTATTCCTACCTTGGTTGCTTCGGATGTTTCTGATGAAACTGTGGCAGCTGTTATGGAAAATGAAGAGATGTTAGAAGGAGTAGCTATTGAGCAGACTACTATCAGGCGTTACGTTGACAGTGTTTATTTTTCACATATTTTAGGCTACACCGGTAAAATTTCAGAAGAAGAGTATAAAGAGTTGTCTGCAAAAAACCAGGCCTATACCAGAAACGATGTAGTAGGTAAGGCGGGAATTGAACAAGTCATGGAGCTTTCCTTACAAGGAAAGAGCGGACAAAAAAACGTATGTGTAGACAATCTTGGTAAGATTGTTGAAGTGAAAAGCCAGACAGATCCTGTAGCAGGAAATGATTTATATTTAACTATTGATAAAGATTTGCAAAAAGCAGTCTATTGTCTGTTAGAGCAGAAAATTGCAGGTATTTTAGTAGATAAAATTGATAACATAAAGGAATACACACCGGGAGAAAATGCGTCTGCTTCCAATATTCGTATTCCAATTGATGATGTTTATTATGCCCTAATTAACAATAGTATTATTGATATTAGCCATTTTTCAGAAGAAGATGCTAAAGATACTGAAAAAAGTGTTTACGAGGCATTTCTTAGTAAAAGAGACAGGGTAATTACTAATCTAAGAGAGGAACTAACAGCTACCTCAACAGTGTATAGTGCCCTATCTAAAGAACAACAGACATATGAACTTTACATTGTGTCAATGTTAGAAGAGAATGGAGTTTTAATCTCCAGTGAAATTGATAAGGAAAATGAAGTATATTTAGGGTGGAAAAATGAAACTGTCAGCTTAAAAGATTATTTAACTGAAGCAATTGCCAGAAACTGGATTGATATTACGAAGTTGAATTTAGAATCAAAATATTCAGATGCAGATGAAGTTTACGAAAATCTTCTTGATTATGTGGAGACTGATTTAAAGGAAAGCACAAAGTTCTTTAAGAAAATATACAAATACATGATTTCAGAAAATTCTTTATCAGGAAGAGATATTTGTCTGATTTTATTTGAACAGAAAGTTATTGATGGTACGGATGAAGAAAAAGAAGCATTAAGAATCGGGCAGATTTCCGCCTATAACTTCATGCTAAATAAAATTAAAAATCTGGATATTACGCCTGCTCAGCTAGCATTAGACCCTTGCTCAGGGTCCATGGTTGTGACGGATGTAAATACAGGCGAGGTGTTAGCTTTGGTTTCTTACCCAAGCTATGATAACAATCGCCTTGCCAATACGATAGATGCTGATTATTACGCTGAGATTTACAGTGATTTATCAAATCCAATGTGGGACTATGCAACCCAGCAGCTTTCGGCTCCCGGTTCTACCTACAAAATGATTACTTCCATTGCAGCATTAGAGGAAGGGGTTGTAGGAAGAGGAGAGTCCATTACCTGCCTTGGAGCATGGGATACTATTGATACTATGTCACCAAGATGCTGGATTTATCCAAGCAGACATGGCGCATTGGATGTAGAAGGAGCAATCCAGAATTCCTGTAACTATTTCTTTTATGAAATGGGGTACCGTTTAAGCAGGACAAATGGCACTTATGATAATGATACAGGTCTTACCAAACTAAGACAATATTCAGAGTTGTTTGGTCTTAATGAAAAATCCGGCGTGGAAATTGCAGAAGAATCACCAAGTATTTCTGATACAGATGCAATTCGTTCTGCTATTGGACAGGGTACCAATAACTATTCCACAGCAGGTCTTGCCAGATATGTAACGGCAGTTGCCAATAACGGTACTGTTTACAATTTAAGTCTATTGGACAAACTTACAGACTCAAATGGAAATCTTATAGAAGATTACACACCTGAGGTAAAAAATAAAATAAATATTTCCCAAAGTACATGGGATGCAGTTCATAATGGTATGAGAAAGGTAATTGAAGACAAGGATTACTTTAAGGACATGACCATTTCCGTAGCCGGTAAAACCGGGACTGCCCAGCTTATAAAAACTCGTCCTAATCACGCACTTTTCGTATGTTATGCTCCTTACGAAAGTCCGAAGATTGCAATTGCAACCCGTATTGCATACGGTTATGCAGCCGATAATGCCGGTCAGGTTACTGCGGATGTTATAAAATACCATTTTGGTCTTGAAAAAGAAGAGGAACTATTAACTGGTACAGCAGAAGAAAATACAGCTGTAAACGCCAGAGAACAATAAGTAAATAAAGAAGGTGGAAAAATGACCAACTATGTAAACATTAAAAGTTTCCCCCACGGTCTAAAAGTATTTTTAGATGAAAAAGCAACTTTTGATGAATTGCTTAACGAAATTGTAATAAAGTTCAAAGATTCTGAAAAGTTCTTTAAGAATACGAAAATAGCCATTACCTTTGAAGGGAGAACTCTTACAGACTCAGAGGAGCGACAGATTATTGGAGCAATTGTCAGTGCATGTGACATTCAGATTACATGTATTGTTGGGAAGGATCAGGAAACAGAACATACTTTTTTAAAAGCTGTTACACAGATGGCTTATGAAGAAGCACAAAATACCGGACAATTTTATAAAGGAACTTTAAAAGATGGTCAGCTTTTGGAAACAGAAAAGAGCATCGTTATTTTAGGAGATGTATATCCAAATGCTTCTATTATTTCCAAGAAAAATATTGTCATTTTAGGTGGTTTATACGGTGAGGCCTATGCCGGTGCAGATGGCGCCAATCATTTCATTATAGCACTGGATATGGCACCTCAGAAACTTCGTATCGGAGACTTCAGAGGACAGCTTACCGAAAAACAAAATAGATGGCTTATAAAGCCAAAACATGTACCAAAGATTGCATATGTAAAAGATAACCGGATTGTGTTTGAAGACATAAAATTTACGGAAGAATTACTAAATGCTTTGGTTTTTTAACTAAATATTAAAAAAACCGGATTTAGGGGACAAATATTTCATCATAGCAAAAAAGCACCTGATTTAAGTTGGGGCAAGTAAGGAGGAAAAAATATGAGTGAAGTAATTGTCATCACATCAGGAAAAGGCGGTGTAGGAAAAACTACTACAAGCGCAAATGTAGGTACAGGGCTTGCCTATTTAGGCAAAAAAGTGGTTCTGATTGATACGGATATAGGACTTCGGAACTTAGACGTAGTTATGGGACTGGAAAACCGGATTGTTTACAACCTTGTAGATGTTGTAGAAGGTAATTGCCGTTTAAAACAGGCACTTATCAGGGACAAGCGTTATCCAAATCTATATTTACTCCCATCAGCCCAAACAAGAGATAAAACAGCAGTAAATCCGGAACAAATGAGAAAATTGACAGCACTTCTTAAAGAGCAGTTCGATTATGTAATTTTAGATTGTCCGGCGGGAATAGAAAGAGGCTTTCAGAATGCCATTGCCGGTGCAGACAGAGCCATTGTAGTAACGACTCCGGAGGTATCAGCCATTCGGGATGCAGACCGCATTATCGGTTTGTTAAATGCTTATGAATTTGGTAAAATTGATTTAGTTGTAAACAGGCTCCGTCAGGATATGATAAAACGGGGCGATATGATGAGCATGGAAGATGTAGAGGATATTTTATCGGTTTCCTTATTAGGTGCAGTATATGACGATGAAAACGTTGTTATTGCTACCAATCACGGTGAACCGTTAGTATGTGGCACAACACTGGCAGGACGTGCCTACATGAATATCTGTAAACGAATATTAGGCGAGGAAGTTCCCATTATTGATTTGGAGAAAGAAAAATCTATTTGGTTTCGTTTTGGCGGAATATTTCAAAGAATTTAGGAGGGAACGGACATGAATAAGTTTTTACATATATTCAAAAGAAAAAGTTCCGGCGATATTGCAAAGGATAGATTGAAAATATTGCTGATTTCAGACAGAATTAACTGCACACCGGAAACTATGGAATATATAAAAAGAGATATTGCAAAAGTAATTTCCAAATACATGCAGATTGATGCAAATAGAATGGAAGTTCAGGTTAGCAAGAGAAAAATTAACGTATTTTGGTGATAACATGTTAAAACGATATCGGGTTCGAGATTATGATTTCAAATTGGTAATCCTGCTGGCGGCAATTACTGTTTTAGGCATTATGGTAATTGGAAGTGCCCAGGAGAGCGTACAGGATAAACAGATGATTGGATTTATTGTGGGTTTATTTCTCATGATTGTCATATCGTTGTTTGACTATAGCTTTTTTCTCCAGTTTTACTGGATACTATATGCATTCAATTTAATACTGTTAATATTAGTATATGCTATAGGTGATAAGGCAGGTGGTGCTACCAGATGGATTACCATAGCCGGTATTAAATTTCAACCATCAGAAATGACAAAAATACTATTGATTTTATTCTTTGCACAGTATATCATGAAACATAAGGAAAAGCTTAACACCTTAAAAGTTTTAGGCTGTTGTGTTGCTTTGGTAGCTTTTCCATTATTTTTCGTATATAAGCAGCCGGATTTATCTACAACTATTATGATAGCAGTACTATTTTGTGTACTTGTATTTATTGGTGGTTTAAGCTACAGGATTATTGGAGGTATCTTAGCAGTTGCTGTTCCCTTGGCAGTTATTTTTCTGGTAATTGTATTACAACCGGAACAAAAATTAATTAAGGATTATCAGCAAACACGTATTTTGGCCTGGCTTCAGCCTGATGAATACAAAAACGATGAAGGATACCAACAGGAAAATTCAAAAATGGCAATTGGCTCCGGCCAGTTATTTGGAAAGGGTTATAAAAATAATGAAGTAACTTCTGTAAAAAACGGAAATTTTATTTCTGAGCCCCAGACGGACTTTATTTTTGCCATTGTTGGTGAAGAGTTAGGTTTTGCAGGTGGATGTACAGTCATTGTACTGCTTACCTTAATTGCACTAGAGTGTGTATTAATTGCAAAAAGGGCAAAAGATCTTGCCGGAACACTTATATGTACCGGTATGGCAACCATTGTGGGGGTTCAAAGCTTTATGAACATTGCCGTTGCAACAGGTCTTATGCCCAATACAGGAATTCCACTTCCGTTTGTCAGCTATGGATTAACTTCTCTGGTCAGTCTCTATATTGGTATGGGGTTTGTTTTAAATGTGGGACTACAGGGAGTTAGAAAATACAGTTAAGTAAGGAGAGAAGGTAAAATGAACATTGCACTAATTGCACATGATGCAAAAAAGAAATTAATGCAGAATTTTTGTATTGCATATCGTGGAATTTTAAGTAAAAATGACTTGTATGCAACCGGTACAACAGGAAGATTAATTGAAGAAGTAACCAATTTAAATATCCATAAGTACCTGGCAGGACATTTAGGAGGAGAGCAGCAGATTGGTGCTCAGATTGAACACAATCAGATTGATCTTGTTATTTTCTTAAGAGATCCCCTGACTTCCAAAAGTCATGAACCGGATGTAAATAATGTAGTCAGATTATGCGACATGCACAATATTCCCCTTGCAACAAATTTGGCATCGGCGGAACTTTTAATTAAATCACTTGACAGAGGAGATTTAGAGTGGCGTGAAATGTACAAATAGGATAATTGCAAATTGCATAGTAATAATTCTACTCTGCACAACCATTACAGGATGTGGTTCCAAAGAATATGAAATGGCATATGACAGAAATTCCAGTGTGTCAAGCTTCCGTTTTTTAGAAGAACAGGCAGAGGAAGCTGCTTCAGGTTTTGCCACTGATTTATGTGTAACGGTAAGTACTTCAGTTTCAGAAAATGACGTGCAAATTGAAGAATCTGCTGCTGCACTTCTTTGCGACTTAAATAAAAAAGAAATTATTTATGGCAAAAATCAGTATGAGCAAATGGAACCGGCCAGTCTGACAAAGGTTATGACTGCTCTTGTAGCACTAAAATATGGTAATTTAGATGATGTTTACACAGCTACTTCTAATGTAGAAATTACCGAATCAGGAGCTACTCTGGTTGGACTTAAAGCTGGAGACACTATGACTTTAGAACAGGCTTTACATGGGCTTTTGATGTCTTCCGGTAATGATGCTGCCGTTCTTATAGCAGAGGGTATTTCCGGTAATGTAGATTCTTTTTGTGCCCTTATGAATGAAGAAGCAAAGAAATTAGGTGCCACACGCTGTAATTTTAAAAATCCTCACGGTCTTACAGAAGAAGGGCATTATGTTACTGCATATGATTTATATCTGATTTTTAAGGAAGCCATTAAATATGATGAGTTTAATGAGATTATAAATTCTGCAAATTATAGCACTGTTTATAAAAATGCTGAAGGCAGTTCCAAGGAATTAACCTGTGAAAGTACCAATTTATACATTAAAGGCACTTATACACCGCCGGAGCATGTGAAAGTCATTGGTGGAAAAACCGGAACAACATCTTCCGCAAGAAACTGCCTGATTTTATACGCTAAGGATACTGCGGGAAACCCTTATGTATCAGTTATATTAAAATGCTCTGAACGTGGAATTTTGTATGAAGAAATGACTGATTTATTATCGGAAATAGCTAAATAAGATAACCATAATTTCCGGTTGTATTTTTAGCAAAAATCTACTATAATAATATTCATATAGGAGTGAAAATAACATACAGGAGGGCTTACATATGGTACAATTAATTGTGGGAAATAAAGGAAAAGGAAAAACAAAACATCTTTTAGACAAAGTTAATTCTCAGATTACTGAAACAGAAGGCAATATCGTTTATTTGGATAAGAGCACAAAACATATGTTTGAATTAAATAATAAGGTTCGCCTAATTGATGTTTCGGAATACTTGATTACAGAAAGTGATGAATTTGTTGGCTTTATTGCCGGAATTATTTCACAAGATCATGACTTACAACAAATGTACTTGGACAGCTTTTTAACAATTGCATGTTTAGAAGGAAAAGATATTTCTAACACAATTGAGAAGTTAGAACGTATCAGCGATAAGTTCTCTGTTGATTTCGTTTTAAGTGTTGGTATAGATAAAGAAGAACTTCCTGAAAGTGTTAAAGAAAATGTAGTTGTATCTTTATAATATTAAGAATAAAATGTAACAAAAGCCTCGGATGCTTTCCGGGGTTTTTTTTAGGATTTTTGAAAATTTATCTTGATGAGAGGAGCAATTTTTTTGGCTGGAAAAAGAAAACCTGCAAAAATAACAAAATATAGGCGTCCCTTAAATATTAATATAGGAATGATAATCTTTGGTATTATTTTTATCTATATTATTATTTGTGTATATATCTTTTTTACGTCTAAGCATATAATTGGCTACGAGGTTTCTACCGGATCTTTAAGTGTGTCAAATGTTTATACAGGTATTGCTATTCGTACAGAAGAACCTGTTACAAGCACGCTACCCGGTTATGTAAATTATTTTGCCAGAGAAGGCGAGCATGTAGGAGTAGGTAATCTAGTTTGCACTATTGATGAAAGTGGTAAAATTGCAGATTTGATTGCAACTGATGACGCAAGTGTACAGCTTTCATCAGATGATTTGGCACAAATAAAAAACGATATTGTAAATTTTACTCATAACTTTTCTGCGAAAGATTTTGACACTGTATACGATTTTAAATATCAGGTAAAAGGAACAACTTTAAAGCTTTCCAATCACAATATGCTAAATAATTTAGAGCAGATTACCGGAGAGACCGCCGGACTTGTTAATTTGTGTAAATCCGGAAAAAGTGGTGTCGTTGTTTATTCTATAGACGGATATGAAACATTAGATCCTTCTACTATATCAAAGGAAATTATCAACAAAAAAGACTATGAGGAAAAAAAACTGGCAGCTAATGAGCTTGTAAGCAGTGGTGATCCTATTTATAAAATTGTTACCGAAGAAGATTGGTCTATTGTTATTGCAACAGAGCCTGAAAGAGCACAGGAACTATTAGAAAGCGAATATGTAAAGGTGAAGTTTTTGAAAAACCAAACTACTTCATGGGGAAAAGTAAATATACTTCAAAATCAGGATGGTACTTATGTAAAACTTGATTTTAACAATTCCATGATTGCTTTTGCAACAGACCGTTTTATTGATATTGAGATTATGCAGGAAGAAGAAGAAGGGTTAAAAATTCCTAACAGTGCTATTGTTGAAAAGGAATTTTATCTGATTCCAAAAGACTACCTAATTAAAGGAGGAAATAGTTCGGAAAGCGGTTTTATGCGTGAGACTTACGGCGAAGATGGCTCTATAACTACAGAGTTTATAGAAACTACGCTTTATTCCGAGTCAGAAACTGATTATTATGTAGATACTTCGGCACTGCGCATAGGAGATTACATATGTAAACCTGATTCCATTGAGAAGTATCCTGTAAGCAAAGTGGGTACTTTAGTAGGTGTTTATAATATTAATAAGGGATATGCGGACTTTAAAGAAATTACAGTGCTTTATTCTAATGAGGAATATTCCATTGTTAAATCTAATACTACGTACGGCTTAAGTGTTTATGACCATATAGTATTGGAGGCAGAAAGTATACAGGATGATGATTTCATTCATTAATGTCACGGTAGTGTCAAGTGACTTATGAAAAAACAGAGCCAAAGAAAAAGGCTCAATTGAACCATGAAAATTGCAGATATTTAATCTTTCGATGAGTGACGCCACCCTTGACAGCACAACAAAAACTGCTGTAAGGCGGTTGCCGA
>JAFSDJ010000064.1 GCA_017436305.1 Lachnospiraceae bacterium
ACCTCAATTACATCATCCGGTTTTTGCGCGAGTAACGAGGCAAGCGTAGACGCTTGCGTATGCATTTGCCGACTCCCGCGTTCATCAAGACAAATCCCTTTGTCTCGATGTCGGGACAAGAGAACAGACAGTCTCCACATGCCCGCTATGCCCAAACTGATCCACAGCCCGAACCCGCTTTATCTCATACCCATTCTCCCGAAGATACTTCAAATCCCTGGCCAGCGTAGCACTGTCACAGCTTACATAAACAATCCGCTCCGGTTTCATTTTCACCATGGTGTTCAGACATGCCTCATCACACCCTTTTCTCGGCGGGTCTACTACGATTACATCCGCATATATCTGCTCTTTTTCATACTTCTCAGGCAACACTTCTTCTGCCTTTCCAACAAAAAACTCAGCATTCTCAATATGATTTAAAAGAGCATTCTCCTTTGCATCCTCAATTGCCTGGGAAACAATTTCTACACCGTAAACCTGCTTTGCCTTTTTGGCTAAAAACAGGGAAATAGTTCCAATCCCACAATATAAATCCCAGACAGTCTCTTTACCTGTTAAGTTAGCATACTCTAACGCAAGTCCATACAACTTTTCTGTCTGAGCCGGATTTACCTGATAAAAGGACAATGGAGAAATCCGGAATTTTGTATCGCCAATGTAGTCTACAATATATGAGTTTCCCCATAAAGTTTTAACACTGTCGCCCATAATGACATTTGTATTTTTTGTATTAGGACTGATAGAAATACTGGTAATGTGTTTATTTAAATTAAGCTCAAGCCCTAAAAGCCCGTCCACAAACTCCTTACTCTGTGGCAGACTATTTCCATTTATCACAACACAAACCATAATCTCTCCGGTAGTAAATCCGGTTCGAATCAGTACATGGCGCACAAGCCCTTTTCCGGTCTGCTCATCATAAGCAGGAATAAAAAATTTCTCCATAAAAGCCAGCACATACTCTAAAATAACCTTATTTTCCACAGGTCCAAGATAACAATCCGTATTGGCAACAATAGAATGAGTTCTTCCTGCATAAAATCCCGTTATCAATTTCCCATTTCTATCTGTTCCAACCGGATATTGTGCCTTATTACGAAAATGATAAGGATACTCCATTCCCACAATTGGCTCCATTACTTCATCAAGTACCTCTTTCGGAATCCCGCCAATTCGAAGCAGATTATTTCTTACCTTATTTTCCTTCCACTCCAGCTGCTTTTCATAGCTTAACGCCTGGATCTGACAGCCACCGCACTGCTTGTGAAAAGCACACTTTGGTGTAACACGAAAAGAAGAAGGTGTAAGCACCTTCTCTAGCCTTCCGTATGCATAATTCTTTTTCGCCTTTACAATTTTAACTTCCGCCACATCTCCTATTACGGCATCCTTCACAAAGATTGGATAACCCTGAAATTTTCCAATTCCTTCTCCATCAGAACCCATATCTTCAATTGTGACCACCAGCAAATCATTTTTCTTAAAATTTAAACCATCCATTTTACATCTCCGTAGCCTTCACATTAGACTCAAACAACCGGTTATATCCAAGCCAACCTGTCTCCCTGGTGCCTTCTAACAGCTCCATAAAAGTCTCCATCTTAGCATCTGTATTATCCGCAAAATTAAGTGCCACAGCTTCAACAATCGCCGGCTTCTTCGGAGAACCATATTCATATTCCCCATGATGAGCCAAAATACAATGCTTAATTTCTCCGGCAACTTTCTTAGGAAATCCCGGAATCTTAGCAATTTTTTCACCAATCATTTCAGAACCAATTACAATATGTCCAAGCAGCTGTCCTTCGTCTGTATAATCGTTTTCCGGGAACAGAGACAGCTCCCTTGTTTTTCCAATATCATGAAGCATGGCAACCGCAATCAACAAATCCCATTTTAAAATCGGATAAGCACTTGCGTAAAAATTGCACAGATTTGTCACACTTAACGTATGCTCTAAAAGTCCCCCGACAAATCCATGATGCACACTTTTTGCCGCTGAAGAAGTTTTAAAAGCCTTAATAAACTCCTGATCCTCCACAAAAAAGCTTTCCATCAGCTTTTTAATGTAAGGATTTTCCATTTTCTTTATGTAAGATAGAAGTTCCCCATACATTTCTTCAATATTCTTCTTACTTACAGGCAAATAGTTAGCAGGGTCATACTCACCCTCTTCACATCTTCGTACACGCTTTACGTTAATCTGGTTAGCCCCCTGAAACGAGTTAACCTCTCCATAAACTTCAATATAATCAAGCGTATCAAAATCCGCAATCCCTGCACTATTGGGGTCCCAGATCTTCGCATCAATGGTCCCCGTCTTATCCTGCAAAATAACATTTTCATAAGGCTTCCCATTCTTTGTCACTGCCGACTGCTTAAACTTACAAAGATATATATCAAATACCCTGTCTCCCTCTTTATAATCCTGAATAAATTTCATAATTCTGTCCTCTTTCTTTTTATTATAGTTTTCCATCTTCACTTATTCTAAACCGTATTACCACTGGAACACTGGCATACTTTGTAAACCTTTGCGGGGAATGTTCAGATAATTCATTCAAAAATCCTACTTACTCTCCGTCAAAGTAATCTCCACTTCCATATCAATATATTCCCCACCACTATATCTTTTAATATACAGCTTCAAGGTCTCTCCCGGTTTCTTAGACAAAAGAACCTTTTTATAATCTGCAAAGGAAGTAAGGCTTGTTAAACCTGCCTGCACAATCACATCATTGCTTAAAATTCCGGCCTCCATAGCCGGTGACTGCATGGCAACCTCCGTTACATAGGCTCCATAAGGCATTCCATTGTTTTCATATGCCTCCCTTGTAACATCCTGTCCATAAATTCCTGCATAGGCCAAAGCTTCTCCGTTAGAAAGCTTTTCAACAACACCCTTTAATTCTGATATGGCAATAGCCGATAAAATATGCCCTTCCCGTAAATCAGTAGACTGTTTTGTAATAATTCCAAGCACTTCTCCTGATAAATTAATCAACACTCCACTTGCATTTTCACTGCCATACATATCCGTATCCAAAATTTTGTAAAGTCCATCCACCAGACTTAACGTATTTCCTGTTGAGGTTACCATACCATAAGACAAAGATCCCTTTTGTCCCACGGGGCTTCCAATAGCAATAACCGGTCTTCCCAAAATGAAATTATTGTTGGTGGTGCCTAACTGGGCAATGGCAATTCCTTCTTTTTCCTCTTGGGTAAATCCGGCATATTTCACTCCGAAAACCCCTAATCCCGTTTGATTATCTACACCTTTTAACTGGGCTTCCTTCACTACGCCATTATCAAAGGTTATCCGATATTCGTTAGCCTCTGCTAACTGGTTAGCTTCTGCTAACACAAGGTATTCTACACCATTATCAGCTACAATCACGCCTGAAATGCTATTCTCATTTTCAAAGGTTTCCTGTAACCAGTTTGTATCCTGGGTTACTCCTGTTACAGTAGTCATAAAATCCTCTGATTTGGAAGAAAGCTCGTAAAGGCTTTCATATACATTTCCGTAATCTTCTACAGAAATTTCTTTACTTTCGCTCATATCAATCTGCTCTAAAATGCTTGCTTCCATTTCTTCCTGCAAAGCATCCTCTGTAAGCATGGCATCCGGTAAAATTTCCTCTTCCTCTGTAGGAAATTCCACCTTAGTGATTTCCTCCGGGTACAACATATTACTGATTACCGGCTCTAAAACCAAAAAAGTAAAGCAGGCAACCATACCAAATACAACTGCTGAAAATACAGTCACAATGGTTCTGCGTACAAGCTTCTTTTTATTAACAGGTCTTTCCTTAATAGTCTCCCTTATAAAAGTGGTAGATTCCCTATTTTTATCTTCTCTATTTTCCTGATTATCCATCTCTTACTCTCTATACTTTCTCTTATTAAATTAGGATACCCCAAGCCCTTACACAGCCTGACATCAAGTGTCCGGCTACTGTGTAAATAGTAACAATTTAAGCTCTTTTAAGTATATCGGATAGCTTCTTTATTGTAAAGGTTCGTAGTATTTTTTTACAATGTATGCTATACTAAGGTTGCTGTTTGAATAGCAACTACTACGTTTACTGTTCACCACGTTTATTAAGAGGAATAAAAATTATGGATAACAAAGCATTACGAGTACTTGAATACAATAAAATAATAGATTTGCTTACCGAAAAAGCTTCCTCCGACCCGGGACGGGAGCTTTGTAAGTCCCTGACTCCTCTACTTGATTTAGAAGAAATTCAGTTAGCACAGACTTACACAAAGGATGCCCTGTCAAGATTATTCAAAAAGGGCAGCACCTCTTTTGGAGGCAACCGGGATTTAACTTATATTTGCAAGCATCTGGAAGTAGGCGGCTCCTTAAATGCTATAGAGCTGTTACAAATTGCAGCTCTCCTTGAAAATGTAGCACGGGTAAAAAGCTTTGGCCGCATGGAAGGTAAGGAATTTACAGACAGCTTAGACAGCTTTTTTGAGCAGTTAGAGCCTCTTACCCAGTTAAGTAGCCAGCTTCGCAGATGTATTTTATCAGAAGACGAAATTGCTGATGATGCCAGCTCAAACCTTCGTCATATCCGCAGGCAGATGACCATTACCGGAGACAAAATTCACAGCCAGTTAAATTCCATGGTAAACGGCTCTTATCGTACTTATTTGCAGGATGCTGTAATTACTATGAGAGATAACCGTTACTGTATCCCGGTAAAAGCAGAATACAAAAATCAGGTGTCAGGTATGGTTCACGACCAGTCCGGAAGTGGCTCTACTTTATTTATTGAACCTTCTGCCATTATTGATTTAAATAATAAGCTAAAGGAATTATCCTTACAGGAAAAGGAAGAAATCGAGAAAATTTTAAGAGACCTTTCTATTCTTTGCAGTGAGCATACGCTAACTTTTAAACAAAATGCAGAGCTTATGACCTTTCTTGATTTTACCTTTGCCAAGGCTTCATTAGCTTTGGAGCAAAATGCTACAGAACCGATTTTCAATGAGCGTGGATATATTAACATCCGCAAGGGCCGTCATCCTCTTTTAAAAAAGGATAAAGTAGTGCCCATTGATATCTATTTAGGAGATGCCTTCAGCCAGCTTATTATTACAGGACCTAACACAGGCGGTAAAACCGTTTCCCTAAAAACCGTTGGTTTATTTACTTTAATGGGACAATCGGGACTTCATATTCCGGCATTAGACAGAAGTGAACTAGGCATTTTTACAAATGTTTTTGCAGATATTGGGGATGAGCAGAGCATTGAGCAGAGCTTATCCACATTCTCCTCCCACATGACAAACATTGTCCACATTTTAAAGGAGGCAGATTCCCGTTCCCTGTGTTTATTTGATGAATTATGTGCAGGAACAGACCCTACAGAGGGAGCTGCGTTAGCCATTGCTATCTTAGAAAATTTAAAAAACAGGGGTGCCTCCACCATGGCAACTACCCACTATAGTGAGTTAAAGGTTTACGCTTTATCTAAAGACCATGTAGAAAATGCCTGCTGCGAATTTAACGTAGAAACATTAAGTCCTACCTACAGGCTTTTAATCGGTATTCCCGGAAAAAGTAATGCCTTTGCTATTTCAGGCAAATTAGGCTTATCGGATAACATTATTGAAAATGCCAAAAAACAGCTTTCCACAGAGGAAGAAAGCTTCGAGGATTTATTATCTGATTTGGAAAAAAGCCGTGTTATTATAGAAAAGGAACAGTTAGAAATCCAAACCTACAAACAGGAAATTGAAGCCTTAAAAAAACAATTAGAGGCAAAACAGGATAAAATCGAAGCCTCCAGAGAACGTATTTTACGGGAAGCCAACGAAGAAGCAAGAGAGATTTTACAGGATGCAAAAGCAGTTGCAGATGAAACCATCCGTTCCTTCCAGAAATACGGCTCTAACACTTCCATGAAGGAAATGGAACAGAAACGAAACAAGGTAAGAGAAAAGATTTCTGAAAAAAATTCCAAGCTTTCTTTAAAAGCAAAAGAAACTCCGAAGGGGGGCTTAAATCCAAACCAGATAAAATTAGGCGACAGCGTAAAGGTGCTTTCCATGAATGTTAAAGGTACTATCAGTTCCAAGCCGGATGCCAAAGGAATGCTTTTTGTACAATGTGGCATTATCCGTTCCAAAGTACACATAAGCGACTTGATTCCTGTATTGGAAGAAGATATTAAGGCACCTAATTTAACGAGAGCCAGAAATGGACGCATTAACGTTTCCAAAGCCTCCAATATTTCTCCGGAAATCAATCTTCTTGGAAAAACTGTAGATGAAGCTATTGCCGCTTTGGATAAATATTTAGATGATGCTTATGTAACACACCTGCCAAGCGTGCGTATTGTTCACGGTAAGGGTACAGGTGCCCTAAGAAATGCCGTACAAAATCATCTGAAAAAACTGTCTTATATTAAATCCTTCCGCCTGGGCGAATTTGGCGAAGGTGATGCAGGTGTTACAATCGCAGAATTCAAATAAACTATTCACACAGCAATCTGACACTTGCGGTCAGGCTGTTAAAACATGATTTGGGTGATGGTTTCTGCTTCCCAAAGGGAATTCGCATGCCATTATTTCAAGCAACAACCATAACCACGAAATAGGAGGTTTCTATGGTAACAAAACAGAAAATTTTAATTGTAGATGATGATAATAATATTGCAGAATTAATTTCCCTTTATTTAACAAAGGAATGCTTTGACACCTTAATTGTCAATGATGGAGAGTCTGCATTAGAATCATTAAAAACCTTCGAGCCTAACTTAATTTTATTAGATTTAATGCTTCCGGGCATAGACGGCTACGAGGTTTGTCGGTCAGTCCGCGCTAACTCCAACATTCCAATTATTATGCTTTCTGCAAAAGGCGAAATCTTTGATAAAGTGTTAGGTTTGGAGCTTGGTGCTGATGATTATATGGAAAAACCTTTTGATTCCAAAGAGTTAGTGGCAAGAGTAAAAGCCGTTCTTCGTCGCTACAAACAGGTTCCTACAGCAATCGAACCTGTAGATAATACAAAAAAAGTAGAATACACCGACTTAGTCATAAACTTAACCAATTATTCCGTTCTCTACATGGGAAAAGTTGTGGAAATGCCTCCAAAAGAGTTAGAGCTTTTGTATTTCCTTGCTTCCTCTCCCAATCAGGTCTTTACAAGAGAACAGCTTTTAGACCAGATTTGGGGCTATGAATACATTGGAGATACCAGAACGGTAGACGTACACATTAAAAGACTTAGGGAAAAAATTAATGACCATGCAGAATGGGGACTTGCCACAGTATGGGGTATTGGTTACAAATTTGAAACAAAATCAAGAGGATAAGCTATGAAGAAAACATTATACTCTAAATTTTTGTTAGCTTATGCTATTTTTGGTTGCTTTGGTTTTATTGTGGTTGCTACTTTTTCTTCCAGTCTGACTTTAGAGCACTTAAAAAGAGAACAGGCTGAAACCTTATACAAAGAGGCTTCCCTTATATCCAAAACCTATGCATCGGAGCTTTATTCCAACCAGATAACCATCGAATCTGCCTATACCCAGCTTAATGCACTAGCTATTTATCTTTCCGCCCAGATTTGGATTGTAAACCCATCCGGTACTGTTGTACTTCATTCCGGTGCAGCTACCAACGTAAACAATCCGAAAGTCATTGCTAACTTTGACCCTGCAGTAACTGCAGATTCCTACTATGTAACCGGTGATTTTTTTGGCGAGTTTGGGGAAGAGATGTTAAGTGTTTTTACACCAATTTCCTCCAATTACAAAATCAAGGGCTATGTAATTATTCACAAACCAATGAGTGATATTTGCGAGTCCAGCGACAGCCTTTTGGGAGTTACTTACATTACCCTTGTATTACTTATTTTATTGTCACTTATTATTTTATTTTTCTTTACGGAAATGTTTTATGTTCCACTGAAAAAGATTATTACTGCCACCGAGCAGTATGCCAGTGGAAACATGCACTATGAGCTTTCTGTGGAAAGCACTGACGAAATGGGATATTTAGCCGCCTCCTTAAACTATATGGCAAGCGAAATCGCCCGCTCCGAGGATACCCAGAAAAAATTTGTAGCTAACGTTTCCCACGATTTTCGCTCTCCTCTTACTTCCATTAAGGGTTATTTAGAGGCTATGTTAGACGGCACTATTCCGCCGGAAATGCACGAGAAATATTTAAATATTGTGTTAAACGAAACAGACAGACTTACTAAGCTTACAAATAGTCTTTTAACTTTAAACAACTTAAATACAAAGGGAATGATTTTAGAATGTAGCGACTTTGAAATCAACCGCATGATTCGTGAGACGGTTGAAACCTTTGAAGGAACCTGCAATAAAAAACAACTTGTGGTAGACTTAATCCTTACCGGAAATGAAATGTATGTAAATGGCGACATGACCAAAATCCAGCAGGTATTATACAACCTGTTAGACAACGCCATTAAATTTTCAAACAATAACTCGGTTATTACCATCGAAACAAGAGAAAAAAATAACAAGCTTTTCGTCTCTGTAAAAGACAACGGAATCGGTATTCCAAAAGACAGCTTAAAGCTTATTTTTGATCGTTTTTACAAAACTGATTTATCCAGAGGCAAAGACAAAAGAGGAACCGGCTTAGGCCTTTCCATTACCAAAGAAATCATCCACTCCCATGGGGAAAACATTAACGTTATCAGCACCGAAGGCGTAGGAACCGAATTCATCTTTACCTTACAGAAGTCTGAAAACATGGATGATGAGGATTAAACAAAAGCTGTGCTCCTACACAGCTTACTGCATAGTCAATTTGTACAATCTGTTCTTGAAAGTGACTTTATGCTATGGAAGTAGGCCACCCACATCCTGATCCTATATATCAAAAAGTCGTACCAGTTAGCCTTTGCTAACCAGTACGACTTTTTTATTATTCTTTCCAATTAAGCCTGTGAAGCTCTCCTTCTAACTGCATGTTGGAAAAATTATTTTGTCTTAACGCCTCATACAGCACAATCGCCACTGAATTGGACAAATTCAAAGAACGAATCTTTTCAAGCATGGGAATACGAATGCAGGTTTCCTCATAATCCACCAGAATTTCTTCCGGTATTCCGGCACTTTCTTTGCCAAACATAATAAAATCATCCGGCGAAAACTCCACATCTGTATAAACATGCTTTGCTTTCGTTGTGGCCATCCAGATTTTGGCATTGGGATGTTTCTCTAAAAACTCCCGGAAATTCACGTATCTGGTTACATCCAAGTGCTCCCAGTAGTCCATTCCGGCACGCTTAATGGATTTCTCATCCAGCTTAAATCCCAATGGTTCAATTAAATGAAGGCTCGTTCCCGTTGCCACACAGGTACGGCCAATATTTCCTGTATTCGCCGGAATTTCCGGCTGATGTAAAATAATGTTCATAATTAGGAATTCTGTTCCTTTCTAAGCTTTGTAACAAATCTGTTCAGTCTTTCAATGGCAGTTTTTAAGTTTTCCAGAGAATATGCATAGGAAATTCTAAGGAATCCTTCACCACAGTCACCAAAAGCTGTTCCGGGAACAACTGCAACTTCCTCTTCCTGTAAAAATCTGGTAGCAAACTCCTCAGAAGTCATACCAAATTCCTTAATACAAGGGAATATGTAAAAAGCACCATATGGCTCAAAGCACTCTAAGCCCATTTCTTTAAACGCATGAATCAGATAACGTCTTCTCTGATTGTAAGCTTCTCTCATTTGAGCTACTGCCTCGTCACCATTTTTCAAAGCTTCCACAGCAGCATACTGGCTTGTAGTAGGTGCACACATAATGGCAAACTGATGAATTTTAATCATCTGCTCGATAATTGCTTTTGGTCCACAGGCATAACCAAGTCTCCATCCGGTCATGGCATATGCCTTAGAAAAACCGTTAATAACAATGGTTCTTTCCTTCATACCATCAATATTGGCAATGGAAACATGGTCTCCATTATAGGAAAGCTCTGCATAAATCTCGTCAGAAATAACGAAAATGTCATGCTTAATAATAACTTCTGCAATAGCCTCTAAATCCTCACGTTCCATAATAGCCCCTGTTGGATTGTTAGGGAACGGCAAAATCAATACCTTTGTTTTGTCTGTAATAGCATCCTCTAACTCTTTTGCTGTGAGTCTGAACTGGTTTTCATGCTTTAACTCAATAATAACCGGCTTTGCTCCTGCTAAAATGGCACATGGCTCATAAGAAACATAGCTTGGCTGGGGAATTAACACCTCTTCACCCGGATTAATCATAGCACGAAGACCAATATCAATAGCTTCTGAGCCACCTACTGTTACGATTACTTCATCATTATAATGATACTCTAAATTCATACGTCTTTTTAAATATTTACAGATTTCTACTTTTAACTCTTTTAAACCTGCATTAGAAGTATAAAAAGTACGTCCTTTTTCCAAAGAATAAATACCTTCATCCCTAATAAACCAAGGAGTCTCAAAATCCGGCTCTCCTACACCTAATGAGATGGCATTTTCCATTTCGCTTACGATGTCAAAGAACTTTCTAATACCTGAAGGCTTTAATGCAACTACCTGATCTGCTAATGGATTTCTCATGGTGTAATCTTCATCCTTTCATCTGTTGTTTTGTTTGCTAAAATGGTTCCGTGGTCTTTATATTTCTTTAAGATAAAGTGAGTTGCTGTACTAAGCACAGACTCCATGGTTGATAACTTGTCAGAAACAAAGTTGGATACCTCTTTTAAGGACTTTCCTTCTAATGTAACTAAAAGGTCATAACCACCTGAAATCAGATATACTGCACGAACCTCCGGATATTTGTAAATTCTTTCTGCAATATTATCAAATCCCTGACCTCTCTGAGGTGTTACACGAACCTCAATTAAAGCAGTTACCTTATCAATAGAAGTTTTCTCCCAGTCGATTAAAGTATGATAACCACAAATCACACCTTCCTCTTCCATTTTCTTTAACTCGTTAGCCACATCAATCTCCGGCATCCCTAAAATCACAGCCAGCTCTTTAATATCTATACGGCTGTTTTTCTCTATAATAGATAAAATTTGTTCTCTCATACGTATACTCTCCTTATATTATATTTTCTTTATTATAATTATCAGCCTTGGCAAATATCCCTCATAGACTACACATTTACGCCTATTCATTAAGGCCTAATGCTTTATACAGTTCATCTGTCTTAGGCGGCTCTAAAAATCTGCTTTCTTCTCCGCTTATTACTACTCTATCGTTGTTATCGGTTGTTTTTCCAATAACAGCTGCATGAATTCCCTCTTCCTCCAGGGTAGCAACCAGATCATGCCCCTTGTCAGTAATCATAAGCAAACTACCGCTGGAAATCAGCTCATAGGGGCTAACGCGGAAAAATTCGCAGATTTCAACTGTCTCCTGTTTTATAGGAATCTTTTTTAAGTCGATTTTCAGTCCAACGCCTGCGCCTTCTGCCATCTCCCATAGGGCTCCAAAAATTCCACCCTCTGTTACATCATGCATAGCACCTACGCCGGACTTAACCGCGGTGGCGGCCTCCTTTACAATGGAAAGGTACTGATCAAATCCCTTGGCTGTATTGATTAAGTGGCTTGGATATTTGGTTAAAAGCTCTTCTTCCTTTTCCTTTGCTAAAATAGAAGTTCCCTCTAGTCCAATCCACTTACTAACCACTACATCCTGATGAGGTTTTATATTTTTCTCAGAAAATAACTGATCTTTTTTTCCTTTTCCAATGCCTGTTACAGTAAGTACAGGTCTGTTTACTGCATCTGTAATTTCTGTATGTCCACCTAAAACCTGCATATTTAATTTAGCACATTCAGTCTCAATATCGGCCATAATATTTTTAATATGGGCTTCTCTTGTCCTAGGTGGTAACAACGCTGTAACCATAATACCAATCAGCTCTCCACCACTGGAAGCAATATCATTGGCGGTAATGTGAACTGCTAACTTTCCCACATCCTCTTTTGCTCCTGTAATAGGGTCCGTGGATACAATAAAGGTTTCATCTTCCTTAAGCTGTAAAATAGCACAATCCTCACCTACACCGGGCCCCACTAACACTTCATCCCGCCTGTTATGTACTTGTTTTAATATGGAACGTTTCAAGACTGCTTCCGGTACTTTTCCAATTTTCATATATACCTACCTATACAACGATAGGAAGTTCCACTTCTGAAACTTCCTAACATAGTTCTATTTTGTTACTATTTTATTACTGACCTGCTGCCGCCTGCTGAGCCGCCTGTTGCTGTGCTATGGCTGCCTGCTGCTGTGCTAAAGCCGCCTGAGCTGCTGCCTGTGCAGGATCCGTTGTAACTGCTGCAATTACATTTCTTACATGATCAATGCTCTGTGTTGCAATAGCTGCGTTTACCGCTGCTGAAGCATTTGGATCCGGAGAAGCTGTTCCTACAACTGCTGTTCTTGGGGTCATCTTATAAGTACTCTTATTTACCTGAGTACGACTTTCTTCCACACCATCTACGGTAACGACTTTCCAAAGCTGTGCCACATAGCCTGTATGCGCTGACTGGACATTGATAAATCCAATGGGCTGACCGCCGTCTGCAATTACTTTTTCTCCTTCCGGCGCAGTTTTTTTGACAACTTCACTTACATAGCTTACTTCTCTGTTTGATGGTCTTGTTTCTACACCATAAATTGTGAAAGTAATCTTTTTATCTGCTGTAACACCTTCTATATAAATTGGATGCTCTAAATTGTTGGTAAATTTAAAATCCTTTGCTGTTCCGGCAATAGCCGCATCTGCCGAAGGATCAACATAAGTAACAATCATAGAATGATTGTGACGTTCTGTTACTTCTAACTCTGCCTTTAAAACAGCATTGTACAATGTAGTAGAAACCTGGCAAATACCACCGCCTAAGCTGTCTACCACCATACCATTTAAATAAGAACCGGCTTCAAAATATCCGTTTTCTGTTGTAAATGGACTTACTGTTTCGTACATGGAGAAAGAATCTCCCGGATAAAGCAATGTGCCATTTACAAGTCTGCATCCGTTTGCCACATTTCCAGAGCGGTTAGAACCTGAGGAAGAATAGTTGGTTGTAAAAGTACCAAGTACATCTTTTACTTTAGATAATTCTTCTTCTGTTCCTCTAGGTTGTTCTACGGCAACCTGTAAATCAATTGCATCATCCTGTCCGGTCCACTCTGTAGTAAGATAATCATAAATTAACGACGTAGAACCTGCAACATCAATTACAACACCTGTCTGTCCCGGTTCAATGACAAACTCACCATTTTCTCTCCTTAATGTAGCATCCTCTGCAGATACGTTAAACTCTGCACAATCTTCCTCTACAATTTTAGAAATGGCTTCTTTATCAAAGTCATAGGTAATTGGAAGTACTTCTTTTTCGTATTCCAAATCCTTTAACGCTTTATACCTTTGTACAATATTTCCTACTTTTCCAATGGAAAGGGCTTCTTCCACTACTTCTTCATTGCTCCAGCTTATGTTAAAATCTCCAACTGAAACAGACAGTTGATTGTTGTTCATAGCATTTAAAGTAATGACTGAGTCTTTTAATGAGGAAACATATTCATTCACTGCTGAAACTGCTTCCTGTTCAGTCATTCCTGAAACATCAACTTCACCAATGAAAACATTATTTTCAATGGTATCCTTACCGGATGCTGCATCTGCTTCCATCCCCCCCAAAAACAACAGGGACACAAAAACTGCAAACAATGGAATAATATACTTTCTCATAATGCTCTCCTCGTGTTATAATCTGATTTAGAGAAAAAGTCTCTCTAAATATTCCATAGAATTATCTGCTGTTAGACTATAGAAACAGCTAATGGTAATACTAGGGATAAGATTAAAATAATAATAATGATTGTTGAAAAAATTTGTTTTGATTTTTTACTATTAAACATTTTGATTCACCTTCTTACTGAAAGGATATTATATATGAATTTTATTATTTTGGCAAGCTTTATTGTGTTTGGAGTGTGGCTTACCTATCAGCTTTCCAAGTCCAATAAGGACAATGAAAAAGCAGAAAAAGAATTTTGGCAACGGGAGCACGAAGCTAACTCTGTTCGAAAGAAGTCACTTGACTCTCTTAATTACATTGAAATTCCTATGGATAGGCTCCCTTTTTCAGTCCTTACCGACAATGAACAGATTAAAAACTGTATAGACCAGATTCTTGCCCTTAGTGAAGTAAAAATTGTTAATTTTACAGGTCTTACAAACACGGACTTAAAACTGGAATATGGCACAGCCAATATCACTGTTTTATCTGAATATGACCAAAACTACACGTTGTTAGCCAGAACCTTGTATACATGGGGCAATCTGTTATATGATGCCGGTTATGTAACGGAGGCCGTTCTTCCTTTGGAATTTGCTATTTCCACCGGCACTGACATTAGTGGTAATTATAAGCTTTTAGCCACTATTTACAGAGACAGGGGACAGGTTTCAAAAATTGAGGACCTTATTCTGGCTGCGGAAAACCTAAACTCCATAATGAAAAAGCCTATTCTTTCCCTTCTTTCGGATATCGTCCATGGCGAAAAATAATCTGATCCATATAACGGCTTGCTTCACTTTTTGTCAGCTTGTCAATGTTGTATTCAGGAGTTAGCGAATGATAACTTAATAGCTTCAAAAGCTGTTCTTTCTGGGACCTTGTAGCAGGTCCCTCTTTTTTAACCTGATATATTAGCTTTTTAGGGGAAAACAGCTTATCTTCCTCTTTATAAAATCTATCCTTTAAAAGATTAAACAGTGCATAAGTAGCCCGGGCATCTTCTAAGGCTCTGTGTGCCTGATGTTCAATACCAAAATAACTGCATAAATATGTTAGTCTTCTACTCTCCAATTCCGGCAAATATGCCCTTGCAATGGCTAACGTATCCACTCCTTCTCTTTCATAGGAATATCCCTGATTCACTGCTGCCCTTTTTAAAAAAGAATAGTCAAACAAAATACTATGCCCTAACAGGGGATAATCTTCTGCAAACTCCATATATTCCGGCAATACATGCTCAATATAGGAAGCCTGTGCTAACTCTTCATCGGTTATATGGGTAATATTTTCTACCGCCTCAGTTAAAGTTCTTCCCGGATTTACAAGCATCTGGAAGGTTTCCACCAGCTTACCATTTTGGATTTTTAGTGCGCCAATTTCTATAATTTTATCTTTTTTGGGGTTCAGCCCGGTAGTTTCCAAATCCACTACGATATAAGAGTCCATCTTTTATCCCTTGTTACTAATTATAACCTTGGCAGTAACTATCCTTTCTTAGCTTTCTTTTTCGCTGAGGTATTTTTCTTGTAATAGGAGCAGTATTCTGTTAAAAAACATTCTTCGCACTTAGGATTTCTGGCCATACAGATTTGTCTCCCAAAGGTAATAACCTGTATGTTGTATAAAATCCAGTGATCCTTTGGCAGAACCTTCATTAAATCCTGCTCAATTTTTACCGGATCTTCTTCTTTTGTAAAGCCTAATTTCTTGGAGATTCTCTTTACATGAGTATCTACTACCACACTTGGCTCATGAAAAATATTGCCTCTGATTACATTAGCTGTTTTTCGTCCCACTCCCTGTAAGGCAGTCAGTGCATCTATATCCGATGGCACTTCTCCACCATGAATGATTAGCAAGTCCTTAGAGCAGGCAATAATATTTTTTGCCTTATTGTGGTAAAATCCCGTAGGCTTAATATCCTGCTCTAACTCCTTTAAATCAGCGTTGGCAAAATCCTCTATGCTTTTGTACTTCCTAAACAAATCCTTTGTTACAATGTTTACTCTGGCGTCAGTGCATTGGGCACTAAGCATGGTAGCAATTAATAGCTGCCAGGGATTTTCATGATCTAAATAGCACTTATACTCGGTTGTATACACCTCATCCAGTTTGTCTAATATTTCTTTTGTACGTTTCGTCATATACATTCTCCTGTAAATCATGCCGTTACACAACCACCCGGGTGTCCGGCTACTATGTAAGCAGCAACTTCACATGCCTCACAAAACCTGATGTATGGAAGCTTCATAAGTAAGTGGTGACCGGTTTTTATAATCAAATAGTAAAAAAACAGGCAGTAAAAGCTTCTTTCCGGTATTTAAATCATAGTCAAAAACCTCTATATGGGTCATTTTAGCCATCTGTCTTGCGTCATACTGTGTATAATCAGGCAAAATTGTTCTCTCCTGAGCTTCCTTTCTGTAAAAAGCACGCATAGCTTCTTTATAAGGAGTTAAATCCTTTGAAAACTCCGGACGACTTTTGGCATTTTCCCTTAAATAAAAATCCATTGTAAGGAGCTCCCTAAATAGATTTTCTTCATAGAATACCGGAAGTTGCTCATTGCTAACTGCCGCTATTCTATTTATAGCAAATTCTAATAAAACCTGATACCGGTAAGTTCTGGAAGGAGTGCTTACAAAATATCCCATTTTTTCATAATAAGAAGCCAATGCTTCATACAGTGCAAACGGGGTGTCAAAAAGCTTTTCCAATATGGGAATGGTAGCGGTAAACTGGTTGCTGTTATAATAAAGCTCCACCATTTCCTCAATCTGTTTTAATTTCCGTATCTCTTCGTAAGAAATCCATTTTGTATATAGCACCTCATAAGGCTCTCTGGTAGTATAAACAATGCCATATTCTTTTGCATTATGATATATTTTAGAACCCTTTAACACTTTTAAAAAACCAAGCTGCAACTGTTCCGGTTTCATGGCATATACATCATTAAAAGACCTTTGAAAAGTTTCATAATCCTCATAAGGAAGTCCGGCGATTAAATCTAAATGCTCGTGAATATTGTTCCCCTGCTTAATAGCCCCAACGATTTTACTTAATTTTTCCACATCCATAACTCTGTCAATCTCAGAAATAGTTGCAGGATTTGTGGACTGAACTCCAATTTCTAACTGAACCGCTCCCGGTCTTAATGTATTTAAAAGTGCAATTTCCTCTTCATTTAAAATATCTGCTGCCACTTCAAAATGGAAATTGGTAATTCCGTTGTCATGGTCCTTAATATACTGCCATATGCCCATTGCATGAGCATGATTGCAGTTAAAAGTACGGTCTACAAATTTTACCTGAGCTACCTGATTGTCTAAGAAAAACTGAAGCTCCTTTTTTACAATTTCTAAATTTCGAAGTCTTACTGTTTTATCAATGGAAGAAAGGCAATAACTGCATCTGAAAGGACATCCTCTGCTTGACTCATAGTAAATAATTTTATTTTGAAAATCCTCCAGATTTCCATACAAAAATGGAAGCTTATTTAAATCAGTTAAAGGTCTGTCCTCCGTTTTCCCTTCCTGATATGTAATGCCTTTTATAGAGGCTAATTCCCTGTTTCCTTCCACATAATATTCCATTAACTCTAAGAAGGTTTCTTCTCCTTCTCCCCGCATAATACCGGTAATTTCCGGATGTCCGGTTAGCACCTGCTCACTATTATAGGAAACCTCCGGACCTCCAAGCCATATAGGAACCCCAGGCAGTATTTTTCTGATTTCCTCTGTTAAAGTAAGAATAGCTGATATATTCCAGATATAGCAGGAAAATCCAAGTACATCCGGCTTTTTTTTATAAATATCTCCCATAATTTCGTCTAAGGACTGATTGATAGTATACTCAGCTAACTCTATATGCTCTTTATATGAGTTAGCATAAGCTCTTAGACTGTAAAGTCCGGGATTTGAATGTATGTATTTTGCATTTAAGGCTACTAATAAAAATTTCATTCCGGTTTCCTTTTTTTCTTTTCTCTAAGCTTTTTAAAAAAGTTTGTGAGCATTTGGCTACATTCTTTTTCCATAATGCCTCTTGTTACTTTTACCTGATGATTAAACTGTTCCATTTCCAAAAGATTTAAAATAGAACCGCCGCAGCCTGCCTTTGGATTCATGGATGCCATAATCACTTCACTGACTCTGGCCTGTACAATGGCTCCTGCGCACATCTGACAGGGCTCTAATGTAACGTACAGGCTACACCCTTCCAAACGCCAGTCTCCTAACTTTTTACTTGCTTTTTTTATGGCAGCAAGCTCTGCGTGAGCCAGTGTATTTTTGTCGGTATTTCTCCGGTTATAGGCTCTGGCAATAATTTTTCCTTCATAAACGATTACACATCCTATGGGAACCTCTTCTAATGCCTCTGCCTTTTTGGCCTGCTTAATGGCTTCCTTCATATATTTATCATGAAGGGAATATTCTCTTTTTTCTATCTTTTTTGCTAAATCTGCCATAGTCTCTAAAATCCTTGCATTACTGTTCACACATGAATCATGATATCTCGTAACCTGACAAAAAATATATAGCTACTGTGTAAACATTAAATCCTTGCTAACAGTTAAAAACATGATACAATAATTTATATCTTAACATAAAGAGGTAACGATATGCAAATATGCGGTTTAAATAAAACAACTCTATTAGACTATCCGGAACATGTGGCTGCTACTGTATTTTTAGGTGGCTGTAACTTCCGCTGTCCTTTTTGTCATAACAGCGATTTGGTTCTAAGACCCGATTCTTTACAATTGATTCCAAAAGAAGAGTTTTTTTCTTTCCTAAAAAAAAGAACTCATATTCTAACAGGGGTATGTGTTAGCGGCGGCGAACCCACACTTTATAAAGAATTGCCTGATTTTATAAAGATAATAAAGGATATGGGTTTTTTAGTAAAACTGGATACTAACGGCTCAAATCCTGCTGTTATAGAGCATCTGTTAAAGGAAAATCTGCTAGATTATATTGCAATGGATATTAAAGGAGAAAAAGAGAAGTATGGGGAAATTGTAGGATTTACCCCCAGAAACAACACAAAAATACAGGATTTCCAAATTGGCCTTATCGAAGCCGCTGTAGAAATCATTCGAAACAGTGGCATTTTATATGAATTTAGAACCACTGTAATAAAGGAATTTCACACAAAGGAATCCTTTGAAAAGATTGGTTTATGGTTACATGGAAGTGACAATTATTTTCTCCAGAATTTTGAAAACAGTCCTAACGTTATTTTAGCGGGCTTTCACAGCTATGAAAAAGAGGAACTTCTGGAATTCTCCAAAGTTCTTACTCCTCACTTTAAAAAAGTAGGTATCCGGGGAATTTAAAATTCCCCTCTATGCAAAATAATACCCAAATTCACCTACTGCTTTTTCATACTCTTCATTTTCAAATCTTCTATCTTCCGGTTTCGCCGGCACGAAATTAGGAAATCCAAACATTGCAGCTACCATTTCTTCTCTGTAATAATAATTTCCCGGAACTCCTACTAAAAATTTATCTCCCTCCTTCTTAATTAGAATGTGTCTGTAATTAAAATATCCGTGAAGAAGGAAGCTGTTATGCTCTAATGGCGCTAAATCCGCAGACAGCTCACTAAGTTCACTGATTCTGGACATATAGTATTCGTTATTTTCTAATACTCTCATTTTGCCTGTTTTTTGTGTATTATCTTTTTCTATATCTTTTTCTTCCCTGCTTATCCCACTCTCTTCAGTTGGAATACTTTCAATGGTAACACTTTCAATCTCATCCCTGCTAATTTGCTGCATTTTAATTTCCGGTGCCTTTTTTATTTCCGCAGGTGCTTTTTTTTCGCGTTTTTCACAAATTTTTCTGCAATTCTCCATGAGCAATTCAATTTTCACAGACTCATAAGGTTCTCTCCAAGAAAATTCAAAGCTTTTCTGCCAGTCAGCTTTTTCAATTTCCATCCATCTTGTATAAAATGCTTTGTCATTTTGAGACACAACAAATTTACATTCTATAGGATAAAGACATGGTATTTTCTTTATGTAGATTTCCACTTTTCCGGTATTATTACGGAAAAATATCTTGGCACTGCCTACATTTTCAACCTGATTTTCCCCATCCTCATAATCCAAATAACGTATATCCCTGTAAAAATCCAAAATACCCCTCCTTGTCCACATATTCCACTAACTATATGTATGCACAAAAAGGGGTATTTATTCCTATTTTTATTACCGTTAGCAACCACTAACTTTAATATTCCTGCGTATCTAAATATTTCAGATAGTTCACTACCATCAGGGCAATTTTCAAGGTCAATGCATCATCAAATACACGAATGTCCAGTCCGGTAGATTTTTGTAATTTTTCTAAACGATACAACAGCGTATTCCTATGAACAAAAAGCTTTCTGGCTGTTTCCGACACATTCAGATTATTTTCCATAAAGGTATTCACTGTAGTTAAAGTTTCTTCATCTAAATTGTCCGGTCTCTGCTGTCCAAATATTTCTTCAATAAACATCTGGCACAAATTTACAGGAAGCTGGTAAATAAGACGTCCAATGCCTAAAGTTCCATAGGATACTACATCTTTATCTACATAAAAGATTTTGCCCACATCCAAGGCCATTTTAGCTTCTTTGTAGCTTTTTGAAACATCTTTTAATTCCTCTACAATGTTTCCGTAAGCAACTTTAACCTTTATCATAGCTTCTGAATTAATCATGTCCACAATGGTGCGGCAAACTTCCTCTGCCTGTTGGTAGCTTTCAGAAGTTTCTAATTGTTTAATAATAATAATATTTTTTTCATCTACAGCCGTAACAAAGTCTCCCGCCTGTGGTGAAAACAGGCTTTTAAGCATTTCCAATGCCCCATTATCTTTATCATATTTTGCCTCTACCAGACAGACTACTCTTGGCACCTGAATATCAATACGCAACTTCTTTGCCCGGTTGTAAATATCAACAAGCAACAGATTATCCAAAATCAAATTCTGGAAGAAATTATTCCTATCAAACCTTTCTTTATAGGCAATAATCAGGTTTTGAAGCTGGCTTACTGCAATTTTAGCAATAGTATAATCTTCGTTATTATCCTCACATACTAAAACATAAGCCACTTCCCCTTCATCATATATCTTCAAATACAAATGCCCCGCCACCACCTGGCTGTCTGCCACAGAAGCAATGAACTCCTCTATGCAAATTCCGTCAATCTGAATATTATGACAGGTATCTGCCACAATATTCCCTGTTTCGTCTACTACGGTAAGTTCCACCTTTGTAATTGCCTTTAATTCCTCAATACTGGTCTGAATAACTCCTGCTGATATCATCTACTGCCTAATCCTCCTCGTCACCTAAGGCGACACTTTCTATAATTTAGTCCCTCTTCTAAAAGGAACTTCTCAATTTTAAAAAGGGGAGATACCAACGTATCTCCCCTCTATAGTTAAATTCTAGTTTGTAATAATCATCTCTGTTTCTTTGTCAAAGATGTGAATCTTTTCAACATCAATTGCAAACTTAACGATGTCGCCAGGTCTAGCTGTTGTACGAGAATCAACTCTAGCTGTCATTGGGAACTCTTCTAAATCAAAGTATAAGTAAACTTCTGCACCAAGTAATTCATATACTTTTACAGTTGCTTCAAATGTGCTCTGTGGAGAAGCTTCTACCATCATTTCTGAATCATATACATCTTCCGGACGGATACCAAATGTAACTGTTCTTCCATTGTAACCGCCTTCGATTAACTTTTTAGATTTTGCAGGTGGAAGTGGAATGAAGTGACCAGCTACTTTTAATACTGCTGTATCATCTACAACTTCTACTACTGCATCTAAGAAGTTCATCTGTGGTGAACCCATGAAACCAGCAACGAATAAGTTGTTTGGTTTAGAGTATAAGTTCTGTGGTGTATCAACCTGCTGTACAATACCATCTTTCATAACTACGATTCTTGTACCAAGTGTCATAGCTTCTGTCTGGTCATGTGTTACGTAGATAATGGTAGTACCTAATCTCTGATGTAATTTTGCAATTTCGATACGCATCTGTACACGAAGTTTTGCATCTAAGTTTGAAAGTGGTTCGTCCATAAGGAATACTTTAGGATTACGAACGATAGCACGACCCATAGCAACACGCTGTCTCTGACCACCTGATAAAGCTTTTGGTTTACGATCAAGAAGTGGAGTTAAGTCAAGAATCTTAGCTGCTTCTTTAACCATTTTGTCGATTTCATCTTTTGGTACTTTTCTTAATTTAAGACCGAAAGCCATGTTATCATAAACTGACATATGTGGATATAACGCATAGTTCTGGAATACCATTGCGATATCTCTGTCTTTTGGTTCTACATCGTTTACTAATTTATCACCGATTCTCAGTTCACCTGAAGAAATATCTTCAAGACCTGCGATCATACGAAGTGTAGTAGATTTACCACATCCTGAAGGTCCTACAAAAATGATGAATTCCTGATCTGCGATTTCAAGGTTGAAATCTTTAACTGCTTCAAATCCGTTTGGATATACTTTACAAACGTTTTTTAAAGATAAACTTGCCATTTAAATTTTCCTCCTAAAATTTGCATTCTTCTCACGGCTGTTAAAAACCCTATTGCAAGTATATAATAAGCGTGAGTTTTTGCCTATACTCTTATTACACAAAGATTTTAATTTTTCCTATACATGTTGCCCAAAATCCTTTTATTCTTCTCCATAAAAAGCCAACTGGTTTTTGCCCCGTTTCTTTGCCAGATAAAGCCCTTTATCCGCTGCTTTGTATAAATCCTGAAAATTATCTGCATCCCTTGAAAAAACTGCACAACCAATACTTGCTGTTACTTTATATTTAGAATATTGTCCTACCTTCATATCCTTAAATATACCTGCAACTTTATCTGCTTCTTTCTTTAAAGTAGCATCATCTTTAATGTCCTTTAAAAAAATAACAAATTCATCTCCACCAAGTCTTCCTATAATATCTGTCATACGAAACTCTGCTTTTAAACGCATTCCAATTGTACGCAGTACCTCGTCTCCAAAGGCATGACCTCTTGTGTCATTAATCTTTTTAAAGTTATCAATATCTAAAACAAACATAAGTGCCTGCCCATCAGGATTTTCAGCTATATATTCTTTAATCTTTCGCTCTGTTGCCATTTTATTATTTAGCTCTGTGAGCTGGTCTGTATCTGCCTTGGCTTCCAGTTCTTTGTTCTCATTGTAATATTTTAACTTGCTTAATACATTCATAACTACTACCAGAGTAAAAAATATTGCAAGGGCAATCACCATATTAATTACCATAGTCCGGGTTGCAGACCATGCGCTGTTTCTCATAATCTCCACGTAATGGTTAGTAATACCCATAACGAAGCTCCATTCCCCAATATCCAGAGCTGTAAAAGCACAATATATCTCCTTGCCATCAACGGGTACTACAATATTTCCCTTATCTTCCAGAGAAATATGTTCCTTTACTTTTTCAATGGATTTTGAGGACACTTTTACTTCTTCCATATAATCATAAAAGTTTTCCACAGAAGACAGCTTTGAAGTACTGGAATAAATCATGTTACCCTCTGCATCTATAAGGGCAAACCAGGTTCTTCCATCATAATCGGAAATGTTAATATATTTTTTTAATAAATCCGGTTTTAAATAGGAAATTACATATCCGTTTTTACGATTTAATGGTGTAGCAACAGCAATGGCAGAATTATTGCTAATACCATCATCCTTTAAATATATGTAATAGGTTCCCATTCCCATATTGTTTAAATGAAACTCTTCAATATTAATCTGAACAGGTTCCCCCATATTGGAAATACCTTTTCCATTTTCATCAACCATAACAGCTGCATAAGTAAGGTTTGTACTTAACAGGGCAGATAAGTACTGTTGTACCTGCTCATCCTCTCCCACTTCTTCCTTATCCAGTAAAACTGCAATAGGATCCTGGGCATCCCCTACCTGCTTTAAATAACCGGATGCCTTGGTACTATACCCTTTCATAACTGCATTAATTCCTGCTTCTGTTTCCCGATTTACCCGTTCACTTTGAGTTGTTCCATAGTGATAAAGCATCAGAGTTACTACAACAAAAAACACTATTGCAGGAACAATCCATTGCAGCAAAATATTCTTTTTAGCTGAATTTTGTTTTCTCTTTCCCACTGACGTTCACCTGTAATGGATTTCTCCATTCTCTTCCTGTCTCTCTCGTTTCCTCAATCAGTTTCCAATCTCTTCGGTTCTATCTTCCTCTGTTTCTTCCTTAGGCTCAAATTTTTTAAAAATAGGCCCCATAATACATGCATTTGTATAGCTTACAACGGAAAATCCCAGCCCCATAACCAGTGGCAGCCATTTTAACGAAGATAATAGCAAATAAATTGGAATAATACAAAAAATAAGCATTACCAATGTTTTTGGAATCTGTAAAATACTAATAAAAAGCGCATTTTTCATTGTATTTTTAATAGTATTTTCAAATCTGGAAAGCACCGGAAATACATATAAAAATTCAAATGAAAATAATAGGACCCCAATATAAACAATACATTGTACAACCTGCACAAAGCTTCCTTCCATACGATTAATAAGAATAAATTCTCCACCTATTACAATTCCGATAAAAAATAAAATAAGCCATATAACCGTAGACTGCTTAAAATTTTCTTTAAAGGATCGAAAGAAATCTTTGGTTACGTATCCTTCTTCCTCTTTTGCCATACGCAAAGATACATAATAAAGAGCTGTTGTAGCAGCACCTATAGTAAAAACAGGAATACAGCATACAAGATAAAGGACATTTAAAATAACCAAATCTGCTGCCTTATTTAGAAATGTCATAACTGGTCCATCCAGATTAAATAAACTTCTCATCTGTTAATCTCTTCCTTTTCCTTTAAAAGTCCCGTATACTTGAGAAAATTTTTCATTCATCTGCTTGTGGCGTAAAAGCATCTGTTCAGACTCTTCTTTTGCCTTCTTTATAATATAATCGTAATTTTCAGATACGACCTTTACAATTTCTTTGCTAAGCCCATTTTCAGATGCTTCTTCATTTAAGCTTGCGATGATTTCCTGCTTACTCATAGGTTTTCTATGCAGACGGGTATTTAACATAGCTGTCATAGCATCTGCTACCTGAAGTATTTTCTGGGACTGATTTAACTCACTGCCTTTTAATCCTTTTGGATAACCTTTTCCATCTAACCGTTCATGATGAGCCAAAGCAATGGCTAATACCTCTTTATCCATGCGGTTTTCCAAAATGCGTTCTGTCACTTCCACATGTGTTTCCATTAATTCTCTGTCTTCCTTACTGAAGATTTTTTCAGAGTCAATTAAAGATTTTGGAATGGCAAGCATACCTATATCGTGTAACAATGCCCCATAATAAAGTTTTACAATGGCAGCTTTATCAAACTCCATAAATTTTGCTATTTCTTCACAAATGCAAACACAGGTTACACTGTCTACAACCTTATACTTACTTCGAAAACTTAAGCAGTACATAAGCATTTCCATAGCCTGCTTCTTTTCTTCGTTGGTAAACATGATGTAATCCATGAGCTCATCCAGCTCTTCTTCGTACTCATCTGTTTCAATTTTGTGAAATATGTTATATTTTAGTTGTGCCTGCGAAAAAAGACTGATGGCTTCTTCGGCATATTTCGTTCCTGCATGCTGATTGAACATGGAATAATCAAATTTGCTGCCTAAAGCATTGTGATAAATATCTACTTTTTCTGCAAAATTTATGTAACCTGCAATATCCTTATATGGAAAATCAAGCTGTTTCAATCCCGAATAATCCAAATTGTGATATAGAAGAATTTTGGCCTTCTCTTTTAACGGAGATAAATTATTTATAAACAAATATCCATAAATCGAATGGGGAAGGGGCTCTCTCATTTCAAGACGAAGCATATCCCCCAGGTTATCGGTTTTATAAGCACCAATATCGTGTAAAGTAGCTAACATGGCAAACTCAGCCATTTCAAATTTCTCAAAATTTCCTTTACATTCCATCATTTTATAAACAATATAAGCCGTCCTTGAGCCGTGCTTCATTAGCCGCTTGTCAATAAGCTTTAACGTATCTCTTGTCAACAAAAAAATGTTTTTACTACTAATAAAATCCATAACCCCCAGCCTCCTAACCTATACTATCAAAAAAACTGATTCTTTTCAATGTATTGCTTCATTAGTTTCTATAAATTTTATAAAAATAAAATCATGGGCGTATAGCGTACTCCTTCTTTTTCCTGCTCTTTGTCCGTATCCTGAAAACCCAGTTTGTGATAAAAACCTACTCCATAAGGGGATGAGTTAACTGTTACTTTAAACTCACCCATTTCCGTTATGAGGTACTTTTTTAAATACTCTATCAAAGCCCTGCCTACACCTTGATAATGGTACCTTGCATCTACAAAAAGGAGGGATATATGGGTACAGTCCCGAAGGCTTATCATACCAATGTTTTTCCCTTTATAAAAAGCACCAAATATTTGGTAATACCCCCTTAAAAACATTTTATAAAGAGTAGGATCCGTAATAAAATCCTGAAAACTTTTAATGCCTTCTTCTGTATAATCCTCTGCCTCAAAGCGCAAAAAGGTTTTCCACACTATCCCCATCACATCCTCGTATTCATCCTGATATATAGAGCGTATCTGTAGCTTTTTGCTTTCTAATTCCATAGTATCCCTCTTTTTTTTTTATACTACTGTTCACTTCGTTACCAGTAGCCCTTGGTTTCTGCATGCTAATTCGCTTCGCGAAGCAGAAACCAACTCTCCAATCAAACTAGTACGTAGCCTGACAGCAAGTGTCGGCTACTGTGTGAAAAGTATCTTTTTTATATTACCTTATTAATAAGAGGTAGTCCATTTTCCAATGCATAAGCATTTTCTAAAGTTTCCACCGCAATAGACTGCATGGCCTCTCTTGTAAAGAATCCCATGTGAGAAGTAATAATCACATTTGGGAAGGTGGTAAGTCTGGCTAAAAGGTCGTCCTCCATAATGTCGTTGGAACGGTCCTCATAAAATACTCCTTCCTCTTCCTCATATACATCCAGTCCCACTCCCGCAAATTTCTTACTTAAAAGTCCTTCAATTAAAGCTTCAGTATCTATTAATGCTCCTCTGGATGTATTAATTAAATACACATTATCTTTCATTTTGCTAATAGCTTTTTTGTTAATTAAGTGTTTTGTTTCTTTTGTAAGGGGACAGTGAAGGCTTATAACATCTGCCTTTTTCATCAGTTCATCCAGGGATACATATTCTACATCCAATCCTTTTACCGGATATGGATCATATGCCAGTACTGACATGCCAAAACCCTCTAAAATCCTTATCATAGCCTGTCCAATTTTACCGGTCCCAATAATACCGGCTGTTTTATTGTGCAAATCCCGACCCATTAAGCCATTAATGCTCATATTAAAATCTCTGGTTCTGCTATATGCCTTATGGGTAAAACGGTTTACAGATAGCAACAGTGCCATAGCATATTCTGCCACTGCTTCCGGAGAATAGCTTGGTACACGCAGTACGGCTATTTTGTCCTCTGCTGCCTTAATATCCACATGATTGTAGCCTGCACTTCGTAAAAGAATCGCTTTTACTTTCATATCATAAAGCCTTTCAATCATCTGTTTATTCACATAATCATTGACAAAAACACAAATAGCATCATAGCCTGCTGCCATGAAAATAGTTTCCTCATTACATGGTACTTCCATAAAATGTAAAGAAAAGCCATACTCTTTAGCAAGTGGTTCAAACCAGATGCGGTCGTATGGCTTTGTAGAATAAAATGCAATTTTCATAATCTTTGAAATCCTTTCTGTGATTTATTCCTTCAAATCTTATGATATACATTTTATTCATTTTTTTAAGTACTATTCACTTATCCGAAAAGTCCTGCAAAAAAATCTCCAATGGACTTCCCAAGACTGTCAAAAAAGCTTCCCAGGGAATCAAAAAATCCCTCATTCTCTAAGTGGTTTAATATATCATCCCCATACTTTTCGTATAAATCTGCTGCCTGATCTAAAAGCATATTTGGGTCTAAATTTAACTCTTTTACCTTTAGCATAACCTGAACAATCTGCTCTTTATCACCCTCTGTTAAAACAACACCAAAAGCTTCTTCCCCATCTTCAATGGCTCTTCTAATGTCCTCTTCTGATTCCAGTTCCCCGGCCGCAATTTTTTCTTTGATAAAGGCAACAAGAGCTTCTACATCTTCATTGCTCATGCTCTGATTATTGTTTAAAATCTCTCCGGTAGTTACTAACTCATTTAAAGCAGTATCTAATACTGTATCTTCTACGGCTTCACCGGTTAATTCCTCGTAAGCTCTAAGAGCACCGATTAATCCAGCCGTTCCGGATATGTTGGTAGGACCCACAACTAAAATATCTGTATTTTCAACTCCTGCTGTAAGAAGAGCGTTTCGGTACATACCCGTTGTGCAATAGTCAATATTTTTGGTAGTAACCACTACACCATGACCTTCCTCTGCCGGTGTTACTAACACACTGGATAAGGACTTTGAACCAATCACAGAAGCATCCACATAGGAATCTAAATACTTATGTTCTTCCTCATTGGTAATATACACAACGTTATAATTGTCCAGATCGTTAATGGTCAGTCCCATAAGTCCAAGTACAGTTGCTTTCTGCTCCTCTGTTAAATCTGCTCCTAATGCAATAAATGGCTTTGAAGTATCAATATTCACTATTTTGCCATTAGGGCTGCTTGCAAGAGCTGTCATTCCAAAGAAACATACAAGCATACAAAGGGTCATAAACATAGATACAATTTTTTTCATAATATTCCTCCTGATTTTACTACACAACAGATAGTATCCAATTGAGAAGGTCTTTATAGACCTGCTCTCTTATCCCCTCGTTTAATAATTCATGTCTGCATTCATTATATAATTTTAACTGAACTTTGGTCAAATCCAAATTCAGGTATTCATCATAAAGCTTCTTTGGTCCTTCACCATAATCACCTACCGGATCTTCCATACCGGATGCTATTAATATAGGCAGTTTCTTTGGTATTTCCTTAAGCCCTTCCTGATTCCAGGTTCTTTTCATCAATTCAAATAAGGTACTAAAACCATTTAAAGTAAAAGTAAATCCACACAAATCGTCTTCTAAATATTTATCAACTGCATCTGTATCTGAAGAAAACCAGTCTATCGTAGTCCTCTTATTTACAATCCGTTTTTCATAAGTACCAAAGGCAAGAGCGTTAATAAACAGACTTTTGTGTTTTTTCCCTTGAAATACAGTAAGTATTTTGGTAAGAACCGCCACTATACGAATCAGTGCTTTGGGCTTGATGCCGGTTCCTAATATAATAGCACCATCAATGCCTTTTCCATATCTCATAAGGTAATTGCGGAGAATAAAGGAACCCATACTATGTCCAATAATAATGTACGGAACGCCTAAATATTGTTCCTGGGTTATCTTTTTTAAACGATGTACGTCTCTTACCGCTACGGTTGCCGGGTCCTGATCACAAAAGTAACCAAAGGGCATACCACTTTCTCTTGCTGTATCTCCATGTCCTAAATGGTCGTTTCCTACTACTACAATCCCATGGGCGGCTAAAAATCTGGCAAATTCGTCGTAACGGGCAATATATTCAGCCATACCATGAACCAGCTGTACTACACAAACAACATTTTCTGTTTCAGGAAGCCACTTTATTGCGTGAATTTTCGTTTTCTGATCTCTGGAATCAAAGGTAAATTCTTCTCGTTTAATCATAGTAATGCCCCCTTTGCTTTATGACATAAATTCTGTATTTTCTAGCAGATTTCTGCTCCTGCCGGCATATCTTTTTCCGGTGTAAGAAGTGCTAAGTTTCCTTCAGCATCTTCTGCACATAAAAGCATGCCTTCTGATAATACGCCCGCTAACTTGGCCGGCTTTAAGTTTACTAATACCATAACTTTTTTGCCTACCATTTCTTCTGCAGAGTAATGAGCTTTAATACCGGAAACAATTTGTTTTACTTCGCTTCCAATCTGTACCTGTGAACAAAGTAATTTTTTGCTTTTTGGTACTTCTTCACAGGCAATAATTTTACCTACCCGGAACTGCATTTTTTCAAAATCATCAAAAGTGATTTCCGGTTTCTTTTCTATATCAATTACTTCTTCTGCATCTTCTGCTACAGGAGCTTCCGCTTCTTTTTTACGCTGTTCAAACATGGCTTCTGCCTTTTCTACTACTTCTTTGGCATCCAGTCTTGCAAATAAAATTTCAGGCTTATCTGTTACTTTTGTGCCACTTTCGTAAAGACCGAAGGTTTTTGTTTCTTCAAAGCCTCTGACTGTTGCATTTAACTGGTCCGCAATTTTCTTTGTAGTAGATGGCATAAACGGCTCAAGTAAAGCTGCTCCAATTAAGATTCCCTCTACAAGGTTATATAATACAGTAGAAAGTCTGTCTTTCTTTGCTTCGTCCTTTGCTAAAACCCATGGCTCTGTTTCGTCAATGTATTTATTTAAGCGTTTAAATAGTGTGAAAATTTCTGTGATAGCATCTGCCACACGTAAATCTTCCATCTTAGCCGCTACTTTGTCGTAAGCACCGGTTGCAACTGCCTTTAAGTCAGCATCTACGTCTTCTGCTACGCCTTTGTCTGCCACAACACCGTCAAAATATTTGTTGCTCATGGAAATGGTACGGTTTACTAAGTTTCCAAGAGTATTTGCCAAATCAGAATTTAAACGTTCTACTAATAATTCCCAGGAAATCACACCGTCATTTTCAAATGGCATTTCGTGGAGTACGAAGTAACGAACTGCATCTACTCCAAAGAAATCTACTAAATCGTCTGCATAAATAACATTTCCTTTGGATTTACTCATTTTGCCGTCACCCTGTAATAACCAAGGATGTCCAAATACCTGTTTTGGAAGTGGCTCGCCCAGTGCCATTAAGAAAATAGGCCAGTAAATTGTATGGAAACGGATAATATCCTTTCCAATCAGGTGTAAATCTGCCGGCCAAAGCTTATTGTACTGGTCTGTGCTGTTACCGTCTGCATCATATCCGATACCGGTAATGTAGTTGGTCAGGGCATCTAACCATACATAAACTACATGTCTATCATCAAAATCTACCGGAATACCCCACTTAAAGCTTGTTCTGGATACACAAAGATCCTGTAAGCCCGGAAGTAAGAAATTGTTCATCATTTCATTTTTTCTGGAAACCGGCTGGATAAATTCCGGATGAGTATTAATATGTTCAATTAAGCGGTCTGCATATTTACTCATTTTAAAGAAATATGCTTCTTCTTTGGCCGGTTTTACTTCTCTTCCACAGTCCGGACATTTGCCGTCTACTAACTGGGATTCTGTCCAAAAGGATTCGCAAGGTGTACAGTAAAGTCCTTCATAAGCTCCTTTATAAATGTCTCCCTGGTCGTAAAGACGTTTGAAAATTTTCTGAACCTGTTTTTCATGAAAGTCGTCCGTTGTACGAATAAATTTATCATAAGAGGTATCCATTAAGTCCCAAAGTCCTTTAATGGTACCTGCCACATTATCTACAAATTCTTTTGGAGTAATGCCTGCTTCTTCTGCTTTTAATTCTATTTTCTGTCCATGCTCGTCAGTTCCTGTCTGGAAAAAAACGTCATAGCCATCTTTTCTTTTAAATCTGGCAATGCTGTCTGCCAAAACGATTTCATAACTGTTTCCGATGTGTGGTTTACCGGAAGTATAAGCGATTGCTGTTGTTATATAATACTTTCCTTTATGTGTCATGTTGCTTCTCCTTTTGCTGCTTTTATGCTTATTATACCCTTTTTTCTATAAAATGGGAATAAAAATAGACTAACATAGGCGGAAAAGTTAGTCAAATTTTTATTATCCGGTGTGGGAAACGAGGGTTTTAGCAAACAGGACGCCCACCCGTAAAACACATAGTCCATTCACAACCTACAACACCCGTTGAAAAGGTTTTCGAATGAACGATGTGTTTTACGGGTGGATTGGTTTCCGCAAAAATTGCCTGATTGCTGTATGAATAGTAACGAAATTTCTCTCATAGAATAGAACAAATCAAAAAAAGAAAGCTGCCGGTTATGAGAATTCAGAGAAAATTTTTTTTACAGGCACTTGCCATTCTTGCGTGCGGGATTGTAACATTTTTGATTTTTTACTATGGGAGAAGCGGTCATTTTTTTGGTTTGGAGAAGATTAGTGAAAATGCCAAATTTGAAGCTCTATGTGCACAGCTGTTTACAGAGCAGTTGTCCGGTGATTCTTTGAGTCTTCATTTTACGTTGCGAGAGCCCTCTTTGTATGGAATTTCAGATTCCGAAATAACTCTTCCGGTTTATAGTAAGGAGCAGGAAAGGGCAGCAGCAACCTCGGCTGAAAATGTAAAAAAGCGTTTTTCTACAATTAAGCGCTCCGCTTTATCCAAAGAGCTTACACATAGCTATGATGTACTGGATTATTTTTTGAAATATAATCTGGAAGGCTATCGGTACAGCTATTTAAGCGAGCCCTTTAGTGCTTTTTCCGGAATCCAGACAGAATTCCCCCTTCTTTTAACAGAATATGCCTTTGACTCGGAAAAAGATGTGGAAAACTATTTACAAATTTTAGATCGTTCCGGCTCTTATTTTCAGGGACTTATGGAATATGAAAAGGAAAAATCCCGGGCAGGACTGTTTATGTCTGATAAAGAGGCAGATAAGATAATAGACTGGTGTATGGATTTTGCAAAGCCCAAGGAAAACCATATTTTAATTACTACTTTTGAGAAAAAGCTGGAAACTCTCTTTACGGAAGGGGAAATTTCTTCTTCTGAAAAAAATTACTACCTCACTCAAAACAAACGGCTATTAACTACTGTATTATTTCCTGCCTATGAATCTTTAGGGGACTGCTTTTTAGTATTAAAAGGCACAGGAAAAGATATTGCCGGACTCTGCCGGGATGAAAATGGAAGGGAATATTATGAATATTTGGTAAAATCTAAAGTAGGAACAGATAAATCCATATCGGAAATTAAAGCCATGTTATCAGAAAAACTGCAAAGCGATTATCTTCTTTTACATAGTACGGTAGCTGCACTGCCGGAGGGAGCCTATGAAAATTTTCAGGATCCGTTATCAAATCTTACCCCATCAGAAATTTTGGAAGATATAAAAAAACGAATGACTCAGGAGTTTTCATTTGAAATTAATGAATCTTACAGCTATACGGTAAAGGATGTGGATGCTTCCTTAGAGGCCTACACCAGTCCGGCTTATTATTTTACACCGCCTTTGGATGCTGTTTCGCAAAATGTTATTTATGTGAATAATGCTACTACCAGTAAAGGAATTGAGCTTTATACCACCCTTGCCCATGAAGGGTTTCCCGGACATTTGTATCAGTCGGTAAGCTTTCAGACCTATGGGGATAAAAATGATTTACCACCTTTAAGAAGTCTGCTTTATTTTGGGGGATATGTGGAAGGCTATGCTACTTATGTGGAAATGATGTCTTACGAATATGCTACCCGGTGCGGTAATGAGCTTTGTAATGACCCAAGTCTGGGGACTATGTATCAGGCCTTTGCCGTAGACAGAAGCTTACAGCTTTGCCTTTACTCGCTCCTTGATATTATGATTCATTATGAGGGAATGAGTGTGGCAGATATTGCTCCTTATATGCATAATCTGGGTATTACAGATGAGGAAACAATAGAGGCCATTTATTTTTATATTGCCTCGGAACCTGCTAACTATTTAAAATATTATATTGGTTATTTGGAAATTTTGGAATGTAAGGAATTAGCAATGGCTAACTGGGGTGATTCCTATAGCGATGCGAAGTTTCATAAACTGTTGTTGGAGCTTGGTCCTTCTCCATTTCCTTTAATAAAAAAAGCTATTCTCGATTCTGCCGGGAATAGCTTTCATTTTGCTTCCTGTTTATTTCTAAAATATTCTGTAAGGGTATTTAAAGTCTTTTCAAGTACCTTCTGCTCTGTTTCATCTAAGTGGCTTACAACCTCTTCAATCATATCATCATGAAACTTCTTATGATGGTAAAATGCCTTTTTACCTCTAGGTGTTAAAGATACTAAAACAACCCTTCTGTCCTCTTCGCTACGGACTCTTTCTACATAATTTTTTTTCACTAAAGAGTTAATGGCAATGGTCAGAGTACCGGTTGTTACGTTTAAAGTTTTGGCAACGGAAGACATGTTTTTGGCGCCGCTTACGCCAATTGCTTCAATCACATGCATGTCGTTAGTTGTCATGTTTTTGTACTGTCCGGTGCGGATTGCTTTTTCTTCTATTTCGTTTATATCTTTAAATAATCCCACTAATAGCTGGTTTAGGGCCTTGTTAATACTCACAGTTTCTTCCCCTGTCAGATAGAGAGCTTTGTTACCGGCTACTATGGAAACAATAACCAACCTATCGTCACTATGCACACAGCTTTTAGACATTTGCCGGCAGACTGCGTAACAACATGATAAACAATCTATCTTTTCATTTGCATATTTACGTTTCCTAATCAGTGGCATTATAGCACATATTTCTAGGTAAATCAATGGAAATACTTTGAAAGTCGAATTATTTTTTTATCAAAGTATTTTATAATTTTGCCTTGATATGTCCTACGTTTTTTATAAGTACGGAAATACTTCCATCCTGATTAGTAATAAATTCTACTCTGCCCGGGTCCTTGTACTGTTCCATGGGAATTTTAATTTCTATACCGGAGTCTGTGGTTAAATGTTGTGTCTCATATTTTTTGGTAGTGCGCTCACTTTGAGGAGCAACTTCCTGCTTTACCATATCATATTTTTCCATTTTATCCTGAAATTCGATTTTTAATTCCGGCTTTTCTTCAAAAATTTTTTCTGCAATTTCCTCTACCATAAAGCCACCATTTTCTTCCAAGGCCTCGTTAATTATATTTTTTGCACGCATGGTTTCTTTGTAAAGGTCCGTTTCGTCATAATAGTTGTTCTGCACAGTTTCTACTGCTTTTGTTACGATGGAAAGCTTAGATTTGTGGGATAGTTCACTGCTACACTTTAAGAACAGGTAGGTAAAATAGTTAGTTTTTTCTCCATTTACTTCATACTTTTTCTCAATGGCGCGTACAGACAAATCTTCTAAATCAATAATGGCTGCTTCTGAAAGCCTCTGGCTTTCTGCCGGTAGGATGGAACGGTGTTTGATAATCTCATTTTCATTTCCTTCTCCTTCCTCTACAGACTTTGTGCGGTGAGTGTAGGATTCTTTATAATTCATTTTTAAAATGGCTAACTGTTCCCTGTCATTGGCCTTAAACCGCACAATTACCAAATCTGCCGGCGGAATATCAATGTTTGAGTTCATAATCTGGTACAAATAATTTGCCATGTCCTGACTCATAGGAATGAAATTTTCCTCGCTGTACTGGATAAGCATCTGGTAAACTTCGGATTCTTTTTCGTAAAATTTGCATTTTTTGCAGTCATCGCTGGACATGATTTTATAAATGTGTTCTCTTAAAAAGTCTGCAAAATCCGAGCCAAACTCAATTTCCGTATCTGATAAAACAGGGAGCCCCACAAGGGAGTCCATAATATGTACAATCACTCTTTTAATTCTTATGTCTTCTTTCTGCATTAGCATCTTCCTCCTCTATCATAGCCAGTAAATATTCTCTGTCCCAGAGAAGTATTTTCAGCTTTGCAGCCGCCTCTATGGCCGGCTTTGTAAAAAACTGGTTTGTGAGCACCGCTCCTACCATTCTATCATAATAATCCCTTCCTGCGTAAGCCTCTTGTACTGCTTTTACTCCTACAGAGCCTTCGTAGCGCTTACACTGGATGGCGTAAGTAACGCCTTCTTTCTGGGCTAAAATATCAACGCCAAAGTCTCCGCTGCCGCGGGTTACTTCTACTTCGTCGAAGCCACGTGTTTCAAGAAGATGGCTGCAATAGACTTCAAATTCATGGCCTTCCATCTGGTCTAAGTCGTATGCTTCGCCTTGTTTTCTTTTAACTATAATGTAGATAAATACTGCAATGGCTACAAATATAATTGATATAATAATTAAATTCCGATAATCCAAATTCACGAAATGTTCCTCCTATGCTTTGTGAAAATTTTCTTTTCTTATTCACGTTGGGGAAGGGATTGACAGCACGGCTACCCGGAAGGCTTTACAAATGTTTCTAAAGTATATTATAATCTCATGTTGGAGAAAGAAGGTAATTAATTTGAGTAATTTAATATTTAGCCTAAATGCTACAATTCCCATATTTTTAACGATGGTAATCGGCTACATATTACGCCAAGTCAAATTCATAGACGATTCCTTTGTTAATACGCTAAATAAGTTCAATTATAACATAACTTTACCCGTTTTGTTGTTTTTAGACTTGTACAATGCGGATTTTTATAAGGTGTGGGATACAAGATATGTGCTTTATTGCTTTTTTGTGACACTTGCCTGTTGTCTGATAATTACAGGATTGTCCCTTGTATTCTTAAAAGATAAACAGATTCTTGGAGAATTTATTCAAGGTTCTTATCGTGGTAGTGCGGCAGTTTTAGGGTTAGCATTTATTCAGAATATTTATGGAACAGCTCAGGTGACTCCCCTTATGATTATTGGAACGGTACCCCTTTATAATGTTTTTGCGGTGATTATTTTGTCGCTGACAAATCCAAAGGAAATGGCAGAGGGGAAACATTCCCTTGATAAAGCCCGTCTTAAAAAGACAGCTCTTGAAATTTTAAAGACTCCTATAATTATAGGAATTGTGCTTGGGATGATGGTTTCTTTATCAAAAATTACTTTGCCGGAAATTACACTAAAAACTGCCAAAAACTTTTCCACCCTTGCCAGTCCTCTTGCTTTGATTGGGTTGGGAGCAGCTTTTGAAGGAAAGAAGGCATTAAAGAAACTGGCACCCACATTGACTGCTTCTTTTATCAGACTAATGGTGCAGCCTGGGGTTTTTCTTCCCCTGGCTGCTTACATGGGTTTCCGGGATGAAAAAATGGTTGCCCTTTTAATTATGTTAGGTGCACCTACTACGGCAAGCTGCTTTATTATGGCGAAAAATTTAGGGCATGAAGGAGTGCTGACCTCAAGTGTGGTAGTGACTACTACTTTCCTTAGCTCTATTACCTTGACTTTCTGGCTGTTTTTATTAAAGTCGCTTGGGTTTATTTAATTTTGGAGAAATTTCCTATATAAATCAGGGTACAGGAAGCCCTTTCACAACTTGCCACATAGTCAAATTGTACAATCTATTCTTGAAAGTGACTTTAATTAAAACAGCTCATCAAAATTTGATATTGGCATAGGTTTTGCATAATAATAACCCTGTGCCATATCACAACCGCAATCCTGTAAAAATGCGGCCTGTTCCTTTGTTTCTACTCCTTCTGCAATTAAATCAAGTCCAATATCCTTTGTCATATGAATGGTGTGGGCGATAATTTTCTGACCCCTTTCTGACTCGATAAAGTCGTTTAAAAATTCCCTGTCAATTTTGATTACGTCAAAAGGTGTGTTTTTCAATGTATTTAAAGAAGATGCACCAGAGCCAAAGTCATCCATTAAGAGGGTGTAACCTTCCTTTTTCAGGGAACGGATTACACGGTCAATGTTAATATTCTGTACTGTCTCGGTAATCTCTAACTCTAAAAGCTCTCTTGGTATCCGATATTTTTCCAGTAAGTTTTTCAAAGTAATAATTAATTGATCCTTCAAGAGATGTACTCTGGACACATTGACAGAAATGGGCACCGGCTTCTTTCCTTCATCAATCCATCTTCTGATAGCGATACAGGCCTGCTCCCACATATACTCGTCCAGCTTAACAATAAAGCCATTTTCCTCTAACACGGGAATAAAATTAATAGGGGAAATCGTACCAAGCTCCGGATGAATCCAGCGGACGAGAGCTTCAGCACCTATCATCTCGTTATCAGCGATGCTATATTTAGGCTGTAAATACATAACAAACTGACCTGTCTGCAATGCATTTCCCATGTTGTCCTCTACAAACTTCCGGCTGTAAAGAGTACTCTTTAAATCTTCCTTATAAAACGCAATATTTTGAAGGGCATTTCCTTTAATAGTTTTTCTGGCTAAACTAGCAGAATCCCCCATATGTCTTATTTCAGTTGTTTTTTCTGTTACCAGATAAACTCCAAAAGCTAACCGGTAATGGATGTCCTTATAATGGTCTAAATGGGATTCCAGATAATGAATAAACTCTACCAACTGTTTTTCATCCTGATATTTGGTAACTACCATAAACAAATCTGCACTTAATCTGGCATAGAGCTGTTCTTTATTACAAAGGCTTTTTAAAGTATCTAAAATATTTGCAAGAACCTCTGTTCCAACGTCTTCTCCATAAAGCTCATTAATCATTTTGAACTTTTCCACATCAAACTGGATAAAGGCAAAATTATCATCAGGATATTTAGCAAACTGCTCCCTGACAGCTGCGGAAAAAACTTGAGGATTACGATCCATAGTAATATGCACCATTTGTTTCTTCTGCATAATTTCAATATCTGTCATAGGTTCTAAGGAGCCTGCCATTTCCACAATCTGCTTCTGTTCATTTTTTATAAAACGAGTAATAATTTTATACCACTGGAAACCTTCCTTACAGTTAAGATGGCATTGAACCTCCAGTTTATGTTCCTCTATGCCTATTTTTATGCCCTTTTCAATCTGTGACATGAAAATTTCAAAGACATTTTTATCTTCCGGCAACACAAGGTCTTTTACCAATAATACCTGTAATGGATTTTCCGTATCTGAAACCATTCTGGAAATGTAATCTCCAAACACCTGCCAGCTGTTTTCCTTGCAATTCCAATAAAAAAACATACTTTTGGGATCGGAAAACAGAATATTCATCATTTTTTGCTGAACATCTCCCATAACTTGTCACCTCTTTTTCTATCCTATCTATACTTCTTAATAAATTATTCCACGTTAACAGTTTAGTAATTAAATATTATCACAAAATACCAAAAAGGAACAGCCTGTTTTCAGACTGTTCCTATATTATTTTAGACAAATCACAATATTTATGTTACAAAACCAAGAATTATCTGTCTTTTACATCATTTTCGCCAATATAACGCTTGCTACAGTTCCAGCCAAAGTAGACAAAAGTGCACCTGTTAAGGTGTATTTAGTCTTTGTAACCTTTGCTGCCATAAAGTATACAGACATTGTATAAAAAATTGTTTCTGTACAGCTCATCATCAAAGATGCTATAAGCCCCATTCCGGAGTCTGTTCCATACCTTTTAAAGATATCCAGCACAAGCCCTGTAGCTGCCGAGGAAGAAAACATTTTAATCAGACTAAGGGGTACCAACTCTCCCGGAAAACCTATTTGTTCCGTTAGCTGTCCGAACAGACCACCAATAAAATCCAGAAATCCGGAGGCTCGTAACACTCCTACTGCCACCATAAGTCCAATCAGAGTAGGCATAATGTTTACTACCGTCATAAGCCCATCCTTAGCACCCTTTATAAATTCCTCGTATACCTCTACTTTTGCCGTAATTCCATAGGCAACAATATAAAAAATTATTAGAGGAATCAAAATATTAGAAATATTGGCAAGAACACTCATGTTTGTCTCCGTCTTTGCCTCTTTCTAAATTTTATGTGATTTGTGCAGGCTATATGACTAATAGTCACTGGCGATCAATATCATTTTTGACAGCCTCATATCTTTGGATAACTATAGTAAGTTAATTCCGCCTTCTTCAGCCTGTTTGCAAATATCTTCCGGCCAGATAGAGGACTGCACCTCGCCAATGTGGGCTTTTCTTAAGAAAAACATACAAATTCTGGACTGTCCGATACCACCACCGATGGTTAGCGGAAGCTCACCATTTAATAAGGATGCCTGGAAAGGAAGCTTTGCTCTGTCTTCACAACCTGAAATTTGAAGCTGTCTCTTTAAGGATTCTTCATTAACTCTGATTCCCATAGAAGAAAGCTCTAATGCCATATCAAGCACCGGATAATACACTACAATATCTCCATTTAAATCCCAGTCATCATAGTCCGGGGCTCTGCCGTCATGTTTTTCGCCGGAGCCTAAAGCTCCACCGATTCCCATAATAAATACGGCACCTTTTTCTTTAGCAATAATAGTTTCTCTTTCCTTTGCTGTTAAATCAGGATACTTATCTTCCAGTTCCTGTGCTGTTACAAAAGTAATTTCTTCCGGCAAAATACAGTTAATATAATTGTATTTATTAGCCATATGTTTTTCTGTAACACGAAGTGCTTCATAAACAGATTTTACTGTTTCCTGAAGGTAATCCACATTTCTTTCTTCTTTTCCAAGAATCTTTTCCCAGTCCCACTGGTCTACAAAAATAGAGTGAATGTTATCGGTATCTTCATCTCTTCTAATAGCATTCATATCGGTATACAAGCCTTCCCCTTTGGAAAAACCGTATCTTTTTAATGCCATACGTTTCCACTTTGCAAGAGAGTGAACGATTTCCACTTCTTTATCCTGCTGTTCTTTAATGCCAAAGCTTACCGGTCTTTCCACACCGTTTAAGTTGTCATTTAAACCGGATTCCGGTGTGACAAATAATGGTGCAGATACACGTTTTAAATTTAACTGGGTAGCCAGTTCTCTTTCAAAGAAGTCTTTTACTCTTTTAATGGCTACTTCAGTTTCCTTAATATCTAAGGGTGATTCATAGCCCTCTGGTATCATGATTTTGCTCATGTAATTTCCTCCAAGATATATTTTTATTAGCAGTTGCTTACTCACTTTCCGGTTATTTACAATTCTTACAGTTCACAGTTATTAACAGTTCTTGGGAACGGAATTACATCGCGAATGTTACTCATACCTGTTAAGTACATAACACATCTTTCAAATCCAAGTCCAAATCCTGCATGTCTTGCAGTACCGTATTTACGCAAATCTAAATAGAAATCGTAATCTTCAGGATTTAAATCAAGCTCCTTCATACGATTTAACAGCTTATCGTAGTCATCCTCTCTCTGGCTTCCTCCGATAATTTCACCAATGCCCGGTACAAGGCAGTCCATAGCTGCTACTGTTTTGTTGTCATCATTCATTTTCATGTAGAATGCTTTAATATCCTTTGGATAATCAGTAACGAAAACAGGACGTTTAAATTCTTTTTCTGTTAAGAATCTTTCATGCTCTGTTTGTAAATCACAGCCCCAGGATACTTTATATTCAAATTCATCATTGTGTTTTTCTAAAATTTCAATGGCTTCTGTGTAAGTTACATGACCAAAATCAGAATTAACAACGCCTTCCAATCTTTCGATAAGTCCCTTGTCTACAAACTGGTTGAAAAATGCCATTTCTTCCGGAGCATTTTCCATTACATAACGGATAATGTATTTAATCATACTTTCTGCTAACATCATGTCGTCTTTTAAGTCTGCAAATGCCATTTCAGGCTCAATCATCCAGAACTCTGCCGCATGTCTAGTTGTGTTGGAATTCTCTGCTCTGAAGGTTGGTCCAAAGGTGTAAATGTTTTTAAATGCCATGGCATAGGTTTCACCATTTAACTGACCGCTAACTGTTAAGTTGGTAGGCTTGTTAAAGAAATCCTGTGAAAAATCTACTGCTCCATCTTCTGTTTTTGGAATGTTGTTTAAATCCATTGTAGTAACCTGGAACATTTCTCCTGCACCTTCACAGTCACTTCCTGTAATCAGTGGAGTATGCACATAAACAAATTCTCTTTCCTGGAAAAATTTGTGAATGGCATAGGCAATTAGGGAACGAACTCTGAATACTGCCTGGAATGTGTTAGTTCTTGGTCTTAAATGAGAAATTGTTCTTAAATATTCAAAGGAATGTCTCTTTTTCTGTAATGGGTAATCCGGTGCAGAAGCTCCTTCGATTTCTACACTGGTTGCCTGTATTTCAAAAGGCTGCTTTGCCTGTGGTGTTTCTGTTACAACACCTTTTACAATCAGGGCAGCACCTACGTTACATTTGCTTATCTGTTGGAAGTTCTCTAATTTATCTGAATATACTACCTGTAATGGTTCAAAGAAAGTACCATCGTTAATTACTAAAAATCCGAAGGTCTTAGAGTCCCTTATACTTCTAAGCCATCCGCCGATTGTAACTTCTTTTCCAATGTACTCCTCCTTGTTTCTAAATAACTGTTTGATTGATACCAAATCCATAGTTAGTCTCCTTTTTCACGTTTTGTATTGTATTTTCTTCCCATTTCCCTTGGGAAATTTCACTATCCAACCAAAATGCCCTCCTTCTGTATATTTTGATAATAGGGCATTATACGTAGCATTCGTTCATAATCTGCTATATTTTGAAACACCGGTGATAAAAGAATATCATATTTTACATTGTATTCAAATGTAATTTCTGAAATTTTTTCTCTATCCTTACAGTATATCCGCCTTTTCACAAAAAATCAATTATTACCTATCCTTTATCTTACAATAAACAATTGCCACCAACGTACTAAACAGGGTAGCCACAATAGCCGGGGCGATAATCACTGCCGGATTTACGCTGCCGTACTGACTGCGGTAGGCTATCATATTTACGGGAATTAACTGAAGTGATGAAATATTCAGTATAAGAAATGTGCACATTTCATTGCTGGCAATCCGTTCCATATCTGAAATATAGGCGGGATTTCCCCGTTCTTTTTCCAAGTCAGCCAGCTTTTCCATTGCCTTTAATCCTGCAGGAGTACACGCCCAGCCAAGACCTAAAACATTGGCGATAATGTTGGTAGCAATGTAATCTAAGGACTCATGTCCTTTTGGGATTCTTGGAAACATAAAGTGAATAAACGGTCCCAGCCCCTTTGTAAGTTTTTTAATAAGCCCGGCGCTTTTAGCGATTTCCATAAGTCCTACCCATAAAGAAATGACTCCTGCCATAGTAATACACAGAGTAACTGCTTCTTTGGAAGAATCAATTGCTGCCTGGGATATTTCCGCCATTTTTCCTGTAAAGGAGCCGTATAATACGCCTATGATAATCATGAAAGCCCAGATGTAATTTAACATAGTAAAAACCTCTCCACAGCAACAACTCAGCCATACCATTCAATAAGTGCCGGAATATACATTTTGACAAAAACAAACTTATTGGCCGAACTGTTACTTTCCGTATTGTATGGTTTACTATCAATATAAGCGGTTTGTGGGTATTGTATGACTGTTTTTCCTATTTTATCCTAATCTTTACCTTTGCCTTTTTATTACTTCCATCGGTAGATGTGGCAGTGATTGTCACGGTCTTGCCTTTTCCGGCTTTTTTGGCGGTTACTTTGCCTTTGCTGCTTACTTTGGCATATTTCGTATTGGAGCTTGTCCATTTTAAGGTTTTGTTTACGCTTTTGCCGGTAGTTTTTATGGTTGCCTTTAGCTTCATGGATTTGCCGGCTTTTAAAGTCTCTGAGGAAGCTTCCAATTTTATGCTTTTTACTGTGTGCTTCATAATTTTGATTTTAATAGAAGCTTTTTTGCCACTGCCGTCCTTTGCTATGGCAGTTATAGTAACGGATTTACCTGCTCCGGCTTTTTTCAGCGTGATTTTACCGTTTTTATCCACGGTGGCATTTTTTTTGTTGCTTGTTTTCCACAAAACTGCTTTATTTGTGGCATTTTTAGGTGTTATAGAAAGGGTAAGCTTTATTTTTTTGCCTGCTGCCAGCTTTTTGGAAGGGGCTTTTATAGTAAGCTTTTCTATCATTACCGGTTGTTCCTCCTTGTTCGGAGAAACATCCCCACCACTGGTTTCATAGCTTTTATCATCTGCTTCTGTGTCTTCATTTTTGTTATCCTCTGTTCCCGTGCTCTCATCAGAAGATAAATTAATGTACAATGCAGGGCGTACTCCTATTCCTTCGTAGGACACTAAAAGTCCCCTCTGGTTTGTATAACCGTAGAAATTCACATAGGTGCCATCATAGCCATACATACCGGGCCCCCGAAGCCACCAGTCACAGTTTTCTTCCATACCGGTTGCCGGACTTTTTGTGATGCCCATTGTCCATGCATAATCGCTGGCTGCTGCATGTCTGTCACCGGAGGAGGCATTTGGATTAGATGAAAAACCGTATTTTTCACTGGTAACATCTGCTATAGACAATAGGAAAATACTATCCGTGGTGGTGTTGCCGCCTGCTGTATTGTAGCTTTCATTAGCCGGATTTGTCAGATTGGTCCGTGCTATGGAATCTTTCTCTTCTTGTGTAAAGGCTACTTGAAGAAAACCGCCAGCACTATAATCAATTCCATCTAAGTTTTGCTCACTGCCATAGCCGTTGAGCCAGCTTCTAAGAGTGCTTTTCTCCCAGGTTATTTCCTGTTTTGATTCATTGTATTTCTTGCAATCTAATACTTCGTCCGCCACTACAAACAAGGTTTTTCCGTTATTTTCAAGTATTTTCCATTTAATTGGTTCCCATTTGTAGTAATAAGGTTGATCGTCTTTGATAATACGGCTGTATTTGATGCCATTTACCAAAACACATATGCCCATGTAGTCATTGCCCGGGTTTTCTGTATTATCTTCCGTGACAACAGACTGGTTAATTGTCTCATTCTCATTAGAGACATTGGATGCCTCTTTGATATTTTCATTATTTTCCTGCTCTGCTATGGCACTTTCTATGGCTTCAATTAAAGCTTTATCAGTTATTTCTGTCTGGGGATAGGTGCCAAAATCTATGTATTTCTCTGTGGTATTTTCTACGGCTAAATCCCTTGTTTCATTTTCTGCCTGTCCTTCTGCCTGTACTTCTGGCTGTCCTTTTACCGAATTTTCCTTATTTATGGTGACAGCATTTAATATTATGGTATTTGAAAACCATAATGTTGTAAATACCAGTGCTAAATATATGATTGATTTTTTGTACTTTTTGTTTTTCATATGTTTCAACTTCTTTTCTCTTATTTCCGGTTGCTGTGTGTGCAGTAACATTTTATTTGTTATTTTACTGGTTATTTTTGGGGCTCTGTCTTATTTAGATAATTATAAATAAAAAGAAATAGCATCCCTGACCGCCCAAAGTTGAGGATGCTATTGTTGCAATTCATTTTTCACTGAGGACAATCGGATTTTTGCTCCGATAACCCTTTTGAGTAGATTATATACCAGGGGGACTTGTTTTTTCAAGTACCCGGACGTTTGACAGTTGAATATTAGAAAAAAGTTTGCAGGTCGTATAAAACCTGCTTTTTTTGTGTCAATTTTTTTGTTTTATTTAGTAGTAATTAGTGGTAATTATCCGAAAAGTATGGTATACTGAAAGAAAAACGGAGAAATCATGAGAGTAACTACAACTAAATCAAAAAAATCAGAATCCTTTTATATCACTAAAAGTTTTAAAAA
>JAFSDJ010000065.1 GCA_017436305.1 Lachnospiraceae bacterium
CATTTTTAATTGCAGCATAATCCGAAAGGCTAAAAGAACTTCCGGCTGACGGTGTCTGCATACCTCCAAACAAATAGGAATAATCCACATTTGCGTTATATTTACTTGCATAATCACTAAAACTATTTATCTCTGACATAGTAAGCACCTCCTACAAACGCACATCCACATGTGTATATGCAACTGTTTCCGGTACAGATACCTCTACCGGCTCTGCTATATCCGTATTAACTGTTTCGGTCTTAACATCAGCACCCACATTCTCGGTTTCTTCTGTGCCTGCCACAGTCTTATCCTCTTTTTCACCAGCAACAGCATCCTTCTTATCCGTTTTCTTATCTTTATCATCTGCTTTTTCAGTCTGCTTATCTGCTTTCATTATTTCGCATTAAATACCCAAATGGAAATTTTAATACTTTCTTTTCTATTCAAAAAACCGCTCATAACTATATGATGGCAATAATCTCATTGATAGCAATTTATGCCGCTATTGACTCACATAATGCCATCACAATAAATACGATGCTTTTAGCTTATGGTATTTTAATCTTTATCTGCATTATTATAACCGATTTATACAATGCTCTGTTTCTTTCACAAGGTGTTATTGAGGATATATATATTGACCTTCAAAACAATTTTAAGCGATACAAAAAATAATTTTCTTGCTGTTTCATACTATTTTGCTATAATTTTTCTTGGATAATATTCTCCCAAATTGAATAACCATTGAAAAAAACTGCTGTTGTAAGTGGTATACTATATTCCATAGAAAATGGCAATTAATTTTCCATAGTTTTCAATCAAATATTACTCTGTGATATACTTTATCACGGAGGTGAAGGAAGGATGATTGATTGGATGGATTATGGAAAAATCCAAGAATACAAAAGAAACGGACTCAAGAAAAGTCAGGTTGCAAGAAGATTGGAGGTTGATTACAAAACTATTCTAAAATACTGGGATATGTCCCCAACGAATACGCTGAAGCAGAACAAGCTTCTAAAAAGCGACGAAAGAAGGCTGATGAATACAAAGATTTTGTGGTGGAATGTCTGACAAAGTACCCGGATATGTCGGCAGCTCAGGTTTATGATTGGATTAAAGAGCGAACCAGCTTGGAAACCCTTGATTTTAAAAAGCGTGCTTTTCGGAATTATGTTCAGGAAATACGTACACAATATGGGATTAAAAAAACTGTATCCCCAAGAGATTATGAAGCTGTGGAGGAGCTTCCGATGGGGCAACAGGCACAGGTGGATATGGGGGAGATTAAGCTTGAAACTACAACAGGAAGATATAAAAAAGTTTACTGTTTTGCTATGGTTCTTGCCCATTCCAGATATAAGTTTATCCTGTGGCAATTAAATCCATTTACAACGGATACATTTATAACAGCCCACATGAAGGCTTTTGAGTTTTATGGAGGTCGTCCAAGAGAAATCGTATATGACCAGGATAAGATCCTTGCAGTCAGTGAAAATCAGGGAGATATCATTTATACGGAAGGTTTTCAGAATTACATAAACGAGATTAAATTTGATGTGTTTTTATGTCGTGGAGCAGATCCTGAATCCAAAGGCAAAGTAGAAAATGTAGTAAAATATGCCAAGCATGGCTTTGCAGAACACAGAATACTGCGGGATATTAACAGTTTTAACGATGAATGTATTGCATGGCTTAAAAGAACAGGAAACGCAGAAGAACATGGAACAACAAAAAAGATACCGGCAGAAGTATTCGCCCTTGAAAAAGAATATCTCCTGTCAGTACCCTGTTACAGTTTCACTACTGCTAATGAAAGTATAACCTATCAGGTCAGAAAAGACAACATTGTTTTGTATAAAGGAAATCGTTACCGGGTACCCAAAGGCACCTATTGTCCCGGCAAAAAGGTATATATGGTCGTTGAAAATGATATGATAGCGATTACTGATTGTCTTACAGGAGAAATATATGCTACCCATCCTTTATGTCATGAAAAAGGAATGCTGATTGGTCAAAAACGTACTGACAGGGATAAAAGTAAAAGCATTCTGGAACAGGAACGTCTGGTGGAAGAATTGTTTGAAAACGATGAACTGGTAAAACCTTTCCTTGAGCATATCCATGAAAACAAGCCTCGATACTACAGAGACCAGTTAGGAGTCATCCGTAGGTTGTTTGAGGAATGGAATGCGGAGGCTGTTAAAAGGGGGCTTAAATATTGCACAGAGAAGGAACTTTATTCTGCCAGTGATTTAAAATCCAGTATTATTTATCTGGAACAGGTACTTTCAGAAAAAAATGAAGAAAAAAAGAGTACAAGACCGGCACTTCCTAAAAAATATCAGGGAAATCAAGTGGAAGTCAGAGATTTAAGCGTTTATGAAGAAGCAATGGGAAGGAGTGTCGTGAATGGATAATCTACTGAAAATAAAAGCATACGCCACATCTTTAAGCCTTGTACATACAAAGAATGAATTAGAACAGCTGCTTCATGAAGCTGAAAGTAAAGAGATAAGTTATACCGAGTTTTTGTGCCGTGTTCTTGGCAATGAAATAAGGTATCGGCAGGACAAAGCAAAAGAACGAAGAATAAAGGAGGCTGGTTTTCCATACCCCAAATATTTGAAAGATTTCGATTTGAATTTTTGTCAGTCCATAACCCGAAAACAGTTGAATCAGTTATCGGAGCTTAACTGGATTGACGGTATTTACAATTTAATATTTTCCGGACCGCCAGGAGTTGGTAAAACACATCTGGCAATAGCACTTGGTTATCAGGCATGTGAAAACGGATATCGCGTCAGCTATACAACCATGCAGTCTCTTATGCAGGTACTCAGAACCAGTGAAATAGACCGACGCAGCAAAGCGAAGATGAACCGAATACAAAAATCAAATCTGTTAGTGGTGGACGAAGTCGGCTATCTGCCAATCGCATCAACAGAAGGGAATCTGTTTTTTCAGTTAATATCAGAATTACAGGAACAGACATCCATTATCATCACAACGAATAAAGGATTTGAGGAATGGGCGGAATTTCTGGATGATGCCGCACTTGCAACAGCAATCCTTGACCGTTTGTCCTATCGCTGTGACCGTATTCAAATGTCCGGAAAAAGCTACCGGTTAGAAAATCGAAAATCATTTTTGAATAAAGGAGAGCTTTCTAATGAAATTTAATAAATATTTACCAAAAGAAAGACAGGAAATGCTAGAAAAACAATACAAGGAATATATAAAGAACACCCCTATGACAAAGAAGGAACAACGGGCAGTTCGCGAATGGGTAAAAGATGGTTATAGTGTTTATGAAAATCCCAGTGGTGCATGGCACGAGGGACAGATACCGGTAGAATTCTTGTCAGTTTACCGGGATGAAGAGTATATCCGACAACATACAAAAGGAATGAATCCTGAAGAAACAAGAAAATTTGCATTGAAATACTATGGCTGGTCTGAAGAAGTAGAATTACCGTTGCAATGCGGTGAATCGGATTTAGAATTTGATTTTCAGATAGACGAAAACGAGGAATTGCCATTTCAGTAAACAGCACTCCCACGGAGCAATCCGTGGGGACTAAAAAGTATGGAAAATAAAATGCCGGTAATTATGGAAAAATAATTGCCAAAATTTATGGAAAAGTACTTGCCGTTTACAGATACCTCGTCATCGATATGAATTGGTGTCAACCCATCCATCTCTTTTAATTCAAAATCCGTTCTAGCAAAGAGCTCTATCATCTTCGGATATGCTTCTTTTTCTGGTTTATCAAATCTGTAGAACTGTGGTTTTCCTGCACTGGTTGCTTTATTTCTGTATTGTCCAGCTTCTACAAACTCCCAGAATTTCTCTCCAAATTCCGGTGTCAATGCCTCTACAACCAGTACCATATCTAAATCTCTTGTTGCCCTAAATTGTCCTTCGTTATTTGCAAACAAAATATCACAGGCAGCACCACCTATTAAAACATACTGATTTTCAAAACCTCTAAAATATTCTCTGAATGTATCTAATCCTCTTACCATACGTACTCCTCCAACATTTCCTCAATACAAATCTGTACTCTTTCATCTTCCAAATTTTCTGCAGATAAGCTTAACATTACACTAAGAGGATCTTGTACCATTTTTCCGTTGTATTCAATAAAATAGCCAAGTTCCAATACTTCACAACCAATTTCTTCTCCAATAGATATTTGTCGTATTTTTTTAATATTTGTTTCTTTTAAATCGCCCTTTGTGACCGCATAAGTAGGATACACATTATCTGATAGCATGGAAAATTCGCAAAGTACAGATATACCGGCTTTCTTATCCAACCGAATATCCTCTGCTAACTGAAATCTTGCTATAACCGGATTCCTCAATACCGGCTTAATTTCTTCCCATAGTACTCTGATTTCTTCACTAACCGATACTTTTCTTGTTTTTCCAGACTTATCCAGTATCTTAATGTCCAAATACTCTATTTCATCCAGGCATCTACTTACCGACATTTTGGTAACACCAAGCTTTTCTGCAATCTTTGTCGCATTCATATCATTCCATTTTTCATACAAAGCACATAATATGAGCTTTTGTGTTAAAAACGAAATTGTGTGTACCGGCACTAACCTTCTATCATCCTTTTCCGACAAAAGCATTCCAAGGAATGGCAGAAACACTTGCTTTCCCTCTAAAATGAACGGAATACCCTCATTCAACATAGTTTCTTTTGTATAGTAATTTAATTTATTAAAATACAAAGCACAATTCAAACCTGCAGTTTTCTCGATCTGACTCCTATCATAGCGCAGTGCATTTAAGCGCAATTCTTTCTTAGGTTTTGCAATAATCCATTCCATAGTAAAAGAGTGAATCACTGTATTTTTGGTGTGAAATCTTTTCAGATATATACACATCTATTTTATATTTTGCACAATTTAGTGCCTAAATATAGTCCTTTGTTGTGAACCGACCATTTTCTGTTGTGAAGTATTTGATGGATTACTATTTTAGCTATAATACTACCAAACTTTCCATCCTACACTAAAGTATCGTTACGCAGGGTTTCTACCATATCGGATTTCAAGATTTTCTTTCCACCGAAATAATAAGCCAAACCAACA
>JAFSDJ010000066.1 GCA_017436305.1 Lachnospiraceae bacterium
CCTGAGCCAGGATCAAACTCTCATGTTTGAATTTAATCCGGTCAAAATCAACTTCTAGCTAATTTTACCGTTCTTACTGTTTTAGGTTGTTCTTTTCGAACTCTCTGAATTTCTCTTTCCTGATTTATCATCAGGTTTTCTTGGAATTTCAGGGTTGCATTGCTGTTTGTTTGTCAAGGTACTTTGTCGCTTGTTTTTGTTGTTTGTCACACGCGACTTGTATATACTATCATTTAGATTTTAGAATGTCAACACTTTTTTTGAATTTTTTTTACATTTTTTTTGCTTAACTTTATAAAACCGCATTTTCACGCGTAAATATGCTATTGTTTAATTCAAAAAAATCTATTGGCTTGTAACTATTCTAATCCAACATCTACTTCTTCCGCTAGTGTTTCTTCTATCGCTTCATCTTCATTTCGAGTTTCCTCTATATCAGAAACTGATTGTTCTACTACTTCTGTTGTCACAGTATCACTACTTTGCAATATAGTAGTGATACTATTATTGTTATATTTAATGTTCAATGACAAGCCTGTAATATCTGTTGTCTCTTCTGTCTTTACTTCTATTACAAGAACTGCAGTTACGGTTTCGCCTGCAGGGATAGTTTTGTTTAAAGTTGATAAATCGTCTGAAAGCATGGTGACTAAGGTATTCTTCGTTGCAGTTCCATAATTTATACGAAAACGTGGATTTTTAGAAAGTATATCACACACTGCATCCTCTGTACCAGTGTTTGTAAGTGTAAACTTGGCTACTACAAGCTTTGCTCCCGTAGAAGCATCCATTGCAAAAGTTATTTCTTCTCCATTTCCTTCAGAATAAGAATCCAAAATTTCAAATCCCTGATAATCCACCTGAATAGAATCCAATTCCAAAAAGCTTCCAATATTGGCAGACATTTTTTCTTGTGCTGCTCCATTTTCTGCCATTTCACTTTCTTGTGATGTTAACTGATTTTCAGAAACTGTAGTTTCTTCTTTTACTTCCTTTTGTTCTTCCGGCTGTTCAGTTATCTCTTCCCGAACTTCTTCTTCGCTGTGTTCATCTACTAATCTTGTGCTATAATTTTTATCATATTTTAATAAAAGTCCTGCTGCATATTCAGCAACCATAGCACTTTCATCTTCCGACATTTCAGGTATAGCATTTCCACAACCAGTCAAACTTATAGTCATAGTTATTATACACAACACTGCTACTAATTTCTTTTTCATTGGTCATCCTCACGACTTTTCATTATTTATTTCTTTATTCTACCACTATTCTGTTGCAAGTTCAAACCAAAATTCTACTCCGTCTTCATGATTCAAAACTCCGTAGTTTTGGTTCATAGATTCCATAATGGCTTTTACGATGGATAAGCCCACTCCGCTACCACCATATTCTCTTGTCCGAGCCTTATCTACCTTATAAAACTTTCCCCATAATAACGGCAGTGACTCTTTCGGAATTGAATTTCCGGTATTAAAAACAGAGGTTCTGACTTTATTTTTAATTCTTTCAATAGTTACAATTATTTTCTTTTCCCCCATAGCATAATTAATTGCATTGGTAAAATAATTCATAAACACTTCTTCTACCTTAAATTCATCACCCCAAACATAAACCGGTTCTTTGCACCTGTATTCCACCGTCACATCATTTTGTTTTATCAAAATATCCGCTGACTGGATATAATTTACGATTAACTCATGTAAATCAAAACGTTCCATAGTAACTACATCGTTTCCAAATTCCAATTGGTTTAAAGTAAGAAGCTTTTTTACCATGATGTTCATTTTATTGGCTTCATCCATAATCACTTCACAGTAAAAATCTCTGCTGGAATCATCATCATTAATTCCTATTTTTAACCCTTCTGCGTATCCCATAATTAAAGCAATTGGTGTTTTTAGTTCATGAGAAACGTTGGATATAAATTCCTTTCTCATGACGTCAATTTCTTCCTTCTTACGAATATCGTTTTGTAATTCGTTATTAGCAGTTTTTAATTCTGAGATTGTTTTCTCCAGAGTATCAGAAAGCTGGTTAATATGATCTCCTAAAATTCCAATCTCATTTTTTTCTTTTCCCGTATATTTGGCATCAAAATCTAAATTTTTCATTCTTTCAGAAATTTTTGTTAATTGCAAAATCGGCCGTGTCATCTGACCGGTAACTGTTAAAATTACAAAAGCACTAATAATTACTGCCCCAATTCCTACATATGCCAAAAAACGGTTGGAAATTTTTACACTATCCCGTATGCTTTCCACAGAAGTACGCAACAAAAACAAATTACCATTTTCTAATACGCCCCACATTTCAATGTAATTGTTATTTGTATCTTTATCAAAGCTTTTCTGGATAACATATTCTGAATTTTCTTCTAAAATTTCTTTTGGTACATACATTCCCATGGCTCTTTCCAGTAACTGCCTGATCATTCTTTTATAGTCATTTACAGAGCATAAAACAAGTTTGGACTCCGCATCCATAACGATGATATTCATATTGTAAGTAGCACAGATATTTTGAAATTCATTATGAAATTCCGTAGAACTAAGTTCACCTTTATCCGCTGCAACACAAATTCGGTTGTATGCATTTTTCAAGTCAGCTTCCTTATTCTGCACATAGTATTTTTCCAAAAATATAGTATTAAGAAGCCAGCACAATAAAATTGTGCCGGCCATAAGTGCTATAAAAATAGCTGCAAATTGTCTTTTTATAGAATGCTTGTGTTTCATTCCTCTACCTCGAATTTATATCCCATGCCCCAAATGGTTTTAATACAGTTTCCCTGTTCACCCATTTTGCTTCTAAGTTTCTTTACATGAGTGTCAATGGTTCTGGCATCTCCGAAATAATCATAATTCCATACATGGTCTAATATTTTCTCTCTTGACAATGCAATACCTTTATTTTCAAGAAAATAAGTAAGAAGCTCAAATTCTTTATAACTAAGCTCTACCTGCTTTCCAGAAATCGTAACAATATGGGCTGTTTTATCAATTGTAATAGGACCCACCTGCAACATTTTTTCTGTTGCTCCACTACCGGTTCTTCGTAGTACTGCCTCTACACGGGCCACTAAAATCTTAGGACTGAATGGTTTTGTAATATATTCATCTACTCCGTATTGGAATCCTTTTAATTCATCCTGCTCATCTGCTTTTGCCGTCAACATAATAACAGGAACTTTGGAATACTCACGAATTTCTTTACATACTTGGTAGCCGTCCATTTTGGGCATCATTACATCTAACAGCACCAGTGAGATATCCTTTATTTTAAAAAATAAATCAAGTGCCTGAGCACCGTCCTCAGCCTCTATGACTTCATAATTATTTTTTGTAAGAAAGTCTTTTACCAACTTTCTCATTCTGCTTTCATCATCTACTACAAGAATTTTTAATTTTTCCATTTTATCACCATCTTACACGATTTAACAGCTATGCTTTAAGCCTTAATTAATACTAACAGACAAGTATGTTAAAAATGTGAAATAAAACCGGCTTTTTATTCTATGGATAATTCTTTTTCCTTTTCCCTTATTTTCGCTTCCCTCTCCTGTAAATCCTGTTCCCAGCTGGCATATTTATTGGTAATGGCATTTTTATAATTCAGTATATTAGCATTTTCACCTTTTAAAGTAATAATAAACAATATGACTATAATAAGTGCCAGTACAAAATTCAGAAAAACAGAATATTTTAATTTCTCCTTTGTTTTCTGTCCGGCAGCAATCCGCACTTTTAACTGTTCTTCTTTTTTAGCTTCTTCCGCTCGTTTTTTCATAGACAATTTAGAATGAATTGTAATGGGCTGTACTACAAAATCACTATCCGGGTCTTTAATGCGTATTAGGTGTTCCTGAAGTTTTTTTAAATAAACTTCTCCCACAATTGTTTCAAAAGCATGATTTTCAAGTGCTTTATTGTAAACCATAACCACTGCTTCAAAATTGTCATAGTTTAATTTTTTGTCCAGCATTTGAATTTTATTTTCATCGTTTTTGGCTGCCTTTGCTTCAATTTCTGTTTCAAACAGAAATCCTCCAACCAGATATTCTTCTTTTTCTGCCATTTTAACTAAGTCCTTTCAAATAAAAGTAGCAGAAAGTAAACATAGCTTACTTTCTGCTAACTTTTTAATTTTAAATCACTGAAGCTAATTCGTTGGTAGTCGAACCCTTAAGGTTCGGATTCTCACAAATAATGGAGTAGACGGGAGTCGAACCCGTGTCCAAAAGCCCATTCCCTGTACTTCTACTATCATAGTCAGTTATTTTACATTCCCTCTGCCTGCCGGGAACTAACACCCTACAGGTCTTAGTAGCTTCATAATACGCCCACAGGCTCAAAGCTTTGCCTGTGTCGTTTCCTACATAGTCGATGCCCGGTTCTTAATGTGTAGGTGCACTAAGTCGGACACGCTGCAACTAGGCAGCGAATGCTAAATTTTCTTCAGCGTTTATATTTAGTGTTGTGATTTGACGCATCACCTGCGGATAGCTTCTCCAGCTGCAAGACCCCTGTCGAAACCTTTACTACCCCTTATTCAATTTTAGTTAAAAAGATTCAACAATAAAATGCTAAATCCAATTACTCACTAAGTATATCGGCAAACATTTCATTCGTCCATAGGAATTTTAAATTTTTTATAAATTTTTTATCTTAAATTCCTTTTGCGCTTCTCTTCTTTGGTCTTTTTTGGCAATATCCTGGCGCTTATCATATAATTTTTTACCTCTTGCTAAGCCTACCTCTATTTTTGCCTTGCCATCTTTAAAATATACTTGCAACGGGACTAAAGTATACCCTTTCTCTGCAAGTTTTCCTGCAAGTTTATTAATCTCTGATTTGTGAAATAATAATTTTCTTATACGCAAAGGGTCTTTATTGAAAATATTCCCCTTTTCATAAGGGCTTATATTCATTCCATAAATAAATGCCTCACCCTTTTCAATTCGAATAAACGCTTCTTTAATGCTGCATTTTCCCATACGCAGGGACTTTACTTCCGTACCATGGAGTACAATCCCCGCCTCATATTTTTCATCGATAAAAAAGTCAAAATATGCTTTTTTATTATTTGCCACAAGCTTTCCTTGTTCTTTGCTCATAATTTCCTCCTATACAAGCTATGTTTCATCCTCATAAGGTATTTCAAAATCAATGGTTTTTGCCATTTTATCTACATCCTTTACCCGGATTTTGATTTTTTCTCCAAGCTTGTATGTTTTGTTTGTATCTTTTCCTACCATTTCATAGGTATTTTCATCATAATAGTAATAATCACCCGGTATGGATGCCACATGAACCATGCCCTCTACAGTATTTGAAAGCTCCACATAAATTCCCCAGGCTGTAACTCCTGAAATAATTCCTTCAAATTCCTCGCCAATATGACCTTCCATATATTCGGCTTTTTTGAGCTTATCCGTTTCTCTTTCTGCTTCATCTGCTCTTCTTTCCATTTCAGAAGAACGTTTGCACACATTTGGAAGAATCTCTTTGTAATGGTTGATTCTATCCTGATTTAATTTATCTCTAAGCTGATTTTTAATAATCCGGTGAATTTGTAAATCAGGATATCTTCTAATAGGTGAAGTAAAATGACAATAATATTCACATGCCAGTCCAAAATGTCCGGTGCAGCTTTCTGTATACCTTGCCTGTTTCATGCTGCGAAGTATAAGGCGACTAATCAATACCTCTTCACTAGTACCTTGTATTTTCCCAAGAAGCTTTTGCAATTCCTTTGGATGCACTTCTTCATTTGTTAATTTCATACCATAACCAAAATTTGCAATAAATGTGGATAATTTTTTTATTTTTTCTGAATCCGGCACTTCATGGGTGCGGTATACAAAAGGAAGCTCCTGCCAGAAAAAATGCTGAGCCACTGTTTCATTTGCCATAAGCATAAAATCTTCAATAAGTTTTGTAGCTACGTTTCTTTCATAAGGTTTAACATCAGTTGGGTGTCCCTTATCATCCAGAATGATTTTGCTTTCCCGAAAATCAAAATCAATGGAGCCCCTTTTTTGTCTGTTTTTTCTTAAAATGGCTGAAAGTGCTGCCATATTCTCAAACATGGGAATAAGCTCTTTGTACTTTTCACATTCTATTTCGTCTTTGTCTTCTAATATTTTCTTAACACTGGTGTAAGTCATACGGCGGTTTACTTTAATAACTGTTTCGGCAATTTCATAGTCTACTACCTTTCCTTTTTCGTCAATTGTCATAAGACAGCTAAGTGCCAGTCTATCCACGCCTTCATTTAAAGAACAGATTCCATTGGATAATGCATGGGGCAACATTGGAATCACTCTGTCTACAAGATAAACACTGGTTCCTCTCTTTAGTGCCTCTTTATCCAAAGCAGAATTTTCCTGTACGTAATTGGTTACATCCGCAATATGGACTCCTAGATGGTATTTCCCCTCTTCTACAGTAAGGCTTACGGCATCATCTATATCCTTTGTATCTTCCCCGTCAATAGTAACCATTTTCATCTGGCGCAAATCTTTTCTGCCTTCCATATCTGCAAGTGATACGTCCTTAGCCACTCTTTCAGCCTGATTAAGCACTCTTTCACTAAATTCTGTAGGAAGGTCGAAGCCTTTGACGATAGAAAGTATATCTACCCCCGGGTCATTAATATGACCAAGTATTTCTATAATCCTGCCTTCCGGGCGTTTTCCTTTGTAACCTTTGCCGTAGTCTGTAATCTCTACTACTACTTTATGCCCATCTACTGCTCCTTTAGAACGTTCCAGTGGAATATAAATATCATCCGGCAACTTTCTATTATCCGGTACAACAAAGCCAAAACTTTTCCCCCGTTCAAAAGTTCCTACAACAGTTTTCATACCTCTTTCTAAAATATTAACTACTTCCGCTTCCTGTCTCATACCTCTTTTGCCAGGGAGCAGAGCAATTTCTACTTTATCCTGATGGAATGCACCATTTACTTTTGTTTCCGGTATATAAAAATCTTCTGTCTGTCCCTCAATTTCTACAAAGCCAAAGCCCTTGGGATTGCTAATAAAAGTTCCCACTAATGCTGTTACTTCCGGCTTTATATATTTTCCCCGCTTCGTAATCTGTAATTTTCCTTCTGCTAAAAGACTTTCCAGTACCCTTTTAAATTCCGGTCTATCCCCCGGCTCTACCTGAAACATAATAGCCAGTTCCTTTTCTTTCATAGGAACATATAAATCTTCAGACACAAAATCACATATTAATTTTTTTCTTTCTTCAAATGTTTTTTTACTCATCATTTACCCCATTATAGTTCACCCATGTTTGATGAACAAAAGAAAAAGCACTCTGCAAAGAGTGCTCACATTCACTAAAATTTGTTAATGTTTAATACGACTGCTAAAAGTAAAAAGGCAACTGCCAGAATCTTAGTAAACTTAACTAAAGTTCCTTCCATAGAACGGCCTTTATTCTTTCCCCAATAAGACTCTGCTGCTCCAGCGATAGAACCAAGACCAGCTGACTTACCTTCCTGCATCAGTACAAGCACTGTAATTGCAACACATACTATAATAAAAATTATTGTTAAAATCATTCTTAGTGTACCCATTTTTAAACCTCCTAATGTCAAACAAGCTATATTTTATCACAGGAAATTAAGATTGGCAATGTTTTTTTTAGATTTTCTAAAGAAATTTGCTATATTACGAAAAAAGGAAGAACTTTTCCTTGTTCTCCCTTTCTTTATGTATGATATTTATTTTTTCTTAACCTTTACATTACATGTAATTGTACTACTATTGTTAAAATCCAAATAAACTACCTGACCTTTTTTCAACTTTACAGTTGCTGTACGGCTTGGGAGATATGTGTATTTTGAAACACTACCGGAACTTGTATATGAGGCAGCTGAGCGTAAATATAAAGTATTAACTTTGCCTCCCTTTGTTTTCACACTTAAATATGACTTTGGATATCTTGCACCGGCATATGTATTTTTGCCGGTCATCATTGTTACACATCCATAAATAACTGCATTGCTATTTCCTTTTTTAGCATAATTTGAAATAGTAAACTGATAAGTTCCTGCCTTTGGCGCTGTAAACTTGACCCATGATACAGCAGTTTTTGTCTTTGTCTTAAGGTTAGAACTCTTGTATGGTTTTGCTGTAACCGTAGTAGTACCAACTTTTATTGCTGGTGCTTTTTTGTAATTATAGTTAGCCGTAACTTTTCTTACTGCCTGTGCTTCTATTGCAGCAGTTGGTGCAAATACAGAAAGCACTAATGCTACCACTAAGCTAAGGCATAGTAATTTGGTTGATTTTTTGATTGTTTTCATCTTTTCCTCCGTTATTTTCTTTTAATGTTTAGTTTAAAATTAACCGTTTCCCGATTGACAAATTCTAAGTATACAATCTGACCTTTTTTCAGCTTTACTGTTCCTGTACGTTTTTTGATAAAGGTTGTAGTTTTTACCTGGCCGGAAACATTTTCTGCTGCGGCAGAACACATATACAGCGCATAATATTTTCCGCCCTTTGTCTTAACATTCAACAACGTTTTTGGTGTTTTTCCGGTCATCAGAAGAATAGAACCAAAAACAGACTGTTTTTTGTTTCCTTTTACTGCATAATTGGAAATTGTAAACTGATAGGTACCTGTCTTAGGTGCTTTAAATTTCACCCAGGAATACTTTGAATAATAATCACCATTTTTCTTATAAGTGACAATCGGTTTTGCTGTAACGGTTGTAGTGCCTGTTTTAACCGTTGGTGCCTTGGAATAAGAATAGTTTGAGGTTACTTTCTTTGCTGCATTTGTTTCCATAGATGGCACAGATGTAAATGTAGTAAGCAACAACGCCATTATCAAACCAAAGCATATTAGTTTTTTTACCTTTGTCCTTTCCATTTTTTCTCCCTTCATAAATTTTATATTCTTAGTATAAGTAATATGTTTTCTTAATGCAAGGGATTTTTTGTAAATTCCCAGCGGACAAGCATACTAAAAAAAAACAAAAGACTATCCCATAGACAAATAAGCCAATCTGAATAGTCTCTTGTTATTTTGAAGTGCTTTGTTTATTATAAACAATTTTTCATTTTTATTTATAGTTCCTCATTATAAAAAATTTATTATTTATAATTAACAATTTTGCCGAAATCTGGTTTTAATGCTGCACCACCAACAAGACCACCGTCGATGTTTGGTTTTGCAAATAATTCTGCTGCTGTAGAAGCATTTACTGAACCGCCGTACTGGATACGGATTGCTTCTGCTGTTGCTTCATCATAAACTTCAGCGATGCAAGCACGAATTGCTGCACAAACTTCTTCTGCCTGATCAGAAGTAGCTGTTTTACCTGTACCGATAGCCCAAATTGGTTCATAAGCGATTACAGCTGTTTTAGCCTGATCTGCTGTTACATTTAAGAAAGCAACTTTAATCTGCTGACGGATGAAATCAATTGTAACACCCTGTTCTCTCTGAGTTAAAGTTTCACCACAGCATACGATTGGAGTAATGCCATGTTCGAAAGCTTTTAATACTTTCTTGTTTACAGTCTCATCTGTTTCTGCGAAGTATTCTCTTCTTTCAGAATGTCCGATAATAACGTATTTAACTCCTACGTCAGTAAGCATTGCCGGAGAAATTTCTCCTGTGAAAGCGCCTTTTTCTTCAAAGTACATATTTTCTGCACCAATCTGAATGTTAGAGCCTTTTGCAGCTTCTAAAGCCGGGATAATATCAATAGCAGGCACACAGAAAACAACGTCTGCTTCATCTGTAGCTACTAATGGTTTTAATGTGTTAATTAATTCTACTGCTTCGCTTGGAGTCATGTTCATTTTCCAATTTCCAGCGATAATTTTCTTTCTAGCCATTATAGTAAATCTCCTTTTTATTTTATATTGTGAAAATGTCTGATTATCACACACTTTCACGATTTTTTATTTAATGTAACAGTTCAGCCATAGCCTTTATAATGAGCTAATCACACTTGCCGAACTGTTACTATTTAGTAATCATATTTTAGTATTCAAAAATTATTTGTCATCAGCTGCTGCTACACCCGGAAGCACTTTACCCTCTAAGAATTCAAGAGAAGCACCACCACCTGTAGAGATGTGAGACATCTTGTCAGCAAATCCTAACTGGTTAACTGCTGCTGCTGAGTCACCTCCACCGATGATTGTTGTAGCATCTGTTTCAGCTAAAGCTTCTGCTACTGCAATAGTACCTTTTGCTAGAACAGGGTTTTCAAATACACCCATTGGTCCATTCCAAACAACTGTTTTTGCAGATTTTACTGCATCAGCATATAATTCTGCTGTTTTTGTTCCGATGTCAAGACCTTCCATGTCAGCCGGAATCTTGTCAGCGTCAACAACCTGAACTTCGATTTCTGCATCAATAGGATTTGGGAAAGAAGCTGCAATCGTTGTATCAATTGGAAGTAATAATTTTTTACCAAGCTTTTCTGCTTTAGCCATCATTTCTTTACAGTAATCAAGTTTCTCATTGTCTACTAAGGAGTTACCAACTTCGTAGCCCTGAGCTTTTAAGAATGTAAAAGCCATACCACCGCCGATGATTAAAGTATCACATTTTTCAAGTAAGTTATTGATAACGTTTAATTTATCAGCAACTTTTGCGCCACCGAGGATCGCAACGAAAGGTCTTACAGGATTTTCTACTGCATTTCCTAAGAAATCGATTTCCTTCTGCATTAAGTAACCAACTGCACATTCGCCACCTTTTGCACGAACAACATCTGTAACACCTGCAACAGATGCATGAGCTCTATGAGAAGAACCGAAAGCATCACATACATAAGCATCGCAAAGATCTGCTAATTCTTTAGAGAACGCTTCACCGTTCTTTGTTTCTTCTGCGCCGCGGAAACGTGTATTCTGAAGTAATACTACATCTCCTTCTTTCATAGCTTCAACAGCTTTTGTAGCTTCTTCGCCTGTTACATTGTAATCAGCTACGAATACTACTTCTTTGCCTAATTTTTCAGAAAGTCTCTTTGCAACCGGTGCTAAAGATTCGCCTTCATTAGGACCGTTTTTAACTTTACCAAGGTGTGAGCAAAGGATTACCTTCCCACCATCATTGATTAATTTTTCAATTGTAGGGAGTGCTGCTTTAATACGTGTTTCGTCTGTAATTTCACCATTTTTAAGTGGTACGTTAAAGTCGCATCTTACAAGAACGCGTTTTCCGTTTACGTTGATATCATCAACTGATTTTTTGTTTAATGACATTTTGTCTGCCTCCTAATTTTATTTTATATATTGAACAAAAGTTTGCCTTTCACGCTTTCGCGTCTCATTTTTCTAGCTGATATAGCTTTTGTTCCGCACGCATATTTGTGCATCGTTAGCACAAAATGCTTTTATTCGATAGGATTTCCCTATTGATTAAAAAAGGGTCCGGTCCATAAGACCGGACCCTGATAGGTCTTCTTTAAGCAGTTCGTATTACTTATGCTAATTCAGCGAAGTATTTGATTGTACGAACCATCTGGCTTACATATGAGTTTTCATTGTCATACCAAGAAACAACCTGTACTAAGTTGTCTTCGCCAACCATTGTCTGAGTTGCATCGAATAAAGAACCATATGTCATACCAACGATATCGCTTGATACGATTTCGTCTTCGTTGTAACCGTAAGATTCTGTAGCTGCTGCTTTCATAGCTGCGTTGATTTCTTCCTTAGTTACAGATTTTTCAACAGTTGCAACTAAGATAGTTGTAGAACCTGTTGGGGTTGGTACACGCTGTGCGGAACCGATTAATTTACCATTTAATTCAGGAATAACTAAACCGATAGCTTTTGCAGCACCTGTTGAGTTAGGAACGATATTTACAGCGCCTGCACGGCTTCTTCTTAAATCGCCTTTTCTCTGTGGTCCGTCAAGGATCATCTGATCACCTGTGTAAGCATGAATTGTGCTCATGATACCAGATTTGATACCAGCTAAGTCATGAAGAGCTTTAGCCATTGGTGCTAAACAGTTTGTTGTACAAGAAGCTGCAGAGATAACTGTATCTTCTTTTGTTAATGTTGTGTGGTTTACATTGTAAACGATTGTAGGAAGGTCATTTCCTGCTGGAGCAGAGATAACAACTTTCTTAGCGCCTGCTTTAATGTGAGCAGAAGCTTTTTCTTTAGATGTATAGAAGCCTGTACATTCAAGTACAACGTCTACATCTAAATCTCCCCAAGGAAGTTCTTCAGCGTTAGCTTTTGCATAAATTTTGATTTCTTTTCCATCAACAGTGATAGAATCTTCACCAGCTGTTACTTTATCAGCTAATGCATATTTACCCTGAGCTGAATCATATTTTAATAAGTGTGCCAGCATCTTTGGGCTTGTTAAGTCATTGATTGCTACTACTTCGTATCCTTCTGCACCGAACATCTGTCTGAATGCAAGACGACCAATACGACCAAAACCATTAATTGCTACTTTTACTGCCATTTTTTAGTTCCTCCTAAATAATGAATATTTTTTATATTATTCTGTCAATCCAATGGTTTAGATTGACAAAATTTTGTCAGCAGGATTATTTTACCTAATTTGTCCTAAAAATTCAAGATGTATTTTAAAAATATTTTATTTTGTGTGATTTTTTATAGTAGTTTTAGTGTAGCTTTACAATTCTATAACATTTTTTCCGGAAAAATTGGAAGTTATTCCTCTATCTCACTTCTTGTACTACCCTTCAATTCGTGCTATTCTAAATTGAAAAACAAAACAGGAGGCATCTTATGATAAAAGCAGATTATCATTTACATAGTATTTTTTCCGGAGACGGACTATTTCCTTTAGAAGACATGGTAAAAAAAGGAATAGAACTTGAACTTAAATCAATTTGTATTACAGAACACATGGATTATTTTTATAAAGATGAAGCCGGAAATATATCAGATGAGTTTATTTTAGAAACTGACTCTTACAAAAAAGAGCTTTTTCGTCTGAAAGAAAAATATGCTGATAAAATAGAACTTCTTTTTGGTATAGAGCTGGGGCTTCACCCAACTGTTGTCTCCAAAAACGAAGCACTCATAAACTCCTATCCCTTTGATTTTGTCATTGGTTCTTCTCATATGTGCCATGACAGTGATCCTTATTTTCCTGTGTTTTATGAAAATCGCACTGACAAGGAAGCCTATAGAGAATATTTTCTTTCTTTGATGGAAAATGCCCAGGGTTTCTCAAATTATGATGTATATGGTCATCTGGACTATGTAGTACGCTATGGAAAAACAAAAAATAAGGACTACCGTTACCATGACTATCAAGATATATTTGATAATTTACTCCGATATTTAATTGAACACGGAAAAGGAATTGAATGTAATACAGGCGGGCTTAATCCAAAATATCAGTTAGGCACCACCAACCCCTGTCCTGAAATTATAAAACGTTATAAAGAACTTGGAGGTGAAATTATTACCATAGGCTCTGATGCTCATCGACCTGAACATATGTGTTACGGATTTGAAACAGCTTCTGATATTTTAAAAGACTGTGGTTTTCGTTATTACACTGTTTTTAAAAATAGAAAACCAGAATTTTTACCTTTATAATTTTTTTTAGAAAACTTCACACATGAACTAAAAAAAACAAAGAGAGAGGTCATTTAACTTTTGACCTTTCTCTTTTTAATTGATGCTAATTTTATTAACTTTCACACATTACAATAATCCTGTCCGGCGTTGTCTGTGCGGGTATACTTCTCGTGGTAGTACCATAAAATACAATAAGATTTTTATTGGCAGGATTGCCTAAAAAAGTCTGGTTATTTTTTGTTACTATCTGGGTATTGGATCCAATATTTAATCTGAGGGAAGCCTCCTGATTTAAAAGAATGTAGTTAAAATATCCTGCAATTACGTTTATTCCTTCTATCTTTTGGGTTACAATGGCTGCCTGATATCTGGGCGGATAAATCAGTGGTACTGGTAGATTTCCATCATAAAAAAAGATTACCTCAAGCCCCTCGTAAAGAGTAATCATATCTACTACATAGGTATCCGGAGATACAACGAAATTAGCAATATTTCCATCGAAATCTTCTACCGTCACAAGCATGGAACAGCCTCTATTTCTCGGGCGATTTGTTTCAAAAGTGTTAATTTCAATAACTGTTCCTTCAAAGGAAATATAATTAGTTCTGCTTCTCTGACCATTTTGATTAAAGTTTATATCCATATTTCTTCCATTTTATCCAGCTTACCAAGTGGATTTTCCTTATTCAAAGCACTTTATATATTATATGCAAAAATGGAATCTTCGTTCTTCTACTTCAAAATAGTGCCACCGCCCAAAACGTATTCCCCTTCATAAAATACTACTGCCTGCCCTGGGGTAATGGCGCGTACCGGCTTTTCAAAGGTGCATTTTATCTTATCCTCTTCTATCTGCTCTATTTGGCACCATTCGCCTTTATGACTGTATCGAATCTTAGCAAGGACTCTTCTTTTCCCTTCTAACTTTTCAATAGACATGAAATTTAAGTTAGCACACACTAACTCGCTAGAAAATACATCTTCGTTTTCTCCGATAACAACTTCTCCGGTCTCCGGCCTGATTTCTGTAACAAATACAGGGTGTCCCATAGCCAGATTCAACCCTTTTCTCTGTCCGATAGTATAATGGGTAATCCCTTTGTGTGGACCTATGATTTCTCCGGCCTTCGTAACGAAATTTCCGGGTTTTGGCATTCTTTTCAAAAGCTCTTTGTCCGTTGCTGCTTCCCTTTCAATGAAACCTGCATAATCTTTGTCTGGGATAAAACAGATTTCCTGACTGTCCGGTTTATTAGCCACAGGCAACTGGAGTCTGTTTGCCAGTTCACGGATTTCATCTTTTGTGTACTCTCCTACCGGCATCAATGTATGAGACAGTTGAAACTGTGTCAGGTTGTAAAGGGCGTAAGTCTGGTCTTTTGCACTTGTTTTGGACATGCGAAGTGAATATCTTCCGTTGTTCAGTCTGTCAATTCTTGCATAGTGTCCTGTTGCGATGTAATCAGCGCCTATATCCATACTTCTTTTTAATAGAGATTCCCATTTTACGTAACGATTACAGGCGATACATGGGTTTGGTGTACGTCCTTTTATATATTCTTCTACAAAGTAATCCATAACCTTGCATTTAAATTCATTTTTAAAATTCATAACATAATAAGGAATTTCCAAAGCTTGTGCCACACGTCTTGCATCATCCACAGCACTTAATCCACAGCAGCCCCCGTTTTCTTCTAAAGAAACCTGGGTTTCATCCTGCCATATTTGCATGGTAACTCCAATTACGTCATATCCTTGTTCTTTTAATAAAAAGGCTGCCACAGAGGAGTCTACTCCTCCGGACATGCCTACTACAACTTTTTTCTTCATACAAAAATCCTTTAGTAATCTTCTTCCTCTTCTTCTTCACCTTCATGAATATCTGATTTTGGCTTTTCAAGTCCCTCGATTTTAATGCCGTTTTTTTCGGCATAATCCCAAAGTGCTGCATGAATTGCCTCTTCGGCTAAAAGGGAGCAGTGAACCTTTACCGGTGGAAGCCCGTCTAATGCTTCCATAACAGCTTTATTTGTAATCTTCATGGCTTCCTCAATACTCTTTCCCTTTACCAACTCCGTTGCCATAGAACTGGTAGCTACTGCTGCACCACATCCAAAGGTTTTAAACTTCACATCCTGTATAATCTGGTTTTCATCTATATCTAAAAAGATTCTCATAATGTCACCACATTTGGCATTACCAACTGTACCTACTCCACTGGCATTTTCGATTTCTCCTACATTTCTTGGATTCTGAAAATGATCCATTACTTTTTCTGAATACATGTTATTCCTCCTATATTTCTATCGCTTACTTTTCCTGCTTTTTTATAAAGTCCTCATAAAGAGGTGACATATTTCTCAAATCCTCAATAATTTTCTTCAAGTTCTCTACTACATAGTCCATTTCTTCCATGGTGTTTTCGTATCCAACGGTTATTCTTAAAGAACCATGTGCAATTTCATGAGGAAGTCCAATTGCTAAAAGCACGTGCGAAGGATCTAAAGAGCCTGATGTACATGCCGAACCACTTGATGCGCAGATTCCTGCAAAATCCAGTTTAATTAGCATGGACTCCCCTTCAATAAACCGAAAACTAAAGTTCACATTATTGGATAACCTCAGCTCCCTGTGACCATTTAGTCTGCAATACGGGATTTCTTTCTGAATTTTTTCAATAAGGTAATCTCTTAACTGAGTTTCCTTTTTATTTCGTTCTTCCAAGTTAGCAAAGGCTAACTCCACAGCTTTTCCAAAACCAACAATACCTGTTACATTTTCCGTGCCGGCTCTCCTGCTTCTTTCCTGTGCACCACCATGAACAAAGGAACGAATTTTAACACCTTTTCTAATATACATAAAGCCAATACCCTTTGGACCATTCAACTTATGTCCGCTGGCACTTAACATATCAATATTATATTCATCCACATTAATTGGAACATGTCCATATGCCTGTACTGCATCTGTATGGAATAGTATGCCCCTTTCTCTTGCAATGTTACCAATTTCTTTAATAGGCTGAATTGTTCCAATCTCATTATTGGCAAACATAATGGAAATTAAAATAGTATCTTCCCTGATTGCCTCTTTTAACTGTTCCAGCTTAACAACTCCATACTCATCTACATCCAGATAGGTAATTTCATAACCTTTTTTCTCCAATGCTTCGCATGTGTGAAGAATTGCGTGATGCTCAATTTTGGAAGTAATAATGTGCTTTCCTTTATTTCCATAAGCTTCTGCTGTTGCCTTTAATGCCCAGTTGTCAGACTCTGAACCGCCTGCTGTAAAGTAAATTTCATTAGACTTAGCACCTAAAGAATTTGCAATTTTTTCTCTGGCATCTGCTATTGCCTTTTTAGACTCCGCCGCAAAGGAATAAATGCTGCTTGGATTCCCAAAAAAATTCGTAAAATAAGGAAGCATCGCTTCCACTACTTCAGGTGCAGTCTTTGTTGTTGCTGCATTGTCCAGATAAATTAATTTATCCATCAAATCACCTCTTATATGTTAATTTCCTAGTATATCAATCAGAATACAAAAAAAGCATAGCACTACATTTTTGTTCTGTCAATAAATGGCATGGAATATATTGATTAATAACTCTCAATAAGGAGTTGCTCTATTGAAAAAAAATCCACTGATAACCGGAGCAATACTTTTAACTGCCACCGGAATCTTAAGTCGCATTATAGGCTTTTTTTACCGCATTTTCCTTTCACAGGCTATTGGAGAAGAAGGAATGGGTATTTATCAGCTCATTGCTCCTGTAATGGCTCTGAGTTTTTCCATTACCGCTGCCGGAATTCAGACTGCCATTTCGAAATTTGTTGCTCCTGAACCTACATCTCATGATTATAAATCATCTTTGCGAGTTTTACTAGTAGGATTTACCATTTCCTTGTCCCTTTCTGCTATTTTGGGCTTTTTTCTCTTTGAATATTCCTTTTTTATTGCAAAGAATTTTCTTTTAGAGGAACGTTGTGCGTCTTTAGTTAGGATTTTTGCACTCTCTCTACCTTTTGGTTCTGTTCATTCCTGTATTAATGGGTATTATTACGGAATCAAAAAAACAGGACTTCCGGCTCTTACCCAGCTATTAGAACAAGGTGCCAGGGTTCTGAGTGTATTTCTTATATTTACATATTTGGAAAATAAAGGCTTGCAGGCTTCTATTGCCATTTCAGTGGTTGGTATTGTAATTGGAGAATTTGTATCCATGACAGTTTCTGCCATTGCAATCTTTTTGCGCTTTGGCAAGCTTGGATTTACTTTTTCATCACACTCCACAAAAAACACTTTCGTGGACAAAAAAATCCGTAACACTACAAAAAGCATTTTGTCAATGGCAGTTCCATTATCAGCAAGTCGTCTTGTTATTAATGGCCTTCAAAGCATCGAGGCTGTTTATATTCCAAATAAATTAATGGAGTTTGGACTTTCCAACTCGGAAGTTTTACGCATCTACGGTGTTTTAACCGGTATGGTACTGCCCTTGATTTTATTCCCAAGTGCCCTAACAAACTCTATTGCTGTACTATTACTTCCTTATGTATCGGAAGCAGAAGCTACGGGAAATAAGAGGAAAATTTCAAATGCAGTTTCAAAATGTGTTTTCTTCTGCTTTTCTCTTGGATTTTTATGCACTGTTTTATTTTTCCTGCTAGGGGATTTTCTTGGGAAATACTTATTTGATAGTGCTATTGCCGGCTCCTTTATTTCTTCTATGAGTTTCATTTGCCCTTTTCTTTATTTGAGGGGTGTGCTTAGCAGTATTCTCCACGGACTTGGAAGAACAACCAGTTCTTTCCTGTTCCAGATTACCGGCATCAGCTGTAAACTACTCTTTGTTTTTTTTGCAATTCCTGCCTTTGGAATCAAAGGATATTTATGGGGACTTTTAGCAAGTGAATTACTCCTTTGTCTTCTTTATTTTCTTGCACTTAAGCCTTATATATATTATAATAACAGTGTTTTTGGCAATTTACATGCTTAAAAAAACAGGGCAAATAGAAAATAATATGTGAATCTATAAAGATACAAAGGAGAGAACACCATGGGATTTGATTTTATAAAAAAACTTCCTACTCCGGCAGAAATCAGGGAACAGTTTCCTGTACCGGAACATCTTGCAAAATTAAAAGAAGAAAGAGACAAAGAAATTAAAGCGGTTATCACTGGAGAAAGCAACAAATTTTTAGTGATTATCGGACCTTGCAGTGCTGATAACGAAGATGCTGTTTGCGATTACATCAGCCGCCTTGCAAAAGTAAATGAACAAGTTAAGGATAAGCTGATTTTGATTCCAAGAATTTACACTAACAAACCACGTACTACAGGGGAAGGATATAAAGGGATTGTACATCAGCCAGACCCGGAAAAGAAACCCAACTTTTTACAGGGATTAATAGCAATGCGTAAGATGCACATTCGTGCTATTGAGGAATCCGGCCTTACTGCTGCTGACGAAATGCTGTATCCTGAAAACTGGAGATATGTAAGTGATATTCTTTCTTATGTAGCAATTGGCGCCCGTTCCGTAGAGGATCAGCAGCACCGTTTAACAGTTAGTGGATTTGACGTACCTGCCGGTATGAAAAACCCTACTTCCGGCGACTTAACCGTTATGTTAAACTCAGTATATGCTGCCCAGCATTCTCATTCATTTATCTACAGAGGCTGGGAGGTAAAAACAGATGGAAACGAGCTTGCTCATACAATTTTAAGAGGCTCTGTAAACCAATACGGTCGTAGTTTTCCAAATTACCACTATGAAGATTTAAGCCGACTTTTGGAAATGTATGGCACAATGGATTTAAAAAATCCTGCTACAATCATAGATGCTAACCACAACAATTCCGGTAAACAGTATGAACAGCAAACACGTATTGTGAAAGAAGTTATGCATTCCAGAAAGTTAAACAGTGATATTCATAAATTTGTAAAAGGAGTAATGGTAGAAAGCTATATTGAAGAAGGTAACCAGAAAATTGGAGAAGGTATCTACGGAAAGTCTATTACCGATGCATGCCTGGGCTGGGAAGCTAGTGAGAAATTAATATATGATATAGCTGAGTATAATTAAATAGTCTGGCCGCTCCGGTTCTACTTAGCCTCGTCCGGTCCCGTGCCGCAAAAAGCTCCTATTCCTGACCTTTTCAGCAAGTGCTGCTGGTCTGGAATAGGAGCTTTTTTATGGTCAGGTCCTTCTCACCTTTCCCAATAACATCTTCCCTACCCTCTCGGATGGGCTTTAGCATAAACTTCCCTAATTCTGTTGTGATTCATATTTGCATATATCTGTGTAGTAGAAATGTCGGAATGTCCTAACATCTCCTGTACACTTCTTAAATCTGCTCCATTTTCCACCAAATGAGCTGCAAAGGAATGTCGTAATGTATGAGGTGTAATATCTGAGGTAATACCAGCCTTTTTAGCGTAGTATTTAATTAATTTCCAAAAACCCTGACGACTCATAGGCTTACCTGAACAATTCACAAAAAGTACATCCGTTTCCTCATCCTCAAGCATACTGCCCCGTGTACCATTTAAGTACTGGGTTAATGCATTTTTCGCTTCACTTCCAAATGGAATCACTCTTTCCTTATGTGTATCCCTACATAAAATATAACCAACCTGTATATTTACATCATGAACCTTTAAGGTAATTAGCTCTGTTACTCGTATGCCCGTAGCGTATAACAATTCCAGCATTGCCTTATCCCTAATCTCCTTTGAGGTATTTCCGGTAGGCTGTTCTAACAAGCACACCACTTCATCAGTAGATAAAATCTCCGGTACCTTTTTTTCAATTTTAGGTGCCTTTAACGAAACAGATATATCTTCTTTTACAATACCCTCTTCACATAAATAGTGAAAAAATGCCTTTAACGAAGCTATGTTTCTGGAAACTGTAGCTGCAGCAAATTTATTTTTCTCCAAATACAAAACATAAGAATTTAAATCTTTCTCTGTAATCGTTCCCACATGACGAATTCCAGCATCTTCCAAAAAGTGTTTGGCTTTCGTCAAATCTCTTTTGTAGGATTGTTCTGTATTGTTGGAGGTTTTCTTGATATTATGTAAATATGAAATAAACTGTTGTATTTCTTTTTCCATAAACTTTGAAACCCTTCCTAATACTAATCTAGTCTTTCCCCAACGTGTCTGTTACCTATTATAATAAGATTTTTGAAGAAAATCAAATAGAATTTTCCTAGTATTTTGGCACTTTTTCGGCATTTTTATAAAAAATCGCAACATGTTGGCAAAGGCATTTTTATCCCCTACCATATGTAGTAAAAAATTTTTATAAAATTTTTAAGATATTTCGCAAAAAATATGGATTTACATAACTTTCCAGAAAAACACCAATTATGACAACCCCAGCTATTATAATATAATATAAGATTCCTCTAATAAGAAACTGTTTTTTTCCCATATATACATTTTGGAACATTTTCCCCGGAAAATAAATAATAGCGCATAAATCATGAAGAAGATTTACCAAAAAAAGAAAAGCCGGGATATATATAATTTCCTGAGGTAATATAGCTCCTAAGAAAATTAGGATTCCCTTTCCTCCGTAACGCATTGTTACCACTGCCATTAATATACCAAGGCTCATACCAAACCACGCCACATATAAATACATAATTACAATTCCAAAAATGGTAGTTGCTGCTACAAGAAGAAATAACAGAATGCCTATTCGATTTTGCAGAAGATATACCATATATTGTTCGTTATGAAAAGAAGTATAGGACAATCTATTTAACAATTCTTCTCCAAAAAATAAGGAATCTTCTAAGAAGTAGTCTGTTTTAATATTTACCAGTAAAACACCTACAATAAATCCCAACGAAAAAAAGAGAAGCCAATTTGCCCCTTCTCTTTTTTCTTTATTCCCTATTCTTTCATACGTTTTAAATTGCTTCATGTTCCATCCTCATTTTCTGTTTCTTTTCACAGTATATGAGGACAGGTTACATATTTATTCGCTGTTATTTTAAGTATTTGTTTTTATATGCCATAATGGAAGAAATAGTCTTACTATCTTCTATTTCGCCGGCATATATTTTTTCGCAAAGTTCTTCTACTGTGTATGGTTTTACGTTAATAAATTCATCTTCATCTAAATGCTGGACAGATGGTTTTAAATTCTTGGCTACATAAACTTCTATTTTTTCGTCACAAAATGCAACCGTAGTACGAATACTGATTAAAAACTCCATATTAGCTTTGTCTGTTTTATAGCCGGTTTCTTCTTCCAGTTCTCTTAAACTGCACTCAATAAAAGGTTCATCTTTGCTATCAAGTCCTCCTGCCGGGATTTCAAGAGTATAGCGGTCTAAGGCATTTCTATACTGACGAACCATTAAAATCCGTCCATCATCCATAACAGGGACTACCGCCGCCGCCCCTTTATGTCCGATGAAATCCCAATGAACAATGTTTCCATTTGGAACCAAAACGGTATCTTTATAAAAATTTATAATGGACCCTTCGTATTTTAAGGTTCTGTCCAGTCTTTTAAATTCTTCTGGCATAAAATTTCCCTACTTTCCTTTACAGACTTTTTAAAAACTCTTCGATTCTGTTAAGTCCTTTTTCAATCTGTTCCATGCTGATGGCATAAGATAAACGTATATGATTTGGGAAACCAAAATCTGCACAAGGTACTACTGCTGTGGAGTAATCTTCAAGTAAAATCTCAGCAAGTCTTGCTGCTGTTCCAATTTTTTCACCCTTGTAAGATTTTTCTACTGCTTCTGAAACATCAATAAATACATAGAAAGCACCCTGTGGTTCTAATGTATCTACAAGCGGCATTTTGCTAACTCTTTCATACATATAAGTTCTACGTTTATTAAATTCTACTTTCATTTCTTCTACTGCACCCTGTGGACCTTTCAAAGCTTCTAAAGCTGCCTTTTGCGCAATAGAGTTTGGATTGCTTGTAGCATGAGACTGTATAGAACTCATAAGCTTTGCAATTTCAACTGAAGAACCTGTATAACCAATTCTCCATCCTGTCATAGCATAACTTTTTGATAAACCGCTACAAGTAATTGTTCTTTTATAAATCTCTTCATTGAAAGAAGCAATACTTACATGTTTTTCATTTCCATAAATTAAATATTCATACATTTCATCTGCAACTACATAAATGTCATTTTTCACAACAACATCTGCAATTGCCCTTAACTCTTCTTCTGTATAAAGCATACCGGTGGGGTTACTTGGTGTATTTAATACTAATGCTTTTGTATTTTCTGTAATTGCTTCCTGAATCTGAGCAGCAGTTACTTTATAGCCGTTTTTCTTCTCTCCATAAACAACAACCGGTACACCGTCAGATAATTTTACCATTTCCGGGTAACTTAACCAGTATGGAGCCGGAATAATAACTTCGTCTCCCGGATTTAAAATTGCGTCAAATATATTAGATAAAGAATGTTTTCCACCATTGCTAATTACGATTTGATTTGGTGCATAATCAAGTCCATTAAACTCTTTGAACTTTTTACTAATAGCATCTTTCAATTCATTTGTACCTGAAGCTGGTGTATATTTTGTAAATCCTTCTTTAATGGCAGAAATAGCTGCATTACATACATTTTCCGGTGTGTTAAAATCTGGTTCGCCTGCTCCAAATCCTACTACATCAATTCCATTTGCCTTCATTTCTTTTGCTTTTGCTGTAATAGCTAAAGTAGATGATGGTTTTACTGCTTGTGCTTTTTTTGATAATGTTAATGCCATAATTTTCTCCCTTTCTGGTTTTTACATACTCTTTGTATAAATAAAATAGTAATTTTTACTATTTCGTAGAACTAATTCTATGATAATAGTCTACGCAAAATATAATGTAACACATGGATAATTGTATACAATTATATTTACCTTGCTTATTCTACACTAGATTATATGGAATTACAAGAAAAATTTTCAAATTATAAATAGTCTGTAAATTTCTAGAATTTTCTAATTATTGTAAACTAATAGATTACCTACAAAAGTATTAGTATAGAAAAAAGAGACTGCTCTTAACAGTCTCTTTCTAGTATTTATTATACACTTCTATTTTGCATAATCAGTAACTCTAGATTCTCGAATCAGGTTCACCTTTATCTGACCCGGATATTCTAACTCAGCTTCAATCTGCTTTGAAATATCTCTAGCCAAAAGAACCATATCTGAATCTGATATTTGTTCTGGAACTACCATAACACGTACTTCCCTACCTGCCTGAATAGCAAAAGATTTGTCTACACCTTTAAAATTGTTGGTTATTTCTTCTAATTGTTTTAATCTGGTTGTATATGTTTCTAAAGTTTCTCTACGAGCACCTGGTCTTGCTGCTGAAATTGTATCTGCAGCTTGAACAATACACGCAATTAAGGACTGTGGCTCTACATCACCATGATGAGACTCTACAGAATTGATAACGATAGCTGACTCTTTGTATTTTCTACACAAGTCAACACCTAACTGTATGTGAGAACCTTCCATCTCATGGTCTACAGCCTTACCAATATCATGAAGTAAGCCTGCACGCTTCGCCATGCGCACATCTAAGCCCATTTCAGCTGCTAATAAGCCTGAAAGCTGTGCAACTTCTATAGAATGTCTTAAAGCATTTTGACCATAGCTTGTTCTAAACTTCATCTTACCAAGTAATCTCACAAGTTCTGGATGAATACCATGTACCCCAACCTCTAAGGTAGCCGATTCTCCTTCCTCGCGAATCATAACTTCAACTTCTTTTTGCGCCTTTTCAACCATTTCTTCAATTCTAGCCGGATGAATACGTCCATCTACAATTAATTTTTCCAAGGCAATTCTCGCAACTTCTCTTCGAATGGGATCGAATCCTGATAGAATAACTGCCTCCGGTGTATCATCAATAATTAAGTCTACACCAGTCATAGTCTCAAGAGTACGAATATTTCTACCCTCTCTACCAATAATACGTCCTTTCATTTCATCATTTGGAAGCTGAACAACAGAAATTGTAGTCTCTGACACGTGGTCAGCCGCACATTTTTGAATTGCATTTACTACATATTCTTTTGCTTTCTTATCAGCTTCTTCTTTTGCTCTGCTCTCCATTTCTTTAATCATGACAGCAGTTTCATGTTTTACTTCATCTTCAACAATTTTTAACAAATACTCTTTTGCCTGTTCAGAGGTCAAACCGGAAATCCGTTCTAGTTCCTGTACTCTTTGTTCATTGAGATTTTCAATATCTGCTTTCTGTTTTGCTAATTCCTGCTCTTTTGCTAACAGACTTGCTTCCTTTTTCTCAATTGCATCCGCTTTCTTATCGATGTTTTCTTCCTTTTGCTGAACTCTTCGTTCAAAACGTTGAACTTCTGCGCGACGCTCTTTGATTTCTTTGTCTAATTCATTTTTAGTACGAATTGACTCTTCTTTTACTTCAAGCAGTCCTTCCCGTTTCTTTGTCTCAGCAGTCTTCAAAGCTTCATCAATAATTTCTCTTGCTTTTTGGTCTGCATCTCCTAATTTGCCTTCTACAACTTTTTTACGGTATGTAATGGCAAGAACAGCAGTAAGCGGAATAGCAATTACTAAGGTTACCAAAACAGCAATCCCAACAGCTAAACCCATGCTCATTGTACAGGAGCACCTCCTTATTTAATTTTCATTGTACACGTACTTCCCAAATAAACTGGGAAATGTCCGCTATCTACATAGAATGTAATATGTTTAACATCCTAAAACGCGAATTTACAACAGTTAAATTGTAAGCCAAAATATGAATTATGTCAAGTAAAAGTCAGATTTCATCACACGATTTATGCAATTTGTTGAAAACCCCTTTCTATAAAGAGTTGCTACCAATTTTTGTTTTTCCTTGTAATCACAGTCTTTTGCAGAGTAATGTTTCTTCAATAGAAATGCCATGATTTGCTTTTCTTCCTCTACAATGGTTCCCTCTTCTTCGCACTCTGCAAACGCATCTTCAATGTGCTCTTTTTTTATGCCTTTTTGAAGTAATTTATTTACTATTTGGTTCTTGTTTAGAGTATCCACTCGATAGCTGATAAACTCTTTGGCATATGCAATGTCATCTACATAGCGAAAGCTTTTCACATATTCTAACGCCCCATCTATTAAAATATCAGGATAAAAGCCTTGTTTCAGTTTGCGCCTCAGTTCTTCTTCCGTATAAGTTCTGGATTTTAATAGATTCATAGCACGCAGTTTTGCTCTTTTTAAAAGTATTTGTCCCATTAATTCTTCAAATACTTCCCTAGAAATTTCTTTTCCTTTTTTAATATGATAGGTAGAGAGTTCGCCTTTATATAACGCAAAGGCGTACTCTCCATCTAAATATATTTTGCATTTATTTTTTGAAATTTCCTCAATTTCAGTAACTAACATCATTATTCTGTTTCAGCCTGTTCTTCTTTTTTGGTTGTCTTTTTGGCAACTGGTTCTTCTGCTTTTTCCGGCTCTGTTGTAAGAGCAAAATGGGCTCTTACTTTAGAAGCAATTTCTTCTCTTATTTCGGGGTTTTCTTTTAAGAAAATCTTAGCATTTTCCCTTCCCTGTCCAATCTTATTACCTTCGTAGGCATACCATGCACCACTTTTATTAACTATACTAACATTGGCTGCTAAATCAAGAATATCTCCTTCTCTTGATATACCTTCGCCAAACATAATATCAAATTCCGCCTCTTTAAAGGGGGGAGCAATTTTATTTTTTACTACTTTTACTCTTGTTCTGTTTCCGATTACTTCACCGCCTTGCTTTAAAGCTTCAATTCTTCTAACGTCTAAACGTACAGAAGAATAGAACTTAAGAGCACGACCACCGGTTGTAGTCTCCGGATTACCAAACATAATACCCACTTTTTCACGAAGCTGATTGATAAATACTACAGTACAGTTAGATTTGCTAATAACTGCTGTTAACTTACGAAGTGCCTGAGACATAAGTCTTGCCTGAAGTCCTACGTGACTATCACCCATATCCCCATCAATTTCTGCCTTTGGTACTAATGCCGCTACAGAGTCAACTACTACAATATCAATGGCACCGGAACGTACCATGGTCTCTGTAATCTCTAATGCCTGCTCTCCGTTATCCGGCTGAGAAATATAAAGATTATCAATATCAACACCAATATTCTTAGCATATACAGGGTCCAGCGCATGCTCCGCATCAATAAAACCTGCGATGCCGCCCATCTTCTGTACTTCTGCAATCATATGCAGGGTAACGGTAGTCTTACCACTGGATTCCGGTCCATATATCTCAATAATACGCCCCTTTGGAATGCCACCTAACCCCAAAGCAAGGTCAAGGCTTAAAGAACCGGTCGGAATCGTCTCTACATTCATCTGCGCTGAGGGATCTCCTAACTTCATAACAGCTCCCTTTCCAAACTGTCTTTCAATTTGTGATAAGGCTGCATCCAATGCTTTTAATTTATCTTCTCTTTCCATACTTAATCTCCTTTAATATAGAACGTTCGTTCTGATATGTATTATAATAAAACAAACGTTCGTTTTTGTCAATCATTTTTCTAAAATCTTTGTTGATTACTGGTCATTCCACAACCATTAACTATTGGTTTTTTGTGCTAATTCATTTGCAAAGCAAAAACCTTCTCTTTAATCATTCTGTTACGCAAACCGACAACAAGTGTCTGGCTGTTATATGAATAATAACTTTTGTTGTGCCACAAACTGAAATTAGTATAACACACATATTGTCCAATAAAAATCTCTTTTCAAAAAACCTCCTATATTTTTTTGTCCCCTGGAAAATAATTGGCGAACCGCCGGATTGTAAAAGCAGATTGCTTTTTGTGGTTCTAATTTATCACAGCTGAGTGGAAAATGCAAGGGGGGGAGAATTTGTTTTTTGATTAAAGAAGTTGTGAAGAGGTGGAAAATATTGTACGGCTGGCAGGCCTTTTCAACGGGTATTGTAGGCCTGCCAGCCGTATTATAATTCTCGGATTCTGTTTCTTTTACTGTTTCCAAAATGTCTCTTACTTCACTTTCACTGCTTTCACCGCACTATAATTTCCATAATACTTCTTACCACTTACCGTTTTGTACGCTCTTATACGCACATAATATTTTTTACTTTTTTTGAGCTTTGCAATAGTTTTAGATGTAATGGAATTTTTCTTGATTGTGAAGCTCTTTTTACCTTTTGTAAACTTCTTATTGGTTGCAATCTGCAATTGATAACCTGATGCGGTGGTGTTTCTTTTCCAAGTAACTTTTAGCTTTTTATTCCCTAATGCTTTTGCTGATTTAATAACAGGTTTCTTTGGCACAATATAAAAATATACTTTTTTTGTGCCGGTATAAATCCCCTTCCCTTTTATGGTTATAGTGGCTTTCCCGGTTTTTTTATTATTTTTATAAGAAAGGGTATAGTCTGTTCCCTTTTTTAACTTTGCGTCGTTGTAAGTTACAACCGGTAATGGCTTTATAGCTTTCCCCGTATAGGTTCTGTTGGATATTTTTTTCACAGAAACCTTGCTCATGGAAACACCGGTTGGTTGTACTTGCTCCTGGGGTGGTGTTGGCTGATGTTGCTGTGATGATTGTTGGTTATTATCCTGCACCGATTCTTTCTTTGGTGATTTAATGGTAGTGCTTGCGGTAAATGCCTTTAAACGCATAGCCACATTGCTATAAAAAGTTGTACCATCTGAAGCACTAACCGGCAAATGATTGGTATCAGTCCAGTTTTTTTCAGGGGACGACCGATAAAAACTCTGACCTGCACTTGTTTTTGCAGTCCAGGACAACCAGCCTGCATCTCCGGACATTTCTCCGAAAACACCAATTCTGCTTCCATCATCAGAAGTTAGAGTTATGACTATACCATATTTTTCTCCACAACCAACAAAAATATCCGTCCCCAGATCTATGGTATAAATTCCTGCGTGGGTAGTTTTTCCAGTTACCGGTGTTGCCAGCACTGCTGTTCCGCTGGTTGGATCTGTTCCTACTATATTTTTGTACACTTGTACAGAATAATTTATATCTGTGCTTTGCAGTGCAATCTGTACTGCTTCTAAATTCTCACCATGCCAATTTGCATTTTCCTGCACAGTAAAAATATTTCCAACTTGACCACCACTGGCTATATTCCAATAAGCTAAGGAAGCACTACTACCGTCATACTGATAATTGTTGTCATATTCTTCTGTATTCATTACTTCATATGCTGTCGGCAGATATAGGCTTTTATCTTCATAAGAAATATAGAAAAAGCCTTCATCACCCCATTCAGTACCCCAGCTATTTTTTACAATAAAAGCTCCATTGGAAGAAGGTTTTCTACCTTCTGCAAAATTTTCCAAGCTGTAATTATCATCCCAGCCTATCAAAGTAACAGCATGATTAATGTTTGTTCCATCGTTATAATAAGCTGCTGTGTCTGCATTATAATACTGTGAATAATGCCCATACATCACTCCTACTGCGCCATAAGCTTCAATTGCTTTTTTTACCGTTTCCACATCAATGCTTCCTTCATTATTTAATCCGATAAAGTAAGCATTTTTTAATTTTAAATCAGAAGAATAGTTAGCATTGGCTAACACTGTAGTAGCTGTCCCCGTATATGGAGACACGCTTTCTTTTACAACTCCTGCCCAGGTAGCCAAATGGAAAGACGCCATTAAAAGATTACCTCCATTTTGCAAATAGTTTACTCCGTAAGCAGTCTGAACCAAATCTCCTTCCGTTCCACCTACCGGATCCTTTGTCCGGTTATAAAAAAAATAAGCTAAATGATTTTCGGAATAATCTACACTGTTGGCTGAAACTCCTTGCGAAATCACTGCCTGCTCCATCATGGCAACAGCAGTAAATGCCCAGCAGGTTTCCGTACTCCCCTGTGTTTTGGCAGAAGTTACCTGATTTAAAACTCTTGGGTCATAGGAAGCCGCCATTCCTGCTCTTGCTGAATAAAGTGAAATTTGAGAGCATTCAGGTAACTCAAAGGAAATATCAAGTCTTTCCATTTCCTTAAGCTTTGGCACCAAAGCTTCCTGTTCTGCTTTTTCTTCTTCCGTAAGAGGACGACCCTTAATGTAATCAAGTTCATTCTCAACATTTTGAGTGTCATCTGATTCTTCTACTATCGTTTTCCCGATCTCATTTTTAGATATTGTGCCATCTATTTCATGAGAATCAGTCTCTGTTGCTTTTATACTAATATTCTGTTTATCTTCAGAAGAATCTGAAATCGTTCCATATTCTTCTGAATTTGAAACTGCATGCACCGGCATTACAATACTTTCTATGAATAAAAGCATCACGAGAGCCAGTAAACTATGTTTTTTTAATCTTGCGTTTTTTATCAATGGCACTTTTCTCATAAGTAATCGTCCTGCTTTTCTTGAAATTTTTGGACTGGCTGCCAATCACTTTTACAACCCTTTTAAATACTGCTTATAATCTTCCATACTAATGGTAATCCACCCGCTATATCCTTCTACATTTGAGTAGTTATAACCAACCTCCAAACCAATGGGAGTGTAAAAAATAATCAAATTGTTTTCGTTTTGAAACAACGCTAACTTTTCACGATTTGAAATATTATTAATAGCAACCGAATCCTGACCATTTTGTGCAATGCTTCGCTTACAAAATTCCTCCACAAAGGCTTCATCCATATTAAGAATTTCTGTATTTTCTAAAATGGTGCCTGTTGTCAGATTAATGTTGATACCGTAAATTTCCAGACAACCGGAATATGAATATTCATAATTATTATCTAATACAATACTAATTGTATCCTCATCATTGTAAGTTACATAAGACTCTACTGTTAAGTAATAAACCATCCCATATTCCTTGTAATTTTCAGCAAATTTTGCTTTGTCCTCTAAAAAGAAATCTGCATAATGCATACTCTCAGCTTTAATTTCTTCATTAATGGCTTCTAAATTTGGAATATCACCTTCCAACTGAATATAGGAAATCTGAATACATGCGCCATTTTCTTTATCAATTTCTTCATAAAACTCTCTGTTTACTTTATAAGGCACAGTTTCATCAATACAATTTACAAATTCCTCATAGTAAGGTCCTGTAATCGAAGAAGGGTCATGATTTTCTCTTTCTTCTAGAAAATTTTCATCATAATCAAATGCCTGCTCATTTTTGTATTCATCCCAATAATCTTCATCTGCTTCCTGATCAACCTGAGATTCGTCAGCCTCTTCCTCCCCATATTCTGAAAAATCAGGCAAATAGGATTCCTCTGAATCAGACGACTTTTCCGTTTTTTCTACAGAGCTACCATCGTTTTTTCTTGATTGAATAGCCTGTTTAGATAGGGTGGCAATCTGCGAACTAATATAAGCCAGTAACAAAATAACAACTAAAACTACTGCTGCAATCACACCAATTAATATCTTATTAGTTTTCTTCTTTTCAGCAGGGTTATAGTCACCTGTTGGTATCTGACCGCCGTAATAATTATATGGTTGCTCATTACTAATTATCGCAGCCTCCACTGATTCAGTTTCCGGTTGCTCAATGCTAACTACCGGTTCTTCAAACTTATAAAGCTCCGGTTCTTTTGATGGATTATAATCTGTTCCACAACTGCTGCAAACTCCGTTTCTCACAAGCGCCCCACACTTTGGACAAAAATCATATGTAATATTTCCCATATTCACACTTTCCTCTATTTTTCTTTTCTCCCAAAAGTTACTTCACTTATATATTTTAACACGCATTGACGCATAAATGTCAACGCACTGGCCACACAGGTTTGACGAATTTTATCTCTGGATCCTGAAAAATGATACTCTTTTACCTCTATATTTCCTTTAACATTGCAGGCAATATATACAAGTCCTACCGGTTTTTCCTCAGTTCCACCATCCGGTCCGGCAATTCCTGTAATGGATACTGTTACATCCGCTTTGGTAATGGAAGCACCGCCTTTTGCCATATCTACCGCGACTACATCACTGACTGCTCCATGTTTTATTAGATGTGCTTTCTTTACTCCTGCAAACTTTCTCTTTGCTTTATTGGAATAGGTAACATATCCTGTTTTAAATACTTCTGATACTCCCGGAACATTAATAAGTCTTCCTGCTAAAAGTCCTCCTGTACAGGACTCTATCGTTGAAACTGTTAAATTGTGCGTTAATAACAAATCAACTACTGACTTTTCCAAGGTCACATCTTCCTCAGTAGAATACACTTTGTCTCCAAAACGACTTTTTAATTCCTTCACAATAGGTTTACATAATTTTTTTGCACTTTTTTCATCCAAAGCCCTTGCTGTCACTCTAAAATGTACTTCTCCTGTTTTCGCATAAGGTGCAATTGTTGGATTTGACTGTTTTTTTAACAAATCCTCTATCATAGATTCTGCTTTACTCTCTCCTATACCACAGATTTTAACAGTCTGGGAATAAAGCACATCCGTCGTTTTTTCTTTTAAATAAGGTACAATGCTCTGCTCAAACATAGGAATTAGCTCATTTGGAGGACCCGGTAATAGAATTACAATTTTACCATTTTCTTCCATAATGACTCCAGGCGCTGTTCCATTTTCATTGTCTACAATAATCGCTCCCTTTGGAATCATTGCCTGTTTCCAATTATTCTCTGTAATCATAATATCCCGCTTATTAAAGTACTCCTTAATACGTTCTTTGGAATGTTCGTCTAAATAAAGCTCTTTTCCTAATACTTTTGCAGCTACTTCTTTTGTTAAATCGTCCTGGGTAGGCCCTAACCCTCCTGATAAAATCACAATATCTGAACGGTCCAGTGCCGTTTTAATTGTGCTATGTAATCGTTCTTCATTGTCTCCTACAACAGTCTGATAATAACAAAAAAGCCCCAAACCCGCACATTTTTCAGAAAGATATGCTGCATTGGTATTTACTATATTACCAAGAAGAATTTCCGTTCCAACAGATACAAGCTCTACTATCATTTTATTCTACCTCGTCTTTCATTACATCCTTGTTTTTTACTAGATAGTCTATCATAGAAACTATTGTTAAAATAAGTGCTACTATCATAAGCACAAAACCAATTCCATAAAGTACCCAGTAAATTGGATAAAATGCATCTATAGAAGCATATGGCACCCCCTGCTTTACAAACCCTTGTCCATTTACAACACAAAGCATAAAACAAACCATTACCATTGTAATGGCTGTTTTCCATTTACCTGACTTGCCTGCCGCAATCACAACACCCTTTTCTGCTGCGATCAAACGAAAACCACTGACAATAAACTCTCTTGCAATAATTACAATCGTAATCCATGATGGTATCATATTTAAATCTGTGAGGCAAATAAGCGCTGAACACACTAACAGCTTATCCGCCAATGGATCCATAAACTTTCCAAAATTGGTAATAAGGTTATATTTTCTGGCGATTTTCCCATCCAACATATCGGTAAGACTTGCAAGAATAAAAATGGCAAGTGCAATCCATTTAAACCATAATACTTTTGGTGATAACAAAATAAAGGCTACAAAAAACGGAACCATAATCATACGTAATATTGTTAGCTTGTTTGGTAAATTCATTTTCATTTTACTATTTCTCCTATTAAATCATATTCATATGAACCGGTTACTTTCACTAAGGCAAAATCCCCTGTCATAAGCTCTTCATCTGTATTTACGAAAATCAAGCCATCTACATTCGGGGCATCTTTATAGGTTCTTCCCACATATGCGTTTTCATCAGCTACTTTTCCCTCTATCATAACGAGAACTTCTTTTCCTATCATTTCTTCTGCCTTATAAAAAGCAATTTCCTGTTGAAGCTCCATAATTTCCGCCTGTCTGTCTTCTTTTACACTTTCATCAATTTGTTCAGGAAACTCTGCTGCTTTCGTATTTTCTTCCGGTGAATAGGTAAATACTCCAAGACGGTCAAATTCCATTTCGTCTACAAAGGCCATATTCTTTTCATGGTCATTTTCTGTTTCTCCCGGAAATCCAGTAATCAAAGTAGTCCTTAAACAAATATCCGGTATTTCTTCTCTAAGCTTACCAATCATTGCCCGAAGGGAATTTTCGTTTGTACGTCTTCCCATTTTCTTTAAAATATCATCAGAACAGTGTTGGATTGGAATATCCAGATAGTTACAGATTTTCTTTTCTTCTTTTATAACGGTAATCAGTTCCTCTGTAATTTCTTCAGGATAACAGTACAAAATACGAATCCAGTATAGTCCTGAAATTTCGCAAAGCTTGCGTAAAAGTTCAGGTAGCATTTTCTTTCCATATAAATCCATACCATAAAGGGTCGTTTCCTGCGCTACTAAAATCAGTTCTTTTACTCCTTTGTCCGCTAATTCTCTTGCTGATTCTAAAAGGTGTTCCATAGGAATACTGCGGTAATGTCCTCTTACTTTTGGAATAATGCAGTAAGTACAATTTTTGTTACAACCCTCTGCAATTTTTAAATAAGCAAAATGGCCTCCTGTAGTAACAATTCGTTCTTTACCAAAAGCAGGAGCCGAGTTAATGTCTGCTAACTGATTGCCATTTTCTTTTTGTAAAGCTTTCTCTACTGCCTCTACAATTTTATCAATTGCATTGGTGCCTACAATAGCATCAACTTCCGGAATTTCTGTTTGAATTTCATCCTTATAACGTTCTGCCAGACAGCCTGTTGCAATTAATACTTTTGCATTTCCTTCTTCCTTTAACTGCCCCATTTCCAAAAGTGTCTGGATACTTTCTTCTTTTGCATCATGGATGAAACAGCAGGTATTTACTACAATGATTTCAGCTTCTAATTCATCATCTGTAAAGGTATATCCTTTTCTTTCCAGTTTACCCAGCATATACTCTGTATCTGCCAGATTTTTGTCACAACCTAGTGATATAAATAATATTTTCATAAGCTCCTCTTTAATCATTATTCGTTACTGTTCACTCCGCTCCCAGTAACCATTTGTTTCTGTATTATGGAAAATATCTGTAAACATTCCTTAAAATGTCAGAAAAGAGAAATACCTATAAGGAATTTCTCTCTAACCTGCACAATTATTCTTCCTCTTGCTCTTCGTCTTTAGCAAGGATTTTAATCTTTCCTTCATTTAACTCTTTAACAGCTGAGGAAAGAGGTTTTGCATCGTCTGCCTGTACTAAAGGTTCGTCACCTGCAATAATTTGTCTAGCTCTTTTTGCTGTAGCCATAACAATAGAATATCTGCTGTTTACAACATTAGCTTCTCCTGATTCAACCTCGCTGTTTACTACTTGTATTAATTCTGTGTAAGATGGATGTAACATCTCTATTCTCCTTTCGAAAGACTTTTCAATTCTTCTCTTATATTTTTTATAAACTCCTGATTATTCTCAGGTGTATTATGTGCTGTACTAACAATGCTGTGAAGTTCTTTTACACAATTTTCAAGTACATCATTTACGATAATGTAATCATAATATTCTATGCCTTCTGCTTCTTCTACAGCACGTGCCATTCTCTGGTCTATTACCTCCTCTGTTTCTGTGCCTCGTCCTACCAGACGGCTTTTAAGCTCAGCTGCACTAGGCGGCATAACAAAGAGAAGTAATGCATCCGGGTACTTTTCTTTTACTTTCAAAGCTCCCTGAATTTCGATTTCCAAAATAACATCCTTGCCATTTGCTAACATTTCTTCCACATATTCTTTTGGTGTCCCGTAATAATTGCCACAATACTGTGCGTACTCAATTACTTTTTCTTCTTCTATCTTTTTAAGAAAGGTGCTTTCCTCCACAAAAAAATATGCTTTGCCATCTTCCTCTCCGGCTCTTGGCTTTCTTGTAGTCATGGAAATACTTAATGCGTAATTGTCATAAGATTCTACCAGTTTTTTCATAAGAGTGCCTTTTCCTGCCCCAGAAAAACCGGATACTACTAAAAGAATTCCTTTTCTTTTCATCAGACTCCTCCTATTCAATATTCTGAATCTGCTCTCTGATTTTTTCTATATCTGTTTTTAACTCAATTCCTCTGTTGGAAATCTCCAAATCACTTGTTTTGGATAAAATCGTATTAGCTTCTCTATTCATTTCCTGCGCAATGAAATCTAACTTTCTACCAATACTTTCTCCATCTAAAAGCGCCTCTTTTGTAGCTTCCACATGGCTTCTTAAACGTACCAGTTCTTCATCTACGCAAACCTTGTCTGCAAAAATTGTAACCTCTGTAGCCAGTCTTGCTTCATCAATTTTCGTATCCTGTAATAGCTCATTTACTTTTTCCATAAGCTTTTCTTTGTATTCCGCAATGATCTGTGGCGAACGTTCTTCAATGAAAGCTACATGCTCTAACATACCCTCTAACTTAACAATCATATCGTTTCTTAAGTTTTCGCCTTCTTTAATTCTTGTTTCCACAAAGTTTTCTGCAGCACCACGAATGGTTTTTTCAAGTAGCTTCCATAGTTCTTCTTCGTCAATAGTCTGTTCTTCCATGGTAAATACTTCCGGATATCTGGAAAGTGAAGAAACTCTTACATCATTGTCTAAGGAAAAATCTTCTGCCATTTGTGTTAAATAATTGTAATACTCTCTGGCAATATCCTTATTGTATTTAATACATACATTATTTTCAGAATAGTCTTCATAAGTAATGAAAACATCTACTTTTCCTCTTTGAATGTATTCCTTTAACAGATTTCTAATAGATGCTTCAAAAAAGTTAAGCTTTTTCGGCATTTTGATACCTGCATCTAAATATCTGTGATTTACGGACTTTATTTCAACCGTAAACTTGCGGTTTCCCTCGGTCATTTCACAACGGCCAAATCCTGTCATACTTTTAATCATGTCAGTACCTCTTTCGTAACTGTTTCTTATTTGATTTATGCCGCCATCAGCTTCCGTTGTGGCATACTTATTTTTATTATATATAATGAATTCCAAATCGTCAAGTTTTCACTGCTTATGCCTTGCTAAAAGCCGTAAAACAACTTATTCCATCCGGTCTTGTATGAAAAAAATGCTTTCATATGGCTTTCCTGCTGCATTTGTCTCTTTGCCCAAAAATCATCGTAAGCATAAGTGCCATAACCATAACAAAAAGTAACCCGTTTTTTGTTACCCTTTCACTTCTTCTATCTGTGAAATATCCGAATCGATCATAAGAGAATAATTAGTATAATATACTACAAATCCCGGTTTACCACCTGCCGGTTTTTTTACCTGCTTTTTCTCTACATAGTCAATTTCAACTTTATCCTGTCCTCTGGCTTTGGAAAAATGAGCCGCCAGTCTTCCTGCCTCTTCAAAGGTGGAATCTGCCATTTCTCTTCCCCCTGACTTTACGATGACATGGGATCCCGGAATTCCTTTTGCATGAAACCACCAGTCGTTACCTTCCGCTAACTTAAAAGTCAGTTCTTCATTCTGGTAGTTATTTTTCCCTACATACATATGAAATCCGTCTTTACTGATAAAATGGTATGGCTTACTGGTAATTTTTTCCTTCTTTTTGCCACCTTTTCTACGTATATAGCCACTTTCTATGAGTTCTTCCTTAATCTGAGCTAAATCCTCTTCTAATATGGCCATATCAAGTGCTGTCATAATCGTTTCCAAATGCTCAATTTCCTCTTTTGTTTCCTTTGAAAAAACAATTAATGCTTCATAGGTTCTTTTTAACTTGCCATATTTATCAAAGTACTTTTTGGCATTTTCCAAAGGCGTTAATTCAACATCAAGTGGAACCTTTTCAAGCTGTCCGGTATAGTAATTTTCCACTTCAATAAATTTATCCCCAGGCTTTGCCTGATAGCCATAAGTATGAAGAAGCTCTCCGTAAATTTTATATTTTTCCCGTTTTTCGGTATCCTTTAACTGTCTACATTGTAAATCGTATTTTTTTACATTTCTTTCTAATGCCGTCTGGACTACTTTTCTTAAATCAACAGATTTTTGTCTGATTCTGGTAACGGCACTTTTGGTTGCATAATACTTTTTTAATACTTCTGAAATTGTGGAAAACTCTTCTTTTTCTAAATTATCATAAATAGTAAGCGGCAATACTCCGTACTCTTTGGGCTCTTTTTTTCCGTAGATAATAAATGGTTTATATTGTTTCTTTTTAATGCCATCCACATAGGAAAAGTTAGCCTCTGCTAACCGCTCCAGTTCCTCTTTTTCCAATGCCCCTGTGGGTTTATCAGAATCCACTTTTGCCTGATAACAAATTTCCTGAGCAACAATAGGAGAAATTCCGGTAAAGTTACAATATATACTTTTATATACCGGCATATTTTTCTCCAATAGAACATTTATAAAATTTTCTTTTGTCAAATTATCTGAAACAGGATTTTCCTTCTTTTCTGTCTGGGGAATAAAATACTCTCTTCCGGGCAAAACCTCTCTGACACTGCTGACCATACCAGATATATGCTTAATGCTGTCGATAATCATTCCCTCGTCATTGCAGAAAATCAGATTACTGTGCTTTCCCATAAGCTCTACAATTAAGGTTTTCCTGCATAAATCCCCCAATTCATTTAAATGCTCAACCTCAATGTTAATAATGCGCTCAAGCCCCGGCTGCGCTATATTTACAATTCTTCCATTCTGAATATGTTTTCTAAGAAGCATACAAAAATTGGGAGCTGTCATAGGACTTTTTTTATTTTCTTCTATAAAATATACAAGTGGAAGTGTAGCATTAGCACTAAGTAATAACCTATGCTGTGCACCTTCATTTTTTATAGTAAGCAAAATCTCATCCTTTTCAGGCTGGGCTATTTTGTAAATTCTTCCGTTTAAAATTTTCTGTTTCATTTCCTCCACAAGGCAGGAAATGGTTATTCCGTCAAAAGCCATGTTTTCCTCTTTCTTATGTTACTTTCTATAGTCGTTATATAATTTGTGTCAGGAATTTTTCTATATCATTATAAAGAAAGAAGCATAAATCTATGCCTCTTTCTTTTTTGTTATCCTATTAACCAATCATACATTTCCTGATATTTACCAGCAGATACTTTCCATGAGAAATCTGCTTCCATTCCTCTATCCACCATTTTGTTCCATTCCCTTTTTCTTTGATAGAATACATATTTTGCGTAGCGGATAGTTGCTAACATTTCATGTGCATTGTAATTACAAAAACTAAATCCTGTACCGGTACATTCATATTCATTGTACGGTTCTACTGTATCTTTTAAACCACCTGTTTCCCTAACAATTGGAACTGTACCGTAGCGCAGTGCCATTAGCTGGCTCAAACCACATGGTTCAAATAAAGATGGCATTAAAAATGCATCACAGGCTGCGTAAATCTTGTGTGACAACGCCTCGGAATAATAAATATTAGCAGACACTTTATTATTATATTTCCAATCAAAATGTCTGAACATATTTTCATATCGTTCTTCTCCGGTTCCAAGGACTACAATCTGCACATCTTCCTGACATAGTTCATCCATAATATAGGCAATCAAATCAAGTCCCTTCTGGTCTGTTAATCTGGATACAATTCCAATCATGAACTTTCCGTCATCCTGTTCTAAACCAAGTTCCTCCTGAAGAGCGCGTTTATTTTTAACCTTTTCTTTTCTGAAATTCACCTTATTGTATGGGAAACTAATATTTTTGTCTGTTTCCGGATTAAATTCATCATAATCAATACCATTTACAATTCCCCTTAAGGAATTGCTTCTGGCTGTTAATAGTCCGTTTAATCCTTCTCCATAAAAAGCTGTCTTGATTTCTTCTGCATAAGTAGAAGAAACTGTTGTAATGGCATCTGCAAAAACAAGACCACCTTTTAATAAGTTGGCATCTTTATACGCTTCTAACTTGTCCGAAGTAAAGTAATAATCCGGAAGTCCTGTAATCTCTTTGACCGTCTTAATATCCCATTTACCCTGGAACTTTAAATTATGTATTGTCATAACAGATTTAATGCCTCTGTAAAAGTCTCCGCCCTGAAATCTTTCCTTTAAATAAACCGGTATAAGACCTGTCTGCCAGTCATGACAGTGAATAAGGTCCGGCCTGAAATCAATCAGTGGTAAGCTTGATAGAGCTGCTTTACAGAAAAATGAAAACTTCTCGATTTCCTCTAATACATTATCACTGTAAATCTTAAAGCCACTAAACATGGATTCATTGTCAATAAAGTAATATGTGATGCCATCTACATTTGCTTCAAATATACCAACATATTCCTGCCTCCAATGAAAATCCATATAATAATGAGTTCTATATCTCATTAAATCCTTCATTTCCTGTCTCATACATGTGTATTTTGGTAAAATAACTCTAACATCAAAATACTCCTTATCAATACATTTGGGTAGAGAACCTACTACATCTGCCAGTCCTCCTGTCTTAATAAACGGAACACCTTCTGAAGCAACAAATAGTATTTTTTTCATTCCTATATCCTCCAATTCATACATAGTCCCTTTTCCCCGATAGCTATAGGAAAATTATACTACAATTCAATGGATTTTAAAAGTACTATTTTCACTATTCCCTATATAGCAGTCGAATTTTATCTGCAATTAAAGCTATAAATTCTGAATTGGTAGGTTTTCCTTTTCCAGTGTTAATTGTATAACCAAAAAGTGCTTCTAAAGTTTCCATTTTTCCTCTGCTCCATGCTACTTCAATTGCATGTCTGATCGCCCTTTCCACTCTGCTTGGTGTTGTAGAAAATTTCTTGGCAATGGTAGGATATAAAATTTTTGTAATGGAGTTTAGCATTTCAATGTCTTCTACGGACATCATAATTGCTTCTCTTAAATACTGATACCCTTTAATATGAGCCGGCACCCCTATTTCGTGAATCATGTCGGTCACATCTTTCTCCAGATCTCTGACCTTTTTGGGTATTTCCATTTGTTCTGAAACAAGTATATTACTTTCCTTTTTCGTAGATGGTACCGTAATCATTATCTGAAATTCCTTATCCTGGTGAAGCAGGTCTGTGAGTATCTTAAACATTCTTTCATTGTCCTTAGTAGTCATAACATTTAATTGTTCCATTTTTTTTCTCCTCCATTCTCTGTCATGGATTATAACAAAATGGCGATTTTTAATTCAACCCTAAGTTATCGCATCAAAACCATATTTTCGATAAACACCCCATACCCCTTGGTGGCATCTCTTACAAACACATGGGTCACTGCTCCAATGAGCTTACCGTCTTGAATTATGGGGGCTCCGCTCATGCCCTGTACAATTCCCCCCGTCAAATTTATCAAATTTTCGTCCGTAATTTTTAGCACAATTCCCCGATTTGTGTTGTCGTTATCAAGGTTAATTTCAGTTATTTCCACATCATAAAATTTACTTTCTCCGTCAATTTCACACAAAATGAATGCCTTTCCCTCATGAACCTCCTGTTTTAATCCTATAGGAATCGCTCCTTTAGTAAGACTGTTTGTTTCTTCTTTCGACAGCGTTCCATAAATTCCCACATCAGTATTTTTTGAAATAATACCTAATTTATTTTCCATTCCATAATCAATAACACCTGTTAATTCCCCCGGATTTCCATTTTCGCCCTTTCTAATAGACACAATATCCGCTTTGTAAACACCACCATTTTCTATTTCCATCAGCTCACTGGTATCCACATCATTAATACCATGACCTAACGCTCCGAATTTCCCTTCTTCATCTACAAAAGTAAGTGTTCCAATTCCCTGGGCACTGTCCCTGATCCAAAGTCCTATTTTATAGTCCCCTGATTTATCCAAAACCGGTTTTACTTTTACCTTAACTGCCTCATCGTCCCTTCTTAATGTAATAATTAAATCTTTCCCATTACAACTTTTTACTTTTTCTATTAAGTCCTTTTTTCCTGATACTTCTTCGTTATTTACCGCCTGAATATAATCTCCTTCATTAATAATATTGGCGCAGGGCGAATAGGTCATTTTGTTGACATTTTCTACATCTCCTACACCGATAACTAAAACACCCTGGGTTTTCACATAAATGCCAATAGGCTCTCCAACAGGATATACTTTAATATCATTTACCACTTCTAAATCAATGGTTTTTACCGGTATTGTGCCAAACAACTTTAAATCCATATGATAGGACTCCAGTCTATCTGCCTTTAAGGTAATGCTTCCAGCCGGAGTAGTTTTAATTACATTATTTGTTCCCATTGTTTCTATGGATTCCTTATAGACCTCTGCAGAAACAGGCAGGGCAAAATGTATGGTTTCTTCCTTACTTACCGGAAGTTTATAAGTATTGGGTATGTTTCTATAAAAATAATAATAAAACGCGCCAAAAAAACCGCTTATTGAAAGCAGTAAAAACATCCATAAAAAAATTAAATATCCCTTTTTTCTCTTGCTCATAATCATCACACCACTTTTCTTATTAATAATTAATAAAGTGCCGTAATTATTTACGGCACTTATAGTATGTGTGATTTAGAATTATTTATATTAGTATTGTTTTGTCTGTTCTGCCATTTTTTTCAATTCTTTGGCATTGTTAAGCCCTGCTTCTGTAATATTGTCAGTTCCAAGAAGTCTGGCAATTTCTGCAAGCATTTCCTCTTCATCAAGGGGCTCAATAGTAGTCACAGCTTTTTCTTCTTCTCTGTTTTTTTCAATTAAGAAATGTCTGTCAGCCATAGCTGCAATCTGTGGCAAGTGAGTAATACAAAGCACCTGATGATTTCTTCCCAACACTCCTAATTTTTCCGAAACCTTCCAGGCTGTTTTTCCACTGATTCCTGTGTCAATTTCATCAAAAATCAAGGTAGCAATCTGGTCTTTTTCTGCAAGCACTGTTTTTAGTGCTAACATAATTCTGGAAAGTTCACCACCGCTGGCAACTGATTCTAATGGCTTTAATGACTCGCCGGGATTTAGGGCAATTAAAAAGGCGATTTTATCATAGCCGTCTTTTGTGATTTTTTTCTGTTCAAAATCAATTTTAAACTGTACATCTAAAAAATTTAAATCGACTAAGGCTTCTTTCATTTTTCTTTCTAAAATTTCTGCCTGTTCTTTTCTAATCTTAGAAGCTTTGTCACATAGGGAATACAGTTCCTTTTCTGTTTTTTCATGCTTCTTTAAAAGGTCCTCTTTATACTGTTCCAAGTCAGTGAGCATAAGGAGTTTATTTTCCAGTTCTTCTTTGTATGCAAGAATTCTTTCAATATCATCGCCATATTTCGACTTCAAATGATTAATTATGTTTAATCTCTCGGAAACCTCTTGGAACTGATTTGGGTCAAATGAAAGACTTCTGCCATAATCCTCTAATCTACGGCTTAAATCCTTTAGCATATCTTCTTCATTTACCATGTCTTCAAACAGCTTTTCGGCTTCTTTGTCATACTGGGAAATGGAATTTATTTCACTCATAGCTCTACCAAATAAGGAAAGAACATTTCCCTCTCCTAAGCCATTTAGTAAATTATGGGAAAGCTCTACTGCTTCTGTAATTTTCCTTCCGTTAGACATTCTCTCAAAGGCAGCCTCTAAAATTTCATCTTCCCCCTCTTTAAGCTCTGCTGTCTCAATTTCTTCCAGTTCAAACTTAATAAAATCAATTTCTTTTTCTTTATTTTCACCCTGATTTTCCAAGGTATCCAGCTTTTCTTTTTCTTCTAAATAGATATGATAAACTGCTTTTATGTTTTCTTTTAGCTCTTTTATTGAATCCGGGCAGAACTCATCTAAAATCTCTGCCTGTTTTTTCTCTTTAAGTAAAGACTGATGCTCATGCTGTCCGTGAATATCAAGTAAAATCTCACCAATTTCCTTTAAAGCTTTATTAGTTATGGTTTCTCCGTTTGCTTTGCATACATTTTTAGCAGGCAAAATCCTTCTTTGAAGAACTAACATGCCATCCTCCGGATAAATATCCATTTCCTTTAGTTTTTCAAGCTGTGCTTCCTTGTCTACACAAAAAACAAGCTCTACAAAGGCATACTCCGCACCGGTACGAATAATAGTTTTGTCCGCTTTTGCTCCCAAAGCTAAATTAATGGAGCCGATTAATATTGACTTTCCGGCTCCGGTTTCTCCCGTAAGAATATTAAGCCCGTTTGTAAACTGAATTTCTGCTTCATCAATTAATGCAACATTTTTTACCCGTAAACTTTCTAACATTTCTTTATCCTTACTCTCCAATAAGTCCTTTTATCTTTTCCATCAGAAGCTTTGCTTCCTCCGGTGTACGAACTGCCACCATAATAGTGTCATCGCCGGCAATAGAACCTACTACCTCTTCCATTTTCATGGCATCCACAGAAGCAGCTACAGCCATTGCCATACCTGATACGGTTTTTAATACTAACAGGTTTCCTGCCACATCTACAGAAACAAAACCATCCTTTAACACTCTAATATATTTATCTCCGAGATGGCTGTCATTTGGCTTTAACAGTGCATATTTTTGTGCCCCTCCAGGCAACGGTACTTTTGACAAATGCAGTTGCCTGATATCTCTTGAAACAGTGGCCTGTGTCACTAAAAATCCGGCTTCATTTAAACGTTTTGCCAGTTCTTCCTGTGTGCCAATCTGTTCTTTTTCAATCAATTCTACTATTTTTTCATGCCTGCTTTTTTTCATTGGAAAACTCCTGTTACATTCTGTTATTACTGTTTTTAATAACGTACTATTCACTCATTTTCTTGTGAAGAACTTCTAAAAAGCTTTCTTCACTTAAACGAATAAGCTTTGTTACAAGCTTTGACTGGTTAATTACAAGGCTGTCCCCTGTTTTTAACGTCTCCCTGCTTCTTCCGTCAAAGTTTACTTCTATCTTCTGTTCATCCCCATTTTTCCCAACCGGAATTTTCACTTCAATTTCGTCCTCTGCAGATAATACTATACTTCTGGTATTTAACGTATGAGGACAAATAGGGGTTAACAGTATAAGCTTTGCCTTTGGCTCTACAATAGGCCCACCGGCGGACATATTATAGCCGGTAGAACCTGTTGGGGTTGATGCAATAAGCCCGTCTGCCTGATAGCTGTTTAAAAACCTTCCATTTACAAAAATGTCATAGGTTACAATTCTAAGGGTTCCTTCCCTTGTAAGAACAATATCATTTAAAGCATGATACTTTATCGGTTCCCTCTGCTGTTTTTTTAGTACACCAGAAAGCATCATACGTTCTTCCTGTTGTAATTTACCGCTAATTAGCTGTTCTAAGGCGCTGTCTAAATTAGACTGCTCTACTTCTGCTAAAAATCCTACATTCCCTAAATTTATTCCAATTAAAGGAATATCCATATATAAGGTATCCATTGCAGCCTGAATTAAGGTTCCATCACCACCTAACACAAGAATGCATTCTACCCAGTCAGGCAGATTTAAAGGATTTTGGTTAGCGCTGTCTAACCGCTCCTTTTCAGGTGTAAACACCATATATTCACACTGTTTGCCCCTTATTTTCAAATATTCACATATGTAATTGGTAATTTTTAAATCCTTATCCTTAGGCTGATTGGTCAGCACAAAAAAATGATTCATATTGTCACTACTTTCCTGCCAGACTTCCGTGAGCAGCTTCTACTACTTCATTAATCAGCGTAGTAGGTGCTGTTGTTTTTTCAAGCACTGTTTTTCTAATATGAATTAAATATTCAATGTTTCCTTCCGGTCCTTTAATAGGGGAATACGATAGTCCTAAAATTTCAAAGCCCATATCTGCTGCAAATTCCATAATTCTCTCTATTACTTCTTTATGAACCGATTTATCTGTTACGACTCCCTTTTTCCCAACTTTTTCCCGACCCGCTTCAAACTGTGGTTTAATAAGACAGACCATTTCTCCATCATGAACTAAAAGTGGCTTGGCTGCCGGCAGTATTTTGGTTAAAGAGATAAAAGACACATCCACAGAAGCAAAATCAATGTCCTCCGGTACCTGCTCCTTTGTTACATAACGGAAATTTGTCTTTTCCATACACACAACCCGCTCATCATTTCGAAGCTTCCAGTCTAACTGCCCATGTCCTACATCTATAGCATAGACTTTTATGGCACCATTTTGCAACATACAGTCTGTAAAGCCTCCTGTAGAAGCACCAATATCCATACATGTCTTATCTGCAAGCATAATAGGAAATTCTTTCATTGCTTTTTCTAATTTCAGTCCCCCACGACTTACATATTTTAATGTATTTCCTCTTACTTCAATTTGAACCTTATCCCCATCAACCATAGTACCGGGCTTGTCTTCCTTCTGATTGTCAACATATACAATGCCTGCCATTAAAAATGCCTTTGCTTTCTCTCTGGAAGGTGCAAGCCCCTTCTTTACTAAAAGTACATCTAATCTTTCTTTCATAACAGGTCCTTACTTTCTGCCATAATTCTTTCAAAGATTGTATCTTTATCAATTCCTACATCTTTTTTTAATACTTCCACATTACCATGCTCCACATAAGCGTCCGGAAGCGCAATGGGAAGCACTTGTATCGAAAGATCCTCTTGATTTACAAACTGAATTACTTTTTCTCCAAAGCCACCACTTATTACATTTTCTTCCATGGTTACTAAAAGCTTATGTTCCTTTGAAAGCTCTGTAATCATTTCTTCATCAATGGGTTTTACAAATCTTGCGTTTATCAAGGTTACTTCTATATCCTGCCCCTTTAACATATCATAAACTGCTAATGCGGTTTTTACCATACTTCCTACTGCTAAAAGAGCAATTTTACTTCCTTTATAAATTACTTCGCTTTTTCCAAGTTCCACAGGCTGTCTGAACTCATTCAACCCGTCATATGCTTCTCCTCTTGGGTAACGAATTGCTATGGGCTTATTAAAATCCACTGCAAATTTTAACATATCAGAAAGCTCCCATTTATTTTTCGGTGCCATAATGTGCATTCCCGGAATAGTTGATAAATAGGATAAGTCAAAAATTCCCTGATGGGTTTCCCCATCACTTCCAACCAGACCTGCTCTGTCTATGGCAAATACAACAGGCAATTCCTGAATACACACATCATGAACGATCTGATCGTAGGCTCTTTGTAAAAATGAGGAATAAATTGCCACTACCGGCTTTAATCCGCCTGCTGCAAGGCCTGCTGCAAAAGTTACTGCATGCTCCTCTGCAATTCCTACGTCAAAAAATCTGTCCGGATACCGGTTTCGGAAACGTTTCAGTCCCGTACCATCCGGCATAGCTGCCGTAATGGCTACAATATCCTTGTCTCTGTCACCTAATTTATTCATAACCGTTGCAAATACGTCTGTATAGCTGGCTTTCTTTCTTGGATTGGTAGGTAGCCCTGTATCAATCTGGAAAGGCTCTGCTCCATGAAATCTGGCCGGATGCCTTTCTGCCGGTCCATACCCTTTGCCCTTCTGGGTATTTACATGAATCAGTACTGCTGTTTTCTTTCTTTTTGCCTCTTTTAAAACTTTTACCATGGCACCTATGTCATGGCCATTTACAGGACCTAAATAGGTTACACCCATATCTTCAAAAAACATACCCGGAATTACAAGCTGTTTTACGCTGTTTTTGGCTTTTTGAATTTTTCTTACAATAGGTTCTCCAACCTTTGGCACGTCTAACAGTTTGTAATAAATACTGTCTTTTAAATCTAAATATTTACTGTCTGTACGAATGCTGTTTAAGTAAGAAGACACTCCGCCTACGTTTTCCGAAATCGACATATTATTATCATTTAATATAATAATAAAATTGCTTTCAAGCTGTGCCGCATTATTTAACGCCTCGTATGCCATGCCGCCGGTTAATGCACCATCCCCTATAACGGAAACAACCGTATACTTTTCACCTTTAATATCTCTTGCCTTTACCAGTCCAAGTCCTGCTGAAATGGAAGTAGAACTATGTCCTGTATCAAAGGCATCGCAGTTACTTTCCTTTCTTTTTGGGAAACCACTCATGCCACCATAAGTACGAAGCTGTTCAAATCCTTCTCTTCTTCCGGTTAAAATCTTGTGTGTATAAGACTGATGTCCAACGTCCCATATAATTTTATCCTTTGGCAGATTCAGTGCAATGTGAAGTGCCATAGTCAGCTCCACTGCTCCTAAATTGGAGCCAAGATGTCCCCCTTTTACGCTGATTTTTTCTATGAGGAATTGTCTGATTTCCTCTGCCAGCTTATCATAGTCTTTAGGTGCAATATTCTTTATGTCGTTTTCCTTCTCGATTTTTTCTAACAACATAACACAAATCCCTCTAACTTTCTCTTGTAATCAAAGACTGTACAAGTTCAATAAAAAATTCCTGAGCATGTTCTTCTTTTAACAATCTTATAGCTTCCTCTGACAGTCTTTTTTGCTCCTTTTTTGCTTCCTCTAACCCCACTAAAGTCACGTAAGTGGCTTTGTTGTTTTTTTCATCACTTCCAATTGGTTTACCGAGCTTATTAATATCTCCCGTTACGTCTAAAATATCATCCTGAATTTGGAATGCCACACCAATGTTATAACCAATTTGCTCCATGGTGGCAACCTGTTTTTCGTTAGCACCTGCTAACACTGCTCCTATTGTCAGGGCACTTTGTATCAATGCAGCTGTTTTCTTTTCATGAATGAAAAGAAGTTTTTCTAAAGTAAGTTTTTCCTGTCTTACCTCTGCTAAAATGTCAGCGCACTGGCCCCCAATCATACCAAACGCACCGGCTTTTTTTGCAAGTATGGAAAAAGCTTTTTCTACCGCCTGATCAGCAGGCCTTATCTGAAATGCTTTTACTGCTGTTTCAAAGGCATAATTTAAAAGGCCGTCCCCGGCTAAAATTGCCATAGCCTCTCCGTAAACTACATGAGTTGTTTTTCTGCCTCTTCGATATTCATCATTGTCCATGGCCGGAAGGTCATCGTGGACAAGGGAATATGTATGTATCATTTCAAGGGCAGCCATAAACGGTTTTACAACCTCTCCCTGTCCTCCATACATATTAAAGGCCTCCATCATAAGCATAGGTCTTAACCGTTTTCCTCCTGCTAACACACTATAATTCATAGCTTCAAGCACTACCTTCTGGTTGCCTTCCTCCTTTGGAAGATATTCTCCTATAACTTCTTCTATTTCTGTTACTTTATTTGCAAGTTCTTCATTAAAATTCATGACACTCTCCATCCTCGCTTAATACAAGCACCTTTTTTTCTACCTGATCAATTAAGTCGTTACAATGTTTTAAAATCTCCATTCCCTGTTTATACCGGGTAAAAGATTCTTCTAAGGTAATGTCTTCTGCCTCTAATGCCTGCAAGGTTTCTTCTAATTGTGAAAAAGCCTCTTCTAAAGTGAGTTCTTTTTTCTTTCCAGCCATGGTCATCCATTTCCTCTTCTTTTTACTTTAATATGTGAATAGCAACTTTTATGCTACATTTGTGTTCCTTAAGATTCATACCCATGCTGGGGAAAAATATTTATAACGGATGCCTCTACTTTACCGTTTTTTAGATTTACATAAATATTATCCCCCGTCGAAAGCTTTGTTACATCCTTAATACCTGCTCCGGTTTTATCCGCCACAAAGCCATAGCCCTGATTTAACTTTTCAATAGGAGAAAGTCCCTTCATTCGCTCCATATATAAAGCTAAAGTATGTCTTTCTTCTTTTAGTTTATCATCCATAGCCCTTTTTATCTTTTCTTCTAAAGTTAAGGCATACATCCGCTTTTGCCTTATTTGGTTTGCAGGGTTTTTGTTTTCTATTTTTAGTCTGTAGCTTTGAAGCTCCATTTTCTTTAATTGAAGACGTCTGTTCATCTGACGTTTTAAGGCATCTTTATACTCTTTCTGCCTTTGCATAATGTGACTGTATTCTGTCACCGCCAGTTCTGCTGCCGCTGAAGGCGTAGGCGCTCTTAAATCTGCAACAAAATCTGCAATGGTAGTATCTGTCTCATGACCAACTGCTGAAATTACAGGCACAGAACAGTTAAAAATAGCTTCCGCCACAGCTCTTTCATTAAATGCCCATAAATCCTCTAAAGAACCACCACCTCTGCCTACAATTATAACATCCACCTGTTTTTCTTCTAAAGCATGGATGCCATTTACAATGCTTGCTACTGCTGCATCGCCCTGAACTATTGCAGGATACAATAAAACCTGCACATAAGGATTACGCCTTGAGGCAATGTTTATAATATCTCTTACTGCTGCTCCGGTAGGAGCTGTTACTACGCCAATCACTTTGGCATACTTTGGAATAGGTTGCTTATACTCAGGAGCAAACATACCCATTTCCAATAGTTCCTGTTTTAGTGCTTCAAATCTTTCAAACAGCTGTCCGTTTCCATCTAACGTAATCTCTCTTGCGTAAAGCTGGTACTTTCCATCCCGTTCGTAAATATCTATGGTGCCCTTTACAACAATCTGACGCCCTTCCTCTATGCGAAACGTTAGACCTTTTCTGTTACCGGCAAACATTACACAGGCTAAGGTGCTTTTTTCATCCTTTAAGGTAAAATAAATATGTCCGGAGGAATGATACTTTACATTACTGGCCTCTCCCCGCACTGAAATGGATTTTAGCATAAAATCCTGGGTAAACATATTTTTAATATAACCATTTACCTGAAACACAGAATAAATATTTTGCATAACAGACTCCTATTTGGTAAACTTGGCCAAAACTCCATTAATAAAAGCAGGAGATTCATCCTGTCCAAATTTCTTTGCCAACTCTACTGCCTCATTAATTGCTACAGAGGTTGGAATATCTTCATCAAATTCCATTTCGTAAACTGCAAGGCGAAGCAGTGTAAGCTCTACTTTTCCCATTCTCTTAACAGACCATTTATCTGCCTTTTCATCAAGCATACCATCAATGGTTTCCAGTTTTTCTACAATCTTTTCATATTTTGATTTAATCTCTTCCTGTTCTTTTTCTGATACAGGCTGCTCATCATCTTGAAAAAACCAGTTTAACTGGTCGTCCATTTCTTCTTTTTTGTTAAATTCAATGCGAAACAGTATTTTAAAAACCTGTTCTCTGATTTCTCTTCTGCTCATAGCTTTATCCTTTTTTTAATTTTATTCCATAGTGAAAAGGGGTGCCAACAGACACCCTTTGCTTTTTCTTATTGTTCGTTTTTCATATTGATTCCGGCAATGCGGATATTAACATCGGAAACCTCTAAGCCTGTCATATTTTCAATGGATGCCTTTACTTTTGTCTGAACTGCCTGACAGGTTTGTGGAATATTATAGCCATACTCCATAGTAATAGCTAAATCTACGGAAACTACCTGTTCAATAATCTCTACTTTTACGCCCTTAGTAAGCTTTTTCATACCGACCTTGCTCATAAGTTCGTTTGTAATATTTCCAACCATGGCACCGACACCTTCTACTTCAGTAGCTGCCAAGCTTGCAATCATCGCAACTACGTCATCTGCGATTTGTACTGCGCCAACTTTATCGTCTTCTTTTAAAACATAAGTACCACGTTCTAAATCTTTTTCCATTTTGGTACCTCCTTCCACACTCTATTGGTTTATTATATCAAAGATTCCTTTTTTTGCAAAGAACTAATCTAACCAAAAACACAAAGTTCTCATCTGGCTGCTGTCATAGTAAGTTACACTGTCTTTGTTGGTGGTAAAACAGAATATTCCCTGTTCATCCAGTAAATACGTCCGCATAGCCTGATAAACTGCATCATCACTGCATTTTATGGTAACAGCTTTATGTCCGTTTGCTCTGGCAGTATCAAAAACCCGGGAAAGCTTTTCTGTATCCACATCTTCAAAATACAGTCCTTCCTTTACGTAGTAGCTGTTTTTTGTTTCCACGCACGCCGGAAGCGGAACTGTATTATTAATCTGGTGTGTGTGTTCTAATTCTTTTGTGGTAATAAGAAAATAATCATAATTAATAGGCATAACTTCTTTGGAAATACCTGTATCTTCTCCTTCCACTGACTGATAGTCCACATCTCCCCAGGTAGCATCCAGATAATAATAATTACCATCTACCGAAAGGATATTCCATGCATGACGGCTTCCATTCTCTACATAACCATTTACAATGGAAATGGTAAATCCCAGCTTTTGCAGCAAATATTCTGTTGCCTCTGCGTAGCCCTGACATACAGATTTTTTCCCTATAAATACAGAACAGATATTTTGATTATCCGGAGCATTTAAGTCATATTCCGTATTGTTAATTACATAGTCGTATACATATTTTACTTTATCATATTGGCTCATTCCCGAATTAATACCGGCTAAACAAGTATTTACATACTCATCAATACTTTCCTGTGCGTCTTGAACCTGTTCTTCTGTCAATTCAAAGTCCGGTGAAAAAACAATCCGTACTGTTTTAGTTGCTCTTGTATGCTCAGTATAATGATAACCGCTTACATAAAAGATTTCAGGAAAATCATTCAGGACACATTGAAATGCAATATCCAGATTTTCTGTTAAAAGAGTGGAAACCTCTTTTTCTTCTCTTAATATAATGCTGTCATAAATTTCGCCATATACAACCTTCATGGAATCTGACAATAACCCATAATAAAAGCGGTTTGCAAATCGTTTATCGTTCTCTGCAATAACTTCTGCCTGACTATCTTCTGTCTCCCGTTCCTTAGCCGACGTTTCTTCTGTATTTGGTGTTGTTTCTGTATCCACTACTGTTTTCGTACCGGTGGCAGACTCTGTATCCGAATTTACAATCTGTGTATCTTCTACCTGCTTTTTATGAGCATTTAAAGCATCTGCTAACTCTATTGCACCATCACTGTTCACATCTTCTAAAATAGTTTCTTTGATTTTCTCTAATTCGCTGTTACTGAAACCGCAGCCCGAAAGAAAGCATAAAGCAATCAATATGGCTACTATGATTCTTTTGTCTTTCTCTCTTTTTTTCATAAATTACCTCAGCTACTCTCTACCAAACTCTGATAAAACAAGACCTTCATTTCTGTCTAAGGTCATACCCACACTCCATGAGTTTACAAATAATAAAAGTGGATTGCCCTTTAAGTCTTTGATTTTTTTCATATCAGAGGTTCCTATGATTTTATTTAAGTCAATATCCTTATTTTCAATCCAGCGTATATACTCATAAGGTAAGTTTTCCATTTTTATTTCCACATTATACTCATTTTCCAGCCGGTATTTTAAAACATCAAACTGAAGTACACCTACTACCCCAACAATAATTTCTTCCATACCGGTGTTAAATTCCTGAAAAATCTGAATGGCACCTTCCTGGGCAATCTGTGTAATTCCTTTTACAAACTGTTTTCTTTTCATGGTATCCACCTGTCTTACCCTTGCAAAATGCTCCGGCGCAAAAGTAGGGATTCCTTCGTATGCAAAATTTTCATTTGGCATACAGATGGTATCTCCAATGGAAAATACCCCCGGGTCAAATACACCGATAATATCTCCTGCATAAGCCTCTTCCACAATTTTACGGTCATTTGCCATAATCTGCTGTGGCTGGGATAAGCGCATGACTTTATTCCCCTGAACATGTTTTACTTCCATGCCTGCATCAAACTTACCGGAACAGATACGCATGAAAGCAATTCTGTCCCTGTGGGCTTTATTCATATTTGCCTGAATTTTAAATACAAAGGCAGAAAAATCATTGGTAGCAGGGTCGATAATACCGTCTTTTGTTTTTCTTGGAAGCGGTGTGGTTGTCATATCTAAAAAGTGCTGCAAAAAGATTTCCACACCAAAGTTTGTTAAAGCAGAACCAAAAAATACAGGGGTCAACTCTCCTTTTTGCACTAATTCTAAATCAAAATCTGCGCTGGCTCCGTCTAAAAGCTCAATTTCATCCATTAAGATATCTTTATTTTCCTGTCCGATAAAAGTAAGAAGCTTGTCCTCATCCTCTACGGAAATAATGTTTGTTTCCCCTTCTTTTGTTCCTTTCTGAGTATCAGAATAGGTAACCACTTCTCTTGCTTTTCTGTCATATACTCCTTTAAAATTTTTTCCGGAACCAATAGGCCAATTAATAGGGCATGTAGCAATGCCAAGCTCTTTTTCGATTTCATCCAGTAATTCAAAGGTATCGTTTGCATCCCTGTCCATTTTGTTGATAAAAGTAAAAATCGGAATCTTACGCATAACACATACTTTAAACAGCTTTCTTGTCTGTGCCTCTACACCTTTTGAAGCATCAATTACCATAACGGCACTATCTGCCGCCATCAATGTACGATAAGTATCCTCTGAGAAATCCTGATGTCCCGGTGTATCCAGAATGTTAATGCAAAAATCATCATATTCAAACTGAAGTACCGAAGAAGTAACGGAAATACCTCTTTCCTTTTCAATCTCCATCCAGTCAGAAACTGCATGTCTGGCAGTTGCCTTTCCCTTTACACTACCTGCTAAGTTAATGGCACCCCCGTAAAGCAGGAATTTTTCTGTTAATGTGGTTTTACCTGCATCCGGGTGGGATATAATGGCAAAAGTTCTTCTTCGGTTGATTTCTTTTTCATAATTACTCACGGTTCTGTCCTCATTTCTTCTGTTTTTTATTATTTCTTATGTTATTTGCAAAGCATGGAATTCCCGGCTGTTTCTCTGATCTCAATCTGAAGATAATCAAGCACAGTGGCTGCAATGTCTGAAAATGTTTCCCTGGTACCTAAATTGTCCTGTTTTACATTTTTTCCATACATAAGAAATGGAGTAAACTCTCTGGAATGGTCTGTGGAAACCACATATCCCGGGTCACAGCCATGGTCAGCTGTAATCATCAACACATCCTCTTCCTGCATAACATCTATAATCTCAGGAAGTTTTTCGTCAAAGTACGCAAGTGCTTTGGCATAGCCGTCTATATCATTTCTATGACCATACAACATGTCATAATCTACCAGATTTACAAATAAAAGTCCATCAAAATCCTGCTTCATATAAGAAATTGTTTTTTCGATTCCTTCTGCATTGCCTTTTGTGTAGGTATATTCAGTAATGCCGCTGCCGGCAAAAATGTCTTTAATTTTACCTACGCCAATCACATCTTTTCCCTGTTCCTTTAAAATATCAAGCATTGTTTTCTTTGGTGGTACAAGAGAATAATCATGTCTGTTTGGAGTCCTCGTAAAGTTTCCTACACCTCCCACAAAAGGTCTTGCAATGACTCTGCCTACACCATGCTCACCTTGCAACATATCTCTTGCCATCTGACAGTATTCATATAAAGTTTCAACAGGTACTATATCCTCATGGGCTGCAATCTGAAATACACTGTCTGCAGAAGTATAAACAATTAACTTTCCTGTTTCCATGTGCTCTTTTCCATAGTCCTTAATGACTTCTGTACCGGAGTATGGCTTGTTGCAAAGAACTCCTCTGCCTGTTAAAGCTTCAAACCTTTCTATTACATCTTTTGGGAAACCGTTTGGATAAGTAGGAAGTGGCTTATCTGAAATTACACCTGCAATTTCCCAGTGTCCAATGGTGGTATCCTTTCCTTTTGATGCTTCTGTCATTCTTGCCACTAAGGCAGAGGGATTTTCTTCTTTTTCTCCTACGCTTACTCCCTCTATATTAAAAAGTCCCATTTTCTTTAAGTTTGGTAAATGAAAATATTTACTTTTTGCACAGCTTCCAATGGTGTTAGTTCCCTTGTCTCCATACTGGGAAGCATCCGGCATTTCTCCTATACCAAAGCTATCTAATACAATTAAAATAACCCTCTTCATAAAAATGGCCTCCTTTGTATTTACTTTTTTACATCATTTTTAGTATATCATACTTCTTCTTATTTTCCCACAGGAGAAATAATAATATTCTCTGCCGAAATTCCTGTTTTTCGCTTTACAATATCTTCAATTTGGGCCCTTTGGGCATCCGTCAAATCACTTACAGCTACCATAACGTCTACGGTATCACCACTAATGCTTACTACTACGTCATCAAACCCCTTTGCCTCCAATAAAATCTCAGCACTGCATTCTTTTTCTGCAATTTCCGTCATTTCAATCATACTATCAATAGCCTGCTGTTTGGCACTGTCTGAAACATTGGTATTGTTAATGATTTCGAGAAGGGCCTCTTTATTTTTGGCTCTTGTCTGTTCCTTTGTTAAGTTAGCTGCTGCTAAGTTTGTTACAGGTGTGGTGCTGGTAAATACTGCTTCTCCCGGAATTTCGTCAGTAGTTTCCGTGGAAGCGGTTTCTGTGGCAGCCACTTCACCGGAAGCCGTCTCTACTGCTGACATATCTTCAGCCTGTGTCTGTAAGGAAGCCGTATCCGTGCTCTTTTCTGCATTTGCACTCTCTCCCATGTTTTCTGCCGAAGCTTCATCTATGTAATCAGCAGAACTCATTTCAATATCATAGTCAAGGCTTTCAATTTCAGACAAATTTTCAATATCCTCGTCGGAAATATCATAAATTGTAGCACTGTCTTCTTTGGTAGAGGCACTGCTGTCCATAACTGCATTTGCTTCCTCAAACTGGGCCGAGGTTGTTACCATAATTTCATCATCAATCTGCTTTCCGGTAAAATTTAAATAGCCTGCAATTGCAATCATTAATGCCAGTGCCGTAATCATAATCTGGTTTCGCTTCCATAGCTTTTTCACATCATATTTTCCTTTCATTTTAGGTCTCCTCTCATCTTTACTACTTTCATTTTATGTAGGGAATTTAGGTTTTAGCACAGATTAGGAGATTTTTTCGAGGATGCAAAACACCCGGCTAGAATGAATACGGACAGCATGACTATTTTCTAAGCCTTGATAACGGATGTTATAGGATTGGAAAATAGTCATACTGCCTGTATTCATTCTAACCGGACGGATTAATTCTTCACTTTTTATCCTCCCTCATTTTTACAACCTTCACCTTCTCTTTTTCAATATCAAACAACGCCGAAAGAGCTTCCTCTATGCTTCCCTTTACCTGACTATTTCCACCACCTTCTGCTACTACCACAACTCCTTTTACCAAAGGAGCAATTTTTTTTGTTACATAAGGGGTTTTATTACCCTGGCTATCAGTTGTATAAACAGTTTCTTCGTCATTTTCCATATCGGAAATATTTCTGCTGCCCCCCTCTGAGTCAGATTCGATTGTGTTGGAACGATTAATGGGGCTATCCTTTTCCACTACTAATTCGCCGGAATTTTCCATGGTAATTAAAACCTTTACTTTGCCTACTCCATCCATATATTTTAAAATATTTTCCACTTCTAAAGCCAAAGAATCCGCATAAATTTCACTTTCCTTATTTTCTTCGTCTGTTACTATACCGGTTCCCTCCGTGGTCTCCATAATTTCGGAAGATTCACTCTCCCCATTCCCTGCCATTGCCCGTGAATTAAGTAAAGAATCCGTGATTCCTCTTTCCGTCTGTGTTTTCTCTTTTCCCACAGGCATACCAATCACCACAAGCAAAAAGCCCCCTAAAATACAGATTGCCAGCCTGTCTTTCCCAATTTTATTCCATATATTCCCTGTTTCCTTCAAGCTAAAAAGGCTATTTGATCCGAATTGCTTCTTCATCCATCATAAGCTCCTTTGCAATGTTTTCGGTTAATTCCTTTGGCACTGTTTTTGTATTTTTTTCATTTATTAGAATTTTTTCAATTTCAATTCCATTTTTCACGGTTGTATTTTCTAATAAAGCAACAATTAATTTTTCTTCCTCTGCATCATAGGAAATCTCTTTTATGATGTAACCATATTGGGCTACAACCGGTTGGATTTTTTCTTGTATTTCCTCTTGCCCCAAGTACTTTCTTTCTGCAGTTTTTGAAACAGACTGATACTGTTGTTTTACCTGTTTCATTTCCTCCGTACTCATAACCAGTTTTAGCTGATTTTCAAATTCCTCTATGGTGTCCATGGAAAGCCATTCCTCCCCTTTAAACACCAGATTTCCAATTGGAATAATTAAAATTGCCATACACAAAAATCCCGTAATCATCCCCATATATTTTTCATATTTTTTGGAAGGCAGAAAATGAAATAACAGTTGTGCAGCAATCATGAAAAAGCACACCTTTTCCACATAAAGATTGATTGTTTCTATCATTACATTCCTCCAAAGGTAACACCTGCAATAAGCGCTATGGAAATAAAAAACATCACCATAGTACAAAGGGTAATCTGAAACATATGAAAGGTGCCATTTCCCATCTGGTCAATAAACTGCACCTGCTTTTTTTCACCGAATATTCCAACTAAAGCACCTGCCAGCTTCAAAGCACCCCCAATACAAAAAAGCTTCATAAGTGGAAATAAACAAATAACAATAAGAATAATCAATGCCACTACTCCAATGCTGTTTTTTATTAAAAGTGCCGAACCGAAAAACACCTCTGTCATAGAATCACTAACATCTCCAAGTCCCGGTATCATTCCAACGGATTTTTGTACAAGCTTTGTATTAAAATTGTCAATGGCAGGCGTTAGCATAGAGTGAATCATACTGCTGCCTATAGTAAGAAAGGAAGCCGCCTTTATCCCTCCCTTTATAACTTTATCTAAAAGCTTTATAATTCCTTCAAACCGTTTATTTCCCGAAACTCCATTCATAACAGTTAAAAATGCATAACACTGGCAAAGGGGAATGAATATGGAAACTAACACACATTCCACTCCATAAATAATAAAAAATGCCAGCTGATAATAGCTGTAGGCAGTTACGGTTCCTGCCAAAAAGCACATGCTTAGGCTGTATGCCGGTATAAAAACCTTCATAAAATCCACAATTTTCCCGGTTGCATCCATGGCAATCTCTATAGATAGATTAAAACTTTTAAACAAAATAATAGCTAATAATAGCAATATGAAATATCCGGCAAATTCTGTTACCTGTTTATTTTCTAAAAGCTCCGTTACATTAGTAAGCAGTGCTCCAAATATTCCGATTGCCAACACAGCCAGAAAAATATTTTTGCTTTCTAAAAATCCCTGACTTAAGGCATTTTTTACTGCCTCCCATAAATAGGATATGCTAAATTCCATATCTCCCTTCATGATTTTATCAAGCATGTCCTGAAAGGTAATGGCGCCTGATGGGAAAATATCAGAAAGCAGGTCATTTATGTAAGAAAAATCAATTTGTTCTAATAATCCGGTCTCATCCACAACTTATCCTCCATATTCCTTTAGGGTTTCCATTAAAGTAAGCAAAATAGGAAGCCCCAGCATTAAGACAGACAATTTTCCACCAAGTTCTATCTGACCGGCAATGGCACCACAGCCTGCGTCTTTGCATAGATTGGAGCAAAACTCACAAATATAGGCAATTCCAATTACCTTCATTAATATATTTAAATAGCTTCGGTACTCACCTACATAGGAATAAAATTCCTCCAACACTTTTGTAATATTTAGAAAATATGATAACACCATAGTTAGTATACAAAGGCTTGTACCTAATATAATATAAAAGCCAAATTCCGGTCTGCTTTGTCTGATTTGAATGACTAAAAGTACTGCTGCCACTCCTAAAAACCCAATTTTTACAATATCCATTCCGTTCTCTCCTATAACTGAAACAAGGTCTGCATAGTTTCAAATAAATCATAAACATAAGGCACTACCCAGGACATAACAATAATCAACCCTGCTAACCCTAATAAAAAAGCATGTTCTTCTCTTCCACTATGCTTTAAAACCTGTCCTAATATAGTTACTAAAATTCCAACAGCCGCAATTTTAAAAATAATTCCTATGCTCATCTTATCCCCTTTTTCAATCCGGCATTTTACCAAAGTATGACAATCATTAAAATTCCACACATAACGCCTAATGTCTGATATAACTTACACTTCTCTTTTTTCTGTTCCAAAAGTTCTTTTAATGTTTCCTCTACCCTCTGTTTATAATCGATTAATGCACCAAACTGACCTTCCACAGTGCCAAAGCCTGTCTGCTTCATAGCCCCCCTAAACTGTAAAAAATCGGCTTCTTCCATATCTTCCCGTAAGATTTCACTTTTTTCCTGCCAGATTTCCTCTAAGGCTGCACCAGTCTGTTTTTCTGATTCTTCATAAAGCTCTCTTAAAAACTGCTTCCACTTTCCATCAAATCTTGTACCTGTATGAAAAAAAGCTTCCGGCAGGGTATCTTTTTCTGTTCTGATCCGGTCACATATAAAAGTAAGCATCTTCTTAATTCTTTCTAAAATCAATATTCTCTGCTTATAATCCTCAGCAAATGCCATGCCCAGTCCGCTGCTTCCTATAAACAGCAGTAAAAATCCCAGATATTTCACCATGAACGCCCCTTTTCATCATAAATTTGAAGTACAGGCTCTTTGCTTTCATTTCTTTTTAGCACAACGAACCGCTGAAAGCATTTCTCTGCTAAAAGCTCTTTTAAAAAGCTTTTTTGGTGGATTTCCTCTAAGCTTTCTCCATGAATGGTTACTAACACCTGACAGCCACAGTGGATTACTTTTTTTAAAGCTTTTACATCTTCTACTGTGCCAAGTTCATCAATAGCCACTACCTTTGGTGCCATGGAGCGAATAAGCATCATCATTCCGTGAACTTTCGGACATCTGTCTAACACATCTGTACGGATGCCAATTTTATTTTGAGGCTCTCCCATAAAGCAACCTGCAATCTCGCTTCTTTCATCTACTACACCAACCGTCTGTCCTAATGACCACTTGTTTCCGTCTGAAATTTCCCTGATTAAATCCCGAAGTAGTGTGGTCTTTCCAAGTCCCGGCGGGGATATGATTAAAGTATTGTAAACCTCTCTTCTCTGATACACCTCTCCCTTTTTATACAAAAATGGAATCACTGGTTTTGCTGCACCGATTACTTCATGCGAAAGGCGAATGTTCAAAAAACGAATATTTTTTATAGATTCTATGCATTCCCCTTCTAATACAATTTCTCCGGCGACTCCTATCCGGTGTCCCCCTGCTACTGTTAAAAACCCCTGCTTTAACTGTTCCTTATAGGCATAAGGGGAGTATTTGCATATGTAACTTATAATATCCTGGATTTCTTCCTTGGTAAAAGAAATACCTTTCCTTTTTTCCTCCGTAACATGCCCCAATCCGTCTATGTAATACTCTTTATCCTTTATGTTTAAAATAACAGGACTTCCAATTCTTATTCGAATTTCCCTTAAGTTCTCCATCTGCCCTGCCGCCTGTTCAAATAACTTTCGAATGGGCATAGGAAATAATTGTAATAATGTTTCGTCCATAGTCTGTCACCTCTTATCTCAATATATGAAAACTTGTACAACTTATGACTACTATTTTTAGAGTTTTTATACTGTATTTTTTTGAAAAAGATGGAGTTTTTTAGAAAAGTCGAAATTTGTTCATATTGTATAGCAAAAAATACAAGAAAAATTAGAAAAAACACTGGACAATCGAAAAAAAAATGGTATTATATAGTTATAAGAAACAGAATAACTGTTTCTTACGATTTATATCATTTTTGTTATAAATCCCTTTATACAATTTTCCCTTATATAAATAGGTCAGTTTTTAACTGTCCTATTTTTTTGTTATAACAACAAGGTAACTGGCAAAATAAAAGAGACTGTCAAAAAACAGTCTCTTTTGTATTTTACATTCTTAATTGCTAAATCCCGGATCACTTGCAATAGAAGTCGATTTTTTGCTCTTAATTTTCTTCGTTGCTTTTACGCAGAAGTAAACTCTCTTATTGGAAGCAACCTTTGTTTCGCCAATTGCAGTAGTTGTAAAGGATGTATCCTTAGAACCTGCTTCACCAATTTTTGTCATGCTGGTAACATCCGGATAAGCTCCTGCATAAATATCATAACCTGCAGCACCTGTTACAGGAGTCCAGCTGATTACTGCCTTTTCATCTTCCTGAGTTACACCGGTAATCTGCGGTTGCATTAACGCTGCACCTACTTTAGACCATGCACCATATTTCTTCTTACCATCTACTGTAATATATGGACGAACTTTAATCTTATAGAAATACTTGCTGGAAGCTTTTGTGTATGTATAATATGTCTTCTTTGTATTAAGTGATTTTACAAGCTTTCCTTTGTTGTTATAAATTTTCACCTGATAACCATCAACAAGCTTGTTGGAAGATGTCCATGTAAAGTCAATGGACTTGGTTCCTCTTTCCCAACTGCTCTCTCCTGAAACAGTTACTGATTTAGGAGTAGTCTTTACAGTACCATAGCTTTCCATACCAAGTGCTGAATATTTCTGTGCTGTCATTCTGACTGGTACAACCTTTACATAATATGCACTTCCCTGCTTTTTACCTTTTACAGTTAGTGTACGACCTGTCATACGAACAACAAATTTAGCATTGCTGTACGAAGTGCCAACGTATACATCATAGCAGTTAGCCCCATTTGCTTCCGGCCATGAAAAAGTAACACTTGTCTTGGTTGCACCTGTCTGGGTAATACCGGTAACACTGTAAGGAATTGTAGCTACTTCAATGGCCTCTGACCATGCACCATCAACGGTGTATTTTTTAAGTGTGGCATCATAGTACATTGCTTTAATACGTACATACCAGCTTGTTCCTCTTTCCATACCAATTAAGGTAGCTGCAGTTACATCAGAGCCTACATAGCCTTTATCTACCCATACTTTATTGTCCTTGGAACATTGAACAATATATCTGTTAAAATTGTTAGCAGAATCTGCCGGTGCTTTCCAGCTGATGCTTACTTTTGTTGCTGCTGCTGCTGTCTGCTTTAATTCTGTTGGCTGTGTGTTGGCTGCCGATGCATCCATTTTAACGCACATTACCAGTACGCATGCCAAAAGCAATCCAAACAGCGGAGTCATTTTGTTGGAAACACGAATCTTTTTCATGAAATTTCCCCCTTATTATTATTTTAGTCAGACTATCAGTCTGCTATTTTTATTTTAGCTTGTACACCCCTAATTGACAAGAACTTTTTTACAAATTGTACCCTTCCATTTCTTAAACTTATCTTAATCTGAAATTACATAAAAATCAGGACACGAAATCAAACAGACTAATCTGATTAGACTCCGGCAAATCTCCCAGCAGATTCAGCTTATCCATAAGCTCTATAATGGTTTTAGACACCTTAGTTCTTTGTCTGAAATCATCCTTAGATAAATAAGGACCATCCTTAGAAGCCTCCATAATTGCCTCGGCTGCTTTCTCACCAAGACCGTCTATACTGCTTAAAGAAGGCATTAATTTTCCATCCACAATCTGAAACAGTCTGGAATTGGATTTAAAAATATCAATAGGAACAAAATCAAAACCCCTTGCATACATTTCCTGTACAATCTTCATATCCTTATAAGTATCCTGCTCTTTTTTGGAAAGATCATCTTTCCGGCTGTTATACTCTGCCATAACATTTTCCAGATGTTTTTGTCCCTGACACATAATTTCATAGGAAAAAGCTGAAGCCCTGATACTAAAATAGGCTGCATAATAAGCCAGTGGATAATTCACTTTACAATATGCAATTCGCCACGCCATCATAACGTAAGCCGCCGCATGTGCTTTTGGGAACATGTACTTAATTTTCTTACAGGACCATATGTACCAGTCCGGTACGCCTGCTGCCGTCATAGCTTCTTCCCACTCCGGTTTTAAGCCTTTTCCCTTTCTTACACTTTCCATAATGGTAAAGGAAAGTGCCTCTTCTACCCCGGTGTTAATCAAATAGGTCATAATATCGTCACGGGTACAAATGGCTGTGGAAATGGTTGCCTTTCCTTCTTCAATTAAGGTTTGGGCATTACCAAGCCACACATCTGTTCCATGAGACAAACCGGAAATACGAACTAAATCCGAAAAGGAGGACGGCTTTGTATCCACTAACATTTGGATAACAAAATCTGTTCCAAATTCCGGTATTCCAAGTGAGCCTAAAGGACAACCATCAATCTGGTCCGGTGTAATCCCCAAAGCCTGCGTGCTTCTAAATAAGGACATAACCTGTTGATCATCTAATGGAATTTTAACCGCGTCGATACCCGTTAAATCCTCTAACATACGAATCATGGTAGGATCGTCGTGTCCAAGTATATCAAGCTTTAACAGATTATGGTCAATGGAGTGATAATCAAAGTGGGTTGTTACAATATCCGTTGTCATATCATTGGCCGGATGCTGGATAGGGGTAAAGGAGTTAATATCCTGGCCAAGAGGCAATACAATAATACCTCCCGGGTGCTGTCCGGTAGAACGTCTGATGCCTGTACAACCTTCTACTATTCGATTAATTTCACATGTTCTCTTTCTCTGCCCTCTTTCTTCAAAATAATTTTTAACATATCCGAAAGCAGTTTTATCCGCCAATGTACCAATGGTTCCGGCTCTGAAGGTCTGGCCTGCACCGAAAATAACTTCTGTATATTTATGTGCCTTACTTTGGTATTCACCGGAAAAATTTAAGTCAATATCCGGTTCCTTATCCCCCTTAAATCCAAGGAATGTTTCAAACGGAATGTCAAATCCGTCTTTCTTTAAAGGCTCACCACAGTTTGGACAGTTCTTATCCGGCATATCACAGCCGGCACGGCCTGCATAAGCCCTTACCTCCTCTGAAGTAAAATCGCTGTAATGGCATTTGGTACAATAATAGTGTGGACTTAGAGGATTTACCTCAGTAATTCCCGACATGGTAGCCACAAAGGAAGACCCTACGGAGCCACGGGAACCTACCAGATAGCCATCCTCTACGGACTTCCATACTAACTTCTGGGCAATAATATACATAACGGCAAATCCATTGGTAATAATGGAATTTAGTTCCTTCTGTAGTCTTTTTTCTACGATTTCAGGAAGCTCATCCCCGTACATTTCCCTTGCCCTGTTATAGCAAATATCCGTTAAGGTTTTATCACTGTCTTCAATAACAGGCGGACACTTGTCCGGACGCACCGGATCAATGGATTCAATCTGGTCTGCAATCAGGTTTGTATTGGTAATCACTACTTCCCTTGCTTTGTCACTTCCCAGATAAGCAAATTCCTCTAACATTTCCTCTGTGGTACGAAGGTATAAAGGTGCTTGGTCGTCTGCATCCTTAAAACCTTTTCCGGTCATAATAATTCTTCGATAAACTTCATCCTCAGGGTCTAAAAAATGCACGTCACAGGTTGCGCAGACCGGCTTGTTAAACTGTTCACCCAGTTTACAAATCTGCTTATTAATATCCTGAATTTCTTCCATGGAGGAAATGTTTACTTTTTCAGATGCAATCATAAATGCATTGTTTCCGGTAGGCTGAATTTCCAGATAGTCATAAAATTTTACAATTCTGGCAATTTCTTCATTACTTTTTCCGTCTAATAACGCCCTATAAAGCTCTCCTGCTTCACAGGCGCTGCCTAAAATCAGCCCTTCTCTGTTAGCTAAAATACGACTTTTAGGAATACGTGGTCTCTTGTTATAATAAGTTAAATGAGACTCGGAAATCAGTCTGTACATATTCACTCGTCCCACATCATTTTTTGCTAAAATAATCGCATGGTAAGAAGGCAGCTTTTTAATGGAGTCTACACTGGAAGCTCCCATTTCATTTACCTTATTTAATGTGTCTGCTCCCCGTTCTTTCAGCATCTTGATAAACTTCACAAAAATCTCTGCTGTAGCAGCTGCATCATCTACTGCTCTATGGTGATTTTCCAGTGAAATGCCAAGGGTTTTTGCTACTGCATCTAAAGTATGCTTTGCCTGATTTGTTAATAACATTCTGGAAATACCAACTGTATCTACATAAGTAAAATCAGTTTCTATATTCTGTCTTTTTGCATTTTCCAAAATAAAGCTCATATCAAAGTTAGCATTATGTGCTACTAAAACAGAGTCCTTTGCAAATTCTAAAAATTCTGGTAAAACATCTGTAATAACCGGAGCATCTAACACATCCTCGTCTTTAATTCCGGTAAGCTTTTCAATCTGGAAAGGAATAGGCTCCTTAGGATTTACAAAAGTAGAATATCTGTCTACAATTTCTCCTCCTGCTACCTTTACCGCTCCAATTTCAATAATGTTGTTTTTAATAGGGGAAAAGCCCGTAGTTTCAATATCAAACACTACATATGTTTCCTCTAAGGACTGATTTTTGGAGTTGGTTACAATATCTTTTAAATCATCTACCAGGTAAGCCTCTACTCCGTAAATAATTTTAAAGAAATCCTGCCTGTTGGGATTTTCATCCCCTGCTTCCTTTCGTTTTGCTTTTTCTTCCTTCCACAAATCCTGCCATGCATGGAATGCTTCCGGGAATGCCTGGGCAACGCCATGGTCTGTAATGGCAATTGCCGGATGCCCCCATTTATAAGCTCTTTTCACAATGGCTTTTGCATCGGAAACACCATCCATATCACTCATTTTTGTGTGACAATGAAGCTCTACACGCTTTTGCACACTTAAATCGTTTCTGGAAGTGGTAAAATCGGGAATTTTCTTAATGCCATTTACGGAACCCAATGTTAATTCATTATCGAATTTATCTACCATAGCCATGGCACTGATTTTGAAAAAGGCTCCTTTCTTTAGTTCTCCTAAAAGCTCAGGAAGCTGTTCATTATGAACAAATATTTTGGTAGTAATGGTATCTGTAAAGTCTGTAATCTGGAAAATAACAATAGTCTTTTCATTTCGAATTTCCCTTGTATCTAAACCTAGAACCTTACCACGTATAGTTACCTCCCCAATTTCTCCAATAATCTGGTCAATGGTCGTAATCTCTTCGTCCTCAAAATCCCTGCCAAAAATAACATCCGGGTTAGCATCCTTTTTAGGCATTCGTTTAAAACTTCCCTGTTTCCTTTCCGGTTTAGGTGGTGCCCCTGCCGGTGCCTTAGCAACTGTTTTTTCGGAGACTTTCTCTTCTGCTTCCTTCCGTTCTTCCTGCCCTGTTGCCTCTGCCCCTTCAAAATCGTTATCCCCTCTGTTACTTTCGATTCTGGACATAATCTCAGATACTTGGCGGGCAATTTTAATATCGTCCTCTTCATGACCTTTTTTCTTTCTTTCTTCATAAGAGGTTTCGATTAAAATAGGTACTCCACATCTTTCATGGAATACCTTTTCTAAAATGTCCGTAAGCTCCGTTGCTTTCATTTTGGAAGTTACCGTATCTTCTAAAGTAAGGCTTACTTTTCCACCTTCTTTAAATTCTATTTTTCCATGTTTTAACATCATATAAAGTACCGGAGAATACTCTCTTAATTCTAAAAATAAACTTTCTTTGTATACATGATACAGTGTTTCCGGTGTGTACTGACCGGAAAGCACAAATTTTTCATAAATTTTTATAGTAATAGGCTGGTTTGGAAACAGTTGTTTTTTGATTTCCTGCTCTATTTTAAAAATCAGTTCTTTTTCTATTAGTCTTCTGCTTTCTATATAAATACGTAGAAAATCTCTAAGCTTTGTAGAAGAAATACGCTGTATTTGTACTTCTTCTAACAAATCTTTTAAATCACTATGAAGTTGTAAAGTTGGAAATACTTCTAAAAAACTTTTTGCCATGTTCTAATTCCAATTCTCCAATTCTTCTCTAAGTGTATCTAATAATTTCTCTTCCGGAACTTTTTTTACTATTTCTCCATGTTTAATTAAAAGTCCTTCTCCAATGCCGCCGGCAATACCGAGATCTGCCTCTTTTGCTTCACCCGGTCCATTTACAACACACCCCATAACTGCCAACTTTATGTCAAGGGGATAATCTGCTGCCATTTCTTCAACCTTTGATGCAAGGGAAATTAAATCAATCTGTGTACGTCCGCAGGTTGGACAGGAAACTACTTCGATGCCTCCTTTTCGAAGTCCTAAGGTTCTTAAAATCAGCTTTGCTGTTTTTACTTCTTCTACCGGGTCTCCGGTTAATGAAACCCTGATAGTATCTCCGATTCCCTGACCTAAAATCATGCCAAGACCAACAGAAGATTTAATATTTCCGCTCCATAATGTACCGGATTCGGTAATGCCTACATGAAGTGGATAATTGGTTTCTTTTACTAATAATTCATGGGCTTTTACACACATTAAAACATCTGAGGATTTAATACTGATTACTAAATTGTCATAACCTAAATCCTCAATGATTTTTACTTTATCAAGGGCACTTTCCACAATGCCTTCTGCCGTTACTTTCCCGTATTTTTCAATAATATTTTTTTCTAACGAACCACTGTTGACCCCTACACGGATTGGAATATTTCGCTCCTTTGCCACATCAACCACTGCTTTTACTCTGTCTGTGCCGCCAATATTTCCCGGATTAATACGGATTTTATCGGCTCCGTTTTCCATAGCTGCAATTGCCATTTTATAGTCAAAGTGAATGTCTGCTACTAGTGGAATGGAAATCTGTTTTTTAATTTCTGCAAGTGCTTTTGCTGCTTCCATAGTAGGCACAGTGCAACGGATAATTTCGCAGCCTGCTTTTTCCAGTCTGTGAATCTGTTCTACCGTTCCTTTTACATCCTCAGTTTTTGTATTAGTCATAGACTGAATTAAAACCGGATTGCCTCCTCCGATTAGTTTATTTCCTATTTTGATTACTTTTGTGTTATCCCGATACATATGCTACCTTCCTTTTCGTCTTTCTTTTTAAATTCCTTATATACTGCCGGTTTATAAAACAAATTGTAAAAGTTCCGCTATAAACTATAGTTTTTATAAACATTCTTCTTGTTTTAGTATAGCATTTATCGTTTTTTATCTCAAGGCTGTTTCGCCAACTGTTACTTCGTTTTATTGTGAATTTTTTTCGTCAATTAACAATCCCTAAATGCTCAAGTAATATTTTAATTCCAAGTAAAATCAGAATAATTCCGCCGGCAAGCTCTGCTTTAGATTTGTATTTAACACCGAATACATTTCCTATTTTTATCCCTGCCATAGAAAGAACAAGGGTTATAATTCCGATAGATGATACTGCCATTGCCAGATTTACCTTTAAAAAGGCAAAGGTGATTCCAATGGCCAGTGCATCAATGCTTGTGGCAATTGCTAAAATAAACATGGTTCTAAATGCCAAAGAATCGTCTGCATGCTCGTCCTCTTTTGAAAGTGCTTCCTTTATCATATTAACACCAATTAAGCCAAGCAGTACAAAGGCAATCCAATGGTCAATAGCAGTAATTTTGTCTTGAAACTGTACTCCCAACACATACCCGATTGTTGGCATAAGTGCCTGAAAACCACCAAACCAGATACCAACAATGAACATTTTTTTCGCTGTTACCTTTTTCATTGCCAGTCCTTTACAGATGGAAACTGCAAAGGCATCCATTGCCAGTCCTACTGCCAAAGTTAAAATTGTAAATACGCTCATTTCTTTTCCTCCTGTTATTTCATAAGCCCTTTTGCAAAGCTTTTTTGATCCGTGCTTAGCCACGCATTGTTAGCAAAAAGTACTTCCCGCACCCTAAGCTTATATATAAAAAAGACTCAAAGACAACAGCTTTCATAAGGCCGTCGTCCATGAGTCTCATTATTTAAGGTAATACCAGATTTTCATCATTATGTTGACATTACCACAGCTATGCTGCAAACTACTCCCTCACGGGTTTATTTACTTTTCTGTCGCTTTAATGATTCTATTATAATTGATAAATTTTGTCAATTAATATTTATAAAATTAGCATATGCTAACTTTCTCTTTATTCACTATTAACACTCATCCTTTATTATGCCTCAATATCCTTCTGGGTATCCTCTTTTAAATTTCTAAGTAACTCCTTTGCCTTTTCAGTATCCCCATTTTCCAATAACTTTTCTATATCTTCTAAATCTCTCTTTAATCTTCTTAAATATGCTACAAATTCCTTCATGTTATCTTCCATGGTCTACACTCCCTTCATAGGGTTATGATAACCTTTTCCTTTCTCCCAGTCAATATTATTTGACGTTATTTTATTGTATTTTTAATTGGTATTTTATTTTTTAATTATTTGCCTGCTTCAGTTAATTCTACTTAAACACACAAGCGTTTTTTTCTCTTCTTTGCTATTCTTTATTTTTCTTTATTCTCCCGTATGAGTATCTTTCTGCCATATTCATCTCTTGGTACCTGGTTTTCCATATTATAAACAGCTTTTGCCTGAACTTCAGGAAATACTGAAACACCCTGAAGCATCATAAAACAAGCTAAAAAACAAATTAACAACACCAGGCCCGGAATTTTCTTTGCTGAAAGTAACAATCGAATCCCATCGCCTTTATAAAACCCTTCTTTCTTTTTACAAAATCCCATATACCACAAAAAGGAAAACATCCAGAACACAAATGACGGATACAAAAACTGCCCGGGAATCCTAAAATGCAATACAAAACATATAATACTGACAGAAAAAAGAATTAGAAAAACAGCATTTGCCATTACTTTTTGTCTTTTCTTTCTTTTTTCCAAAAATCTAAGCTTTTTTAATGCTTCTGACAGTTGTTCTTCCGTTTCATATCGCTTTTCTTTTTCGAATGAAATACACGTTAATACAATTTCCTTAAGTTCCTCACTTAAATAGGGATGGTTCATTTTTTTCGTGCCACTTGTATCCACTGGAAATTCTCCGGTAATCATTTTGTATAGCAGGACACCAAAGCTGTAAAAATCTGTCCGCCTGTCAATTCCCGGAGAATACAAATGCTGCAATACCTGTTCCGGTGCAGCATACCCTAAAGTACCATATGCTGCTTTTCTTTTCTCCTTGCAAAATGCAGCACCAAAATCAATGAGCTTTACATTTCCCTCCTTATCAATCATTACATTAGAAGGCTTTAAATCCCCATATACAATAGTTGGATTCTGATTGTGTAAGCATTTTAATGCTTCCAAAATTTCCAGTGAAATCCTTACACACTCCTCTTTTGGAATTGTTTTCTTTTCTTTTAATATTTCTTCTAACGTATTTCCTTCAATGTATTCCATCACTAAATAGGATTCATTTTCTTCTTTTATTACATCTACAAAAAGAGGCAGATTTTTGTGCTTTATGTATCTCAATGCCTCTATCTCTCTTTCTATCTGGTTTAATTCCTTCACCTGCTTAACTGCCCATAATTTTCTCACTCTTGTATCTTCTGCCAGATACACACTTCCATTTCCGCCCTTACCAAGTTGTCTTATTATTTTATATTTTTTACCTATAATAGTTCCTTCCATAATGTTTTCTCCTCCCTTTTTTCATCGCCACACCTTCACATAAAGTGCCGACACATTATCTCTTTCCCCCTTTTGGATTAACCGCTTAACAATTTCCTTTAATCGTTTCTCAATCTCTGCATTACTTTTTAATCTCGCTGGGGCAAGGTACTTTTTTAACCCTTTATCAAACTGCCTGTAAAATCCGTCCGAACAAAGCAGAAAACCACTTTCTCCTTTTGGAATCTGAAACTGGTAAAAATCCACCCTGCCATCGGGTGTCAGTCCGAGACATCTGGTAAGCACATTTGTTTTTTTCCTGTGGTCTTTTGTAAACTGTCTGCTCAAAGATATGCCTTTAAAAAACAGGTATGAAAAAAATCCGTAAATCCGACTGTCTCCTATATGAAATATATACCCCTTTTTTTCATATAAAATCAGTACACTTGCCGTTGTTCCCAGAGGAAACCTTTTTGTTTTCATATGGTAAAACAGCTCTTTATTCACTTTCTTGAAAAAACGCATTCCTTTCCCTTTTATTACAACTGCCGTTCCACCTCGTCTTATTGCCGGTAAACACTCATTTAAAACCCACTGTTCAAGTTGCTCAGCCACATAGCCACTGGCCAATTCTCCATTTCCTATACCGCCCATTCCATCGCAAATACATCCTACAACAAGGCTTCCATTTTTTGTTTTTATGGTACGAAGGAGTAGCGAATCTTCATTAACAGCCTTTTTATTGCCTGTCTCCCACACATATCCATATGCAATTTTTCCTTTCATATGCTCCTTTCCAAAAGCTTTTTATTCTGGGAAAATTAAAAAAGAATTTATATAAAAGATTTGATTTTGAATTGTTCTATTTATATCACACATTATCTTACTCTACAATTGGCATTTTCCACAAAAAATGAGCTTTGAAAGACTCCTAAAGCCTTTTAAAGCCCATATCTACACTATCTTATTCGTGTCAAATTATATCATACAATTTTTCTATTCTCACAAATCCGACAACTAGAAAATTCTTGCCAAATCATTAAACAACACAAATACCATTAGCACCATTAAAAGCACAAACCCCACAAAATGAACAATGCCTTCTTTTTCCGGCGGAACCGGCTTTCCTCTTACTGCTTCAATAATAAGAAATACTAATCTACCACCGTCTAATGCAGGAAGCGGCAATAGATTAAGAACTCCCAAGTTTGCACTAAGTAAGATTGCAAAGCTTAGCATATTTAAGAAAACATAGTAAACACCTGATGACTTGGAAGCATCATAAATGGTATCTACCGCCTGCGCCATTCCTACCGGTCCTGACACATCATCCTTACTTACCTTACCCTGAATTAACATCTGGAGACTTTTTATGGTATTGTCAATCTGATATTTTACTTCATACCAGCTATATTTTAAAGTTCCCGTTAAATTCATTTTTGTATACTCATAGCCGCCCATAATACCAATATAATATCTTCCGGCTTCTTCATCATACAACGGGGTTAGAGTTGTTTCATACTGCTTGCCATCCCGCATATATACAATATCAATTTCCTCTCCCTCACTTAGCATGGAGAAAAAGCTGATTTCCCTGTAAAGATTAATTTTCTTGCCATTTAAAGAAACAATGGTATCTCCCGGTAAAAGTCCTGCTGCTTGGGCTGCACCGCCTTCTGTCAACTGAGAAATTACCGGCAAATCACTACCAATTCCCCCTACAATAATCAGTGCCAACAAAAATGCCAGAATAAAATTAAAAACAGGTCCTGCCACAACCGTTGCAATCCTGGCTCCTACTTTTGCATCTAAAAAGGAACCTGATTTTTTCTCAAGATCTGTATTTGCTACAAATTCATCCTTTTCATCCTTTTTACCTTCCAAAGGCTTATCATTACCTTCTCCCAGTACATCGCTACTATAACCAACCTCTCCTTCAAACATACATGCTCCGCCAATGGGAAACAACCGGATTGTATATAAGGTTCCATTTTTTGTAGTCTTAAATAGAATGGGGCCCATTCCTACACTGAATTCAACGACTGTTATTCCATTCATTTTTGCGATAATCATATGTCCAAATTCATGGGCTATGACTACCGTTGCAAATATAAGAATAAATAACAAAATACTCATTTTACCACCTGCTCTCTATAAACTCGTAACATTCTGCCTCTGTGGCTAAAATCTCCTCTAAAGAAGGATTCTCAATATTGGTATGTCTACTCATAGCTTCCCCAATTATTTCAGGAATTTCTAAAAATTTTATCTTTCTATTTAAAAATAGGCTGACTGCTTTTTCATTGGCAGCATTGTATACGGTAGGCATACTGCCCCCTATTTTAAAAGCTTCGAATGCTAATTTTAAACCGGTAAAAGTATTTAAGTCCGGCTCCTCAAAAGTCATCTGAGCCAATTTATAAAAATCCAATGTTTCGTCATTTCTAAAAAGTCTGTCAGGATAAAAAAGTGCATATTGAATAGGAAGCTTCATATCCGGTACTCCAAGCTGGGCAATCACGGCACCGTCCACATACTCTACCATAGAATGTATGATACTCTGAGGATGTACTACTACTTTTATTTGCTCAGGGCCTACATTAAATAACCATCCTGCTTCCATAACTTCCAGCCCTTTATTTACCATAGTTGCAGAATCTATTGTAATTTTCTGCCCCATGGACCAGTTTGGATGTTTTAAGGCATCTTCCACCTGAATATTTGTTAATTCTTCTTTTTTTCTGCCTCTGAAAGGTCCACCGGAAGCTGTTAATAAAATCTTGGAAACTTTATCCTTTGGCTCTCCATTTAAAGACTGAAAAATAGCACTATGTTCGCTATCTACAGGAAGAATTGGCACATTCAGCTTTTTGGATAAAGGCATAATTAAATGGCCGGCTGTAACTAATGTTTCTTTATTAGCAAGAGCGATTGTTTTTCCGGCTTCCATGGCTGCAATAGTAGGACGAAGTCCTATCATGCCTACCATAGCAGTTACTACAGTATCTATTTCCGGAAGTGCCACCACAGTAAGAAGTCCCTCCATTCCATGAAGAACCTTAACCGGTAAATCCTTTACTCTTACACTTAAATCCTTTGCGGCCTCTTCTGTCCACATAACTGCATAAGATGGAGCAAACTCACGAATCTGCTCCTCCATTTTTTCTACACTCTTTCCTGCTGCCAGAGCAACTATTTGAAGCTTATCCCTTTGTTCTCTTGCAATTTGTAACGTCTGGGTTCCAATAGAACCGGTAGAACCAAGCACTGTAATTTTCTTCATGTTTGCCTCCTAATTTAATGACATTTTTATCCGGTTGCTGTGTAAGCAGTACCCTTTATTAATACAACGTTTTATTTAATAATAATACTGCTAAATAATAAATCATCGGTGCCGTAAACATAACACTGTCAAAACGATCCATAATACCGCCGTGTCCCGGAATCAGCTTTCCATAATCTTTTATGTTGAAGTTGCGTTTTATGGCAGAAGCTGCTAAGTCTCCAATCTGACTAATCACTGCTCCAATTCCTGTTATAACCCCAATCATCCATATATTATTAAGTTCTAACAGATTAAAATGGACCATAACATAGCCATATAACACTCCAACTAAAACAGCACCTGCAACACCGCCAATTGCTCCTTCAACGCTCTTTTTGGGGCTAAGCACCGGTGCCATTTTATGTTTCCCTATAGCAGAACCCACTAAATAAGCACAGGTATCACAAATCCAAGAGCTTATAAAAATCAACCAGACAAGGTAAATGCCATCCTCTAAATTTCTTGTAAGGTAAATATAAGACAGCATAATCGGTCCATACAAAAAGGAAAAAGCCGTAGCCATTACCTGATTTGCATGATACTTAGGAAAAGCAAACACATACACACTCATAAGCCCAATCAATGTAAGGGCAATAGTTAACATAACATATGTTTCTGTGGCTGAAAAAAAACGCACTCCGTAATATCCAAAAATGCCTAACAATCCTACAATCTCTAATGCATTTATGTCTCCTTTTTTATCGTTAACCTTAGTAGCTTTTGCCATTTCCCTATAAGCAACTACTGAAATAAACAGGCACAATAAAAATAGAATATCCCCGCCTAAAAGCAATGCTGCCGCCAGTACAACAACCAGAACAATACTGCTTAAAACTCTTTCCAGAAACATGTTAGTCCTCCTTTACAAGACCGTAACGGCGATCACGCTTTCCATATGCTTCTACCGCCTTTAACAGCTCTTCTTTTGTAAAATCAGGCCAAAGCACATCGGTAAAATAAAATTCTGTATATGCTAACTGCCAAAGTAAAAAGTTGGAAATCCTCTGTTCTCCACTTGTACGAATGAGCAAATCCGGGTCCGGAATTCCTTTTGTATCTAAATATTCTGCAAAAATATCTTCGCTAATAGCTTCCGGCTCCATCTTTTTTTCTGCTATGTCCTTGGCCATGTTTTTCATAGCTCTGACCATCTCATGTCTGCTTCCATAATTTAAGGCAATCTGAAAGTGGAGTCCATCATTATCCCTTGTAGCCTCCTCTAACTGGGCAATTCTATTTCTAATATCCTCGTCCAGTCCGGTTTTATCACCAATTACCCGTACACACATCCTGTTTTTCTCAGCTGTCTTTAAACAGGTCTTCATGTAGTTTCGTAACAGCTTCATAAGGGCCTCTACCTCATCCTGGGGACGATTCCAATTTTCCGTGGAGAAAGCATAAACGGTTAAATACTTTATTCCCATTTTATAAGCTTCTTCACATATTTTTTCTACTGTTTTACTTCCCTGCACATGCCCATAATTTCTAGGCATACCCTTACTTTTTGCCCATCTTCCATTACCATCTAAAATAATGGCTACATGCTTTGGCACATTCATACTGCCTTCCTCACTTTCCGCATTTTCGCCCATATAGAAATTGGGAACAGAGACATTTCTTTCTGTTCCCCAATCTATTATATTATAGTAACTATACAGTCATAATATCCTTGGATTTTTCATCAACAAGTGCATCAATATCCTTTACATACTTGTCTGTAAGTTTCTGAAGTTTCTCCTCTAACTGCTTGATTTCATCTTCAGATACTTCTGTTTTTGCCAGTTTCTTAAAGGCATCATTACCATCACGTCTGATGTTTCGAATCACAACCTTATTGTCTTCGCCTTTTTTCTTAACATCTTTTACTAATTCTTTTCTTCTTTCTTCTGTAAGTTCCGGAAAAACAAGGCGGATAACCGAACCGTCATTAGAAGGTGTAATTCCCACATCTGAACTCATAATAGCTTTTTCAATTTCTTTAATAAGGCTCTTTTCCCAAGGAGCAATCTGAATCATTCTTGCTTCCGGTACACTGATATTTCCTACCTGCTGAATCGGAGTAGGTGTTCCGTAATAATCTACTTTGATTTTATCAAGCACATGTGGATTAGCACGGCCTGCACGAATTGTTGCAAAATCTGCCACTAAAAAATCATATGCTTTTTTCATTTTCTCATCATAAGGTACTAATCTTTCATCCATTTTTCTTATCCTCCTAAACAATTACCTTTGTACCAGTAAAGTCGCCCTTTACTGTGTTTACAATGCTATTTTCTTCATTTAGACCAAATACCCACATTGGCATTTTATTATCTCTTGCTAAAATTGATGCAGTCATGTCTACAACCTGAAGATTTTTGGCAATCACCTCATCAATTGTAACACTGTCGTATTTTTTTGCATCCGGATTGCTTCTTGGATCATCATCATACACTCCGTCGATTGCCTTTGCCAATAATACAACTTCTGCTTCTACTTCAATTGCTCTTAGTAACACACCTGTATCGGTGGAGAAGTATGGATGTCCTGTACCACCTGCAAAGAAAACTACCATACCTTTTTCAAAATATTTATTGGCTCTGTCTTTAGAAAAGAGCTTTGTGAAAGAACCACATTCAAAAGGTGTTAAAATGCTGGTACGCATTCCTACATATCGGAAAATTTCTGATACATAAATACAGTTCATAATAGTGGCAAGCATTCCAATCTGGTCTGCTTTTGTTCTGTCAATTGTTTCACTGGAACGTCCTCTCCAGAAATTTCCACCACCAATTACAATACCAACCTGAACGCCTGCATCTACTAATTCTTTTACCTGATAGGCAACACCTTTTACAGTTTCCTCATCAAATCCTGTTTTCTTAGGTCCTGCCAGTGCTTCTCCGCTAAGCTTTAACATAATTCGCTTCATATTAGTTCACTCCTATTTTTTCTTTTTTAAATCTTCAAAAAATGCGGTTGGATTTACTTCTGCATAGCACTGTGAGCATAAACCTTCAATAACTGCACCATTATTAATCTGAACAGCTTTGGATTTAATATTTCCCATAACAATTGCAGTAGTATCTAATATAACTGGTCCTTTTACATCAATATCACCTTTTACAGCACCGGCAATCACTGCACTTGTGGCATAAATGTTACCAATAATAACAGAACTCTGTCCAATTTTAATAGCACCTTCTGAACGAACCTCACCTGTAATGTTGGCATTTTCTGCATAGATTTCTGCTGCCTTAGAATCACCATTAATAGTTCCTGCTATATCCAGCTTACCTAAAGACTCAACGTTACCATTAATAGTTCCAAGTACATCAATAGATCCCCTAGAACTAATATCACCACTAATTGTCATTCCTGCTGTAATTACTGCTGTTTCATCTGTTGCTACACCTGTTAGTTTGGTTGACTCTGTCATTCTTTTATCCCCTTTACTTTCATGTTTTTCTATTGTTTTTTCCTTTGATTTTTCTTCTTTTACTGCTGTAAATTTAAAAGGCTTTAAGCTCTTTGCAGCTTCTTCCATTTCTGCCTTCAAAGCCTTTTCCAGTTCATCCTCTTGGTTTATGTCTTCTTCAACTTCTTCAATTTCTTCAATTTCTTCAATTTCTTCAATTTCTTCCACTTCATCGTTTCCTTCATTTTCGGCTTCCAATAAAGCAGCTTCTATATCAGCAACCATTTCCGGGGAAATAGTCTCTTCTTCTTTTTCTTCATTTTCTTCTTTCTCATTTTCCCCTAACAGTGCTTCTAATTCTTCCGGATCAATAGCAATTTCCGACTTTTGTTGCTGATTTTCCGTCTCTTTTGACTCTTCCTTATCGTCTTGTGCTAATTCGTCTGTTTTTTTCACTTCCTGATTTTCTTCTTCAAATAAAACTTCATCTGGCATAAGTTCATTTACTGCCTGCGACAAATCTTCTTTTAAATCTTGAAAAAATCCCATTTTTTATCCTCCGTCTGTTGTTCCTACTCTTTTTTTTCATTATTAATAACATGCTGTACTCTTACAGTTTCGTCTGTAATAGGAAGAATTTCCACATTATCCATAGCCAAAAGTGTCTCTAAAATAATCGGTAATGCCTCCACTGTAGTTGTTTTATCATCCGCATCATGCATTAACACTACTGCCGTTGAATATTCATCTATATTGTACAAAACATTTTCTGCAATTTCCTCTGCTGATAGCGTGCGGCCTGCTGCATCCATACTCGAAACATTCCAGTCAAAATAATCAATACCCTCTTCCTTAAGATAGCTAATCAGCTCTGCCATATCAACCTGGCTTACTGTATTACTGCTTCCTCCCGGGAACCTGCATATTCTGGACCATGTACCGGTTGTTTCATAAATATACTCCTGAAGCTTTAAAAGATCCTGGGAATAAGCCTCTTTGCTTGCATAAATCTCATTATATTTGTGACTGTAAGAATGCATCCCAATAGTATGCCCTTCCTCAACAATCCTTCTATATAGAGATTTATCTTTTTCCCCTTCTTTGCCAACCACAAAAAAGGTACCATGTACATTGTATTTGGCAAGGATATCCAAAATTGCTACCGTATTGCTACTTGGTCCGTCATCAAAGGTCAAATATACCTTTGTTGTCTTTTCCTTTTCTATGCTTTCTCCCTGCCTTACTGTTTTTATGCTGTTACCAGGCTCTTCTTCTGCCTCCTGACCGGACAGAGCAACTTCTATCTGTGCATCTGCTTCTTCCACTTTTTGCAGTTCCCTCTCTGCCTTTAAATTTTGAATTTCCTGTTCCAAATGATTCACTCTTACAAACAGAATAATACAAAGAAGGATAGGAAGCAAAATTGCCAGAAACAGGGCGATAATAATAGTCTTTTTTAATCTCTGCACCCGTTTTGCTCTTTTTTCTCTGGCCGCTACAGCTATGTCTTTTTCTTCTGACATGGCTCATAGCTCCTTACATAAATTTGAAAGTAAATCCTCTAATATAAAAATAGAGAAATCTACACATCATTTGCTATTGTATCACATTTTTCTGTAGAAAAAAAGCAAAAAGAAAAATGTTCACAAACTTGTTTTATAATAACATATTTCTTTTCTATAGAAAAAGAGATTTTTACCAATTTTTCTTGTTCTAATTGACTTTTTACTGTGCAAATTTTATAATGGGTATATGAGAATTTGTCAAAGGAGTGGTGTTTTGAAAAAATTAATTCTCCTCTCAAATTTGAAACCTGGAATGATTACTGCTGAAGACGTTTATAGTCATAGCGGGCAATTAATTCTTGCAAAGGGACTACCTCTTACAGACCAGTCAATTACCCGTTTGGATTCTTATTCTATTATGGCTGTTAAGATTGAGGAGGCCGAAACGCCCCCTGAACCTGCCCCCACTAAGCTGTCATATTCTGAACGCGTGAAGAGAAGTCCTGAGTTTCTTGAGTTTAAAACGAGTTTTGATGCTACCCTTACAGAATTTAAAGATAGCATTAACGATATTGTCCAAAAAGGTTCGCCTATTAATACAGATGCCATTTTAGAGGACACCCTGTCATTATTAAATACCAGTCATGGTCATGTCAACATATTTGATATGTTGCAAAACATGCGCCAGTATGATGATTTAACCTATGCTCACTGCTTAAATGTTGGGCTTATTTGTAATGTATTTGCCGGCTGGCTCCATATGAACGAAGAAGATATCAGACTTGCTACTCTTTGTGGTGTATTTCACGATATTGGTAAGCTTTCCATTCCTGACAGCATTGTAAAAAAACCCGATAAGCTTACCGACCAGGAATACAATCTGATTAAAACACACACACTTGAAGGCTATCGCAATTTAAGGGATCAGGATATTGATGAGCATATTAAAAATGCTGCTCTAATGCATCATGAGCGTTGCGATGGTAAGGGCTATCCTTTTGGACTTCCAATTGATAAGATTGATAAGTTCGCCAAAATAGTAGCCATTGCAGATGTTTATGATGCCATGACTGCTGCCAGAGTCTATCGTGGTGCCCTTTGTCCTTTCAGAGTTATTGAAATATACGAAAAGGAAGGCTTACAACGCTATGATCCCCAGTATATTATAACTTTCCTTGAAAACGTAGTCTTGACATATTTAAACAGTGAAGTTCGTCTGTCTGACGGCAGGATTGGAAAAATTGTGTTCGTAAATAAGGATTATTTGTCAAAGCCTACCATTCAATTAGAGGATGGGACATTTTTGGATTTATCTAAGGAAACTGATCTTAGTATTGATACAATTTTGTAATTTTTATTAGCAGCTTATATCTTATAAACTGTAGGTCAAATAGAAAAAAGCGAACAAAAGGACCCTTTTACGGGGAGTTTGTTCGCTTTTATATTTAATCTTTTATAGTTGGAATTATTTTTCGAAAATTTTCTCTAACGTATCAAATATCAACTCTGTTTTTGCCGGTTTTAACAGATAACCTGCCGGTTTAAGTTTTAAAACTGCCTCAATATGTTCCTTATCTCTTACACCTGTTAAAAATACAACCGGAACACTCTTTGCTTCATCAATCTCCCTGATCATCTCCAAAGTCATTTTCCCATCGCATAAAGGCATTTCATAGTCCAATAAAATAACATCTGGTGTCTTCTTCCCTATCATTGTTAAAGCTTTCAATCCCGATGTAGCCATTTGCACATCATATTTACTATTAAGCATTGCTTTCAACATACGTAGTTGCGTTGCATTATCATCAACCAGCAAAATATTTTTTCTTTTCTGTTCTGCCGTCTCTATAAATGAGTTATTATCTTTCTCTTCATAATCATTTTCACTATCAAGTAGTTTTTCCACTTCCTCCTTAATCTTTTCATTAGTTACAGGTCTTTGTAGTATATTAAAATTTTTCAGCTTAAAATACTCATTAAAACACTCTTGCTCGTTTTCAGTTCCTATACAAAGAATATGTGTCCTTGAATAGTTCGTTTTTAATTCACTAAAAATACCTGTATTTACTATATCAAATCCAATAAGACTGACAATAATCAAATCCGGCTGTTTTATCTTTAACAAAGATTTAACCAAAGGAAAATTATCTACACATATCTGTACGTCATGTTGATCACTTAAATATTTGTTAATGCCTTGAAGCTCTACATTACTTTTTCCAATAATAAAAATTTTTGCCATGTTTAGCCCTCAACTTTCATCTTCAGCTTGTCAATATTAATGATTGCCTCACAAGCTTCCAAATTAGTTACCTGACTGGCAATTTCATCTATCATGGTCTGTATCTGTGCCGGATATACATACTTACTGATTTCGTCACAAATAACGTCTGCCGTATCGTAGTCATCATTTTCAATACCTACCTTTAACATATCTAAATACGGCAATATTTCTTTTAAATTTTTTAACACAACCTTATCTTCCGGGTCCTGCATAATTGTAGCTATGCGCTTTTTATGTTTTTCAATTTCATCCAATAGTACAGGATGTAAAACAGTAATTCTTTCTACATTATTTTCTACAGCTGCCACTTCTAACATTCTGGCTAATTTAGAAAGTATCAAAGCCCCTACCGTAGCTGCCGTGCTTTTCAGTGCATGTACTTCTATCTTGTAAAGTGCTCTTATTTCTTCCTGATTAATTGCATCAAACAACCGGGAAAGTTTCCCCGGCAAACGTTCCATAAAAGTATAGAAATCTTTAAGAGTTATTAATATTAATTCTTCGCTCTTAAGTATATTCATTGCATAATCAAAATCAAACTCCTCTAATTGTGGTAAATTTTGATTACCGCCAGAATGCTCTTCTTCTTTTATGCAATCCACTTCACTTACAAGGTCTTTTGAAAGATAATTCAAAACTATCATATCTAATTTGTCCGGTGCAATTGGTTTGGTCAGATAATCGTCAAATCCTTCGTTTAAAAATTCTTCCCTGGCTCCTACAATCGCATTAGCCGTAAGCATTATGACAGGAGTATCGCCACATAAATCTCTATCTTTGATTTCATGCAGTGTCTCAACACCATCCATAATTGGCATCATATAATCTAAGAATATTATATCAAATTTCTGTCTCTCTAATATAGCAAGACACTCTTCTCCACTTTCTGCTTCATATACCTTAATCTGATTTCTTTTTAACAGATTTCTAAATACTTTTCTATTTATCTCATTGTCATCTACAACCAGTACCTTAGCATCCTCTGCAACATAATTTTTATCACATTCATATTCTGTGTCTGTACTGAAAATTCGCTTATGAAAATCTCCTAACGGCTCAAAATTAGTGACCTTCTGCACAATGTCAAAATAAAATTCACTGCCTTTTCCATATTCACTTTCAACCTTTAAGTCACTTCCCATTAATCTAAGAAGCTGTGCACATATATTCATTCCAAGACCCGTACCTTCTATATTACGGTTTCTTGATTCTTCAATTCGTTCAAATTGAACAAACAGTTTTCCTAAATCTTCTTCTTTGATACCAATTCCCGTATCTTTTACAGAATAATGAAGAATTGCATTCTCTCCTTCTATTTTACCGGTAACGGACATGGTTACAGTTCCTTCAATGGTATATTTCAGCCCATTTGTTAGAAGATTTACAAGAACCTGCCTAATTCGAATATCATCACCATAATATTCACAGGGAATATTGGGATCAATATCAAATTTTAAATCAATCCCTTTATCGTTTGCCCTTATACTCATCATATTGTACAAATCATGAAACATACTGCTAATTTCATAATTATCGGGAATAATCTCTATTTTCCCGGATTCTATCTTTGAGTAATCAAGTATCTCATTTATAAGACTTAAAAGTGCTTTTGCTGAGCCCTTAATGTCATGGGCATATTTTCTTGTCTCCGGTTCCATACTCTCGCGGAGAATCATTTCATTCATCCCAAGTACTGCGTTAATAGGCGTTCTTATTTCATGGGACATTCTGGTCAAAAATTGGGACTTTGCTTTATTGGCATTTTCAGCATCTTCCTTTGCCTTTTCCAGTTCGGCTGATATTTTAGCTTTCTCAATACTGCCACAAACAACTTTATAAATGTTATTACATACAAATCCAAATGCAATATATATGAGACATCGTGGCATTGCGAAAAATAACATAAGAGTTACATATGGATTAGAATTAACTGCTGTCAAAGCAAATTGCCCATCCACTAAATAATCTTGCAAATTGTTACATGTGAGCAATGCCATATTGGCATCACATAATCCATAATAGAATCCACCGTAAACTATAACAACAGTACTAAACACGGTGAGCATATACACATATTTCATTACCTTTTTTGAAGAATATAAGGTTGCATACAAAAAAGGCATAATAGGAAGTAAAACAGCATGATATGTAACGAAAACTCCTATTACAGTATTTATCAAAATGGAACCTAACAAAAAGAAATATTTATTTTTTTCGTCAGAAAGGGACACGTGTTTTGACGTAAGATATATTATCAGATAAATAGTTAATGCGCTAATATAAGCCTTTCTCATCAAAGATTGTTCAATAACAAATATCCCTGCCACATTTAATAAAAAGATTCCGGAAAAAATAAACATTGTTACGAAAATACATCTTAGCACATAGGTATTGGCTATATATTCTCTATCCTCAATAAAGATAGATATATCATCATCTTTCTTCTCTATACTCCCCATAACACTCTCCGTTCTGCCAAATTTGGCAAATAATACACTTACTTATATAAGAATTTACATATATACTATCATATTTCAATTCCAATGTAAAACCAAAAATTTCACTAGTTGCTTCTTACAAAAACAGGGTAAAAAAATGAGTAGTATTTAAATCAAATACCACTCATTTCACTTCTACTATACTCTTAATTGGAATTTCGCTACCAACTCATCCATGCTTGTTGCCTGTGCTGACAATTCTTCGCTGGTGGCAGATGACTCTTCTGCTGTTGCAGAATTATTTTGCACAACTTCTGAAATTCTGTTAATTCCTTCATGTGCCTGCTCTATAGACTCTACCTGTAATTTAATATTTTCACTCAATTCTTTGGAAATATCCGCAATACCTTTTACAGAAGATACAACTTCTTCCAACACTTCTGCTGTCTTTAATGCAGCCTTCGTACCTGCATTAATTTCATTTACGGAACCTTCTATTAATTCTCTTGTATTAACAGCTGATTTTGCACTCTGTTCTGCAAGGTTACGAATTTGGTCTGCTACAACTGCAAATCCCTTGCCTGCATCTCCTGCTCTCGCCGCTTCAATAGCTGCATTTAAACTTAATAAATTAGTCTGAGATGCAATATCTTCAATCTCACCGATAATGCTTTCAATCTCACTGGAAGTTTCACTGATACGTTCCATGGTAGATACCATGCCTTTCATTTCAGCCTGACTTGCCTCCGCTGATACTGCACAACTTTCTGCTTTACAGTATGCATTGTTCATATCAACTGCACATCCTTCCAGGCCACTAGTCAGCTCATCCATAGTTGCCTGCATTTCTTCAATAGAAGCCGCTTGGTCTGTTGCTCCTTCTGCTAATGCCTGTGCACCTTCTGCTAAATTGGAGGAACCTGCTGATACCATTTCAGATGCATTTCTTACATCTTTTAATGCGGTATCCATTTTACGGTTCATCTGTCGGATAGCTAATAATAATCCTTCATATTCACCTATATATTCCTCTTCGCAGGAAGTTTTAATATTGAAATTACCATCTGCCATCTGATTCAGTAAGCCTTCTAAATCTTCAAAGATTTTCTGTAATTTCGCTGTTGTTGCTGAAACTGTCCGTACCATCTCTCCCACTTCATCGTCTTCATGATAATCCGGGAATGGGGATGAAATATCACCTTTTTCAAAAGTTTCCAAACGGTCACTTAATTCATTTAAAGGTTTTGAAATTCCATTAGCAATAACTACACTAACTCTTCTGGAAATAACAACGATTGCAACTGTTAAAATTGCCATGAGAATCAAAGCACTATATTCTAAAACATTGCACACCTTTTCCATTTCATGTTCTTTTTCAATATTAACATTCATCAGATTTAAGGTTACCTCATCCAATTTTTCATACAATGGTGCAAGTTCATTTATTGCTTTTTCCTGTGCTTTACGGCATAAATCCTGGTCTGTAGTTGCCCCTATCTCAATAACTTCTGCTTCCACTTTAAAATAATTTTCCAATGCTTCTTTAATCTCAGCATAAGCCGCATGACCTTCTGCTGTCACCATTGTTTTTTCAATATCAGCTAAACGTTCATAAGTTTTTTCCTTACGTGTAGCATGCTTTTCTAATAAAGAATCAATCAACTCTTGGTCTTCATAACCGATAATACCACGCATGTTAGAACGGCACTCAGCATATTCGTTCATAAACAATGCGATATCCCCTTGTGGCAATGCATAATTGTTCATTGCATTCTTAAAATTTGACGTTACTACTACAATGCCAATTAAGCCAATCAAGGAGGCAATTGCAGAAATAATGCTTACGATATTGAAGGCTTTTTTAAGACGCTTTTCAATTCGTACACCTCTAAAATTGAAGAAATTTCCCGAAGTTTTACTTTTTTGTTTTCCCATGACACCCTCTCCTCTTTAGTTAGTATTTAATCATGACTATTTTACCATATTTCCATTTCTAATTCAACTTTTTCGCCTATTTTTTTACGGCTAAAGCAGATTAATATATATTCAAAATTTCACTGAATTTTGCAAGCTTTCTTTTAAAGATATTGCTAAATGATTTGGACTTCACAACTTCATCCCCTATACTTCATACTTCTATTCTAGTTTTCATTTCCGGGATACTACAAAGGAAGTTCGTTGCTGTTTTATCGACAGTTCCTCCACCTAAATCTCCGTGTAATTTTCTTTTTCTATTATCAGAGTATGTAATGGTCAATTCATAACTGCAACCATCACACACCTCGCATTCAATAATTTCTATCCATGGACGATAGAGTCATATTACTCAAACTTCGCACATTAAAATGTGCCTATGCACCTTGAAAATTCAATAATAACTGGCATAAAAATAGCATGAAACCGAAGGTTTTGGTATAATTGAGTTGCTAGAAACAATTACAAACCGGAGGCTCATGCTATGAATA
>JAFSDJ010000067.1 GCA_017436305.1 Lachnospiraceae bacterium
GTGGAGCTTTTATTTACTCCCACTCTTTATAAATGGAAAAAACGTAGTATCAATTTATATTATGGAATTTGTGCAGTAGTTTTAATCGGAGGAATAGCAGCATCTTCTTGGATGGCAAGTAAAGTGTCTTTTTCCATAAAGGCCTATCCGGTAATATTAATTTCTCTTGTGTATATAGTAGTATATTTAGTGGCCGGTTGTATTTACCGGTACAAAAAATACGGAACCATTAAAAAAGGGAAAAAGCCTGGACAGGAGTACAAAGAATTTTCTTATTCGGAAACAATTAAAAATGAGTTTTCCTTTAATGCAACTATGAAAGATAATATTGTAAAAGAACTACCGGGAGAGCTTGTAAAAAAATATAACAGAATAAATAAAAAGCGGAGAAAGAAAGGGAATCCTGAAATGACTCCTAATGAATATCAGGAGTTTTTAAAGACAGAAACTGCTAAACTTGCAAATACAAAAGGAATGAGAGCTTTTTATATTATTTTTACTGCACTCGCCATTGGATTTACGGCCTGCCATAGCGATATTATAGATACTTTAATATTTGGCATTATACTTAGCCTTATTGAATTTTTTATTTATAAGGTTTTTAAAAAATCAAATGACAAAATTGTTTTTTACAGAAAAGAAATATTAGATAATTGTGAAAAGCAGGGATGTACCGTAGTAGAATATGTAAATGGCATGAAAACAGAAGAATAGAAAAACTACTTTTTAGCGCTTTATTGACATAACCTTTCCCATATGCTATATTAATAAACGTATGGAAACAGATTTTGTTCATGGTTTCCTTATTGATTGAGTTAGAAGCTCAAATTTTATAAGTTGGTTACTTCATAACCCGTGTATTTGTATATACACAAAACTTGTGAAACGGTCAATAAGAGTAGTAAAAGTAAGTATTTGCTATATAGACTCTGGTCATAATCTGTTTTAATTTTAATAATCGGTACGGTTTCGTGTACTGTATTTTCCGTAGGAAATTTGAAAAATTATCAGATGATACGTAACGCAGGTAAGGGTGTGAAAACCTTTTATCTGCGTTTTTTGTTATGGCGACAGAGAAAGTATTGGCTTTAGACAATGGGTAGTTCACATACATGGAAAGGAAGAGTCCCATGGAAGGTAAATTAAAATTATACGGTTTTAATAATTTAACAAAATCCTTAAGCTTTAACATATATGATGTTTGCTATGCCAAAAGCTTTGCAGAGCAGATGGATTATATTTCATATATTGATCAGGAGTACAATTCAGAACGTTTGACAAAGATTTTGGTGGACGTTGTTGAAATGATTGGAGCAAAGATTTTAAATATTTCCCGGCAGGATTATGATCCCCAGGGGGCTTCCGTAACCATTTTAATTGCAGAGGATTCCATGGTGCCTATGGGAGATACTATTGTGGCTCATTTGGACAAGAGCCATGTAACCGTTCACACATATCCTGAGTACCATCCGGAAAACAGCATTGCTACTTTCAGAGTGGATATTGATGTGGAAACCTGTGGTAAAATTACCCCTCTTTCCACACTTGATTATTTGATTCGCTCTTTTGATTCAGACATTATTACAATGGATTACAGAGTTAGGGGCTTTACAAGAGATGTATTTGGCAAAAAGCTGTTTATGGACCATAAAATAACTTCCATTCAGAATTTTATTGATGAAGAAATCTTAAAGAAATACGACATTGAAGATATTAACGTAGAAAAAGCCAATATTTTCCACACGAAGATGATGTTAAAGGAAAGAAATCTCCAGGATTATCTGTTTAATGATGATGTAGAGAAGCTTCCATTTGAAACAAGAGAAGAGATTGAGGCAAGTCTTCAAAAAGAAATGATGGAAATATTTATCGGTAACCGGTAAATGTAAAGGAGACAGTAAAGATGGTGGAATATACTCAAAATGATGCACCAATTTATGATGCATTAGATCGTTTTCGAAAAATGAGGGTAGTACCCTTTGATGTACCCGGTCATAAAAGAGGAAGAGGAAATCCGGATTTAGTAAGGCTTTTAGGAGAGCAGTGCGTTGGGATTGACGTTAATTCCATGAAGCCTTTAGATAATCTGTGCCATCCGGTATCGGTTATCAGAGCGGCTGAAAAGCTGGCAGCAGAGGCTTTTGGAGCGGAAGATGCTTTTTTAATGGTTGGTGGCACCACATCCTCTGTGCAAAGTATGGTATTAACTGTATGTAAACGGGGAGACAAGATTATTCTTCCAAGAAATGTACACAGAAGTGTGATTAATGCCCTTGTTTTATGCGGGGCAAAGCCGGTTTATGTAAATCCGGAAGTAAATCAACGCCTTGGAATTTCATTAGGAATGGAACTTTCTCAGGTAGAGCAGGCAATTATAGACAATCCGGATGCAGTGGCAGTACTTGTAAATAACCCTACCTATTATGGTATTTGTTCTGACTTGTGTTCCATTGTAAAGCTTGCCCATAGCCATGGCATGAAGGTATTAGCCGATGAAGCTCATGGTACACATCTTTATTTTGGAGAAAATCTTCCTATTTCTGCCATGAAGGCAGGAGCAGATATGGCAGCGGTCAGCATGCACAAATCAGGAGGAAGCTTGACACAAAGCTCCTTTTTATTAATTGGTCCTGGGATTAATGCCGGTTATGCAAGGCAGATTATTAATTTAACCCAGACTACAAGCGGTTCCTACCTGTTATTGTCCAGTCTGGATATTTCCAGAAGAAATCTGGCACTAAGGGGAAAAGAAGAATACGCAAGAGTGGTGGAGTTAGCCGAATATGCCAGAGCAGAAATTAATCAGATTGGCGATTATTATGCTTATTCCAGAGAGTTAATAAATGGTAGCAGTATTTATGATTTTGATGTAACGAAGCTGTCTGTTAATACGTTGGATGTGGGACTGGCAGGCATTGAAGTATATGATATTTTGCGGGATGAGTACGATATACAAATAGAATTTGGAGATTTTGGCAATATTCTGGCTTATATTTCCGTAGGTGACAGGAAACAGGATATAGAACGTCTTGTCAGTGCTTTAGCAGAAGTAAAACGCCGCTATAAAAAGGATAAAACAGGACTTTTAACCCAGGAATATATAGAGCCAATGGTGGAAGTAACACCACAGGAAGCTTTTTATGCTGAAAAAGAATCAATAGCAATAAAAGATTCCGTAGGGCGTATTTGCAGTGAATTTGTTATGTGTTATCCGCCGGGAATTCCTATTATTGCACCGGGAGAGCGGATTACGGAAAAAATCGTGGAATACATTTATTATGCAAAGAAAAAAGGTTGTTCCATGACCGGACCGGAAGATGCCAATATTGAAAGGTTAAATGTGTTAAAGTAGTAGAAAAAGGTAATTATGAAGGCACTGAATAATTACAAAAAAGTTACGGTGTAACCAGTAACGAAGGGAGTGACAGCAATGCAATTATGGTTTACAGAAAGACATACCCCTAATGTGAAGTTTTCAATCCGGGTAGACAGACAGCTTTACAGCGGACACAGTGATTTTCAAAGAATCGATGTTTTTGAATCCAAAGAATTTGGACGATTTTTAACCTTAGACGGTTACATGATGCTAACGGAAAAGGACGAGTTTATTTACCATGAAATGATTACCCATGTACCTATGGCAGTTCATCCAACAGCGGAAAAGGTGTTGGTCATTGGCGCAGGGGATGGAGGCGTAGTAAGGGAATTAACCCGTTATTCTTCCATAAAGCAAATTGACATGGTAGAAATCGATCCATTGGTTGTGGAGGTATGTAAAAAGTATTTACCGCAGACAGCCTGTAGATTAGATGATAAGAGGCTGAATATTTACTATGAGGACGGACTTCGTTACATTCGTTCTAAAGAAAATGCTTACGATTTGATTATTGTAGATTCTACGGACCCCTTTGGACCGGGAGAAGGTTTATTTACTAAGGAATTTTATGGAAACTGCTACAAAGCATTAAAGGAAGATGGAATTATGGTAAATCAGCATGAAAGTCCATTTTATCCGGAGGATGCCATTGCTTGCCAGAGAGCTCATAAGAGAATTGTAGAAAGTTTTCCAATAAGCAAGGTTTATCAGGTGCATATTCCTACTTATCCATCAGGCCATTGGTTGTTTGGATTTGCTTCCAAAAAATATCATCCGATTCATGATTTTGATGCAACCAAATGGAATATGCTTGGAATTGTTACTAAATACTATACACCAAGATTACACAGCGGATGCTTTGCATTGCCTGCGTATGTAGAGGAGCTTTTAAGAGATGTTGAATAAAAATGTAGAAACTTTTATTGGCTGTGACTGTGAATATGAAGATGCAAAAGTTGTGTTATTCGGCGCACCTTTTGACTCTACCACTTCCAATCGGCCGGGTACCAGATTTGGAAGTAAGGCAATCAGGGGAGAGTCTTTTGGTCTTGAAACCTACAGCCCCTATCTGGATAAGGATATTACAGATTATAATTTCTTTGACAGTGGAGATTTGGAACTTTGCTTTGGAGATGCCTCTTTGGCACTTTCTGATATTGAAGAAAGAACCAAAACAATTTTAGAGGATGGAAAACTGCCTCTTATGATTGGTGGAGAGCATTTAGTTACTTTAGGTGCAGTCAGAGCAGTGTCAGAGAAATATCCGGACCTTCACATCATTCATTTTGATGCTCATGCGGATTTAAGGGATGACTATTTGGGAGCGAAGCTGTCTCATGCCTGTGTGCTTAGAAGATGCCATGATATTTTAGGAGATGGAAGGATTTTTCAGTTTGGAATCCGTTCCGGCGACAGAGAAGAGTTTGTATGGGGAAAAAACCATGTTTCCACTAGAAAATTTGACTTTGAAGGCTTAAAAGAAGTGGTAGAAAACTTAAAGGGGAAACCGGTTTATTTTACCATTGATTTAGATGTATTAGACCCGTCTGTTTTTCCGGGAACAGGAACACCGGAAGCAGGGGGAGTCACTTTTTTACAGTTGTTAGATGCTATCTATACAGTATGTAAAGGCAGTAAGATTGTGGCTTGTGACGTAAATGAGCTTAGTCCTTCTTATGACCCAAGCGGAATTTCAACGGCAACTGCCTGCAAGGTGGTTAGGGAGTTACTTTTGAGTCTTGTATAGTCGATACAAAAAAAATAATATTATGTAAACCGAAACTATTATAAGTAAGTTAAAAACAAGTTAATATAAATAGAAAAATACAACGAAAATCAGAAGGAGATAAGAAAATGGGAAAAGCGCTTATTATTGGATGTGGCGGTGTGGCCAGTGTAGCAATTCACAAATGCTGCCAGAATAGTGATGTATTTGAGGAAATCTGTATTGCCAGCAGAACAAAGGAAAAATGCGATGCCCTAAAAGAAAAATTAGAGGGAACAACAAAAACAAAGATTACTACTGCAAAGGTAGATGCAGATAAAGTAGATGAGCTGATTGCTCTTATTGAAAAAGAAAAACCGGACATTGTAGTAAATCTGGCTCTTCCATATCAGGATCTTACTATTATGGATGCCTGCCTTGCAACAAAGACTCACTACATGGATACAGCAAACTATGAGCCGGAAGATACAGCTAAATTTGAATACAAATGGCAGTGGGCTTATAGAGAAAGATTTGAAAAAGCCGGTATTACAGCCCTTCTCGGAAGCGGTTTTGACCCGGGTGTAACAAGTGTATTTTCTGCCTATGCATTAAAACACTACTTTGATGAAATTAACTATATTGACATTTTAGACTGCAACGCAGGAGACCATGGTTATCCATTTGCAACTAACTTTAACCCTGAGATTAATATACGTGAAGTGTCTGCAAAGGGTTCTTACTGGGAAGACGGACACTGGGTAGAAACAGAGCCAATGGAAATCAAGAGAGTATACGATTTTCCTGAAATTGGTGAAAAAGATATGTATTTACTTCATCATGAAGAAATTGAGTCATTGGCATTAAATATTCCCGGAATTAAAAGAATTCGTTTCTTTATGACTTTTGGACAAAGCTATCTGACTCATTTAAAATGCCTTGAAAACGTAGGAATGACTTCCATCGAACCAATTATGTACGAAGGAAAAGAAATTGTACCGTTGCAGTTTTTAAAGGCAGTGTTGCCGGATCCATCCTCACTAGGTCCAAGAACAAAAGGAAAGACCAATATCGGATGTATTTTTATTGGAAAAAAAGATGGAGTAGAAAAGAAGCTTTACATTTACAATACCTGTGATCATGAAGAATGTTATAAGGAAGTAGGCTCTCAGGCGGTAGCATATACAACAGGCGTGCCTGCTATGATTGGTGCTATGATGCTTATGACAGGCACATGGAAGAAGGCAGGGGTTTACAACATTGAAGAATTTGATCCGGATCCATTTATGGAGGCGCTAAATAAATGGGGACTTCCGTGGAAGATTTCGGAGGATCCGAAACTTGTAGATTAAAGAGGTAAATATAAGGTGAAAATAGAACAGTTACCTACCCCTTGTTATATTGTGGATGAGGGGAAATTAAAAAACAATTTAGAGATTTTAAAAGGCGTTATGGATAGGACCGGATGTAAGATTTTGTTGGCACAGAAGGCGTTTTCCATGTTTTCGGTTTATCCGCTTATTGGGCAATATTTAAGTGGTGCTACTGCCAGTGGACTTTATGAAGCAAAGCTTGCTCATGAATATATGAAAGGGGAAAATCATATTTTTTCGCCTGCGTATAAAGAAAATGAGATTGATGAAATTGCGTCCATTTGCGGACATGTGGTGTTTAATTCTTTTTCACAGCTTGAAAGATTTGGGGAAAGAGTCAGAAAGCAGGGGGCCAGTGTGGGACTTCGGATTAATCCGGAACATTCTACCCAGCAGGGGCATGAAATTTATGATCCCTGTGCCAAAGGTTCAAGGCTTGGAATCCCTCTATCTTCTTTTAAACCGGAGCTTTTAGAAGGGGTAGAAGGGTTGCATTTTCATACCCTTTGTGAACAGAATGCAGATGCTCTTTCTGAAACATTAAAAGTTGTGGAAGAGAAGTTTGGACCATATATGAAACAGATGAAGTGGATTAATTTTGGTGGTGGACATCATATTACAAGAAGTGATTATGATATTGCCCTACTTGAAAAATGTATTAATCACATTCAGGATGCTTATAAAGTCCGGGTTTATTTAGAGCCGGGAGAAGCAGTTGCCCTAAATGCCGGATATCTGCACACTACTGTGCTTGAAACTATAGAAAATGATATTCGGATTGCTATTTTAGATACTTCTGCTGCATGTCATATGCCGGATGTACTGGAAATGCCCTATCGTCCACCTCTTTCAAAGTCTGGTGAGCAGGGAGAAAAGAAATATACTTACCGCCTTGCCGGTCCTACCTGTCTTGCAGGAGATGTGATTGGAGATTATTCCTTTGATGAGCCTTTAAAACCAGGAAGTCGACTGCAGTTTGAGGATATGGCTATTTATTCCATGGTGAAAAATAATACATTTAACGGCATGGCTTTACCGTCTATTGCTCTTATGAGAGAGAATGGGGACTGTAAGGTTGTGAAGGAGTTTGGGTATGAGGATTTTAAGATGAGGTTGTCGTAAGGAACTTGTGGAGGTTTATAGGGGGACGCGTGTGCAGGCAGATAGTAGGTTGGCTGGCACGCTGGCGCTCGGATAAAGACGCAGCGGTACTAATGCGCTTTAGGGACAGCGCATAAGGACCGGCGTCTTTATACGGCCTGCCAACCTACTATCTGCCTGCACACGCTGGGCGCTTTATGGCTCACAGAGTTTGTGACGACGGAGAAAGCCTGTTGGGTGAATTGAGTAATATAATATATTGAAATATGACAGATAAAAGAAAGCATATCAGGGGTAAAACTTTGGTATGTTTTTTTATAGTAACAGTTCAGCCATAGCTTGTATCAATGAGCACATTGAACAAGCTATGGCTGAACTGTTACATTTTGTAAATTCCTCAGATTAATTTCTTGACAAGACTATGTATATGCTGTATATATATTTATATACAGTTAATACACAATAAAAATTAAGAACAATAGAACAAGGCGTAGCTTAACCTACCTCTTATTTCATTTACCACAAAAGGAGACCACCCATCATGCTAACAGTACAAAACGTAAGTAAAACTCTAGGAAACTTCCAGATAAAGGACATATCCTTCCAACTTCCAAAAGGCTACATCATGGGCTTAGTTGGGCCTAATGGAGCCGGAAAAACCAGTTTGTTTCATCTTATTATGGGACTATACGAAATGGACCAGGGGCAAATTACTATAAATGATTTTGACATTACAAAGGAAGAGGCACTTGCCAAAAATGACATTGGTTTTGTTTTTACAGAAGAGCTGTTTACAGGGAATTTGTCATTAATAGAAAATGCCGGAATGTACGGAAAATATTATTCAGATTATAAAGAGGAGCTTTTCTTAAAATATTGTGAAACCTTTCATTTAGATGCAAATAAAAAGCTGAAAAAACATTCCAAAGGCGAAAAACTGAAATTTCAATTTGCCTTTGCCCTGTCCCATCAGCCTAAATTGCTTTTATTGGATGAACCAACTGCCAACTTTGACCCGGATTTTAGGGAAATTTTTTTTAAAATTCTTGTACAGTTTGTAAAGGATGGAGAACATAGTGTGATTTTATCCACCCATCTTACCAAAGATTTAGACAGACTGGCAGATTATGTAACATTTATTAATCATGGAAAAGTAGTTTTCAGTCTGGATAAAGAAACCATGGGGCAGAGGTACCGACTTGTAACTGGTGAAGCATACAAAATTAATTTAATCAATAAAGAGTTGGTTTTACACAAGGAGAACGGAAAATATTCTTCTAAAGCTTTAGTGAAGCATACAAGGTGGAGTGAATATGACAAGGAACTTTTAGTAGAAATTCCAACCATAGAGGATATTATGTATTTTATCGTGAAGGGAGAGAAAAAACATGCTTAAAATGGTTGTTTCAGATTATATACAAAGCTGGAAAAGCGCATGGAAAAATCTGGCAAAAGAAGGCTGGTTTGGTTACTTGTATTTCATTGCGTTTCCACTGGTGACGGATATGAAGGCCAGGCAGTCAATGGTATACCTATGCGCTGTAATTCCCATGGTTCTTGGCATTTTACTTTCCAGATTATATCCAAACAGAATACATAAAACCTTGTTTCTTTGTCCTATGTCAAAAGAAGACAGAATTACTTATTTCAAAACCGCTTTCAGGTTTCGGGTAAGTTTGCCGCTTATATTATTTTTGGTTGTAAATTCGGTACTTTTTATAAAGGACTACATCTCGCCATTGTATCTGATAATAGAGTTTATTATTTTGTTTCTTTATGTAGTTTCCGTAAATATTTATTGGTGCTACTGGTCTACAGATGGAAAACGTAATATTTATTCAGAAAAAAATCATTTGTCAGGTACTTTTTTTATTTGGGATTTGTTTTCGTTAATAGGAGTTTTTAATATGGTAATTATAACGCCAATGTTAGTTTCTTCCCGGTTTGATTATATTATTGTGGGAATTTGTCTGGGATTACAGTTTTTTGTATTTTTTAAGCTGGTAACCCGTTATTATAAAAAAGTTATGGACTTATCTGTTAATTATGAAGCCGGCTACGGAAAGAAAGATAAATAAATTTTTCTAAAGAAAAATGGTGCAGGAGTGTTCCGGCAAAAGTATTGTAGAAATAGTGAAATCATACAGAAAATACCGGAGGAAAACATGAAAATTGTAATTAGAACCCAGGGAACTATGGCAATCTATGAGCAGATTGTCAATCAATTAAAAAATGAAATTGTGACCGGAAATCTAACAGCAGGAGAGGCACTTCCGTCCATCCGGGCACTTGCCAGTGAATTGGAAGTCAGTGTCATCACTACCAAAAGAGCCTATGAAGAACTTGAAAAAGAAGGTCTTATTCGTTCAGTAGCAGGTAAAGGTTTTTATGTATGTGAATATAATAAAACCTACTTAAAAGAAAAACAGATCATGATGTTAGAAAAAAGGCTCACAGAAGTGTTGTCAGACTGCAAAAAAGCAGGACTTTCCAAGGAGGACATAAAAGATATGGTGGAAACTTTATATGAGGAAGAAAGGATGTGAGAAAATGCTGCTTTCATGCAATCATGTAACTGGAACAAAAAAAGGATTTGCTTTAAATGATGTAACATTTTCTTTGGAAGCAGGCTTCATAATGGTTCTGGCAGGGGAAAACGGTGCAGGAAAGACTACACTTTTTAAAACCATTTTGGATAAAAAGAAACAATATACCGGAGAAATCTATTTAGATGGAAAAGAAATTTTCATAGACCATGAAAAAACTTTAAGCCGGATTGGGTTTGTTTCAGAGGAAAATATTTTTTTTAAGCAGTATTCGGCACTTGAAAATGCAAATCTGCTTTCGGTGTTTTATGAAAATTGGGACGGCATGGAATTTTTAAACAGTATGAAAAAAATGGGATTATCCGCCCACAAAATTGTGGGAAAAATGTCCAGAGGCGAGCTTATGAAGTTTCAGATGGCATTTGCCATGGCATATAAGCCAAAGCTTTATTTACTAGATGAAGCCACTGCCGGAATGGACCCGGTATTTCGCAAGGATTTTTATAAGATTTTAAGAAGTATTATTGCAGAGGAGAAAGCCTCCATTATTATGACAAGCCATATTCAGGATGAATTGGAATTTCAGGCAGATTATTCCGGTATTATGAAAGAGGGAAGACTAGTACAGTTTAAAGAAAATATTGTTTAAATAAGATAATAAATAAGTTTACATAACAAATTTGAGTACAAGTTTACAGAAACATTAGGAGGCAATAGATGGAACAAGTAAAAAAATTTGATGCACTATACAAAAAGCAGGAAAGCTACAATTTCCTCATGTTTAGCATAGGAAAATATATATTTCTTGTAGCAGGGTTATTTTTAACGTTAATGACTTTTGTAGAAGGTGAAATATATATGGCAGTCTATGCCTTTGTTTGTCTTGGCTGGAGCGTGATTTTACATTTAAGACCATATTTGATAGTATTTGAAAACGGAAAGCAAATAAACATCTATAAAATGCTTAAATGGATGCCTGTTAGAAAAGAAGACATTTGGAAAGTAAGAGCGGAATATTTAAAAGAATTTATGAGAAAGATTTCTATAGTAGTTGTTATAGAGCAGATTATAGTAGTATTGTTTTCCGGTTCATTTGCATTTTTTAATACACTTTATGTCATAGGAGTTTTAGTAGTTGTCTGGTTATCCGGAATTATCTGTATTGTATTCCCAAGCTAAAGTCAACATTACTGTTCACTTGGTTACCGGTAACAAACCAAACAAAAGCCGGGCGAAAATTTTCAAAAGGATATTTACGAATTAAAAGAGGAATGATATGATAGAACATGCTCCACAGTAAATATGGGAAAGAAATGGTTAATGGCATCTGTGAACAGTAGCAGGAAAATACGTTGTGGTAAATTTCATAGAACTTGTTAAATTGAGGAAAAGACAATGGAGAAAAGCAAAAAATTAGTTGTGGTAATAAATGGAAAAGGTGGGGTTGGAAAAGATACCTTATGTGAAAGCATAAATACAAAATATAAAATCTTTAATGTATCTGCCATAACCCCTATTAAGGAAATTGCGAAAGAAAATGGCTGGAACGGGGAAAAAGACAATAAATCCAGAAAGTTTTTAGCAGATTTAAAAAAAGTTTTTACAGAATATAACGATTTACCAACCAAATATCTGTTAGAACAGTACGAGGATTTTCTAAAAAGTGACAACCAGGTAATGTTTGTACACATAAGAGAGGCCGCAGAAATTCAGAAATTCGTAAATGCCACCCATAAAAGCTGTGTAGCTCTTCTTATTTACAATGAAAAAGTAAACAATCAGGTTTACGGAAATGAGTCTGATGACCAGGTAGATCAATATGATTACGACTATAGATACAACAACTCAGCCCCATTAGAGCAGTCAAAGGCAGAGTTTTTAGCCTTCTTTGACCAAATCTGGGAAAACCATAATTCTAAATAATTTGTTTGTATTATAAAAGGACACGTTGTTACATAAACGTGTCCTTTAATTGTCCAATCAAAGCAATATCTTCACTGGTTAATTTTAAATTAGATTGAAAAGTCTTCCCCTCCGGAGTAGTTACTGTAAACTCATAAACACATCCTTCGCAAGCCCCATTCTCTCCAACTGCTTTTAAAAACAGCGGAAACTTCGGATGATTCTTAACAAATGTATCCCAAGCTCCTTTTAACTGTAATAATTTCATTGGATTCATAAAAGTACCTCTTTTCCTAATTTTTTCCTAAGCCCTATTAGCTTTTTGGTTATCAATATATCTCATTCTATTTCCAACCCCAAACCCTGTCAATGATAAACATGTAATAAATCAATTAAAATTTTATTAAAATTCCCATGAAAAACCCCCATATTGCCAATTCCCACAAAAAGAATTATACTATACCCATATTTAAACAAAACATTAGAAAGGAAAGGGAAATTCCGTAAAAATATTATGCAAATAATTATTGTAGGCTGCGGTAACGTAGGAGACACTATTACAGAGCAATTAAGCAAAGAAGGACATAACATTTCCGTAATTGATACAGATGCCGCAAAGGTACAACAGACATCGGACAAGTACGATGTTTTAGGCATTGTTGGAAATGGTGCCAGTTTTACCAAGCAGATGGAAGCAGGCATTGAAAAAGCAGATTTACTGATTGCGGTAACCGGCAAAGATGAGTTAAATCTTTTATGTTGTGTGATAGCAAAAAAGGCAGGAAATAATTGCAATACAATAGCCAGAGTCAGAAACCCTGTATACAGCAGGGAAATTCAATATATTAGAGAAGAAATGGGACTTTCCATGATTATTAACCCGGAGTTAGCAGCCGCCATGGAGGTTGGAAGACTTGTGAAATTTCCATCTGCCATAGAAATTGATTCCTTTGCAAAAGGGAAAGTGGAGCTTTTAGGATTCCGGGTAGCAAAGGATAGCATTTTATGCAATGGAACCTTAAAGGATGTTGCGGTAAAATACAACCGTGATGTATTAGTATGTATGGTAGAAAGAGGAGACCAGGTCATTATCCCGGATGGTAATTTTGTCATTCAGGAAAATGATATTGTATCGGTAGTAGCTTCTTCTAAAAACGCTATGGCATTTTTTAAGAAACTTGGTATATTCACAGGAAAAGCTAAAAGCGTTATGATCATTGGTGGTGGTGAGACTACTTTCTATTTGGCAGGCTACCTTTTAAACATGGGCATTAGTGTAAAAATTATAGAAAAAGATAAAAGACGCTGTGAAGAATTGGCGGAGCTTTTGCCAAAAGCAATGATTATTTGCGGAGATGGAACTGACAGGACTCTTCTTATGGAAGAAGGTCTGAAAACTACCGAAGCATTTATTGCATGGACCAGCTTCGATGAAGAAAATATTATGCTTTCTTTATTTGCAAAAAGAGTTTCTGATGCAAAGCTCATTACAAAGGTTCATCGGATTTCTTATGATGAGATTATAGCAGAATTGGATTTGGGAAGCATTATGTATCCAAAACATATTACGGCAGAAAGCATAATCCGCTATGTAAGGGCAATGCAAAATTCCATTGGAAGCAATGTGGAAACTTTGTACCGACTTTGCGATAACCGTGTAGAAGCCTTGGAATTTAAAGTAAATGAACATTCAAAGGTAGTAGATGTGCCTTTGCAGGAGCTTAATCTAAAAAGCAATCTGCTAATATGCGCAATCCAGCACAAAGGGAAAATTATTACACCTGGCGGACAGGATAAAATTTCTATTGGGGATACGGTAATTGTAGTAACCACCAATACAGGGCTGGATGATATTCGGGATATTCTGAAATGATAGAATACATTATCTGTAGCAGTATGCAGGTTTCCATTCACACATCACCCTGTAGATATTGGGAAAATATAAAAGATTATTAGGATAATAGAGGAAAAATGAATCGTTCAATTATTCGCTATATTTTAGCAAGTGTTTTAGAATTTGAGGCATTGTTTTTATTACTGCCTTGTATCATTGCAATTATTTATAAAGAAGAAAGTTTCTTTGCATTTTTCATAGTGGCAGTTATCTGTTTTGGGTTAGGATGGCTTGGTAAGTTAAAAAAACCTAATATGGAGCAGTTTTATGCCAGAGAAGGCTTTGTAGCAGTTTCCTTAAGCTGGATTGTTTTAAGTATTATGGGGGCATTGCCATTTACCTTAAGTGGTGAAATTCCATCCTATGTGGATGCCCTATTTGAAACCATATCCGGTTTTACTACAACCGGTTCCAGTGTACTGTCAGATATAGAAGCATTGTCGCACAGTGCTTTATTCTGGCGAAGCTTTACTCATTGGATTGGTGGTATGGGAGTGCTTGTATTCATTCTGACAATTTTACCTTTGGCTGGTGGCTATAATATGTACCTTATGCGTGCAGAGTCTACCGGAGCAAATGTAAGTAAATTTGTACCAAGAGTGAAGGAATCAGCCAGAATTTTATACAAAATATACTTGGCAATTACTATAATTGTAGTGATTTGTCTGCTAATTGCAGGGATGCCATTATTTGATTCTCTCCTGTTAGCCTTTGGTACAGTAGGAACCGGTGGATTTGGTATTTTAAACGACAGTGTAGCTTCCTATTCAGTAGCAGTACAGGCAATACTTACCATATTTATGATAGCCTGTGGTATTAACTTTAATGTGTATTATCTGTTGCTTGATAAAAAGCCAAAGGAAGCATTAAAATGCGAGGAAATGCGTTGGTATCTGCTTATAATAGCCGCTTCTACAGCTATTATTACTTTTCAGGTGAGAGGAGATTTTGGCTCTATATTTGAAGCAATTCACCATGTACTGTTTCAAGTTGCATCCATTATATCAAGTACCGGATTTGGCACAGTAGATTTTGATAAATGGCCCGCTTTGTCCCGGTCTGTTTTAGTACTGATTATGTTTATTGGTGCCTGCGCCGGAAGTACCGGTGGTGGTATGAAGGTTTCCAGAATTGTAGTACTTTGTAAGACGATTAAAAAAGAACTTTCCTACATTATACATCCAAGAATTATAAAGGGGATTCGCTTTGAAGGTAGCGTAGTGGCAAAAGAAACATTAAAATCCATTCAGGTTTACTTAACAACTGTAGTGGTAGTATTTGTTATATCGGTTATGCTTATTTCAATAGAAAATTATGATTTGGTTACTAATTTTACAGCTGTTTCCACCACCTTAAATAATATTGGTCCGGGACTTTCACGTGTTGGTCCTACATGTAATTTTGGGTTCTTTTCAGATTTTTCAAAGATTGTTTTAATGATTGATATGTTAATTGGAAGGCTTGAACTGTTCCCCATGCTTGTATTGATAGCCCCATCTACATGGAGGAGAAATGGATAAAAATACCAAAAATAAAAAAGAGCTTTGAGCTCTTTTTTATTTTTTTCGGACGATAATCACCTGAGTAGAAGTAGCATAGCTGTCTGTAAAATCTACACTTTGTAATCGTTCATCTGTTACGGTAATAGCTGCAACACCAATATCAGCCCTACCGGATTGTACTGCATTTATGACCGCATCAAATTCCATATCTTCAATTTTTAATTCATAACCAAGTTTATCGCAAATTGCCTGTGCAATATCCACATCGATGCCAACGATTTCTTTATCTACATAATATTCATAGGGCTTGAAATCAACATTGGTAGCCATAACGAGAGTTCCCTTAGAGCGGTCAACTGAAGCAGGAGATTCATAAGGTGACCGGCCTTTTGTCTCATCTCCAATATAGTTTGAAATAATAGCTTCTAATGTACCATCTGTTTTTAATTCAGAGAGAGAGCTATTAATGGATGTAGTTAACTCAACGTTATCTTTAGATATGCATATGGCATATTCTTCTGTGGAAAACTTTTCATCTAAAATCATTAAATCATCATTTTCTTCGATTATGGCTTTTGCCGGCTGTTCATCAACAATGATACAATCAATTTCTCCCTGTTTTAATGCAGAAACAGCATCTGTTCCGTGGTGGAAACGTTTCACAGTGGAAGCTTCACCTTCGTAGTTTTGTGGGAAGACACCACTTTCCAAATCTTCATAATCAGAAGCATAAATGTCGCCGGTAGTTCCAAGTTGTACCCCTATTTTTTTCCCGCACAAATCATTTACTGAAAAAACAGTGTTTTCAGGGACTTTGCTACAGCCTGTTAAGGATAAAATTGCAAGTACTGCCAGTGCAAGGATTGGAAATTTCTTTAAGTTTTTCATAATCTATTTTCTCTCCAATTTTATACTGTTTTTATTATAGCAAAGTAATTCTTCTGTTACAACTGAAAATAGACAAGGAAATGCTGAAAAAACTGTAGGAAAAATACAGATTTTGTTGTAAAATGAAAACAGCCGGATGCGATAGGTTCCGGCAGACAAAGCATATATTTGTATAAACAAAAATAAATCAGGGGGGAAAGAGCGATGATATTTAAATGCGTAAATTGTGGCGGTAACGTAATATATTCTCCGGAAAAGGCTGGTATGTATTGTCCTTACTGCGACAGTGATGAAAGTGGCGAAAAAGCACAGGGAGCAGGTTTTACCTGTATTAGCTGTGGGGCACCTTTAGAGGTAGAAGAGTTTACCAGTGCCTGCAAATGCAAATACTGTGGCTCTTACAGTATTTTAGAGGAAAGAGTAGAGGGAGAGTTTACCCCTCATTTAGTGCTTCCATTTAAAGTTGGTAAAAAACAGGCAAAGGAAAAAATTGTAGAGCAGTTCAAAAAGAAACGGTTTATTCCAAGCGACTTTTTAAGCGAGGCCAAAATGGAAAAAATGGAAGGAAACTATGTTCCTTTCTTTATGTATGATTATGATTGTAAATACCATTATGAGGGAATTGGCAAAAAAGTAAGAGTGTGGAGAAGCGGTAATACAGAATATACAGAAACCTCGCTATATAAAGTTGAAAGAAATATGGACGTTGACTTTGCCGGGATTCCCGTGGATGCATCTAAAGGCATGAAGGATGACATGATGGACTTATTAGAGCCTTATGATTATCAAGCCTTAGAGCAGTTCCAGGATAAGTATTTATCAGGCTTTTTGTCAGAACGTTACAATATGGGGTCAGAGGAATTGTCCATAAGAGCCAGAGAAAAAGCAAAAAAAGATGCGGAAAGTATGATAAAAAGCACCTTAACAGCGTATCAAAGTGTAAAAACAGAAAGTGACGAGGCAAATTTAAGCTTAAAGGACACTAAGTATTCCCTTCTTCCGGTCTGGTCCTATTTGTATGAATACGGTGGAAAGAAGTATGAGTTTCATTTAAATGGTCAGACAGGCAAATTAGTAGGAGAACCACCTATTTCCACCAAAAAGGTTGTAGCTTATTCGACCACTACCTTCCTTGGAGTTTTTGCCATACTAAACTTTTTACGTATGATTTTGGAGGTGATTTAAGTGGATTACATAAAAGATTTTTTGAAGCAGTTTAAATGGATGTTTCTTGTTTTAGTCATTACTTTTGTTATATGGATTTTTGTGGTTGTGATTCCAAAGGATGATAATAGTCAGGAGATTTACACAAGGACCAATGACCAGTGTGACACAACAGAAAGAGTATTTGATTATGCTGATAAATTAACAGACGTAGAGGAAGATTTGCTTAGAGGATTAATTGCCCAGAGAGAAGACCAGATTGGCTGTGACATTGTACTTGTTACTATTGATGAGCAGTTAGATAAAAGTTTAATGGCTTATGCAGATGATTTTTATGATAATCATATGTATGGATATGATGAGCCATGGGGAGACGGAGTTGTTTATGTAGATAACTGGTATGATGGTAATGTATGGTTCTCTACATGCGGTAAGGCAGAACATAACTATTCTACATCCATGATAAACGATTTAATTGACGATGTAACAAGCATTACCAATGAAGACCCCTACCAGGCTTATACCCGTTATGTTAATGACGTGTATTACCAGATGTCAGGTAGGTCAATTAATTCCTTTAATATGCCAATTTCTGCCGTACTTGTGTTAGCTATAGTAATTACCATTGTTTATACTGCAACTGGTGTTGCTAATACAAAAGCAAAACGTACTACTACAAATACTACTTACGTTCCGGCAGGAAGACCTGATATGGGACTATGCAATGATAATTTTATAAGCAAGCATACAACCCACAGAAGAATTGAGTCAAGCAGTGGAGGCGGTGGTGGCGGACATCACAGATCCAGTGGAGGTCATTCTCATGGTGGAGGCGGCGGACGTCATTAATCCCGGAGGATAATCCGCCGTTCCGGTTTTGGAACACATTCAAGCAGGGCAGAGTGCTACATTTCAAATGCCATATTTAAAGCCTCTGAAACAGTAAAGCTTAACCGTTTAATAACCTCATCTATGTCTTTGCTTGTAACATACATATTACTAAGCTCACTGTTTACCATTTTTCCCTGAAAGGGATTAATTGTTTCGTCTGATTCCATGTAAGAAATAGCATCTCTTACAATGGTTTCAGCATCTACAACTGTAGGGATTCCAATGGCGATCACAGGGATACCAAGACTTTCTTTTGTAAGTCCCTCCCTGTGGTTGCCAACACCGGAGCCGGGATGGATACCGGTATCCGTAATCTGAATTGTTTTATTTAAGCGTTTAATGCTTCTGGCGGCAAGGGCATCAATGACAATCATTAAATCCGGTTTGGTCTGTTCAATAACCCCTTTAATGATTTCTGCGGTTTCCATGCCGTTTTTTGCCATCACACCGGGAGCAAGAGAGCTTACCATGTGCATGCGGCTTTTGTTATAGGCAGCCTTGCCGTAGGTTTTTACAATATGTCTGGTAATACACAGATTGTCAATTACATCAGGACCCAGAGCATCGGCTGTTACTTCACGATTTCCCAGACCAACCACTAAAATGGATTGTTCTTTTTCAAAATTTGGGATAAGTTCCTTTAGCTGGACTGATAATTCTTTGGAGATTTCACGGTGATAGTTTTCGTCAGGCTCTATCATATTTGGAGTTTCCAGTGTAATATAAGTGCCCATGGGTTTACATAACGCCTTGGCGCCGTTTTTGGTGGAAACTAAAACTTTTGTAATACGTGTTTCTGTGTTTTCGTGATAACTTTCGTCAACGGTAATGCCATGGGTGTTTTCGGACACAACCTCCATATTTTCGTGGGCTTCCAAAGCCAAATCTGTACGGACTTTATTTATGGACATGTTAAATTCCTCCATTGTATAGAAAATGGTGCTACAGTTCCTACAGTGGGTAGTAGCAAAAATAGTATAAGGATAGTTTGTGCAGTTTCTGAATAATTATTGCAATGTTTTGGCAATGGAAAATTATTGAAAAAATACGATAATTTTGGAAAAACTTTGGAAAAGCTATTGACAGAACGGAAGATGAACAATATAATAATATGCGTGTGTTTACATCAGACTGTCCGTGTCCAGACTTAGATGTAAATGCGAACATAGTGAACCAATATGAGAACATTTATAGGAGGTGTAAGTCTTGGCTAACATCAAATCTGCAAAAAAGAGAATTTTAGTTAATAAGACAAAAGCTGATAGAAACAAAGCAATCAAGTCTGGTGTTAAGACTGCTATTAAGAAAGTTTATGCAGCAATTGAAGCAAATGATGTAGAAGCAGCAAAAGAAGCTTTAAAAGGAGCAACTGTTGCTATCGATAAAGCAGCTACAAAAGGTGTATACCACAAAAACAATGCTGCAAGAAAAGTATCTCGTTTGACAAAAGCTGTAAACAAGATTGCTTAATTAGAAACATAAATAGTATTTACAAAGTGTCAGGAGCCGTCATTCCTGACACTTTTTTGCGTTGATTTATCACAGGTTGGAAACTGCTGATGGCAGAGCTTGCAGGTGGTTCTAAATTTGCTTTGTGTTACATATAATTTCTTAGTCCTATCAATTTTCGTGGACAGCCAAGAAAGGTTTACATAAAATCATTGGCTTGAGATTAGGAGACTCGTAACATGAAGAACAATAGAATACTGAATACAGTGCTTAGCATTCTATGTCTTTTAGGGTGCTTTTGTATTATCAGAGCAGCGCTTCTTTTTGGCTTTTTTGGCAGAGGAAATGTATCTTATTTTCTTACATGGGGTGATAAACAGATTCTTTCTATTTACACACCTGTTTTTTTGTACATGGAAGAAACCAGTGTGGCAGTTCATGTAGAGGAAATAGGGAAAGAAGTAGCGGCAGAATATTTGCCTATTTATAATTACATGAGAGAAAATCCCAGATATACCGTAGAAAATGAAAATCAGGAAATGATTGATAAAATCATTTTAAGTGAAGGACAGGATGAAAATCATGCACCTATAGAGTCCGAAGAGGCGTCTGTGACAGGGGAAGCGGCCCAAATAGAAGAAAATGCACTTTCTGCCATGGATGCAATGGAGCAGGAAAACAGACAGGCTGTGGCAGAACAGTTACAAAAGGAAAATGCCCGAATAGATTTTGTGGCAGCTAAAGAAAAATCTATTATTTATGATATGGAAAAGTTTCGTGATTTTGATACACTCTTAAAGGAATTTTATGTGCTAGACAGTATTACTACCATAGATGAAAGTCAGTTGAATTTAGATGCTCTTTTAGGAAAAGATATGACTATGAAGGCATCAAATGATGTGCCGCAGATTTTAATTTATCATACCCATTCTCAGGAGGGCTTTGCTGATTCTATTCCGGGAGATGAATCCACTACTGTGGTAGGCGCGGGGGATAAGTTAGCAGAGCTTCTTAGAGGGTATGGATTTAACGTGATTCATCACAAGGGCCGGTATGATGTAGAAAGCAGGGATTATGCTTATTCTAATGCGGCACCTGCCATAGAACAGATTTTAGCTGAAAATCCATCTATTGAGGTTATTATAGATTTACATAGAGATGGGGTGGCGGAAAGCACCAGATTAGTTACTAATTTAAATGGTAAGCCTACCGCCCAGTTTATGTTTTTTAACGGTTTAAGCCGCACGAAAAAACGAGGTGATATTGAATATCTGAAAAATGATAATATTGCAGAAAATCTGGCATTTTCTTTTCAGGCACAGTTAAAATGTCAGGAGTATTATCCGGGGCTTGCCAGGAAGATTTATTTAAAGGGGTATCGTTATAATATGCATTATAGAGGGAAAAGTTTGTTGATTGAGGTGGGAGCCCAGACAAATACAGTAGAAGAAATTATGAATGCCATGGAACCCATTGCCCATGTTTTGTACTTGACCTTGTCTGGGGAAGAATGATGTTATTGTTCACGGTCTTTCCGGCAACAGAAAGATTGCAGAAATAGTATTTTTTTGTTATACTGACAAGCAGTAACAAAGTGAACAAGGAGAAAAAAAATGGCAGGAATTGATCAAAGTAAAATCAGAAATTTTTGCATTGTGGCTCACATTGACCATGGAAAGTCAACTTTAGCAGATAGAATTATTGAAAAAACAGGACTTCTTACAAGCAGAGAAATGCAGGCACAGGTTCTTGATAATATGGAGCTTGAAAGAGAAAGAGGCATTACCATAAAAGCCCAGACTGTTCGTATTGTATATAGGGCCCAGGATGGGGAAGAGTATATTTTTAACCTGATTGACACACCGGGACATGTTGACTTTAACTATGAGGTAAGCCGTAGTCTGGCAGCCTGTGACGGAGCAATTTTAGTTGTAGATGCAGCACAGGGAATTGAAGCTCAGACTTTAGCAAATGTTTATTTGGCATTAGACCATGATCTGGACGTATTTCCTGTTATTAATAAAATTGACTTACCTAGCGCAGAACCGGAGAGGGTAAAAGAAGAAATAGAGGATGTTATTGGTATTGAGGCTCATGATGCGCCTTTGATTTCTGCAAAAAATGGAATTGGAATCGAAGACGTACTGGAGCAGATTGTAAAGAAAATCCCTGCGCCTGCAGGAGATAAGGAAGCACCCCTACAGGCACTTATTTTTGATTCCATATACGATTCTTATAAGGGAGTCATTATTTTTTGCCGTGTTAAAGAAGGAACTGTGAAAAAAGGCACTCCGATTTTAATGATGGCAACAGGGGCTAAGGCAGAAGTTGTAGAAGTAGGCTATTTTGGCGCAGGACAGTTTATTGAATGTGAAGAACTGTCGGCGGGAATGGTTGGGTATATTACAGCCTCCATTAAAAACGTAAAAGATACTGCAGTAGGTGATACTGTAACTAATGCAAAAGAGCCTTGTAAGGAGCCGTTGCCGGGTTATAAAAAGGTTCAGTCCATGGTGTATTGTGGTATGTATCCGGCAGACGGCGCAAAATACCCGGATTTAAGAGATGCACTTGAAAAGCTTCAGTTAAATGATGCTTCCCTAAATTATGAGCCGGAAACCTCCATCGCCCTTGGGTTTGGCTTTCGGTGTGGTTTCTTAGGACTTTTACATCTGGAAATCATTCAGGAGCGATTAGAGAGAGAATACAATTTAGACTTGGTTACTACCGCACCGGGTGTTATTTATAAGGTTTATAAAACAAATGGAGAAGTCATTGAACTTACCAATCCAAGTAATTTACCGGATCCGGCAGAAATTGATTATATGGAAGAGCCTATTGTAAGTGCAGAAATTATGGTTACATCCGAGTTTATCGGTGCTATTATGGAGCTTTGTCAGGAAAGACGAGGCAATTATCTTGGCATGGAATATATGGAAGAAAAAAGAGCACTGCTTCGTTATGAACTTCCGTTAAATGAGATTATTTATGATTTCTTTGATGCATTAAAATCCCGTTCCAGAGGATATGCATCTTTTGACTATGAATTAAAGGGCTACGAGCGTTCCGAGCTTGTAAAACTGGACATGCTCATTAACAAAGAAGAAGTGGATGCTTTATCTTTTATTGTACACAAAGACAGTGCATACGACAGAGGCAGAAGAATGTGTGAAAAATTAAAAGAGGAAATTCCAAGACATTTATTTGAAATTCCAATTCAGGCAGCAGTAGGTGGTAAAGTCATTGCAAGAGAAACCGTAAAGGCAATGCGAAAGGACGTATTGGCAAAATGTTATGGTGGTGATATTACCCGTAAGAAAAAGCTTCTGGAAAAACAGAAAGAAGGAAAGAAGCGTATGCGCCAGGTTGGAAATGTAGAAATTCCGCAACAGGCGTTTATGAGTGTGCTGAAGCTGGATGATAAATAAAATGTTAGAAATAGCAAATGGTGCAGGAAACAATGTCAGATAAAAAAAGAGAAGATTATGTAAACCAACCGCTAAGTATATATATTCATATTCCCTTTTGCGAAAGAAAGTGCAACTATTGTGACTTTCTTTCAGCTCCGGCAGGACAAGAAAAGCAGGAGCAATATGTGAAAGCCTTGCTTGGGGAAATAGAGTACTGGGGCAGAAGGTTTGAAAATGTACCGGTAAAATCGGTTTTCTTTGGCGGCGGAACACCGTCTATATTAAAGCCGGAGTTGTTTGTGAGCTTGTTATGTAAACTTAAAGAGGCGTTTCAGGGTATTGTTACCTGCGAGAATGCCACTGATGAAATCATACAAAAACAAATGCTGCCTGATAAATCGGAGAGTAGAAGGAATGATTTAAAGAGTAGTCAGAAGCAGACAGAGATTTCCATGGAATTAAATCCGGGAACAGTCACAGAGGAAAAACTGTTAGCCTATAAACAAGCGGGAATTAACCGGTTAAGTATAGGCCTGCAATCGGCTGATAACAAAGAGTTAAAGCTTCTAGGCAGAATTCATACCTATGAACAATTTTTAGAAACCTACCATATGGCAAGAAGCTGTGGGTTTGACAATATAAACATTGACTTAATCAGCGGACTTCCGGGACAAAAGGTATCTGACTGGAAAGAAATCCTTAAAAAAGTACTGGCGCTAAAGCCGGAGCATATTTCTGCCTATAGTCTTATAATTGAAGAAGGAACCCCTTTTTTTGACACCTACAACGGGAAAGAAGAGCTGCTTGTGGATGAGGAAACAGACAGAGAAATGTATGCCCTTACGAAAACCATGTTAAAAGAAGCAGGCTATAACCGCTATGAAATATCCAATTATAGCAAAGCCGGGAAAGAATGTGTTCACAATATAGTTTACTGGCAAAGAGGAAACTATATTGGATTAGGTCTTGGAAGCTCGTCAATGGTTGATAATGTTAGATTTCAGAATAGGACTGAATTTGAGAGTTATGTAAACTATTGGTGTGAAAAGTGCGGTAATAAAAAAGTTGATTTCCCGGAGGTTTGTCAGGAAATACAGCCTCTTACAACAGAAGAACAAATGGAAGAGTTTATGTTTTTAGGTCTCCGCATGATGGAAGGAGTATCGGTGGCAGAATTTGAAACTTTGTTTGAAAAAAGTATTTTTGATGTGTATGGGAAGCTGCTGGAAACATTTGAAAGCCAAAAGTTACTTACTGTATCAGACAGAATTGCCCTTACGGATAAGGGGATTGATGTGAGTAATGGGGTTTTTGCGGAGTTTTTGCTTTCGTGAGACTTACTGGACTTTTATTACCATAAAGAATATAATATAAAATAATGATAAATCATTTATACAAGGAGAATTCTTTATGAAAAAAATGCTTTTACTTGGAGGTAGTCATGCTGAAATTCCTATTATTCAGGCTGCAAAGAGTATGGGATATTATGTGATTACTACAGGTAATCAGATTGACGGAATGGGACATGCTTTGGCTGATGAATATATTAACTGTGATTTTAGCGATAAAGAAGCAATACTATCATTGGCAAAAAAAATACAAGTAGAAGCAATTTGCTCGGGATGTAACGATTTTGCATATTTGTCAGCAGCATATGCATGTGAAAAATTAGGACTACCTGGACATGATTCCTATGAAACAGCCAAGAAAATTCATCATAAAGATAAATATAGAGATTTGGCATGTAGGCTGAATATTGCTACGCCAAAGGCGCAAAAATGCAGAACTATAGAAGAAATGTTGACGGCATGCAAGCGTTTGGAATTTCCTGTAATTGTAAAACCTGTAGATTTAACAGGTGGAAAGGGCATGACTCGCTGTGAAAAATTAGAGCAGGTAGAAGAAGCATTTGCCAAGGCCATGTTTGCCACAAGAGAAGATTATGTTGTTGTGGAAGAATTTATAATGGGGACAAACCATGGATTTTCGGCATATCTTCAAGAAGGCAAAGTGACTTTTTGTTTTGTGGATAATGAACAATATTACCACAATCCGTATTTAGTTTCAGGTGCAAGTACACCGGGAGATGTTTCAGAGGAGGCTATCAAACAGTTACGCGAAGACTGCGAAACGCTGGCAAAAGCTTTGCAACTAAAAGATGGAATTTTACATATACAGTTTATTTTAAAGAAGGACAATACTCCTGTAATTATTGAGGTGTGCAGAAGGACACCGGGAGATTTATATGTACATCTTGTGGAAATAGCTACAGGATTTGGTTATTCAGAATATATTGTAGCAGCAGAGGCAGGTATTAAAATGCCACTTCCTGTATTTCGCAATGCAAATGGATTTTATGTAAGGCATTGTGTTATGGCAGATGAGACAGGAGAGATTGAAAAGGTATTTATTGATACTGAAATAAAGCCATATATTGTTGAGAAGCTTTTTTGGTACAAAAAAGGTGATAAAATAGAAGACATATTAAAATATAAAGCAGGAATTGTTTTTTTGTATTTTGAAACGGCGAATGACTATCGAAAATATCTGAATAGGCTGACAACATTGATTAAAATTCAAATAAAGAAAGAAATATAAGGGGAATTTTGTGTTTAAGGAGGAGAAGGTATGTATCGAATTGGCTTTATTGGAGGAGGGATTAATTCTGCCATTGGAAGAACTCATTTTATTGCTTCTCAGATGGATGGAAAGTTTAAACTGTTAGCGGGTGCATTTAGTCGAAACCCTGAAATTAATGAAAAGACAGGAAAAGAATTTCAGGTGGATGCAGGCAGAGTTTATAATGACTATCATGAAATGCTAATAAAGGAGAGAGGAAAGCTGGATGTTATAGCAGTCCTGACACCTACTGATACTCATGAAGTTATGGTAAGAGAATGTCTAGAAGCAGGATTTCCCGTTATATGTGAAAAGTCAATTTGCACTTCTTATGAATCAGCATTGCGAGTAAAGGAATATGTTAAAAATACACAGGGATTTTTGTGTGTTACATACAATTATACAGGTTATCCGATGGTAAGAGTATTACGGGATAAAATTCGTTCCGGAGAATTTGGAAAGCTTACTAATATTATTGTAGAAATGCCGCAGGAGGGATATACCAGATACACTTTAGAGCATGAGAAACCCAAACCGCAAAAGTGGCGTATGTTAGACTATGAGATACCTACTATTTCATTGGATTTGGGTACTCATTTACATAATATGATAGCATTTTTAACAGGGGAGCACCCTAAAGAAATTGTGTCGAGAGAAAGTAGTTTTGGTTTTTTTCCGCAAGTTATTGATGATGTGTTATGTATGGTCAATTATACAGATAATATTGCAGCTCAAATGTGGTTTAGTAAAGCAGCTCTTGGTAATAGAAACGGGCTGAAAATACGAGTTTTCGGAACGAATGCCAGTGCAGAATGGTATCAGGCAGAGCCGGAAACTTTGAAAGTTCATGATAAGGAAGGAAGAATTTTTGTATTAGACCGAAGTAATGATAAAGCGGAGGGAGAGCAGGGGCGCTATAACCGATTTAAAGTAGGACACCCAAGTGGGTTTATAGAAGCTTATGCTAACTATTATTGGGATATTTCAGATGCATTGGGAGAGTATCTTTTTAAGAGAGAAGAAGCTTCCCATTACTTAATGAATATTGATACTTCTATTGAAGGATTAAAGTTGTTTAAAGCAGCTCATGATTCAGCCCAAAGCCATCAATGGGTTAAACTTTAAGAAAAGGAAATGATAGGATGAAGGTACAGAAAGGATTAATCAGTTTTGTGATTCCATGCTATTGCTCGGAAAAAACCATAGGAACAGTGGTGGATGAATTGATAGGGAGGATAAAAGAACAGTCAGAATTTGATTATGAAATCATACTTGTAAATGATTGTTCAAAAGACCGGACTTCGGGAGTAATAAAAGAACTTGCAAAAATAAATCATAATATTGTGGCGGTAGACTTTTCAAGAAATTTTGGGCAACATTCTGCTCTAATGGCGGGGTTTCAAAAGGTGTTAGGAGAATATGTGGTGTGTCTGGATGATGACGGACAAATGCCTATAGAATCTGTTTTTGACCTGATAAGTGAACTGGAAAAAGGCGCAGATGTAGCTTTTGGACAATATGAGGAAATTAAACAAAATTGGGCAAGGAATATGGGAAGCAAAGTCAATGTATGGATGACAGAGCTTTTATTGGAAAAACCAAAAAATGTGTTTATGTCAAGTTTTTGGGCTGGAAAAAGGTTTGTTATAGAGGAAATACTTCGTTATGATGCAGCATATCCATATATTGGTGGATTGCTTTTACGTGTTACAAGAAATATGGTAAGTGTTCCGGTAAAACACAGAGAACGGGCAGAAGGTCGGTCTGGTTATACATTTTTTAAACTTTTAAATCTGTGGATGAATGGTTTTACCGCATTTTCAGTAAAACCATTGCGGTTTGCAACTTTTTGTGGCGGAATGAGTGCAGTAATTGGTTTCATTTATGGGATTGTAATAATCATAAGAAAACTTTTAAATCCTGATATTTTATTAGGATATGCTTCCACAGTAACACTGATTTTGTTTATTGGTGGAATGATTATGCTTTTGTTGGGGCTTTTAGGAGAATATATTGGCAGAATTTATATTTGCTTAAATAAAGCACCGCAATATGTGGTAAGAGATGTAGTGGATTATCGGGAAAAGGAAAAGAATTGGAGCGAGGAGCCGAATTGAAAGAATATATAGGATTACATCTTGTATTGATGTTTTATGCAGTGGGGGGCATCTTTAGCAAAAGAGCGGCTGTCGCCCCTTTTTTATCTGTAGAATATATAGGGAATTATGCGGCTTTGCTTGCTGTTTTAGTAGTATATGCTTATTTTTGGCAGAAAATTTTAAAAAAACTGCCATTAACTGTAGCAATGGCCAATAAATCCATTACGGTCATATGGGGAATTATTTATGGTTATCTTGTATTTCATGAAAAGGTAACATTTTTTAATTTAGCAGGAGCCGTTATTATTATACTGGGAATATGCCTTGTAATAGGTGCAGATAAGGAAGAAATAGAAACAAAGGAGCAAAAATCATGTACATAGCAGTTTATCTGATTTCGGTTTTGATTGCGTCTATTTCACAGATTTTGCTAAAAAAAAGTGCTATGAAGCATTACAGTTATAAATGGGGAGATTACTTAAATCCTTATGTAATCTGCGCATACGGAATGCTTTTTTGCTCTATGTTTTTGACAATATTTGCATATCGTGGAGTTGATTTGAAAACAGGACCGGTAATTGAAGCGGTCAGCTATATTTATGTAGCTGTTTTAAGTGCCATTTTCCTAAAGGAAAAAATAACTAAGAGAAAAAAAGCAGGGTTGATTGTTATTGTAATTGGAGTCGTGATATCTAATTTATAGTATAAAACTATAAATGATAAATAGGAGATAGTAAATAAGAATAGTTGTGTGAGAGGATAAAATATGATTGGATTTAATGTAGCCCCTTTTGTGGGGAAAGAATTGGAATATATGAAACGTGCAGTAGACAATCATAAAATTTGTGGTGATGGAGAATATACTAAAAAGTGTAATAAATGGATAGAAGAGAAAACAGGGACAAGTAAAGCCTTGCTAACTACTTCTTGTACCCATGCAACGGAAATGGCTGCACTTTTATGTGATATCAGACCGGGAGACGAAGTAATTATGCCCTCTTATACATTTGTTTCTACGGCTGACGCCTTTGTTTTAAGAGGGGCAAAAATAGTGTTCGTAGATATAAGACCGGACACTATGAATATTAATGAAAAATTAATTGAGGAAGCGATTACCCATAAAACGAAGGCAATTGTGCCGGTTCACTATGCAGGAGTATCCTGTGAAATGGACACGATTTTAGCAATTGCCAAATTACATAACTTATATGTAATAGAAGATGCTGCACAGGGAATTATGTCCTCATATAAAAATAGAGCACTAGGCTCCATGGGCGAATTTGGTTGTTTTAGCTTTCACGAAACAAAAAACTTCTCTATGGGAGAAGGTGGTGCTTTAATGATAAGAGAGAAACAGTTTGTGGAAAGAGCAGAAATATTAAGAGAAAAAGGAACAAATCGTAGCAAATTTTTCCGTGGAGAAGTGGATAAATATTCATGGTGCGATATGGGTTCCTCTTATTTACCAAGTGATTTAAATGCGGCATATTTATGGGCACAACTTGAAATTGCAGAAGAAATTATTATGAATAGAATGAACACATGGAATATGTATGACGAGGCTTTTAGAGATTGGGGGAATTTCGATGTACCAGTGATTCCGCCAGAATGTGAGCATAATGCTCATATGTATTACATTAAAGTAAAAGATATAGAAGAACGAACAAAAATTATTGCTTATTTGCTTGAAAATAATATAAAAGCCGTATTTCATTATGTACCCCTTCATTCTTCGCAGGCAGGACTAAAATTTGGAAGATTTCATGGAGAAGATATTTATACAACAAAGGAAAGCGAAAGATTGCTCCGGCTTCCGCTTTATTACGGAATTAAGCCGGAGCAGGTAGAATACATTATTCAGAAAGTGAAGGCTTTTTACGGTGCTTAAGCAAATGATTTGTTACATAGAGAATGACAGTCAAAATCCAAAAGCCTAATGAGATTCCCTTGCAGACTTTCATACCATATGGAATATATCTTAGTTCCAGTGTATGCTTGCCGGCAGGGGTTTTTATCATCATAAAAGAATTGTACGGGTCTTCAATTTCAACTTCTGAACCATCAATATAGGCATGCCAGTTTCTATCCCATGCAAGGCTTAGCATTGTATAGCCATCTTTTTCATAATTGGTCGTTCCGGTAATGGTGTCATTAATAATAGAAATATTCTCCAGCTGGTTTTTAGCGGCTTCTGCAAAGAAGTTTTTTAAAACTTCTGTATCCATAATAATGTAATTATAAGCACTTCGAAGTTCAGTAAAACTGTTTGGAAAATAGATTTCTTTTGTAACAGTTTCTCCGGCTTTACATTTTGTAAGAGGTGCTAATTCGCTGGCACATAAGTATGCAAACCCATTAGCCTCAGGGATATAGGTTACATGTATACGCAATTCTTTTAAAGAAGAAAAAGAATTACCATTTCGTTTATTTAAATAAATATCTGCAGCCTCATCAAGAGATATTGTGTTACCAAGTCCATCTGAAAAATAGAAGGAGTTCGGTAAGCTTTCTGTATCATCATATTCAAGATATTGTGTAATGTATAGTGGCTTATCTGACTTTGTGTAAAGACTTATCAAATCATTGAAGAAATCCGGTACAAAATCAAGAGAATCTAAGTGTGCCGCCTCGAAAGGTGCATAAATACCAAGTGAAAAGGCATTGGGATTTTCGAAAACATAATAAATGTCCGAAGTACCTATATAATTGTAATGTTGCAAACCTTCCGTTATTCCGGTGGCATATTTTGGAAGAAAGATATAACGGCTACTACTAAGTGACATACCAAGAGGAGTGGAAATATGGTTACTTGTCATTAAGTTTCCACTGGCATAAAAACCGTAAATGCCGTTGGTGTTTAATTGATGCTGTGATACAAAGGAGTTAAATAGGCTGTTAGCACCTGTATGGTATATTTGTCCTGTGTTAGAGAGCCATGATGCAGGGAATGAGCTTCTAAAATAATCAGAATCATCGGATAATTCCTGCCTGATATCTTCTTCGATAGAGCAATAATCACCATAGTAAAGCATATAATTATGTTCAAAATTTCCTATAGCATAAGTCATATTCAAGCCAAGCTCTAAAATAAGAAAGCCCACAAGCAACTTTGAATAAAATGTTTGTTTATATTTCATAAAAAACATATGAAATACTAAATAAATAAGGCAGAATATTAGCGTAATAATCCATGAATAGGAACTGTTTCCATTACTGCAAAATTGGCAAATCAGGAAAAATACAATAAGTATGCCTGTTAATAGAGTATATTTTTTGATTGAAACGCTTTTAATCTGACAAATGCCATCATAGGCAATCTCAGCCAATAAAAAGAGCAGTAAAAATACAAAACGATTCGGAACCTTAGTTTGGTAGTGCAACCCATTCCAAATAAAGGAAAGTACTTGCTCATTAAAGCTTATATAAAGAAGAACTATTGGAATGATTTTCTTTAACTTTGTTTTTAAAGAAATATTCTTTGCGCTAAAATATATGAGAATTAAAAATAGTGATAAAATACCGCAATATATATTTAGCATACCATTATCTGAAGAAACTGAGTTAGAAGACGTAAATATCATATGTTTCTTCCATTGTTCTAAGAAGCTTGTATGCAATCCAATAGAAGGAAATACGGAATCGTTTTTATTATACGGTGAGTCATAGGTGGAAAGCAGCGTATTTGAGATGACAAAAAAGCTGTTTCCGGCTGCTAATAAAGAGCATAGTGCAAAACGTATTCCCTTTGTAAAAAGGTCTTTTATTCCTTCAAAATGATATGTGAAGAAATAAATAACTAAAAAGATACACATATAGAGAGCTAAGTATAGGTTGGTAATAATACAATATGTAAGAAGAAGTACATAAGGAAGAGTCTTTTTTTTGTACATCAAATAATCCATTGCCAGTATAAGCAGTGGAAATGCAAATAGAGTAAAATACCATCCTGTATAGTTGTGCATAGAAAGCATATAAGCATTTAAAGCATAAATTAGTGCAGGAACTAATAAACGGAAGTCAGTTTTATCCGCATTTTTGTTACGGAGTCTGTGGGTCATGTAAAAAGTCATGGCAAATCCGCAAAGTCCGAAGCAAAAAGCTTCTCCAAGCAATAAAAGTGGAGCAATTTGGTCTGGAGAAAAAAACTTGTAAAAAGAAAACAGTTGAACAAGTGGAGTATTAGCATAAATATTCGCACCATATCCGCCATTCATGCTTAAATAAGTATTTCCATCCTTTAAGCTATAATAAAGGTCCATATAAGAAGGCAAAGTTAAAGCAATGCCGTCTTCATCAAAGAAGGAGTTATTTCCAAATGGTACACAATTTGTCATAACCATGTTTCCTATATAAAAAAGGAATGGAATAAAAAATGCCCAATAATAAATTCGGTTTTCACTTAAATGAGAAGTAATGCGTTTGGGTAATTTCCAGTTATCAAGAGCTTTTTTTATGGATAATAGTACAGCATAAACTTTCTCTTTGTCACTGTTAAAATACAGGCATAGGAAAAGAAGAAGACCAACACTGCTAACAATGACACTTACATATGTAACAGTACCAAGGGATACTTCTTTTGCCTGTTCGTTGTTATATGATTCTAAAAGTGCAGGAAGCTTTTCGGCTAAATCTTCGTTTAATATAAACGTAAGAAGTTGAAAATTTGTATTAGCGTTTATAAGGTTCGTTAATGAAGTGTAGCCGGAAACATTATTTTGTTCTGCGGAATCTGTCAGTTGAAATAATTCGCCGGAAGTATCATTAAACAGATACAAATTGTCAGGAAGAGTTTCCGTTGATTTCACTGTAAAAGGAACGTAAAAACAAGGTTCAGCAGATTTTACAGAGCTTAAGTCCATGTTAAAAATAGTATCTGTTATGGAAGTAAAACTATAAAGTTCAGAATCCGCAAGAACTATAGTTGCGTCAAAAGGAGTAAATAAGTCTTCAGTCGCCCCTATTTTATAACAGAGAGCATTAAGTTCTTCTATATAATTGGGTAAAGCTTTTTTTGTGTATTTCTTTAGCTCAGAGGAATTAACAGAGACGAGTTCTGTCAATTGATTTATCAACTCATTTGTTTCTGTATTTACATGAGTGGAGGTAAAATCTGTATATGCCTCTTTGCTTGACAATTGTGTATCAGAGGTAGCTTTGGAAGCACTATCGGTAAACGTAGTATCTGTAAAAGCAACGGTCTTGGAAGTACTTAATATGTCCCAAATGTAAGCAGTATTAAGACTTCTGCTACTTGGTATGAAATCGGTATTGGTAATACAGTAAGCATTTAAGAAAAACTCTACAAGAATCAAAGAGCAAAAAAGAGCCTTGAAAAGCTTTTTGGCACCATTACCCTTATAATTTGTATATAAAAAAGCAACAAAAACAGCAAATATAATGAGAATTACAGGAAAAACAGCCGAGAAAAAATTGTGTGAACTACCAATCCACGAAGAAACAATAAACAATGCAGTTAGTAGCACACTAATATGTAAATCTGTTACATGTACTTCTCTTAAATTAGAAATTGATTCTGAAGCCAGTTTTAAACACCAGAAAATCAAAAAGAAGCTATAGGATAAAGAAAAGCTTCCGGGTTCTGAGCATAAATTGAATACAAATCTGATTGGCGAAATCCAGAGAGAAGCAACAATAATAAGAGAAAAAATACCATAATAAATTCTCTTTTTTTCGGAAATATTTCTCATAGTAAAAAATAAGAAAAATCCAAATAAAAATATTAATCCAAAATACATATCCATACCATTAGAAGTAAAATAAGCAATAGAAGCTGTACTTCCGGGCAGGAAACGGGATAAAAATACGAGAAGAGAGCAGGTAGTGCTAAAGCCTGAATAACCGGACAGACTGTAAGCGGATTGTAAGTGTGGAATAATGCGAAAACCGGCCATGAGAGAAATAAGTAAAAAGCAGCTTAATTTATGGCAGAGATTTCCTAAAGAGCAACTCTTTTCAAGCTTTAATTCAAAAATGGTAAGAAGTATTAACAAAAGAAAAATAGGAATGGAACTTTCCGGATCTAATGCTAATGCTAAAGTACCAAGTAGAAGAAAAGGCAAATGTCGAACACCTTTTAACATTATCTCAAATGATAGAAATACAATAGGAAAAATGGCATAAAGGCATAAGGTAGAAACAGAGTTTTCCTGTACAATGCCATAAGAGCAAAGTCCGTATCCACAGGAAAGTAAAAGTTGCCATATATAGCTTAAATTATTCAAAATCTGTGTATGTTTTAAATAATAGAAAAAACATACACTTGCCAAAGAGTTAATGATAATTGATTGCATAGATAGCGTACCTACAATCTGCGTACCATTTCCTGAAAGATAAAGACACTTTGCTGAAAATAATATGATCAATGTAAATAAAAAAACGCTTGAGTATGAAGAAGAACTTTTTTGCGTTTGCTTTGCAGTGTCTTTAAACATTTGAATATTTTGTGTTGAATTTTTCATAAAAGTGAATACCCCTTTTCTTTTATTTGAAAATCTTGTTTGTTTATGTAGAAAACCCTTAGAAATTATAGCATTTCGAGTCCGGGCAATCAAGTAGCTTGTAGATTACTATGCTTATAAATTACATCAAAAATTTCCAAACTTCCCAGAAGTCTTGCAAAAAATAAAATATATTGTAGTATGTACTCGGAACAAATTAACAATGAGGGAAAATAGTTTAAATGAAGGGGGATATGGAAAAATGATATTTACACGAGGAGCAAGAGTTTTTAAAAGAGGACTTTCGCTATTGTTAGTGGTGACCATGCTGGCAGGGACGATCCCGGAATGTGTCTATGCAGAGAATGGAAAAGTGACCGGCACAGATGCTGCGGAGATTAACAATGCCGGAGAAAAGAGTGTTAGCGAAAATTGCGAAGAAACCGAATGCAGTCCGACTACCACAGAGCTTGCATATGACCGCAAGGAAGAATTACAGGGGGGCCGGTATGCCCTGCTGTCCGCCGGGCAGTCAGACATCCGGATAAAAGCCCATAAAACCAGTATAGCAGGTTTTGTGTATACCAACAAAAATTTCCGGTATCATGGAATCAGTATCAAAGTAGTAGGTAAGATGCAGGCAGGAAAACAAATCCTGCTGCATACTCCTGTATGGAAAAACAACCGTAAAGTAGTCTTAAAAACGGAAAATACCCAAATGATAAGCAGACCGGATATCATAAAGGAAACAGATTATAAATCTGTTATCGGCGCAGAAAAAAATTTAAACTGTACCGGTGAGCGGATAAAAGCATGGGATAATTCTACCAGGCTTATTTATTCAAAAAATGGAAATATCAACATAAATGGAGACAACATTACCATAAATGCAGTCATCTATGCACCAAATGGAACTGTAAATATCAGTGCAGACAATTTTACCCTAAACGGCTGCATTATTGCAAAAAATATCAGAATAAACAGCAGGGTTGTAAATATCAATGCTTTATCAGGCAGGGATACTGCTTCCGGGGGTGTGGATGATACAGAGGCGGTCAGTGAAAATACTTTAAAACCTACCGGGGAAAATAAGGAAAAACAGAATGAAACAGGCAGTAACCAGCAGAAGCATGAAAAAAATTCAGAAAAAGAGACAAATGTAAACCAGACTGGAGATTATGCTGCAAATCAGCAGGAAAACCGGATAATAAAAAATACAGCAATTGACCGGAAGCAGTGGAAGCAAAGGGATAAATCAAAGGAACAGTCCGGGGAAATTACAAGAGATGCAGAGGATATAGAACCCGCAGACCTGCCGGAAGAAGATGAGCCACCTATAGCCCTTATAGAAGGTGATGAAACCTGTTATAGAAAAGAAAACGGAGTCTGCTTTATTACTTTAAATAATAATTCCTATTCGCCGGATGGAAATCAAATGGCTAGTGAATTATCTGTTCATTATGACAGCGATTGTGATGGGATATATGAAACTGCCTGTTCAGAGATAACCGAAAATAACAATACCTATTATATCCAGACCGGAGAGGTTGGAAAATATAAAGCAACGCTTATAGTAACAGAACAGACAGAAAATGCCCTGAAACAGGAAGCAGAACTGACTTTTGAAGTGGTAAACAAAGCGCCAACGGTAAGCGGTGTCATGGAAACCGACAAAAAGCTTACTATTATGGAGCTTACAGATGAAGCTTTGCCCCAAAAAACAGATATGGAAAAAACAATCAGAAATCTGACGGAGTCAGGTTATGATGTGACTTATAAAAGCTTTGGTTTAAAAGACGAAGATATCGTATCTCTGGGGGAAGTAAATTATTTAAGCACTCAAAGCATAGGTAACAATTATCAAACTAATGATGCAACTACAGATGACACATCCTTGTCGGAAAATGCCATTATTTTAACTGCAAAAATGGATCGTAACGAAGACGAGAGTGTTTCCTTAAGCTGGCAGAGTGATGAGGGAATCCGTAACTTATCAGGATATACCCTGTACAGAAAACAGAATGATGAACCATATACAAGCATATCCACCTGGGACGGGAAAAGCCGGATAAAAGTATTAAATGTTTATCCTCTAAGTAAAAATTTCATTTTCTGGATGAATAGTAAACTGAAAAATTCCAATGAAACGCCTGGAAAGGGACTTTTAGATATTGATGCAGTACATTTTTCTGATTTCAATCAGAACCCGGAACAGTTTTTATTAAATACAGATGGAACATATAAATATGATGTGATTCTGTTTGGCACTGCCAACAGTAATAGTTACCACGATTTAAATGAAGCTTCCTATAATGCTACTTTAAAATTTATCCGGTCCGGAAGAGGCGTTTTGTTTGGTCATGATACTGTCGTGTCTAATACTACTCAGACCAATTACTATTTGGCAAAGTTTAGCCAGTTATTGGGAATTACCTTTCATACATATGCCTCAAGAAACGTTATCGGCAGCGAAGTAGATGTAGTAAAAGAAGGAACTCTTACCAGTTATCCATGGAAGCTTAGAGGTACCCTTACAGTACCGGTAAGCCATTCTTCTAATCAGTTTGTGGAGGGAGAGTTTGGAAAAGGTACTACAGTATGGATGCGGTATCATGGACAGAATCCGGTAACGGACGATAATTTTTATCTTATAAGTAAAAATAATGTGGCAATGATACAAACGGGTCATTCATCAAGGGCAAGTGACGATGAGAAAAAAATACTTGCAAATACCGTATATTACTTAAAACAATATACCCTTGATACAGAAGCGAAAGACCCAACCGCCTATGATTTAAATGCTCCCAAAGTAACAGGTGCCGACTCATATTTTATCAGTACAGCTTTAAATGAAATGCTGCTTCACATACAGGGAGAAGACACAGGAACCATTTATGAATATTACGTAAAAACGGTTCCGGCATGTAAAGAGGACAGGGTACTTATCTCAAATACAGTCAGTATGGAATCAAAAACAGGAATCAAAGGCTTTCTTGTAAAAATAGATGATAATCCGGAAAAGACAGAAGAACTTTTTGAAAAGAGTCTTTTAACCGGAGAATACAGAAACTTTGTAAGGGCAAATGAGGACAATGCTTACACAGACATTCCGGCAGAATACATCGGAAAGGAATGTTATGCCCATATCTGCGCTGTTGACAACGCAGGCAATATAGGAGAACAGACAGTCATAAAGCTTGACACAACCACAGATATATACAGTGTCAGCGAGTTTTTTAGTGAAGAAGCAGACTACGTGGTACTGGATTTAGAAGAAAACACCTTTGATACCACAGAACAGGCATTGTTAGAAAAAGCTCTCGTGGAAACAGGTGCAGACATACTGGCACCATCTGACAGCCTGACAAGCGAAATTCTTGCAAAGGAAATTGCAAAAAAAATAAAAAACAAACAGTACATAGCAAAAGGACGAACACTGTTTTTTGAAACCGGCTATCAGGATGCAGAAAACGACCCATGTTACTTGGAAGAAATCAGGATAACCGATGGAACAGACCACACAACCATTATTACGTCCGATAAAGACGAGACAGAAAAGCAGGAAAAAACCTATACAGTTTCCAAAAACGGTATTTATCACATTTCGGTAAAAGTACAGGATAATCCGGCAGGCGACAATGAAGCACTTTCCGGTTACAGGGCATGGTCAGAAGCATATACTTTGGCAGAAAAGCTTATCTGTACGGAAAGACCGGTGATTACGGAGCTGACTGTAACGGAGTCCGTAGAAGGAAGCGGAAACTACCGGATTAGCTGGGATGCGTATGCACCGGGAAAAAAAGCTTTGGAAAACAAAGGAATTTCCAAGGTTTTACTGTCATGGAAAAAAGCAGGAGAAACCGGATGGAAGGAAGGAGAGCTGCCCGAAAATCCGGAGGAAGGATATATCTATCTGATAAAAGCAGTGGCGGTAGATGAAAATGGCATAAAATCCCTTCCAAAAGTAGCCATAGTGGACAGACAGAAAATATCCATGTCAGACGCAGATGGTGGAATGGTGGTAAAAAATGCCATTGAAATACTGACTTTAGGTAATGTGGAAAAATCCTGTGAAAGTGTCCTTTCGGAAATAGAAAATACATACAGAAATGGGGAATATTCCGTTTCCATAAAAACCGCTACGGCTGATACCATAAGCTTTGAACAGACAGAATCCATCCGCTTTCTTATTGTGCCGGATAAAGCATGGGAGACAGAATATTTAAGCAAAGCAGCCATACAAAAAAATATAGAAGAAACAAATGCCATGCTTCTTTACGGGGATGAAAACCGGTCTCTGGCAGACAGTATCAGACAAGAGGTAATCAGCCGGAAAAAAGATATCCATACGGGAATGCTTACGGGAATGGAAGTGTCATATACCGGAAAGTGCCGGGAATGGTTTGAAAACTCCAATTATGCTGTCAGAATAATTGCAGAGTATGAAAACGCAGTCACAAAGAAAACCTTAACCAGCCTGTATAACCAACCATTTATCCCGAAAGAACCGGGAAAATACAACCTGATATTACAGGCAGCAAGTAAAGATGAAAAAGGGAATACCGGAAGATACCAGGGAGATTATCCGGTAGTTACGGATTTTTATGTATATGAAAGACCGGTCTGCAAAACCACGACCACACTTACCGGTGATGAAAACGATGCAGCTAAAATCAAAACATCCGTTGCAATAGAAAAAAGTGCAACAGGAAAAGACAACTACATAATGGAAGTCACAAACTGGTGGAAAACCCTTAAAGGCAGCTGGAAGGAAGGAGAACTTCCGTCACTCATTCAAAGAGGTGAAACATACCTTCTAAAAACCGTGGTGACAGATGCTAATGGCATTTCCTCCTATCCATACGTGGAAATCATTACCACAGAGGGAGTCCCCGTGCCGGATCTTGTGGCACCGGTTGTAACGATTCAGTCGCCAAAGACAGGGGAAAAAACAGAAGGACTTACGGATATTGTTGGAAGCATCCGGGATGACGTACAGATAAAGGAATATTCCATTACTTATGATAATGGAAAAGACAAAAAAGAAACTACTCTGTATCCGGAGAAAGGGAATAAGGAAAACGAAAAGCTTGGAGCCATTGATTTTTCCTATCTTCCAAACGGTAATTATACGATTACTGTGGAAGTCAAGGACACTAACGGAAATGAAGCCGCTGACAGCGTGAAGATTATAAATGCATGCAGGCTCATAAAGCTTACAAATGTAACAGCCGATGAAACCTGTGTATATATTCATGGAAAGAAAACTGTTATCAACGAGCTGGCAGAGACTGACTATACTTACCAAAAACAGGGCAATGAGGAAGAAATAACGGTAGAGGCAGGAGAAACACCCTCCGGGGAAGAAAAATACCGGGTTACGGCCACTGTTATAACAGAGGAAGAAAATACCGGTGAATTTTCCGATGCAGGAATCCTGTCAGAGGAGGAAGTGCTGTTTCAGATTCCGGTAAGCCGTCTGGAAAGCGGTATCTATACCTTTAAGGCAAAGGCAGAGGATACAAACGGCATATCAACGGAGGCAGTCATAAAGGCAGAGATTACCATAAACGCTGATGAAGACGAAGAAGGCACCATTACCGAAACAGAGTCTGCCATTACCCTAAATCTGGAAAGCGTTGAGCTTGTGGAAACAGAAGAAACTGCAGTATCCGGTAATGATATAACCGTTTCGGATAATAAAACCGGAAAGGAAGACACAAAAAAAGAAACCTATGTTAAAATAGAAGGGACCTATGAGTCCACAGACCAGATTACAGAAACAACCTTCACCTTAAAAAATGCAGAAACGGGAGCAGACATTCCTTTTGAAACAAAGATGGAAAACGGCAGCGTAAGCCTGCTGGCAAAGACTTCAGACATGGTGCAGGGAGCGTTTACGGCTACAGGCCTGTTAAAAAATGTGAAGGGATGCGCAGCTTATGCAACCATAAGCTTTCAGCTTACCGGGCCGGAAGAAGGCGGTAAAATTGTGGCTGCTCAGCCGGCAGACAGTCCGTTTCCGACCATTACATCCATTGATTTTTCAGAAGATAAAACCCGGATAAACATATACGGAGACAGGGCAGGTTATGAACATACTGCCCTGACCTGTGAAGGGGTGGAAAATGGCAGACAAATCCCGGTGACAGAGTGTGAAAAAGACGGAATTATCGGCTATATGCAGACCGCGACTCTGGAAAACGGCCGGTACAGAGTAACCCTTTTTGTATATAATGAAGCAGGGGAAACTCTTGGAATGATTACCGTTCCATTTACCTATACAAAGGAGAATAAGGGGACTGTTTCTGACAACACCGTTTCCGGCAACGAAGTGGATAAAGAACCGCCGGTAATTGAAATGGAGCTTGCGGATGAAGACTATATCCTGACGAAGGCCACAGACCTGACCGGAAGCATATATGACGAAACAGAACTGAAAAGCTACACTGTCAGCCTGATACCGGAGAAAGAAGAAACAGGAATTGTCATAAAAACAGCAGGGGAGGAAGTAAGGGAAGGTACCATTGCCACCATAGATACTGCCCTGTATGCAGACGGAGCCTACCGGCTGGTGGTAGAGGCAGAGGATACGGCAGGAAATAAAAAGACCTCCAGTCTGTCCATTCAGATAGCCGCCACCTTAAAAACCGGAAATCTGAACATGGGCTTTACGGACCTGGTGGCAGACATGTCCTTTGGAACCATAAACTTACAGAGATTTTATAACTCCAATAACAAAACCCGTGGAGACTACGGCTATGGCTGGACCATGGGACTTACCGGCATGACCTTAACGGAAACAAACAGCATTACCGAAGGCTATGACCAGATCGTAACAGGAAGCGGCATGGAAGCCACCTACCATATCAGACAGAGGCAGAACCACGATGTCATGGTCCACTACGGCGATGGCACCAGCGACCGCTTTAAACTGAAGCTGAGCCCGGACAGCAGCACCCTTGTGCCGGTGGGACTTGTAAAAGTCACCTTTGAATGTGAAACCAGTCAGGGCGTCAGTCTGGAAATTGACGGGGATAACTCAGCCGGGGTGGATGGTGGAATCCTTGTGTGGGAAAATGAGGAAAATTTTGAAGAAATCCGGTATGTACTGACCACAAAGGATAACACAAAAATCTACTTAACCGCAGAAGACGGCGTTTATAAAATGACCGATTCCATGGGAAATGAAATCACTGTGGATGAAAACGGCTATCACGGGGAAGGAAATAAGGGAATTACCCTTACCAGAAACGAAAAGGGCCTGATTACCGGTGCCACAGACGGAAAGGGACATACCGTAAGCTACGGCTATGACGAAAAAGACGACCTGGTATCCTTTACCAACGAAGCAGGACATACAGTGCGCTTTGCCTATGATGACAACCACAACATAACCACTATCACAGACCCAATGGGAGTGGCAACTGCCCGGAACGAATACGATGAAAGCGGCAGACTCACAGCTACCATAGATGCAGACGGAAACCGGCTGGAATACGACTATGACGTGGAAGGAAGAACCCAGACGGTAAAAAACAGACGTGGCTATACGACGGTCTATACCTATGATGAAAACGGAAATATCTTAAAAACGGTGGATGCCTTAGGAAATGCCACTTACAATACCTATGATAAATACGGCAACATGCTGACAGAAACCGATGCCAACGGTAATACCACGTCTTATGCTTATGATGGTAATGGGAACGTAAAGCAGGTAACTGCCCCGGACGGAACAAAAGTGGAAAGCACTTATACCCAGGAAAATTATGCATCATCCATAAAACTCATGGACAAAACCATTATAGCCATGGATTATGACGAAGAAGGAAAGCTTACCGCCCTTACCGATGCCAATGGCAATACTACCACCTATGACTATAATCAGGAGGGAAAACTTACATCCCTGACAGATAAAATCGGTCTGTATGAAAAAATCACATATGACAGTGAGGGAAATGTGGCATCCACCACAAACGGAGCCGGGGCAAGTGCCACCTATACCTATGACACAGACGGAAACTGCAACAGCGTTACCATAAGCCGGGTGGAAAACGGGGAAACAAAAACATTTACAAGCTATTATGACTACGATAAATCAGGCAACATTATCCGGAGTACGGACAATGCCGGAAATGTGACAGCCTATACCTATGACAGCAACGGAAACCAGACCACATCGGTGGATGCCAAAGGAAGAACCATTCACTATACTTATGATGACCTTGGAAACATGACAGCCACCACCTACCCGGACGGCACCAGCGAAAGCTTTTCTTATGATGAAAACGGAAACATCACAGAGGCAACAGACAGAAACGGCAGGGCTGTCACCATGACCTATGACAGGGTGGACCGCCTTACAAAGAAAACCTACGCAGACGGTACCAGTGAAAGCTACACCTACGACCCGGCAGGAAACCTGACGAAGCAGATAAGCACAAGCGGGGCAGTAACCGGGTATACCTACAATGAGAGAAATTTAAATACTTCCATTACAGATACTTATGGTGCCGTTACTACCTTTACCTACGATGAGGCCGCCCGCCTTGTAAAAACAACGGACCATCTGGGAAATGAAACAGCCTATACTTATGATGATAACGGAAACATTACAAACACTACCTACCCGGATGGAAGCAGTGTAAGTGCAGACTATGACGCAAGAAACCGTCTGACAGCGCAGAGGGATGCATACGGCAGTGAAACAAGGTATGAATATGACGGTGCCGACAGGCTTACAAAGGTAACGGACGGGTATGGAAACAGCTACAGCTACGGCTATGACGGAAACGGAAACCTCATATCCGTAACCGACCCGAAAGGAAA
>JAFSDJ010000068.1 GCA_017436305.1 Lachnospiraceae bacterium
CTGCACATGATATCTCAATGCGAGAAGTATATGGACTAGATAAAACCTTACGCGAGTAAACTCGCACTTAGCGGTTTCCGTGTGCCGGACTGACGGTTTCCGTCACTCCGGACATGCGGTTTCACCGCACAAGAATATTCAGAAGGTTTTGCAAAAATTCAGAAATTACAGAAAGAACTTGCCGATAAACAAGAAGAACTTAGCGAGACTGAATACGAAAGATATATTTCAGATTCAAAAGATATGCTTGATAAGTTGTACACTGAATATGAGGAACTAATTTCTAAGAAATTAGAAGATTTCATGGCACTTGTGCAAGAAGGTCTTACTACTGCCGAAGAAAACATGAGTGCTGTTAAAACATATCTTTCTGAAATTGCAGCCAATAACAGCTATACAGAAGAAACAAAAGGTTTGTTTTCTAGTATCACAACAAGCATCGAAGGGAATATTGCGAAAGTTATATCTGCTATTGAAGCAAATGCTACTGCCAATAGCGGTACTATTTCTGATGGACAAGGTGGTATTGTATCTGGCAATGCCAACCCAAATTCTAATAAAGGAAACGTACTACCAGACGTAAAACAAACGGTTACTCTTATTCAAGATACTAATACGCCTCTTGGTAGACAAGATGCTGAGAATAACAGAATCAATCAGGTAAATGCTGTTAAGAATTTCATTGCTGAAAATGCTGTTGATGCTGATAAATCAAAAAGTAAATATACTGATGTTAACCAAAAGATTTGGGAAGATAAAGCGGAAGCATATGACGGAAAAGGAAAAATATTAAATAGAGATGCTTTAAATGCTTTATGCCTCATGCTTGGTATTGCACATAACAACGGTTCAAAAACTGGAAATCTTTATAAGAAATTACAGAGTATTAAATTTCCAGGATTTAGTAAAGGTGGAGTTGTTAAAGTTGATGATATCGAAAAACAAGTTAAAGCCAATGGCGATAATGTTCTGATATCAGCAAGAAAAGATGAAACCATCTTATCTCCTGCTCAATCAGAGATGTTTAAGAAATTTACTGATAACTTACCACAACTCAATATGACTGCCGAAATGTTTAATAACACGGTTACTCTTCCTAAGATTCCAGACATGACACCTATAAGAAATATGGGTAATAATGTTCTGCAAATTGACACTGTTACTCTTCCTAATGTTACAAATTGGGAGGAATTTAAGGATAAGATGTATAAAGATATGCAATCTAACAGGAAATTTGAAGGATTGGTTCAAGATGTTAGTATAAACAGACTTTCTGGTGGTGGAAGACTTTCAAAAAATAGGCAAAAGTTTTAGTGATTATGAAGGGTAGATGAAAAATTCTACCCTTCTTCTAATTGGAGGAAATATGTTTAAAAGTAAATCAGAAAAAATAAGCGAACAAGCAGTTGAAATTGTTCTTAAAGAAAATAAACGTCTTAAACTTGAAAATCAAAAGTTAAGGGAAAGTTTAGACAAAATTGGAAAACTTAAAAATGAGTACAAAGAGTTAATTGAGAATTTAAATGGAATTAAAAAAGAATATTTAGAAAAACTTGAAAGTTTTGACAAATTAGAAAACGAATATAAGAAAAAGTTAGAAAGAGAAATTAAAAAGAATAATAGGTAGGTGATATAAAATGTTTGCAACAGATTTTATCTTTGACTCACAGAGATTGAGTGATTTCGGATGTATGATTTGTTCTTTCGATGGTGACTTTCAAACCAAACCACTTCAATCAGAAAATTTTTTACCAAATCAGGAAGCACTGGAATGACAAGTATTATTTTAAATTATCTTCATTTGGGGCAAAGTGTAAAATACTTGTTGGATGACAATGTGAATAATGAATTTCTTCAAGAATACAAAGACATATGTGAATTATAAGGAGGAACGCTATGGATAAGAAATTTACAAAAATCGAAAGTACATATTGGAAGATTGCCAAGATTATAGGTGTAATATTTACGCTTATCAATTATCAGATATGGGTAAGTGCAGGTAATATTGCAACTGCAATCAAAGGATTACTTTTAATCATGGGTGTAGCAGTAGCGGTGTTTGTTGCTATTAATCTTCTTGATTTGGTTATTGGACTGATTAAAGGCATATTTAAACACATTCATAAGAGTATCAAAGATAGAAGAGTATTAAAAAGCTTTTATTCTACAGAAAGTGGTGAAGAAATAGATTATAATGCAACTGAATAAGGGTGATATTATAAAAGATGGAGAGAATTTTTACTCCATTTTTTGTGTTATGATGAGCGTTATATATGTTAAACGCATGACAGAGTTTATAGATACCCCCTACTACGAACTAGAAGAGGTACTGAAACATTATAGAAAAATTGAAATTATGAACAATCAAATATCGGTTTATTAGGGCAGAGATACATTTTCTCTGCCTGCTATTATAGATTAAATGTTTGACATTGAACATCGGACGTTGAACATTCGACATCGAACTTTACAAGCACTGCCTTAGTTATGCGGTGCTTTTATTATTTTAGAAATTATTTTTTGAGTTACAGGAGGACAAAATATTTGACAAATACTATAACGGTTGAGGGTAAGGCTTTATTAAATATTAAAGAATTGTGTGATTATTTAGGAATAGGACAGACTAAAGCAAGAGAGTTATTGAGAGGGTGTAATGGCTTTGGTGTACAAATTGGTAATCGTTGGTATGCAAATAAGAAAAAGTTGGATGCATGGATTGATAATGAAACCTTATAACTTTATATAGATTTCATTTTGTTTAGAAAAATACAACAGATTATTACATATAAATTGCAGATAAATACATGATTTGTTAGTTGAAAAATCAAGGGTTTGATGGTATACTAGAAAAGTATATCTATGCTTACTTTTTGGTTTGCTGTACAAATCAGAAAGGATTGATGGATATGGGTAAATCATTAAATGGTAAAGAACTAGGAAAGGGGATAAGCCAGAGGAAAGAAGATGGTTTATACATTGCACGTTTTACAAATAGATTCGGCAAACGACAGGTAATATCAGATAAGACTTATAATGGTGTTCAAAAGAAGTTGCGTGAAGCGATAGTTGCCGATGAAAAAGCTATTAATGTTGTAAGTAGTAATATGACATTAGATGAATGGTATGAGAAGTGGATGGACACTTGTAAAAAGAATTGTAGAAACAATACTAAAGAAACTTATGCCAGACATTATAAGCGTGTGAAGAAAGCGTTAGGTTGGAGAAAACTGAATAAATTAAATTTGGTTGTGATGCAAGACGCTATCAATGAATTGAGAACTGATAATGAAAGAAAGAACAGTAAGAAAATATTAGTTGATATGCTTGAAAAGGCAGTAGCATCAGATTTAATTGTTAAAAATGTAGCCAAGCAGATAACAACAGAAATTACGAAAGAGGAAAAGCAACCTAGAAGAGTTTTGACTGTTGAGGAATCAGATATATTCCTTGCAGAAGCAGAAAGTACATTTTACTATAATTTATTTGTAGTGGCACTTGAAACAGGTATGCGAATTGGAGAACTTTCAGGACTTCAATGGGAAGATATTGATTATAAAAAGAAGTTAATTCATGTTAGACGTTCTATGACTTATTTTTCTAAGGATGGGAAGTATAGATTTGAATTACATCCAACAAAGACTAATAGAGGATTAAGGGATGTTGCATTAACTGCAAAGGCTATCACAGCATTAAGACAGCAATATTTTGTAAAGCAAGCACTTATTAATCGTGGGAAAGAACCATTAGAAGGTTTTGAAAACTTAGTGTTTGTTACTAGGAATAACAGACCTACAACGCAGTTTCTTGTTACCGAATGTATTGAAGGTACAATGAAAAGAATACATAAGAATAACCCTAACTTAGTTTTTGAGAAAATTACCCCACATTGCTTCAGACACACATTTGCTACTAGATGGCTTGAAGCAGGAGTACCAATAAAAACAGTATCTGCCATGTTAGGACATTCACAGCTTCAATTAACAACGGATTTATATATGCATATTACACAAGATTCGTTATTTAAAGGATTGGAACAGTTTGAGAAAGCAAGACAGATAGGGTAAAAGCAAATTGGTACAGTTGTGGTACAGTAGCACTAAAATTAAGAATTACAAATGCCGAGAAATGGCTTAAAATAAGGAGGAAACAACAAGATGGAACAATATAAAAAAGAATTTATTGAATTTATGGTAGATAGTAACGTATTAAAATTCGGAGAATTTACATTAAAAAGTGGAAGAAAGTCTCCTTTCTTTATGAATGCCGGCTCCTATGTAACAGGTAGTCAGCTAAAAAAATTAGGCGAGTATTATGCGAAAGCAATTCATGATAAATACGGTGAAGATTTTGACATTCTTTTTGGACCGGCTTACAAAGGCATTCCGCTTTCAGTGGCAACTACTATTGCTTTTAGTGAATTATACGGAAAAGAAATCAAATATTGCTCAAACAGAAAGGAAGAAAAAGACCATGGCGATGCAGGTATTTTATTAGGAAGCCCTATTAAAGATGGTGACAAAGTAGTAATTATTGAAGATGTTACTACTTCAGGTAAGTCTATCGAAGAAACCTTCCCAATTTTAAAAGCACAGGGAGATGTGGAAATTGTGGGACTTATGGTTTCCCTAAACCGTATGGAAAAAGGAAAAGGCGAAAAGAGTGCATTAGAAGAAATCAAAGACTTGTACGGGTTTGAAACAGGTGCTATCGTTTCCATGGAAGAAGTAGTGGAGCATTTGTATAATAAACCATATAATGGTAAAGTATATATTGATGATACATTAAAGGCAGCTATTGATACTTACTATGAACAGTATGGTGCTGCAAAATAAGCTGTTATGGAAGGAGAGCATATGGAAGAAAAAACATACAAGACAATGTCTAGAACAGGGGCACTTAATATTACCTTTGGAGTTTTATCTATTGTTTTTGGCGTTACCGCAGGAGTTATGCTGATAATAGGCGGTGCCAAGCTGTTAGCAGGAAAGTCAAAAATGCTCTTTTAGAAAGGACTTTGGTATGAGAAAGCCAAGTTATATGTTTACTAACAAAAGCCATCCTATGGGCGGGATTATTTCTACCCTGTTGGGAACCATTGACGTATGTTCCCTTGGGCTGGCTGTCTGGTTATGCTTTGAAAATAAAGGTGTTAGCAATGCAAGGCTTGGAACAGCCGCATTGTTTGCACTTCTTTTTTCAATCACAGGCCTTGTGTTTGGAATTTTATCCCGTTTAGAGAAGGATAAATTTTATATATTTCCCAACATAGGTATTATATTGAATTTTATTGTGATTGCATTTACCATATTTATTTTATTTGCGGGAGTTTATAATTAATGATGGAAGAAAGATTTAACCTTGCAAAAGTGCGTATAGCAGAAATTGAAAAGGAAACTCAGATAGCGGAGCCATACTGTTCTTATTTTAAACAGGTGGCTTCCTTTCTTATGGGAATTTTAGACTGCTTTGAACATCTGTCTGATTTTGATAAGGTATCTGATTATAGTAAGTTATCGGAACTTTTTAAATACAATCATGAACTTTATAAGGATATCCTTCCGGATAATTATGAAAAAAGCTATGCCAATCCGGCCTATGCAGTAAAAAACTTATCAGAAGGCTACGGACAATTGCTTAGTACCTTATATGCAGAAATGTACTGCTTAATTCCAATTGCTTATGAAGGGGCATGGAGGAAAGAACAGTCGTTGATCGAACTGGTAATTCGTATGGAGCTTTTTATTGAAATGTATTGCAGTTTTTCCCAGTCAGAGGGGGAAAAACCCACAGTGGAAAGCTTAAAAGATATTTTATATTGGTTTGTCAGTGACTATTCAGAGGAAGAATGGCTAAGCCGCACCAGACAGAAATTAGACCCCAAAGAGGATTTTGCTTACCGGATTATTATGGAAAGTGATTTGAATAATCCATCCTATTTGTTTTCTTATGGTGAGTATATTTCAGACAATCAGATAGAAACGTCTAAATATTTAGCAAACCTTGATGAAGCTACCATAAAGCTTATGGCAGATACCTACACGGAAGGCTATCGTATCGGGTTTGTAAAAGGCAACAAAGATTTATCTAAAAAGAAAGTGGTAAATATTGTTTATCCCATAGGCTTTGAAAGAATGATAAAGTTAGCCATTGCTAACTTTGAAAAAATGGGATTAAGGCCTTCAATTATGCGTACAGCTCATAGTATTTTCCATAGAAGAGGAATGGGAGTAAGTGGTTATTATTCTGACAGTCCGAACAAGCAGTTTGATTTTGACCATAAAGAAGATGAAGCACTTTTTTTAGATAAAAAGCTTGTAAACAGAAAGCTTGAGGTTGTAAAGGAGGCCTATGAAACCTATAGGGAGTTAGCCGCGGCTCACGCGGGCCCGGCATGGGTTGAAGTATTTGGAGAAAAGCCATTTTCCCCGGTTGTAAAAAAAGAAGCATTGGCTCTTTGTGAAAAACAACAAAAGCTAGCGGCCACTTACAGTGTAAAGTGCGGTCAGATTATAAATGAATACATTCCGGGAGAGGAAAGAAGCTTTACAATTATTGCGTTCCCAATTCCGGAAATTGGTGATGATTATGAAGCTATTATGGAGGAAACCATTGCCTTAAACACATTGGATTATGAAACCTACGAAAATATCCAACAGACTATTATAGATACGTTAGATAAAGGTAACTATGTGTTGGTTAAGGGCATGGGAGCCAATAAAACCAATTTAAAAATTGACCTTTACTCACTAAAAAATCCGGAAAAGGAAACCATTTTTGAAAACTGTGTGGCAGATGTAAATATTCCGGTAGGAGAAGTATTTACAAGTCCTGTTTTAAAGGGAACGGAAGGTGTGCTACATGTTACGGATGTGTATTTATCAGAGCTTCAATACAAGGATTTATCCATTACCTTTAAGGATGGAATGATTACAGACTATTCCTGCAAAAATTTCCCGGAAAAAGAGGCAAATAAGAAATATATAAAAGACAATATTTTATTCCATCACGACAGTCTTCCAATGGGAGAATTTGCCATAGGCACCAATACAACTGCTTATGTGATGGCAGAAAAATATCATATAAAGCATAAGCTACCTATTCTGATTGGTGAAAAAACAGGACCTCATTTTGCAGTAGGAGATACCTGTTATTCCCACTGCGAGGATGTGGCAGTCTTTAACCCGGATGGAAAGGAAATTATAGCTAGAGATAATGAGGTTTCCCTTCTTAGAAGTACGGATATGGAAAAGGCTTATTTTGGATGCCATACGGACATTACCATTCCCTATGATGAGCTTGGAGAATTGTCGGTGGTTACTAGTGAGAATGAAGTAATTCCCATTATTATAGAGGGGAGATTTGTACTTCCGGGAACAGAAACCTTAAATGAGCCTTTTAACCAATAGCTGTATAATGATGTAACAGGCTAAATGGTACTAGACATCAGATGTAAAATCTTGTAAACTAAGATTGATTATAAAGAACGAAAAATGAACAATAAGAAAGAGAGGATTTAAACATGGCACAAGTAGGAATTGTTATGGGCAGTGATTCAGATATGCCTGTAATGAGTAAGGCAGCAGACATTTTGGAGGAGCTTGGTATTTCTTATGAAATGACCATTATTTCTGCTCACAGAGAACCTGATATATTTTTTGAATATGCAAAAACAGCAGAGGACAAAGGATTTAAAGTTATTATTGCAGGAGCAGGAATGGCAGCCCACCTTCCGGGCATGTGTGCAGCAATTTTCCCAATGCCTGTTATCGGTATTCCAATGCATACCACTTCTTTAGGCGGAAGAGATTCTCTTTACTCTATCGTACAGATGCCTTCCGGTATTCCGGTAGCAACCGTAGCCATTAACGGAGGCGCAAACGCAGGACTTTTAGCAGCCAAAATTTTAGCTACTTCTGATGCAGATTTATTACAGAAGTTAAAAGATTATTCCAAAGGCTTAAAAGAGTCTGTTCAGGCAAAAGACAAAAAGCTTCAGGAAGTTGGATATAAAAATTACCAGAAATAAATTACTTATTATAACTAACGATATTTAACTTAATGACGACTTAATTAGTAGTAACTAAGTTAGAAATAACCATAAAAGAAAACCCTGGAAATATACAGGGAGAAACGAGGAGAATAAAATGGATTACAAAAAAGCAGGTGTAGACATTGAAGCCGGTTACAAATCAGTAGAGCTTATGAAAAAGCACGTACAGGAAACTATGAGAAAAGAAGTACTTGGAGGAATCGGAGGATTTTCCGGTGCATTTTCTTTGGAAAGCTTTAAAAACATGGAGAAGCCTACCTTAGTATCCGGTACAGACGGTGTAGGAACAAAGTTAAAATTAGCATTTTTAATGGACAAGCATGATACAATTGGTATTGACTGTGTAGCAATGTGTGTCAATGATATTGCATGTGCCGGCGGTGAGCCATTATTTTTCTTAGATTATATTGCATGTGGCAAAAATTTTCCGGAAAAAATTGCCACAATCGTATCCGGTGTAGCAGAAGGCTGTAAGCAGTCAGGAGCTGCTTTAATCGGCGGTGAAACAGCAGAAATGCCGGGATTTTATCCGGAAGATGAATACGACCTTGCGGGATTTGCAGTAGGTATTGTAGATGAAAAAGATTTAATTACCGGTAAAGATTTAAAAGAAGGCGATGTATTAATCGGTATTGCAAGCTCAGGCGTACATAGCAATGGATTTTCTTTAGTTCGTAAAGTATTTGATATGACAAAAGAAAGCTTATCTACATATTATGATGAGTTAGGCACTACACTTGGTGAAGCCTTGCTAGCACCTACTAAAATCTATGTAAAAGCATTGAAATCTGTAAAAGAAGCAGGTGTAACCATAAAAGCATGTAGCCATATTACAGGTGGTGGTTTTTATGAAAACATTCCAAGAATGTTGCCGGAAGGCGTAAGAGCTGTTGTAAGAAAAGACAGCTATCAGGTACCACCTATCTTTAAGAAACTTCAAAAAGATGGTGACATTGCAGAAGAAATGATGTACAACACATACAACATGGGTATTGGTATGATTGTAGCAGTAGATAAAGAAGATGTAGACAAAACAATGGAAGCTATTAAAGCAGCAGGAGAAACTCCTTATGTTGTAGGAGAAATCGAAGCGGGAGAAAAAGGAGTTACCTTATGCTAAAAATTGCAGTATGTGTATCCGGTGGCGGTACTAATTTACAGGCAATTATCGATGGAGTTGAAAATAGAACTATCGAAAATACTGAAATCATTGCAGTTATCAGCAACAATCAGAATGCCTATGCTTTAGAAAGAGCAAAGCAGGCAGGAATTACCGGAATTTGCATTTCTCCAAAGGAATTTGCAAGTAGGAACGATTTTAATGACGCATTTCTTGCAAAAATGGAAGAGTTAAATCCGGATTTGATTGTACTGGCAGGATTTTTAGTAACCATACCGGAAACTATGATTGATAAATTTGAAAATCGTATTATTAATATTCACCCATCTTTAATTCCTTCCTTTTGTGGAGTGGGCTATTATGGCTTAAAGGTTCATGAGGGAGCATTGGAGCGTGGCGTGAAAATTACAGGTGCCACAGTACATTTTGTAGACAAAGGTACTGACACCGGACCTATTATTTTACAAAAGCCTGTAGCAGTAATGCAGGGGGATACCCCAAAGGAATTACAGAAAAGAGTTATGGAAGAAGCAGAATGGATTATTTTACCACAGGCAATTAACATGATTGCGGCAGGGAAAGTAACCGTAGAAAATAATCAGGTAATTATGAAATAATAAATGCAAATACAAATACATCCAGCAGGAGGAAACTATGAAAGTTTTAATCGTAGGCAGCGGCGGAAGAGAACATGCAATTGCAACCAGCGTTGCAAAAAATAAAGAGGTAGAGAAAATTTACTGTGCACCGGGAAATGCAGGCATTGGTCAGATTGCAGAATGTGTTCCAATTGGGGCAATGGAATTTGATAAAATTGTTGCTTTTGCAAAAGATAAACAAGTGGATTTAACTATCGTTGGTATGGACGATCCATTAGTAGGCGGTTTAATTGATGAATTGGAAGCTGCCGGACTTAGAGCATTCGGACCTAGAAAAAATGCGGCAATCTTAGAAGGAAGCAAAGCTTTCTCAAAAGATTTAATGAAAAAATATAACATTCCAACTGCGGCATATGAGAATTTTGATAATCCGGAAGATGCTCTTAAATACTTAGAAACAGCAGAGTTTCCGATTGTCTTAAAGGCTGACGGACTGGCACTTGGAAAAGGCGTGCTTATTTGCAACACCTTAGAAGAGGCAAAAGACGGTGTAAAATCCATTATGCAGGATAAGCAGTTTGGTACTGCCGGAAACCGTATGGTAATCGAAGAATTTATGGTAGGCCGTGAAGTATCTGTTCTTTCCTTCGTAGATGGAAAAACTATTAAAACTATGACCTCAGCACAGGACCACAAACGTGCAAAAGATGGAGATCAGGGATTAAATACAGGCGGCATGGGAACCTTCTCTCCAAGCCCATTCTATACAAAAGAAGTAGACGATTTCTGTAACAAATACATTTATCAGGCAACGGTAGATGCCATGGCAAAGGAAGGTAGAGAGTTTAAGGGAATTATTTTCTTTGGACTTATGCTGACAGAAAAAGGACCAAAAGTGTTAGAATACAATGCAAGATTTGGTGATCCGGAAGCTCAGGTAGTACTTCCAAGAATGAGAAATGACTTAATTGAAGTAGTAAATGCCTGCATCGATGGCACGCTGGATCAGGTTGATTTACAGTTTGAAGACAATGCAGCAGTTTGCGTTGTATTAGCGTCTGAGGGTTATCCGGTGTCCTACGAAAAAGGCTTCCTAATCGAAGGGCTTGATAACTTCAAGGATAGAGAAGGTTACTATGTGTTCCATGCAGGTACAAAGCAGACAGAGAATGGCATTGTAACAAATGGCGGACGTGTTCTTGGTGTAACAGCCAAAGGAGCGGATTTAAAAGAAGCAAGAGCCAATGCCTATAAAGCAACAGAGTGGATTTCTTTTGAAAACAAATACATGAGAAATGATATTGGCAAAGCAATTGATGAGGTTTAGAGTATATTGGAAAAAAAGATTGAATTTGGAAATTTTGAAAGACCTTATATTTGCAGTAAATGTGGTGGAGAGCTGATTTTCAAAGGAGTTGGTGAATACCGTTGTGAAGACTGCAATCAGATTGAATATGATGATTATGGGAAAGTGCGTTTATATCTGGAGAAAAACAAAAGTGCTAACATGACTGAGATTCAGAACGGAACAGGAGTTAGCATGAAGTCCATTAAACAGATGGTAAAAGAAAAACGTTTTGAGATAGCCCAGAATTCCAAGGTTTTTTTGTATTGCGAGATATGCCATACCCCTATCCGGATGGGTAGATTTTGCAATGAATGTGAAATTAAGTACCATAGGCAGCTGGAAGCTAATATGCGCGCCAAAAGCCGAGAGGGAAAAGAAGGTATTGGTATGGGCGTGAAGGGTGAAAAAGGCGCCAAAAGATTTGAAAGGGAATAAGACAAAGAATCTTAACAGAAAGAAAACATTTGAAAACGTTATAAAAAGGGAGGATGAAAGGAAAGTTTCATTTTCCCTTTTTTATGATATTACATACGGGTTGACGAAAGAAAATGCAAATAGTATGATTATTGAGTAAAAATAGGAAAAGAGAACAATACTAAATTAGCAGTGTTGGAATAAAATAGAAGGGAACGTTCAGGTGATAAGGTATGAAAAATAGAGTACTTTTGATGGCGGCAGTTTTGTCTGTGGGGATGTTTCTTCCCGTAAATGTGGATGCGTCTTCGTATATGGCGGGGGAGGCGCTTGTTGAGGAAGAAAATGAGCAGAATACCAGTGACAATACAGAAAACGGCACAGCGAATAATACTACCGGCAACAAAAATGAAAATACAACAAACAATGCCACCAGCGAAATTTCAGAGAATGAGGAACAAGCTGACCATATCCGGGAGGATAGCACAAAATCTTCCAATGCAGATTTAAAAAAGCTCGTGATAGAACCAGGGGTTTTAACACCGGAGTTTTCAGCGGATGTGACGGATTACACCTTTGTGTTGGAAGACAACAATATGAATCAGGTGCTTTTGACTACAAAGACAAAAAGTAAGAAGGCAGAAGTGATTGCAGTTTCGGGATTTACTAATTTAAAAATCGGGGATAATCTGGCGGTTTTAACTGTAAAGGCTGAGGATGGCACTACCAAATCTTATCATGTTACCATTACAAGAAATCAGGGAGAGGTAGAGGCAGAATACGTAGGAGAGGCTGCAGCGGTTTCAGCAGAAGGATACATTCAGACAGGACAGGATAATCTTGTTGTGCACAAGGAATTTGAAGACCAATTACTTCCGGAAGGCTGTGTGAAAGTAGAGTATAGTTATAAAGGACATTATGTGGATGCAGCTTATTTTGAAGAAGGGGAGCTGATTCTGTTATATGCTTCTGCGGCAGATGGAAGTAATGAAAATTTTTATGTATATTATTCAGGAAGTGATGAATATTTCAAGTTTGTGCCATTTGAAAGTAGCAATGGACTTTTGGTATTTCCGGTACAATATCCTACAGGTATACCAATTCCAAATTACTTTATAGAATCCAGTATAGATTTTAATGGTACAGTTATAGCCGGTTATACGGTGTCCGAATCCTTATTTGAGGAGGAAGAGGAATACACCGATATGGAAATAGAAGAGGAAGAAGCTACTTATATTTTACCGGAATTTACCGAGTATTTTTTATTCTTTGGTATTAGCAGTGATGGAAACAAGGGCTGGTATTTGTATGATATGATTGAAAATACCTGCCAGAGATATCTGGATTTAACAACAGATGTACAGGAAAATGTATTTGATGAAGAGAGTTATGTTGTTTACAAAGAAAAATCTCAGCAGAGAATGGTGGCAATTTGTGTACTCATATTTATTGTTTTGATTTTTGTTGGAATTACCTTTAATCAGTTCTTGAAAATCAGGGAGCTGAAGAGCGAGCTTCCGGACGATGATGATGACGATGATGAACAGGATGATGATGCCCCGGATCATAGTGATGATGGGGACCACCAAGGGGGTGATGAGGAGGATAAGCCAAAGGGGAAAGTAAAGAGCAAATCCCTTTTTGCTAGAAAGGATGCAAAGGCAGTTTTGCCTGAAGAACAGACAGCAAAACCGAAGCAAAAACAGCAGGCAAAGACAACGCAAAAACCGACATCAAAGGCGGCACCAAAACCGACATCAAAGGCGGCACCAAAACCGGCACCAAAACCGGCACCAAAGCCACAGCTTCCACCGGATTTGGACGACGATTTTGAGTTTGAATTTATCGACATTAGCAGATAATTATAAGAAAATTATAATAACAAAAGGATTATAAAGACAATGGAGGGATGGTAAAAGTGGAGTTTACAAATAAAGCAGAATCCGCTATATCAAAAGGTGAAAAGTATGCAAGAAAGCTTCACCAGAATTATGTAGGCACAGAACATCTTTTACTAGGACTATATAAAGAAGAAACGGGGACGGCTTCCAAGCTTTTAAAAGACAGAGGTGTTGAGGAAGAAAAGCTGTTAGACCTTATCCGGGAATATATTGCGCCAAATGGAAATATTTCTATTTTAGAACGGGACGGCTTTTCGCCCAAGGCAAGTGAAATTTTAGAAGAAAGTAAAAAACAGGCAGCCAGATTTTCTATGAAGGAAGCCGGAACAGAACATATTTTACTGGCAATTATCAAAGACGGAGATAATACAGCAGCCAGAATTCTTCATACTATGGGAGTGAATTTGCAAAAGCTGTATAGTCAGCTTCTTGCGGCTATGGGGCAGGATCAGGCACTTGTAAAGGAAGACCTGGGCAGAAGTAAGAAAAAGGGAACGACCAAAACCTTAGACCAGTACAGTAGAGATTTAACAGCACTGGCAAGAGATGGAAAATTAGATCCGGTTATAGGAAGAGAAGAAGAAATATCCAGAGTAATCCAGATTATCAGTCGCAGAACTAAAAATAATCCCTGCCTTATTGGAGAACCGGGAGTTGGTAAAACTGCTATTGCAGAAGGGTTGGCCATTCGAATTGTAGCAGGAGAGGTCCCTGAGACTGTTTTGAAAAAAAGAGTAGTAACCTTGGATTTATCCGGTATGGTAGCAGGCAGTAAATACCGTGGTGAATTTGAAGAACGTATAAAAAAAGTGATAAAAGAGGTTATTGCTGATGGTAATATTTTATTGTTCTTGGATGAAATCCATACATTAATAGGTGCAGGTGGGGCGGAAGGTGCTATAGACGCTTCCAATATATTAAAACCTTCTCTTTCCAGAGGAGAAATCCAGTTAATTGGCGCTACCACCTTAGAGGAGTACCGAAAATATGTGGAAAAAGATGCTGCACTGGAACGTAGATTCCAGCCTGTAAATGTAGGAGAGCCTACAGAAGGAGAAGCGATTCTCATTCTACAAGGCATTAAGCACAAATATGAAGAACACCATCAGGTAACCATTACTGATGAAGCTGTAGAGGCAGCAGTAAAGCTTTCCAAGCGTTACATTAATGATAGAAATCTGCCTGATAAAGCCATTGATTTAATAGATGAAGCCGCTTCTTCCTTAAAGTTAAATGGTATGAACATGCCAAAGAAACTTCGGGAAATGGAAAAAGAAATTAAGGATATGGATTTAAAAATCGAAAGAGCTTTTAAATTTGCCTCCTACGGTCAGGCCCATGAATTAAAAAAGGAGCAGGAGGAGCTTTCTAAAAAATATCTTCGTGCCAAGAAAAGCCATTACAAGAAATTAGAAGACAGAAGTCTTAAAGTAACAGAAAACGAAATTGCAGATGTTGTTTCCATGTGGACTAAAATCCCGGTTTCAAAACTTGCAGAAAAGGAAAGCGAAAAGCTTTTAAAATTAGAATCCATTCTTCATAAGAGAGTGGTCGGCCAAAAAGAAGCAGTTGGGGCAGTGGCGAGAGCTATGAGACGAGGCAGAGTAGGGCTTAAGGACCCAAACAGACCAATTGGATCCTTTTTGTTTTTAGGACCTACCGGTGTAGGAAAAACAGAACTGAGTAAAGCACTGGCTGAAGCCATGTTTGGTAATGAATCCGCCTTAATCAGAGTGGATATGTCAGAATACATGGAATCTCATTCAGTGTCTAAAATGATTGGTTCTCCTCCGGGCTATGTTGGCCATGATGAGGGAGGACAGCTTAGTGAAAAGGTTCGCAGAAACCCATATTCTGTAGTACTATTTGATGAAATAGAAAAAGCTCATCCGGATGTATTTAATGTACTTTTGCAGGTTTTGGATGACGGACATATTACAGATTCTAAAGGCAGAAAAGTAAGCTTTAAAAATACAGTTTTGATTATGACATCTAATGCCGGTGCACAAAGAATTGTAGAGCCTAAAAACCTGGGATTTAGCACAGTTACTACAAAAGAACAGGATTATGAAAAAATGAAAAGCGGTGTTATGGAAGAGGTAAAAAGACTATTTAAACCGGAATTCATTAACCGTATTGATGAAATGATTGTATTCCATCAGCTTTCGAGAGAGGATATGGAAGAAATTATTACACTGCTTGTAAAAGTACTATCAGACAGATGCAAGGAACAGATGGACATTAAGCTTACGATCTCAAAGCAGGCAAAAGAAGCATTGATTGAAAAATATATGGACTTAAAAATGGGTGCAAGACCATTAAAACGTGCAATACAAACAGAAATTGAAGATAGGTTGTCAGAAGAAATTTTATCCGGAAACGTGAAAGCAGGAGATGAAGTAACGGTAAATGCCAAAGAGGGAAAGTTTTCTTTTAAGGTAAAAAAATCGTAAAAAATCGTTTCTTGTTTTACTGGATTTATAGAAGGAAGTATATTATAATAAAACATATGAAAGATTACAGCAGATAAGCTGTTTTTAGGAGGACGTAAGATATGGCAGTTGTAGCAGAATTACTACGGGCGGAGGCTGACAAAACAATCAGCTTTGGCAATCATCAGTTAGACCAGAAGGCAAAATTGGAAGATTTTTCTTTTGAAGGAGATTTGTATAAGGTAAAAACCTATAGGACCATGACAAAACTTGAGAAAAATGGTATGTTTTCCTATGAATCTGTTCCGGGAACAAGTGTATTCAATTTCGAAGAAACCGAGAAAGGTGTTTCTTTTATGGTTGAAGGTGATGAAGATGCACAGATTACAGTAGGATTAAAGGACGAAACAGAATATGAAGTATTTGTTTCCGGTGAAAGTGCCGGTAAGATGAGCACAAATTTAGGAGGCAAATTAAGCTTAAGTGTAGAGCTTGCCGATATGGGGCAGGTAAATGTAAAGGTGGTAGAAGCATAAAATGGCAAAAGGCAAAAGAGCGATGATGTACTTTTGTCAAAGCTGTGGGCATGAGTCTGTAAAGTGGATGGGACAATGCCCTTCCTGTAAAGAATGGAATACTTTTGTGGAGGAGGAAGTAGCAGTAGAGTCCAAAGGGATGAGCGGCAAACAGGCAGTGCGCAGTAAGGTACAAAAAGTAGAGCCGATAAGTTTTTCCCAGGTTTCTCTTTCCGAAGAAGATAAAATGAAGACTGAAATCGAAGAACTGGACCAGGTACTGGGCGGAGGCATAGTACCCGGTTCTTTGACTTTAGTGGGGGGCGATCCGGGAATCGGTAAATCTACCCTGTTACTTCAGGTTTGCAGGCAGCTTTCGAACAAAGGGAAAAATGTATTATATATTTCAGGAGAGGAATCCTTAAAACAGATTAAGCTAAGAGCTATGCGGATTGGAGAGTTTACAGATAATCTGCAGCTTCTTTGCGAAACAAAATTAGAAATTATTAAAGAAACCTTACAGGAGAAAAAGCCCCAGGTAGCTGTCATTGATTCTATTCAGACTATGTATTCTGAGGAAATTTCTTCGGCACCGGGAAGTGTTTCCCAGGTTAGAGAAGCAACAGCAGTTTTCTTACAGTTAGCCAAAAGCTATGGAATTTCCATTTTCATTGTAGGTCATGTAACAAAGGAAGGAACTGTAGCCGGACCAAGAGTGTTAGAGCATATGGTTGATACAGTTCTTTATTTTGAAGGAGACAGAGATGCCCTTTATCGGATTTTAAGAAGTGTAAAAAACCGCTTTGGCTCCACCAATGAAATTGGTGTTTTTGAAATGGCAAAAGAGGGGCTTCGTGAAGTAAAAAATCCCTCAGCCTTTTTATTGGAAGGCAGACCAAAGCAGGCAAGTGGCTCGGTGGTAGTGTGCTCTATGGAAGGTACCAGACCTATTTTAATTGAAATTCAGGCACTTGTATGCGATTCCAGCTTTAATCTGCCAAGACGACAGGCAAATGGCATGGATTATAACAGGGTAAATTTGTTAATGGCAGTAATTGAAAAACGAATGACTCTTCATATTTCTCATAGTGATGCTTATGTAAATGTGGCAGGAGGTATGAGAGTGTCAGAACCGGCCATTGATTTAGGCGTGGTTATGGCGATTATTTCCAGTTTCAAAAACCGTCCAATTGATGACAAAATAGTAGTGTTTGGAGAAATTGGCTTAAGCGGAGAAGTCCGGGCAGTGTCCATGGCAGAAAAAAGAGTTTTAGAAGCCAAAAAGCTTGGATTTAAAACCTGTATATTACCAAAAAGTAATGCAATTACCTTGTCAGATATAAAAGGAATTGAGTTAATTGGGGTTGAAAATGTGCAGGATGTATCAAATCTTGTATAAAAAAAGGGAATTTGGAAGAAAATAACAATCAGAGCAATATAGTGCTAATTCAACGCAATATAATTGTAGAAAAAAGCCGTAAAAAGCAATATAATACAAACATGCTTAACAGAGTTAAGCATTGCTAATTAGCAATTCCGGAAGAATTCCCCTTTTACACAAACAGGAGTCTCAAGGCTAGGCCTTGAGGCTTTTGTTTTTGCGCAAATAGGCAGTATTTGCAGGTCTTTCTATTTAGAAACGATAGAAAATGGTATATAATAAATAAAAACGATAAGAGGTGTCTAGTGAAAAGAGCGGGCAGAGTAACAATATTTATTATTATATTATGTTTCTTCATTCACATTACAGGTGAAATCTTTACACCCAAATGGGAAGCAGACGGCTTATGGGAGCCGGCAACCTTAATTGTAGACGGGTTTTATGAAGAAGATAAAAATACAATTGATGTGCTTTATTTAGGAAGTAGCAACAGTTTTTATGATATTAATCCCCTTGTTATTTATGAAAATGAGAATATAACCGGATATGTGCTTGGCAGTGGTGAGCAGAGAATTTATACTTCTTATTTTTACTTGCAGGAGGCATTAAAGTATCAGCAGCCAAAGGTGGTAGTGTTGGATGCTTTGGGATTGTTTTACAGTGGCAGGGGAGAAGAAGAACAAAATAGAAAGGCTTATGATTATATGAAGCTTTCTAAAGAGAAAATAAAATCTTTGCAGATAGCGATGGGAGAAGAGGAAAGTATGCTTTCATATATTTTTCCAATTGCCAGATATCATGCAAGATATTCTTCTTTAACAGAGAGAGATTTTGTCTATCCTTTTTCTGATAAACATTATGCACTAAAAGGATATGCTTTTTCCGAAACAGTAGCAGAGGGACTTCCCGATTTTAGTATGAGCAGTATCGTTCATGAAGGAATTACCCTTCCTAAGGAAAACCGGTATTATTTTCAGAGAATAAATGAGCTGTGCCAGAAAAATGGTATTACGCTGTTATTAATAAAGACACCAAATATTGAATGGGGTAGTCTTGAACATGCTCTAACAGAGGAATTGGCAAAAGAATATAGTGTGGTTTTTTATGATTACAACACTTTTATGGGAGAAATCGGCATTGAAGAAAGGGATTGCTTCTTAGACGGTGCTCATTTGAATTATAAAGGGGCGGAGTTATTAAGTACTCATTTAGGCAGTATTGTTGCGGGATATTTGTCAGAGGAAGCAGAAAAAGCCCAGTCTGTAGACGCGGACTGGAAAAAAGATGTGGAAATTTATAAAAAATTGCTTGCTAAAGTACAATAAGGTATGCTATAATAAACCCCGGTGGAAAACCAAACAGTTTCATAGGGGAATAGTACAGCGGTAGTGCGGCGGTCTCCAAAACCGTTAACGGGGGTTCGATTCCCTCTTCCCCTGCTTTTTTAGGGAGTTGTCATTATGACAACTCCAATTTTTGTATATTTAATTGGAAGACGGAAGTGAGCAGAGAACACTTTTAGTCTTCTTTTTTTATGATATTTAGAATATTAAAGAAATATAAAGTTCATCGAAATAATTGACACAAGAAAAGAGGAATGATACATTTGAAGGTGGAAAATTCCACTTATTGAATAAATCGCTTTTAAAATATATCTTTGTGTATAGGAGGACAAAATGAAAAAGTTACAGGTTAAAAAGTTACTTTTGGTAGCAGGCATAGTAGCAGCAACATCCGGACTTTCAGGATGTAGTCAGGAGAATGTTGTTACAGAAAAGAAAGAGCTTGTAGTAGAGGCAGAAGCTCCGGTAGAAGGGGAACTTACATTACAAAATGAATTTATAGGAACCATTACACCGGTAGAAGAAGTTTATGTAGTAGCATTAGTGAATGCAGAAGTAACAGATTCACATGTATCGGTAGGGGATACAGTTAATCAGGGAGACTTACTTTGCCAGCTGGATGATTCAGCAGCAGAGCTTCAGGTAAAAAGCGCTAATTCTTCTTTAGCAACAGCAAAAGCAAGTAAGGATCTGGCTACAGGTGGACAGGCAGATGCAACCAATATACAGGCACAGGCCAATATGCAGACAATTAAAGACAATCAGGCATCTTTACAGGATAAATTTGCTGTTATAAACGACGGAAAAGAAGAGCTGGAAAAACAAATGAACGAATTAAAGACAGCCAAGCAGAATGCAAAGCAAAGCTACGAAAATGCAAAAACTGTTGGAAATATTGCAAATAATTATGCACTAAACCCAACAGATGAGGCAAGTAAACTGGCTTTAAAGGATGCAGGCATTGATGTTTCAGCAGGCCCGGAAGCTGCTATCACTGCAGCAATGGTAGCTAAAGAGAAGGCAAAGGCAGCTTATGAAGCAACAAAAAGTGCTTATGATCAGAATTATCCGGTTTTAGAGGCTAAATTAGAAGAATTAAAGCAAAGTGAAAAAGAATTGCAACGTTCCTATGATACTTTACAGCACAGCCTTTCTTATGCAGAACAGGGCTACAATCTTTCCAATGGACAAATTGCAGACCAGTCAGAAGCAGTTTATCAGTCTCAGGTAAATGCAGCAGCAGTTGGTGTGGAATCAGCCAAATATCAGCAGGATATGTACAAGCTTACCGCTCCTATTAGTGGTGTAGTAGAAGCTGTCAATGTAACAGAGAATAGCTTTGTTTCATCGGGAACAGCAGCTTATGTAATTTCTAACAAAGATTCCATGACCGTTACTTTTAAAGTTAGCGAAGATATCAGAAATACACTGAATGTAGGAGAAAAAATTAAAATTGACAGAAATGGCACAGAGTTTGAGGCAACCATTACAGAAGTGGGACAGATGGTTGATGCTGCCAGTGGATTGTTTATTATTAAAGGCAATGTGAATGCAAAGGGCGATGAGCTTTTGACGGGTACTAGTGTAAAAATTACAGCAGATACTTATAGTGCGGCGGAAGGGGCATTAATTCCATATGATGCTATTTACTATGATAATGGCCAGGCGTATATATATGTAGCAAAAGAAGGTAAGGCTGTAAAAACACTGATAGAGGTGCTTCTGTTTAATGATACAACTGCATCTGTAACAGGTATTACAAAAGAGGATAATGTTATTACCACATGGGCACCACAGCTTTCCGATGGTGTGGAAATTGTGATAAAGGAAACCAATATAGAAGAGGAAACGGAGGAAAAAGCGGATGAATAGTCTTACAAAGCTTTCCTTAAAAAGACCGGTTTCCACCTTTTTAATTGTGTTAGCATTAATTGTATTTGGCATTAGCTCTATTTTCGGCTTTAAGTTAGAATTACAGCCGGATATGGAAATGCCCATGCTTTTAGTAGTAACCACTTACCCGGGAGCCGACAGAGAAAGTGTAGAAGAACTTGTAACAAAGGAAATTGAAGGAGCAGGTGCTACCTTAAGCGGTGTAGAATCTTACACTTCCATGGTAAGTGACAACTATACCGTTACTATGTTTTCCTATGATTATGATATTGATATAGATGATGCTTATTTTGACTTGAGAGCTTCCTTAGACAGCTTGTCTGCGTCCCTTCCGGAGGATGCAGAGGACCCATATATTATGGAGCTTGCCATGGATGCAAGCGATACCATTACTTTGTCTGCTACTGCAAGCAGTGATGTGGACCTGTTAAGTTATGTAAACGACTCCGTTGTGCCGGAAATGGAAACCTTATTAAGAGTAGCCAAGGTAAATGTGTATGGTGGTGAAGAAAAATACATCCGTGTCCAGTTAAAGGAAGAAGCTTTAAACCAGTATGGACTTACGATGGCTACCATTGCCCAGTACATATCAGCGGTAGATTTTAGTATTCCGGCAGGAAGTGTGGAGCAGGGTAATCAGGATATTTCCGTAAGCTCCAGTGCAGAAACAAAAACAGTCAGCCAGTTAAAAAATATTCCGGTTATTACCGCTACAGGTAATCTGATTACTTTAGGAGAAGTAGCAGAGATTACAGAAAGCAGTAAGGCGGCAGACAGTATCAGCCGTTATAATGGAAATAATAATATTAGCATTGGAATTCAGAAAAAACAAAGCGAAGGAACGGTAAATGCTGCAATTGATATAAAGAAAGCAGTGAAAAAACTTCAGGCAGAAAATGAAGCAGTAGATTTACAAATTATATATGATGCCAGTGATATGATTTTAAGTTCCTTAAAAAGCATTGGAGAAACTTTGATTCTTGGTATTGTACTTTCCATGTTTGTGTTATTTTTATTCTTTGGTGACATTAAGGGAAGTCTGATTGTAGGAAGTTCTATGCCGGTTTCCTTATTTGTTACTCTCATTTTAATGAATGCAGCCGGTTTTTCTTTGAATATTGTTACTATGGGAGCATTGGTAATTGCTATTGGTATGATGGTAGATAACTCCATTGTAGTATTGGAGAGTTGTTTTAGGTTAAAGGAGCAGCATGCAGATTATAAAATGGCTGCTTTAGAAGGTGCACGAATTGTAACAGCGTCCATTGTAGCCTCTACTTTAACAACAATCGTAGTATATGTGCCCTTAAGTGTTATGAACGGTTTGTCCGGTCAGTTGTTTGCACAGTTGGGCATGACTATTGTATTTGCCATGACAGCATCCTTAGTTTCGGCGCTTACCTTAGTGCCTCTTTGCTTTTCAAAATATAAGCCAAAAGAGAAAAAGAAACTGCCTGTTAATAAGGTGTTGGATGTAGTCAAAAAATGGTATGATAAAATCTTGCGGAAAATATTAAAGCATAGGTTTGGGGCAGTGGTTACTTCCATTTTACTTTTGGTAATTTCTTTTGTAATGGTTTATTTTACCAACGTGGAACTGATGCCTACTGTAGATGAAGGAACAGTGGCTATTACAGCAGAATTTCGGTCAGGTTCCAGATTGGACTTTATTGATGAATCCATGGTGCCCTTAGAAGAATTTGTCAAAAATGATGCAAATGTGGAAAGCTACAGCATGACCATAGAAAGTAACACAGCTACTTTGACCTGTTATTTAAAAGATGACAGTGAACTTAGTACGGCACAGGTTATAGAGCTTTGGAACGAAGAACTTTCTGATGTAACCAATATGGATTTGACCATTCAGGCATCCGGTACAAATATGACAAGCTCTATGAGTATGGATGCGGAAGTAGATTTAACCGGTAATGATTTAGAGGCGTTAAAAGTGGCTTCCAAACAGGTTGAGGAAGCAATCAGGGATGTAGATGGAGTCATAAAGATAAAAAACGATTTATCTGCTTCCACAACAAGAGCAGAAATTGTGATTGATCCCTTAAAGGCTATGTCTGTTGGTTATACTCCGGTACAGATTGCCATGAATATTAATTATGCTCTAAGTGGTATGGAAACATCAGTCATTAAAAATGAGGGAGAGGAATATTCGGTTATGTTAGAGTATCCTAAAGGAAGCTATGATGACCTAAATTCCCTTATGAATTTATCTTTTATGACCCAAAAGGGTACAAGCTTTGTTCTGTCTGATATTGCACAGCTTACCTATACAGATTCTCCGGAGTCTATTACAAGAATAGATGGACAGTATCAGGTAGCAATCACAGCTCTTACTACGGAAGCAACCAAATTTACGGCAGTAGATGAAATAAATGCAATTGTAAAAAAATTGGAATTTCCGGAAGGAGTCAGCCTTTCTGAAAATATGGTTAGTGAAATTTTAAATGAAGAATTTACAGCAATTTATATAGCTATTGCAACCGCTGTATTTTTAGTATTCTTAGTAATGGCAATGCAGTTTGAGTCACCGGTATTTTCCGGAATGGTAATGCTTAGTATTCCATTTAGTTTAATTGGTTCCTTCTCGTTTTTGTATTTAAGTGGTGCTACACTTAGTATGGTTTCTTTAATGGGACTTTTAATGTTATCCGGTATTGTAGTAAATAACGGTATTTTATATGTGGATACTGCCAATATGTTAAGAAAAGAAATGCCAATAGAAGATGCACTTGTAACAAGTGGACAAATACGTCTTCGTCCTATTTTAATGACCACATTAACGACCATCTTATCCATGATTCCAATGGCACTTGGCATTGGAGACGGAGCTGTGCTCATGCAGGGTATGGCACTTGTTATCATTGGTGGTCTGATTGCTTCTACGGTACTTATTTTGATTTTACTTCCGAGTTTTTATCTGATTATTTACGAAGGTAAGAAAAAGAAAAAGGTAAGAAAGAAAAAAGTTATAGTTTAGACAGGTTTTTGAAGAAAGAGGGAAAGGTGAGCGCAAAATGAGAAATGAAACTTTAATGCAATATTTTGAATGGTATCTTCCGGAGAATTGTGGGCACTGGAAGTGGTGTAGTCAGCAGGCTAAGGCCTTAAGTGAGGCTGGTATTACCAAGGTCTGGCTTCCACCGGCTTATAAGGGTTCCCAAGGAAAAAGTGATGTAGGTTACGGTGTTTATGATACATACGATTTGGGGGAATTCGACCAAAAAGGCACTATACCAACCAAATATGGAACAAGAGAAGAATATTTGCAGGCTATTAAGGATTTTCAGAAGGAAGGGATTTCCGTTATTGCCGATGTGGTGTTAAATCATAAAATGGGTGCCGATGAACTGGAGCGGGTAAAGGCAACTATGGGGGCTTGGGATAACCGTACTTGGAACGTAAAGGGAGAAGAAGAAATCGGTGCATGGACCAAATTTACCTTCCCCGGACGAAACAATAAGTACTCGGATTTTAAATGGGACTGGACTTGCTTTGATGGAGTGGACTGGGATGATTTTAATAAACAGAAAGCCGTTTTTCGTTTTAGTGGAAAAAACTGGGACAGCGAAGTAGATGGTGAAAACGTCAATTATGATTATTTAATGGGTGCAGACTTAGATTTAAGTAATCCAAACGTGTTAGAAGAATTAAAAAAATGGGGAAAATGGTATTTAGATACTACCCATGTGGATGGATTTCGTTTAGATGCTGTAAAGCATATGAGCTTTGCTTTCTTTAATGAATGGCTTAAGGAAATGGATGAGTATGGAAAGGAAGATTTCTTTGCAGTAGGAGAGTACTGGAGTCCTGAACTTTCCAAATTAAAAAATTACTTAGCAAAGGCTAACCGCTGTATGAAATTATTTGATGTACCTCTTCATTTTAATTTCCAAAAAGCTTCCTGTAGCAATAGTAATTTTGACATGGGAGCAATTTTTAATGGAACACTTTTAAATGAGGAAAGTGACTATGCGGTTACTTTTGTAGATAATCATGACACCCAGCCGGGGCAGGCACTTCAGTCATGGGTTATGGACTGGTTTAAGCCGATTGCGTATGGACTGATTTTATTACAGGAAAAAGGACTTCCATGTGTATTTTATGGAGATTATTACGGAATCCCGCATGACAACATTGCGCCTGTAAAGGGACTTGATAAGCTACTTCTTTTAAGAAAAAACTATGCTTATGGAAAAGAAAACAGATATTTTGACCACCATAACATAGTAGGACTTACAAGAGAAGGCGTGAAGGAAATGGAAAAATCCGGGCTTGCCATGTTAGTAACGGATGGTCCGGGTGGTTCTAAAGTTATGTATGTGGGAGAAGATAAAAAAGGAAAAGTTTTCTATGATTACATGGGGAACAGACCGGAAAAAGTAGTAATTGGAGAAGATGGAAAGGGAGAATTCTTTGTAGAAGGCGGCTCCATTTCCGTATGGGTAGAAGAATGAAATTGTTGCACACTGCAGACCTTCACATAGGGAAAATGATGTTTGATTTTTCCCTATATGAGGATCAGGAATATATATTAAATCAAATACTGGATATTGCAAAAAAAGAGCAGGTGGATGTAATTGTGCTGGCAGGAGATATTTATGACAGAAGCATTCCTTCTGCTGAGGCAGTGACCCTCTTTGACACATTTTTAACCGGATGTGTGAAAGCGGGCATTACTACTATGGTAATAAGTGGCAATCACGATTCACCGGAAAGACTTTCCTTTGGCGAGAAGCTGTTTGAAAAGAACGGTCTTTACATCGCAGGAAATTTTCACGGACAAATAAAAAAAGTGGAGCTAATGGATGCATATGGAAAGGTGAATTTTTATTTGCTTCCTTTTGTACGACCGGGACAGGTAGGTGCCAAAACAGAAGCAGAAGGAGTAGAAAAAATTATAAAGGAAGCTTCTTCCATAAATAAAAATGAACGAAATGTGCTTATTACCCACTATTTTGTTGGGGGGAAAGACTCGGTTCCGGAAACCTCAGAATCAGAGAATATTGTTTATGTTGGCGGCATTGATATGGTGTCGCCGACTTTGTTTAAGGACTATGATTATGTGGCACTAGGGCACATTCATAAGTCACAGAAGATTGGACAGGGAAATGTTTACTATTCCGGTACCCCTTTAGCCTATTCCTTTTCAGAGGGGAGTAACAAAAGTGTCCGGATCGTAGAATTGAAAAATAAGGAAGAAATTTCTGTAAAACAAGTATCGCTTATTCCTCTTAGGGAAGTCAGAACCATAAAAGGAAACTTATGGGAACTTGTAAAGGAAGAAGTAGCTTCTTTGGAAAACAGAGAAGATTATATCAGGGCAATTCTTACAAATGAGGAGGCTCTCATGGAGCCTATGTCAGTGCTTCGCAGTGTCTATCCAAACGCAATGGAGATTGTGTTAGAACGAAAAAAGTTAGCCACTGCTAACCAAAAGGAACAAATACGTAATAGACAGAACAAAGCAGGAATAGAACTGTTTCAGGAATTTTATCAGGATGTACAGGATGAGCAGCTTAGTGAACAACAGCTTCAGACAGCTGAAGAAATTATGAAAGCGGCCATGCTGGAATAAGGCGGGTAAAATCCCATTGGTTACCGGTTACATATGAAAAATAACGCGCACCAGTGAATGAAAGAAAAAGAGGGAGAACAAGGATGAAGCCAATAGAAATGACTCTTTCTGCCTGGGGACCATACCGGGAAGAGGAAACAATTGATTTTTCCGGATTTGATGGAAATGGACTTTTCCTAATAGCCGGTCCTACGGGAAGTGGCAAAACTACTATATTTGACGGGATTACCTTTGCCCTTTTTGGAGAAACAAGTGGGGAAATGAGAGAAAGGGAAAGTCTCAGAAGTGATTTTTCAAAGGAGGGAACTGAAACTTATGTAAACCTCCTTTTTTCTCATAATGGAAAAATATACAAAATATACAGAAGCCCTAAATATTTAAGACCTAAAAAAAGGAAAACGGGAAATGATGAGTTTGTAGAGGAAAAAGAACGGGCAAAGCTTTTTTTGCCTGATGATAAGGTTATAGAGGGACCAAAGGAAGTAACCAAAAAGGTGCAGGAATTACTGGCATTAGATTATAGGCAGTTTAAGCAGACTACCATGCTTGCCCAGGGGGAATTTACAAAGCTATTGTATGCTTCGCCGCAGGATAAAACAAAGATTTTTAGAGAAATTTTCGGTACAACCATGTACGAAAAATTTGCCAAAAACCTGAAAGAAAAAACAAAAGCATTAAATGTACAAAAAAGAAGCTTACAAGATAAAATGGATGAGGACATAAACCATGTAATGTTAGAGGACGATACATGGAGATCGTTATCAGGCAGAGATAATAAGCCTTACGAACAGATTAAAAATTTTTTAGAAGTCGAAAAGAAAAAGCTGGAAGAAAAAAAGAAAGAACAGGAAGCGGACATTAAAAAAATGGATATTCTTTGCCAAAAAGCCGGAGAAAAACTGGAAAAGGCAAAAAGTGCCAACGAAAAGCTTTTGGAGAAAGAAAAGACGGAGAAGAAGCTTGCAGAGCTATTAGGACAGAAAGAGGAAATGAATAAAAAGGAAGAAGCGGTAAATTCTGCCCGAAAAGCAGGCTATGTGGAAGCTTCTTATGAAAAATGGCGGCAGCAGGAAAAGGCCCTTATTCGTACTGGGGAAAAAATAAAAACACTGGATGGAAAAGTAAAGGAACTGGATGAAACCCTTAAGGAATTAGAGATTATTAAAGAGAAAGAGCATTTTTATCAGATATTTTTTGAAAAAGCTGATTTATTCTGGGAAGTAAAAACAGAACTGTCAGAAATAGAAAAACAGGCAATAAAAGAAGAAAAAAATCTGATCCTTATGCAAAATAAATATAAAGAAAAAGAACTTTTGGTATCAGAGAAAAAGGAATTATATGAAAGTAAGGACAGACAGCGTAAAAGAGCTGCCATCGGCATTGCAGCATCACTTTTAGAAGAAGGAAAGCCATGTCCCGTATGTGGTTCTAAAAGCCATCCTCAAATTGCTAAAATAGAAGAAGGGATTATTAGTGAAGAAGAATTAGAAAAATTAAAAGAAGAATATGAGACAGAAAATAAAGGACTTTTAACCATATTTGGTGAAACCAGTGCCTGTAAAGAAAGATTAGAGGCATTACTTGAAAGGAAGAAAAATCTGTCAGATCAGGCGGAAGTAGAAGAAAAAGAATTATGTAAACTGATTGCGGAGAATACAAAGGCGCTGGAAGTTCTAGAGATAAAAAAAGAATCAGCCAGAGAATACAAAGAGCTGTTAGAGCCAAAGAACCTGTCTCTTTCTAAGCAGATATATGAAAAAAAGGAAAAGAACCTTAAAACACTGGAAAACGAGAAGCTTTCTGTTATGACCTTACTTGAGGATAGTAAAAAAGAGTTAAAGCAGGATGAAATTCGGGCAGAGAAGGAAAAAAAGCTGTTTGAAAAAAGCTTAAAGGAGCAAGGTTTTTTAGATGAAAATGATTTTCTTAAAAAACGGTTGGAACCAAAAAGTCTGGAAAAAGAAATAAAACAAATGGAACAGTACGAAAGGGAGCTTCATACTGTTTCAGAGCGAAATAAGGAGCTTACCGGACAGTGTAAAAAGCTAGAAAAGGTTGACATAACACTTCTACAGGGAGAAGTAGCAAGAGAAAAAGCAAACAGAGATATTGCTTTAAAAGAAAAGGAAAAGCTGGCAGTTTTACTGAATACCTTAAAACAAACTGTTTTGGCCCTGAAGGAAAAGCTTATAAAATGGGAAGAAGTGCAAAAAGAATATGGTATTGTAAAAAAGCTGGAAGATGTAACCTACGGAAATAATAAAAAGAAACTGGTTTTTGAGCAATATGTTTTAATAAGCTATTTTGAAGAGATATTAGAGGCAGCTAACCTACGTTTTTCAAAAATGACCGGAAACCGGTTCTTGTTAGAACGTGTAATGGAAGTAAGCGACGGCAGAATTAAGGACAATATGGAGTTAGCAGTATTTGATTATTACACAGGCAAAAGCCGTTCCGTAAAAACTTTGTCAGGGGGAGAAGCTTTTAAGGCATCCCTATCCTTATCTTTAGGACTTAGTGATGTAATTCAAAGAAGTAATGGCGGAATCCGTGTGGAAACTTTGTTTGTAGATGAGGGATTTGGCTCTCTTGATGGTGAGTCTTTAGACCAGGCAGTTAAAGCATTGTATTCCCTTGTGGAAAATGATAGAATGATTGGAATTATTTCTCATGTGCCGGAGCTTAGAGAAAGAATTCCGGGAAAAATTATAGTAGAGAAGTCTTCAAAGGGCAGTAAAATAAGTTATTAATTACTACTAATTTATGGAAAATTATGGTACAATAAATCCCATGCGAGGCAATTTTAAATGGATTTTTGCATCGTAATTATGTAGGTAACAGAATAATCACATAGTATAAAAATAAAACAGATGGGATTTAGAAAACGTGAAGAAAAGAATATTAGTGATATTTACGGCTGCTATGTTAATATTGACAGCAGGCTGTAAGAATAATACAGAAGAAGCAAAGGATGGAGTAAAAGACAGTACGAAGGTAGTACTTACTACCGGTTTTTCTGCCAATGAAGTATTTCGCATAGGGAAAAGCTCCTGTACCCTTCCGGAAATAAAAGTATATTTAACCAACATTCAAAATCAATATGAAAGTATTTACGGTCCACAAATCTGGAATACAAAGTTAGAGGACACTACTTTACAGGAAAAAGTAAAGGATACGGTTATCGCCAGAGTAGCCCAGATAAAAACAATGAATCTTCTGGCAGAAAGCTATCAGGTAACCTTATCTGAAACGGAGGAAAAGCTTGTAAGTCAGGCTACAGAAGAGTATTACAGTTCCTTATCAGAAGAGGAAATTACTTATATGGGCGTGGATAAAGAATGTATTGAAAACCTTTACAAAGAGTATGCCCTTGCCCACAAAATTTATTATTCCATTATACAGGATGTAAATCCGGAGATTAGCGATGACGAAGCCAGAACCATTACGGTAAAGCTTATTTATCTAAAAAATTATGCATTAGACGGGCAGGGTAATAAAGTTCCTTATACAGATGTTACTAAGACAGAAACCTTGCAAAAGGCAAAAGAAATACTGGATTTAGCAAAAGCAGGAGAGGATTTTGATACACTGATTTCAAAATACAGCGAGGATGAAAATAGTACTTATTCTTTTGGAAAAGGTGAAATGGAACAGGCCTTTGAAGAAGCTGCATTTAATTTGAGTACAGATGCCATCAGTGATGTGGTTGAAACAGAGTATGGTTATTATATTATCAAATGTGTCAGCACCTTTGACAGAAAAGAAACAGATGCCAATAAAGTCAAAATCGTAGAACAGCGTAAAAAGGAAGCATTTAATCAAGTTTATGATGAATTTGTAAAAAGTCAGCTTAGAAACTTAAACAAGGATCTTTGGACAACGGTTACTTTAGAAAAAGGGGGCAATGTAGATACCGTAGAGTTTTTCCAGATATATGAACGGTATTTTAATGGGATTTTTAACGAGGAAGAAGTAAAATAAAGTACTAAGTCTTAAATTTAGAAAAAATTTAGAATTATAAAGTCCTTTATTTGTGGGGCTTTCAGGTGATTATTAGCACTCATTTAAAATGAGTGCTAATTTTCTCTTGACTTTTAGAACGACCGGGCTTAAACTATTTTTTGTGAACAGGATTCAGAAGTGCAAAAATTCCATTGTGAAGCAATTTTAAATGATTTTTTGCATGGTAATTATGAAGGTAATGGATAATTACCAACGAAAAAAAGAAATGTGGAAGGAATGTGATTTGTATGTCAGTAAAACATGGAAGTTTATCAATTAACAGCGATAATATTTTCCCAATTATTAAGAAGTGGCTTTATTCAGACCATGATATTTTTTACAGAGAGTTAATTTCTAACGGTTGTGATGCGGTTACTAAATTAAAGAAATTAGATATGATGGGCGAATATTCACTGCCAGAAGATTATAAAGCAAAAATTGAAGTAGTTGTTGATCCGGAAAAGAAAACATTAACCTTTATTGATAATGGTATTGGTATGACAGATGATGAAGTGGAAGAATACATCAATCAGATTGCATTTTCCGGTGCAACAGACTTTATTGAAAAATACAAAGATAAAACAAATGAAGACCAGATTATTGGTCATTTCGGACTTGGTTTTTATTCTGCATTTATGGTAGCAGATGAGGTTCATATTGATACTCTTTCTTACAAAGAAGGTGCAAAGGCTGTACATTGGGAATGTGATGGTGGTACAGAATTTGAAATGAAAGAAGGAGACAAGGATAGCGTCGGAACAAAGATAACACTTTTCTTAAATGAAGAATGTTTAGAGTTCTGTAACGAATATAAGGCTAGAGAGATTATTAAAAAATACTGCTCCTTCATGCCTACTGAAATTTACTTAAGCAAAGAAAATACAACTGAAACACAGATTATTTTAAAAGAAGAAAAATTTGATACGGATGAAGTAGTAGAGGACATTACAGAAGAAGGCAAGCCTATTTTAGATGAAGAGGGAAAAGAAACAGGGGAGAAAGAGCCTGCTGTAGAAAAATTAAAAATTAAAAAGCGTCCTGAACTTTTAAATGAAACAACACCACTTTGGAGCAAACATCCAAATGAGTGTACAAAAGAAGAATACTTAGATTTTTATAGAAAAGTATTCCAGGATTATAAGGAGCCACTGTTCTGGATTCATTTAAATATGGATTATCCGTTTAATTTAAAGGGTATTTTATATTTTCCTAAAATTAATATGGAATATGAATCCATTGAAGGTGTTATTAAGCTTTACAACAATCAGGTATTTATTGCAGATAATATCAAAGAGGTTATTCCGGAGTTCTTAATGCTCTTAAAGGGTGTAATCGATTGTCCTGATTTACCGCTTAATGTATCCAGAAGTGCTTTGCAGAACGATGGTTTTGTTAAGAAAATTTCCGATTATATTTCTAAAAAGGTTGCAGATAAATTATCGGGTATGTGCAAAACTGAAAAAGAAGAGTACGAAAAATACTGGGATGACATTAGTCCATTTATTAAATTTGGCTGCTTAAAGGATGATAAATTCTGTGAGAAAATGACAGATTATATCTTATTTAAGAACTTAGACGATAACTTCTTAACTTTACCGGAATGCTTGGAAGTAAAACCAATTGACAGTCAGGAAGATGTTGAAAATAGTACCGGTGCTGTAAATGAAAACGGTGAAAAGGTAGAAGCTGAGGTTGTAACTGATGATTCAGAAGAAGATGCGGAAGAAGAAAAGAAAGAAAAGGTTATTTACTATGTAACTGATGAAAAACAGCAGAGCCAGTATATTAATATGTTTAAACAGGCAAAAATGGATGCTGTTATTCTTACAGACAACATTGACCAACCTTTCATTAACCAGTTAGAAGCTAAAAACGAAGGCATTAAATTCAGTCGTATTGATGCAGATTTAACAGATACCTTTAAAGCAAAAACTTCTAAGAAAACCCAGAAAGAGTTAGAAGAGGCAGCAGAGGAAATTTCCAAAGTATTTAAGAAGGCTTTAAAGAAAGAAAATATTCAGATAAAAGTAGATAAACTGAAAAGCAAGAAAATTTCTTCCATGATTACTGTATCAGAAGAAAGCAGACGCATGCAGGATATGATGAAGATGTACGCAATGCCGGGCATGGATATGAATATGTTTGGAGGTCAGAATGGAGAAACTCTTGTATTGAATGCAAATCATCCATTAGTACAGTATGTGCTGGAAAATAAGGACGGAGAGCATGTTTCCATGATTTGCGAACAGCTTTATGACCTGGCAAGCTTACAAAATGCACCATTGTCACCAGAGGCAATGACTAAGTTTGTAGCAAGAAGTAATGATATTATGATGTTACTATTTTAAAAGCGGATTTTTAAATAAAATTTGACAAACATAAAAGTTTTGTTATAATGAAAAAAGCAAAGGTGCTATCCGTAAAACAAACGGTTCGCCTTGGTTAATAGTTATTTATCAAAAAGCAATCGGAACTTTGGTGGAGTTGAGCGGTTGCTTTTTGTTGTTAGTCTTTTTTATATTTCAAAATATTTTAAGGAAGGAAATTGGAAGGATTAAGGTATATGTTAAATCAATTTTCAAGAACGGAATTATTGCTTGGTAAAGAAGCTATGGAGGTATTGGAAAACTCCCGAGTAGCCGTATTTGGTATCGGTGGCGTTGGAGGATATGTGGTAGAGGCATTAGTAAGAAGTGGGGTAGGAACCATTGATTTGATTGACGATGACAAAGTGTGTCTTACCAATTTAAACCGCCAGATTATAGCCACTAGAAAAACGGTTGGAAAATATAAAGTAGACGTAATGAAAGACCGGATTTTAGAAATTAATCCTGATGCTATTGTAAATACACACAAATGTTTTTTTCTTCCGGAAACGAAGGATGAATTTGATTTTGGACAGTATTCTTACGTAGTGGATGCAGTAGATACAGTAACTGCCAAAATCCAGTTAGTTTTGGAGGCTGAAAATGCAGGTGTTCCGATTATCAGCAGTATGGGTGCCGGCAATAAAATAGAAGCCTCAGGCTTTCAGGTGGCCGATATTTACCAGACCTCAGTCTGCCCTCTGGCAAAAGTAATGCGCAGAGAATTGAAAAAAAGAAATATTAAACACCTTAAAGTAGTATATTCCAAAGAAAAACCAATCAGCCCCATGGACGATATGTCTATCAGCTGTAAAACCAACTGCATCTGCCCACCTGACACAGAACATAAATGTACAAAGCGCCGCCACATCCCGGGCTCTACTGCATTTGTTCCATCTGTAGTGGGGATGATTATAGCTGGGGAGGTTATTAAAGATCTGACGAACGCATTCTTTTAATCTCTTTTGATAGCCAGCGGCGCAAACACCGTCTTTCTTCCGATGAAACATACAATCCTAGTAACAAAAATCCCAAGAAATGCTCCGCAGCTATCAATGAAAACATCCTTCTTAGCCGGTGTCCTTCCTGCCACAAAGGATTGATGGTATTCATCCAGACAGGCAAAGCCTACACAAAATGCCCCGGCAAATAATACAAGCCAGATGCCTCTCATGCCATAAACATAAAGGGGAAAGGCAACCGTTACTGCCAAAATAAAATACTCTGTAAAATGAGCACATTTACGCACATAATAATGAATTTTATCAATATACATTTCCTTCTGTGCATAAGTAAGTTGCAAATCAAAGGTTTCGTCAGCAGTGGTAACAATCTTGCTGCTTACCTTATAGCTAAGTGCAGCAGAAGCTGCGCCATCCTGACCGGAAAAGGAAAAAATCATATACATTACAACAATGGCAGGTACAAAGGACAAGGGTTTTAAAACAAAGCGAAGCAAATGTTTAATAAACAGTAACAAATATCGAATCAGTTTCTTAAAAAATAGTTTTAAAAATTTTCTCATAATATTCCTCATATTTAGCTTAAAATAAGCCTGTTACATTTCTAAAAATGCTTGTTGTCTTCTTAATTCTTCTGGTACATTCTTTCCGGAATTTTCAATTTTTTTAACTGCATTGGAAAAACGGTGGATTTCCTGCGCTTTTTTTAATTTCCACTTTTCAATAACCTCGCCATACAGAGGGTTGCTTATAAGCTTGTCTCTGATTTCTTTTGGAAATGGACAGTAGGTAAATAAAATCTTTCTGGCAAGTTTATTCATTCTAGGAGACCCCTTTCCTTCGTAAAGCACCCAGATAATATAGTCTCTTACAAACATTTCTTTAAAGCTGTTTCTAGCTTTAGTTAGAGCAGTTTTGATTTTCTCCTTGGCTTCAGGGGATAACTCATTATTCTTTTTGTAAAACTGTATATAGTCACAATACTCACTTGTAAGGGATGGGTCAGATAAATCATTCCATCTGGCACCCTGAGTACGTCGACAGATTTCCCAGCGATATTCCCCGGTCATACGCACAAGTAACACTTGTATGTCTTCCTGGGAGAAAGCAGGCATAATAAAGCAGGCAGGAGTAGTTCTGGATTTGCCTTCTAATTCCTGCCACATGGAGCTTCTGTTTCCTACATTTGGCATTAAAATTATATCAGGCAGAATGCGTTTTTGTACCATTTCTTTTTGTACAGGAAGAGAGACATCATAAAACAGCGTATCCCGATAAAATGCGGAATAATCAATTTTCTCAATTTGTATCAGAGCTTCTGCAATTTTCTCGGGAGTCACTAACACAGACTCAAGGGAAGAAAGCACGGTATGTTCAGAAAATACAGGAGTAAAAGTAGTTATCCTGCCGGAAGTCATTTTGTTTGCCAGAGTAAACATGTTCTGTATTTCAAATAATACTTTTTGCCCCGGATTTGTTAAAAGTGCTTTTTCTGTGGCAGCGTCAATTTTCCCTGTTACTTTCATTTCATGGACATAACCGGCATAATCCACATCAAATTCATTTCTTCTTGGTTCTTTATTACCTTTGTAGATTTCTAAAAGCCAGTCGTATATAGTATAAACATTATATTCAGCGCTGCCCTGGTAGGAATCTGCAATGGAATATAAATATGCGGCATTGTCAGCACCGGCCAGATCTTCGTCTACATATCCGAATTTAAAAAACATTTTTAAAATAGTAGGCACTTTTTTATCACAAAGGCTTGCCTGAAATGCCATTGCATATATTTCGTAAAACAATCTGGAAATTTCACGGCGAAGTACACGCATTTCATCAGTAGTGGCGCTCTTATCAACCTGCTTTTTATAATCAGCAATGGCACGCTTAAAGGAAAGTGCGGTTTCGTTGTCACATTCTGCATATTTTAAAATAGTATCCAGAGAATTTTCCAAAGAAGTATCTTCTGTAAAGGAAATCTTTCTGTCAGGATTTTGGGAAGTCATTTCTTCTTCAATTTGGGATATGGTAGCTTTGTATTCCAGAACTCTTTCATCATAAAGAGATTTGTCAATTGCCTTGTTGCCTTCAATATGAATCAGTATCGTAGAAATAGTAGCAGACAAAGACATAGTATCTGCACCGTCACGCATAGCACGGAATAAAAGGTTCGTATATAAATCGAAAAAATCAATGTTCTTTTTATTTAAAAGAAGCACGGATAATTCTGCTAAATATTCCTTCATTTCTGCAAAAATCTGAGTTACTTTATGAAAATCCTCGCTAAAACGAAGTAAATAACCGGTATTTAAGTTTGGGTACTGGAAAAAGCCTACTGCTTCCGGCGCGTTTAACATGGAAGAGGATTCTTCATAATATGTACCAAACCAGTCCGGAATTTCACCATCTTTTTGAAAGGCCTCTATTTCCAAAATACCCGGAAGAGACTTTGCCGGAACAACGTATTTTTTACAAAGTTCTTTGTATTCCTCATAGCTTTCTATTAAATAATTGTACATATTGGTGCATTCGTACTGCATAAAAATCTCTTCATCCAAAACAGTACAAATCTGCTTAACAGAGCTTCTAAGCATTGCAAGAGTAAAGGTTTCGTATTCGGAAAGAAAAGCAGGAAGATTTTCTAAGGATTTAAAAATACAAGTAGATAAAACTGTATCCTCTACTGCTATGTAAGTGCAACTGTGGTACATGGTATTTAAGTCGCAAACACCAAGAACATCATTTTCAGATAAAGTTATTTCCCCGAAAGAACCGTTCATTTTTACCTTACCGCTTACGATTCGGCTGAGTGTGGTAATTGCTGAGTCTTTTTTGTAAATAATGGTACCTTTTTTTAATGAAATATTAGCCATAATTTATCCCCAATCTGATGTAAAGTTTTTTATTTACCTATGGTTATGATGTTAAATTTGTTTACGAAAGACATCACAGCTTTAGTATAACACATTTATAAGAAAAAATCTCGTAAATATCAGGTATATATTTGATAAAAGCTGTACTTTTTTTCATTTTGTGTTAAAATAAATTAAAAGTGATTATAGTGTCACATTTAGGGCGGTTATTAAATAAATATTGGGAGGTAGTAGTATGAATGATATAAAGAAGAGCAGAGAGGAAATCGTAGATGAGTTCAAACCTACAATCGAATTTTTGGCAAAATATATTCCATGGCTTGAAAAGCAGACAGGAAAAACAGTAACCGGTTCTTATAGGGGAGATGGACAGAACAGGCAAAACTTTTCTATTCCGGTTTATGATAGTATATTGTTGGCATTTATCAATGATGTCTCCAAAACCAATTATATAGACAATAACTATCAGTATGTATATTCCAGAAATCGCATTAAAACCTATGAAGATGAGTGGGAAGCGATTGAAAAAACTGACATTATGAACATGGGAATTTTATGTGGTATTATGTCCAGATATGTAATGGGAGGTATGACCAAATCGGTGCTTTGGAAAAATGGTGTAGAATACGAAATTTTTCTGCGAGTGCTGAAAAAGACTAAAGAAATTATAGAATTTTGGGACAAACCACTTCCTTCTGAAGACGAAACGGGAATATTGTTCTAAGTAGTAAGGAAACCAGCAAGGGCAGGAGGAGAAGGTATGGGTAATAAATCGGTTCAAAAAAGGCAATATATACTGGAAAAGGCAAAAGGGGTTTTTGCAAAAAAAGGGTTTAAAGATGTTACTATGCAGGATATTATAGATGCCTGCCAAATTAGCCGGGGTGGTTTGTATTTGTACTTTGAAAGTACAAAGGAAATTTTTTTAGAAGTGCTAAAGCTGGAAAGTGAAGAGGCGGATGATACATTTTCGAAAGCTTTGACAGAGGAGTGTACGGGAGCAGATATTCTTGCTCTGTTCTTAAAGGAGCAGAAAAAGGAAATTTTAAATAAAGAAGGAGATTTAACTATTGCCATATATGAATTTTTCTTTGCTAATAAAGTACCGGCAAAAGAAAATCCGGTTCGCGTGCAATTTAAAAGTGCTGTAAAAATTATTGAAAAATTAATTAAAGATGGCGTGGAGTCAGGTGAGTTTATTTGTGAGAATCCTTTAGGAGCGGCTAGAAATATTATGTATGTATTGGAAGGTTTAAAGGTTTGTGCCAGAACTATGGGGATTACAGAAGAAAATGTAAATAAAGAGATATTTTACATTATGGAAGGATTGGTTAGCGACAGCTAACCAATCCTTTTATTTCTATAGGATTAGGGTTTGCGAGGCACATTTTTGTTCAAGGTTTTTGATAATTTTTTAAATGTTATAAGTTCTCCTTTGGAAATTCCTTTTTGGGAGAAACATCCCTTTTCCAAAAGGTTCATATAGTCAGAAATAAGTTCCTTCATAGGAATATTTTCGTACAATAATTCTCTTATCCGGTTAGGCGACGGGTTAGTTTCTGCTAACAATTTTTTCTTTCTAAGTCTTGTAAGTAACTTGTTATAGTAATAAGAAACCATAGGTCCATAATCTCCCTTAGAAAAAGCAAGCTGAATTTTTAAAAGTACAATCCATTTTCGAATAAGCGAAATAAGAACAGGTACCAGTAGCAGAAAACATAATAGTAGTAAAAGTGGACCGGCTACAATATCCGTACTGCTTAAAAAAGAAGCTAATAGATTTTGATTGGTATCTGTTACTTCTGTAGCAGTTACATTTCCCATATTCTGGGAACCGGACACGGAAAACAATCCTGAAAATACATCCCAAAAATCAGAGTAAGTACTATCACCTTCTGAAGAAGGCGGAGTAACCTCAACCGGAATCCAGCCAAAGCCTTCTTTATACACTTCTACCCATGCATGGGCATTTCCGTCTGTAACATTTACTTCTACAACACCGGTTTTACCAAGTGGGTTCTCGCCTTGCAAATAGTCGTGGTAGTTTTCTGAAACAGCTAATGCATTAGACATGTCCTGAAAGGTAATTACATACCCCTCCACATATCTGGCAGGATAGCCATAGGAACGGAATAATAAGGTAGCAGCAGAAGCAAAATGAGCACAATATCCCTTTTTCTGTGTAGTTAAAAAGTAATCAACAAAGTCCGTATTCATTGGGGTGGTGCCAGGAGTAGTGGAATAAGGATAATTCTCTGTGAAATAGTCCTGTATTAACAAAATCTGATCTTCCAAAGTCTCAACAGTTCCGATTTCATCCTTTATTTTTTCCAAAGTAGGCTCTAATCTGGTAGGAATGTTTTTGTAATAAATCTGATTGTTTATATTGTAAACATCATAGTATGATCTTTCTTCTTCAGTAGCATCCAAAGGAAAAGAAGAAGGTATATTCGGAATATCCTTTTCGCTAAAGGAGCCGGTTAGTAGTCCCGAATATTCAGAAGGATAATAGGAAACCTCCAAGGTTTCCCCTATTGCTAAGAAGCCTGAATAAATTCCCTGGTCTATACTGTAGTCTTTGGAAATAGTGCTTGTATAGTAAGGTAAATACAAATATTCACTGGCAGCATCCAGATTTTCAATTTTCATTTTTGCCTTCAGATTATTACCGGAATTTTCAAAGGAATACGCAAGTCTGTTTGCCTCAATAGAAACACAGTACTCTAAAAAATCCTGATAATGTTCTCCAAACAATTTCTGGGTAGAAGTATCTCTGTGAAAGGGTGCCAGCCACTGGCTTCCGGTGTAGTCGGCCCCGGTAAATGCTTTTAAATAAATGGTATTGTAGCTGTAAGGAGCGAAAGTAACTTTTAAATCCGGTTGATAATCCGGACGTACAGAACTGACACCACCTAACTGCCCACCGCTGATACCACCTTTGGCCTCGTAGCGGTTGAAAAAGCCGGAAAGACCTGTCTGTACAAAAATTTTCACGTATTCATCGGTTTTGGCTTTTAAACTGTTTGACACAGACTGCTGGGCATTGTGATTTACTAACAAAGAGTAGGAAGCTAACATAAAAACAGTAGAAATCACCGCAAAAAGTCCGGCTATCTGAAACAGAATAGGACCATTAGAATTATAATTATGGAGTGTGTAGGTTGTATTTTTTTCCTTTTTATTTTTTATCTGGAATAAAACTCTTTTTTTATTTTTTAGCGGAAGGTCAAAATGTTTGCTTCGTTTTATTGTACCTATTGTGACATAGGAAAAAAGAATCAGGAATAAATAAAAAGGAGATGGATACTTTTCAATGTATATAGCAAGCTGTAAAAAAGGAAATGTAAGAAGCAAAGTAAGTGGTAGGCTCATATAGGAGGAAATTGCAATATTTAAAAGCAAAGCAAGGAAAAAGCCTACAAAAATTGCCGCAACTGTAACTGCCAGATACTGATTATTATAAGCAACGGTTACCTCTCTGATAAGGGCCAACTCAAAATAAGAGCTATATTCCTCAAATAAGACTGAAACAAAGGTTTGGAAACCACTGTTGGCAATGAGTCTGCACTTTATAATGGAATAAGTAAAAATCACAAAAATCAAGGGATAGACTGTATTGAATATAAAGGAATTATAATGCAAAAAGCCTAATATGAAGGAAATTATCAAAAGAAGTCCCATTACGAGAAAAACATTATAATTTACGGAAAATGCTGAAAGTAACCCTCCTAATGTACCAAAAGAAGCGCAGAAAACAAGCAGAGACTTTAAAAGGCAAAGTACTGCTGGTCTGGAGGAAAATTTTACGGGCTCTTCCGGAAAAGAAAAGCCATAAAACGCTTCCTGATTTATGGGGTTTTTGGTAGTTTTTTTAAAAGAGAACATCTTTTACTCCTTCATGGGTTACGTGTAATACGGTTCCTTGATTTAATTTTGTTTTTTCATAAATACTGATTCCAAGATTCGATTCTTTATAGGTACTTTCGTAAAAAATCTGGGAAAGTGCCAGATAAAATTCATCTAAAGTACTAATGAAAAAAGAAGCAAAATCACTTCGTTTAATACTATAGCAGGTTAAGAAAAAGCTTTCTCCTGCTTGCAAAAGTTCCTTGGCAAGCATAAATGTATAATCTAAAGTAGCATCTAAAATATTGTGCTCCGATTGGGGAGCAGTAGAAAAATCAGGTTGATAAAGCTCTGTTAATACTACAAAGCGGTTGGAAGTAGTAGCTTCATTTTCCTTTACCATAAGGTTATCGGTTCTGGCTGAAAGCTTCCAGTGGATTTTCTGGAAACGGTCACCGGGACGGTATTCTCTTACATCTGTTACATTTGAAGAAACGTTTCCTTTTAAGGAAGTTTCTTCATATTCATCAAAGCCTTCTCCATAGATAGCACTGTGATAAGTGACTTCACCAGTGGCATAGGGCATAATCTGGACTTCGCATCTTACATCACAGGGCTTTGAAAAATAAAACAACTGTAAGAAATCATAGGTAGAAACGTTAAAAACCTTGGCTTGATAACAGCCGGATTTTTCGTAAGCAATTGGAAATGCGTTGGTAGTGTCTTTCTTTGCATAAGCAGGAAGCACTAATTTTTCCCGGCTCTCTTTCTTATAAAAGAAGGATGAAATATGAAGATTTATTTCAAAATGGGAAAATGGAATAGGGCTGTGGTTTTTAATGGTCACAAAAAGTGGCAGGGTTGCCGGCTTGTCCGCCATATATGCCTTGGAGGCAAGTGAAACGGTTAGCCGGTTGAAACCATAACGACATAGTCCATAGGAAACCACAGGAAGAAAACAAAGCAACAATAGAAGTACAAGAAAAAAAGACTGTCTGTAATAAATTGTAAAAAGCAATGTGAGAATTGTCAGTACAATATAGGAAATCCAGTTTGGTATAAGTCTTTTCATGTTCTTTCTCCTGTAACAAGATTCTATTAGCGGGAAAGCTTTGGCAAAGGAATCTGACTAAGTAAAGCTTCCACAACATCATAATCGCTTAGTCCTTCCGCTTTTGCTTTTGTACTAAGTACAAGTCTGTGATTGGTAACACTGTAAAATACAGCTAAAATATCATCGGGAACTAAGAAATTTCTATTGTTATAATAGGCATAAGCTTTCGCCATTTTTAAAATCGCAATGCTTCCTCTGGGGCTGATACCCTGAGAAAGATAATCGGTTGTTCTTGTTTTTTCTACTAAATCTACAATATAGCCATAAAGGCTTTCATCTACAAATACTTTTTCAGTTTGTTCCTGCATAAAAAGAAGCTCATCTATTGTTAGAACTGACTGCACGGAATCAATCTGCTCAGAAGATTTCCCCATTAAAATCTCAGTAGCGCTTGTCCGGTCCGGATAACCGATGCTTAAACGTACAAAAAAACGGTCTAACTGGGAATCAGGTAGCTTCTGGGTTCCCGAAGCACCGATTGGGTTCTGTGTTGCAATAACGAAAAACGGATTGGGAAGTGTCATTGATTTGCCTTCTATGGTAACTTTGCGTTCCTCCATAACCTCCAAAAGAGCCGACTGGGTTTTGGGAGAAGTACGGTTAATTTCATCTGCTAAAAATAAGTTACAAAAAATTGCCCCTGATACAAAATGAAAGCTTCCCGCATCTTTGTCATACATCTGGAAACCTAAAATATCACTGGGAAGTACGTCGGGAGTAAACTGCATTCTCTTATAGTCCATGGAAAGAGTTTTAGATAAAGCAACAGCCAATGTGGTTTTTCCCACTCCCGGAATATCTTCAAGGAGAATATGTCCTTTTGCCAACAAAGTGCAAAGTACCATGTCGATAACAGAATCTTTTCCTCTTAATACTTTTTTTATTTCGTTTTTTACGGTCTGTAATGATTGATTCAAAGAAAGCCCCTCCTGATTATATATAATAAAATTATTATATTATTTTTACTATAATACTGTAAATAACAGAAATAGCATTTTCACATTTTTTTCACATTTCTTTTTTTTAATAAATCTGATAGAATAACAAAGAAAAAAGAGAAAAATAAATAATATTTTTGACAGCAGTTGAAGCAGAAAATTTTGTATGTTATAATAAAATGATTATGCGAAAGGATAGACAGGTGAGGAAGATGAAAGCATTTTTAATTTTGGAAGATGGCACCGTGTTTGAAGGAACGCACATTGGTGCTGACAAAGAAATCATCAGTGAAATTGTTTTTAACACATCCATGGCAGGTTATTTAGAGGTACTAACAGATCCATCCTATGCAGGGCAGGCAGTATGTATGACATACCCGTTAATTGGCAATTATGGCATTTGCAAGGAAGACATGGAATCTGGAAAGCTTTGGCCGGATGGATTTATTGTAAGAGAATTATCCAGAATTGCAAGCAATTTCAGAAGTGATATTACGATTCAGGAAGTACTTGAAAGCTATGGTGTGCCCGGTATTGCCGGAATTGACACAAGAGCCCTTACAAAGATTTTAAGAGAAAAGGGTACCATGAACGGCATGATTACTACCAATGAGGCATATAACATTGATGATATTATTCCCAAATTAAAAGAGTATACAACAGGAAAGGTTGTAGAAAGTGTTACCTGTGAGAATAAATATGAGATTTCCGGCTCTAAAACATTAGAAGAAAACGGTCCTATCTCCGGCAGTTCCAGATATACAGGAGAAAAGGAGAAAAAACCTTCTATGGTGAGGAAATTAAATGGACTTGGCAAAAAAGTTGCTTTGCTTGACTTAGGAGCAAAGGATAATATTGCAAAAAGTCTTGCGATGAGAGGCTGTGATGTAACTGTTTATCCGGCAAATACTAAGGCAGAAGAAATTTTTGAGGCAAAGCCCGACGGCATTATGCTTTCCAATGGACCGGGAGATCCAAAGGAATGTACCGCCATTATTGAAGAAATTAAAAAACTTTACGAAGGAGACATTCCGATTTTTGCTATCTGCTTAGGTCATCAGCTTATGGCACTGGCTACAGGCGCAGATACTTTTAAAATGAAATATGGACACAGAGGAGGAAATCATCCGGTAAAAGATTTAGCTACCGGAAAGGTTTACATTTCTTCCCAAAATCATGGATATGTAGTAGATATGGATAAGCTGGATCCGAAAGTGGCAACACCGGCATTTGTTAATGTAAATGACGGCACCAATGAAGGCCTTGCTTATACCGGTAAGAACATTTTTACTGTTCAGTTCCACCCGGAAGCATGCCCGGGGCCACAGGACTCCGGCTACTTATTTGATAGATTTATTACGATGATGGAGGAAACCAACAATGCCTAAGAACCCAAATGTAAAAAAAGTACTCGTAATCGGCTCTGGTCCAATCGTAATCGGACAGGCAGCAGAATTTGACTATGCAGGAACACAGGCCTGTCGTTCTTTAAAAGAAGAAGGCGTAGAGGTAGTTTTAGTAAACTCCAACCCTGCTACTATCATGACAGATAAGGATATTGCGGATAAAGTATATATTGAGCCTTTAACCGTAAAAATATTAGAACAGTTAATTGAAAAGGAAAAACCGGACAGTATTCTTCCTACCCTTGGCGGTCAGGCAGGATTAAACCTTGGTATGGAACTGGAAGAATCCGGCTTTTTAGCAAAGCATAATGTAAAATTATTAGGGGCTACAGCTGCTACTATTAAAAAAGCAGAGGATCGTCAGGAATTTAAAGACACAATGGAAAAAATCGGCGAGCCTTGTGCAGCTTCCCTGGTTGTTGAAAATGTGGAGGATGGTATTGCATTTACAAATACCATTGGCTATCCGGTAGTTTTACGTCCTGCTTATACATTAGGTGGTTCCGGTGGTGGTATTGCCCACAACCAGGCAGAATTAGAAGAAATCTTGGAAAATGGATTAAGACTTTCCAGAGTAGGACAGGTTTTAGTAGAGCGTTGTATTGCAGGTTGGAAGGAAATTGAATACGAAGTAATGCGGGACAGTGCAGGAAATTGCATTACTGTATGTAACATGGAAAATATTGATCCGGTTGGTGTTCATACAGGCGATAGTATTGTGGTAGCACCTTCCCAGACACTTTCAGATAAAGAATATCAGATGCTTCGAAGCTCTGCTTTAAATATTATTAATGAGCTGGAAGTTACAGGTGGCTGTAATGTGCAGTTTGCACTTCATCCAACAAGCTTTGAATATTGCGTAATTGAGGTGAATCCCCGTGTAAGCCGTTCTTCTGCACTGGCTTCTAAAGCAACCGGTTATCCAATTGCAAAGGTAACAGCTAAAATTGCCCTTGGATATACTTTAGACGAAATTCAAAATGCCATAACAGGAAAGACTTATGCAAGTTTTGAGCCTACACTGGATTATTGTGTAGTAAAACTTCCAAGACTTCCATTTGATAAATTTATTACAGCAAAACGTACCCTGACAACCCAGATGAAAGCAACCGGAGAGGTTATGAGTATCTGCAACAACTTTGAAGGTGCTTTAATGAAAGCAATCCGTTCTTTGGAACAACATGTGGATTGTCTCTTAAGCTATGATTTCTCAGAGCTTTCTTTAGAAGAATTAGAAGATAGACTGAAAATTGTGGATGATATGAGAATTTATGTCATTGCAGAAGCCTTAAGAAAAGGTATGAACTATGATAAGATTCATGAGATTACCATGATTGACCACTGGTTTATTGATAAGCTTGCCATTATTGTGGAAATGGAAAATGCTTTAAAACAAGGTCCACTTACCGTAGAGCTTTTAAAAGAAGCAAAACGCATTGAGTTCCCGGATAGCGTTATTGCCAGATTAACCGGAATTTCTGAACAAGAAGTTAAGAAAATGCGTTACGATAACGGTATTGTGGCCGCTTATAAAATGGTTGATACCTGTGCGGCAGAATTTGAAGCATCCACCCCGTATTATTATTCTGTGTACGGAGGTGAAAACGAGGCAGTGGAAACAAACCCGCCAAAGAAAGTGTTAGTACTTGGTTCCGGTCCAATTCGTATCGGTCAGGGTGTGGAGTTTGACTACTGTTCCGTGCATGCTACATGGGCATTTGCAAAGGAAGGTTACGAAACCATTATTATAAACAACAATCCGGAAACAGTAAGTACAGATTTTGACGTTGCAGATAAGCTATACTTTGAACCACTTACCCCGGAAGATGTGGAAAGTATTGTAAATATTGAAAAACCGGACGGTGCTGTGGTACAATTTGGTGGACAGACAGCCATTAAGCTCACAGAAAGTCTTATGAAAATGGGAGTCCCAATTCTTGGTACAAGCGCTGAAAATGTAGATGCGGCGGAAGACAGAGAACTGTTTGACAAGATTTTAGAGGAATGTCAGATTCCAAGACCTTCAGGAGGTACCGTGTTTACAGCAGAAGAAGCAAAACGTGTAGCCAATGAACTTGGTTATCCCGTATTAGTAAGACCGTCCTATGTATTAGGCGGTCAGGGTATGCAGATTGCTATTTCTGATGCAGAAGTAGAAGAGTTTATGGAAATTATTAACCGGATTGCACAGGATCACCCGATTTTAGTTGACAAATATCTGGTTGGTAAAGAGATAGAAGTAGATGCTGTTTGTGATGGAGAGGATATTTTAATTCCGGGTATTATGGAACACATTGAACGTGCCGGTGTACATTCCGGTGATAGTATTTCCGTATACCCTGCAAGAAGCATTAGTCAGAAAGTAAAAGAAACTATTGCTGAATATACAAGAAGACTTGCAAAAGCCCTTCATGTAATTGGCTTAATAAATATTCAGTTTATTGTATGTGGCGAAGAAGTGTACGTTATTGAAGTTAATCCACGTTCTTCACGTACTGTACCTTACATTAGTAAAGTAACCGGTATTCCAATCGTTCCGCTTGCTACAAAGGTGATTATTGGAAATACTATCAAAGGACTTGGCTATGAGCCGGGACTTCAGAAGGAAGCTGATTATGTGGCAATAAAGATGCCTGTATTCTCCTTTGAAAAAATCAGAGGTGCAGAAATCAGCTTAGGACCTGAAATGAAGTCTACGGGTGAATGTTTAGGTATTGCAAAGACTTTTAATGAGGCTTTATACAAGGCGTTTATTGGTGCAGGAATTGACCTGCCAAAATACAAACAAGTCATTATTACGGTAAAAGATGCAGATAAGGGAGAGGCTATTGAGCTTGGTCGAAGATTTGAGAAGCTTGGCTATACCATTTATGCAACCCGTTCCACTGCTAACGCATTAAAAGAGGCAGGGGTTAACGCAAGAAAGGTAAACAAAATCCAACAGGAGTCACCTACCGTTATGGACCTTATTTTAGGGCACAAAATTGACCTTGTTATCGATACCCCTACACAGGGTAGAGACAAGTCGAGAGATGGCTTTTTAATCCGTAGAACAGCCATTGAAACAGGTATTAACTGTTTAACAAGTCTTGATACGGCGGCAGCGCTTTTAACAAGCTTAGAAGACACGGATGTTAAGAATTTAACTTTGATAGATATAGCAACTATTTAGTAACATTTTAAAGGAGAAACGGTATATGTTCCATTTTAGAAAAAAACGGGACAGGAACCGATTCCTTGGGCGCGTAATTACCATAGGATTTATTGCACTGATTATTTGTGCCGGTATATGTACGTTCCATATTCTTGATGTGAAGACAAATTTTGAAGAGGAAACCAAGCAGAATATTGAAAATCACCTGTCGGTTTCGGTTGAAAATATGTCTGATCATATGAATCAGTCAATGAATACGTTGAATCAGGCAGTTTCCGTTATGATAAAAAGCGGAAGCAGACCGGATGAAGAATTGATTTTCTTTGTACTTTCCGAGTATCAGAATATTGATGATTTTTCAACTGTAGTATTTATTGATCAAAATGGAACTACGTATCATTCGGATGGCAGCAAAACACCCAAGGGTGAAGAGCCTGTAGAAATTTTAGATGTTTCAGAAAAAAGAATAATGGTATTTACTGACTACGATTTAGGTGACGGTATGGGAACCGCTATGTATGTAATACCGGTTGTTTTCGATGGTGAAAAGCTGGGAGAAATAGTGGGCCTTCAATCTATGGCAGATATGCTTAAAGGCTATGCCTTTGAGTATATGAATGAAATTGGAGATACTTTTTTAATAAATGCCAATGGAGACATATTAGTAAGTCAGGGCAAGGAATTTCAATCCCAGGAGATTCCACGCAGGAATGTATTTGAATTACTAAATTCTATAGAAGAAGACGGTATCCATTCGGCAACCAATGAATCAATACTGGATTCTATTGTTAAGGATTTAAGGCAGACAGGTGCCAGCAAAAATAAATTACTTACCAGACAGGGAAATTTATATGTAGCATGTGAACAAATTCAAGGAGTAGAAAACTTTTACTTAATTCACTGCTATAGGGAAAGTGTATTTAATGACAGAGTATATCCGGTGCTTTATAGAAGTGTGGGAGCAGTGGCAATTATAGTATTTATGATGCTTTGCCTGATTGTGTATGTATACTGGTGTCTTAAGAGAAATATTGATACCATTGAAAAGCTGGCATATGGGGATCCTATTACAAAAGGAAAAAATCTCAATTATTTTACAGAAAAAGCACCAAGGATTATAAGCGAAAACAAAGGAACACCTTTTGCCATAATTCGTTTTGACATATTGAATTTCAGATATATTAATGAAGCATATGGACATTTTAAGGCAGATGATTTATTAACTATCGTTGCAATGGAAGGTCAGAAGGAATTTAAAGGCAAAGAATTGTGTGTCAGAATGAATTCAGACCAGTTTGTTGTGTTAATAGAAAATCGAGATAACTATAATACGAAGTTGCAGGAGTTTATTGATAACATTAACATTCGTGCTATTGAAATGGGAATTATTTTTCCAATCAAACTAAAATGCGGTATATATCAGGTCAGACAGGACGATAGAGACATTGACATGATGATTGACCGTGCAAATGTGGCAAGAAGGTCTTTAGATGGCAGTGAAAAAGAACTGATTGCATTATATAGTGATAAAATCATTAATGAAATGCGAAAAGTGGATAAAATTGAATCTGATATGGAAAAGGCTCTCATGGATGGAGAGTTTAAAGTTTTTCTCCAGCCTAAATGGAATATTGAAAAGGATGAACTTTACGGTGCGGAGGCACTTGTACGTTGGATTAAACCTGATGGTTCCATGGTATATCCCGATCAGTTTATTCCGGTATTTGAGCAAAATGGATTTATTGAAAAACTGGATTTTTTCATGCTGACATCTGTTTGCAAAATGCTCCATAACTTACAAAAAGCAGGCATGCCTGTATTTCCGGTTTCCGTAAACCAGTCCAGAAGACTTTGGGATAATCCGGAGTATGTAAAACATGTGGAGTCAATCTTAAAACGATATGAAGTGCCAAACAATATGGTAGAGTTAGAAGTAACAGAAACAGTATTCTTTGGGGAACAGGAAAAGATGATTTCCATTATTCGGGAATTAAAACAGAAAGATGTTATGCTTTCCATGGATGATTTTGGTTCCGGTTATTCTTCCTTAAATCTGTTAAAAGATGTTCCATTTGATGTATTAAAGATTGACAGGGAGTTTTTTAGCGAGTCGGTAACTTCTGAATCCAGCACATGGATTTTACAGAAAATTATCGAGATGGCAGAAGGACTAAATATTAAAGTTCTATGTGAAGGTGTTGAAACAAAAGAACAGATTGAACTCCTTAGAAAATTAGGATGTAAATATGTTCAGGGATACTATTTTTCAAAACCACTTTCCATGGCTGAATTTTTAGAGAAATATTTTGGTGATCACATTGAATTATCAGATGATGATGGAGAAGATATTACAACAGAATAGTGAACGTGGAAAAAAATTATTTTTACATAGCTGCTGCGCACCTTGCAGTAGCTATGTTCTTACTTATTTGAGGAAATTTTTTGCCATTACAGTTTTTTATTACAATCCTAATATTACAGAGGATTTGGAATATAGAAAACGGGTAGAGGAGCAGAAAAATTTTATTGTAAGGATAAATGAAGAAGCGCGTCAGGATGGAAGTCTTTTGAAAGGAAATGTATTTGAAATTTCTTTTATTGAAGGTGATTATGTGCCGGAAGCTTTTTTTCAAATAGCAAAGGGACATGAGTCTGATAAGGAAGGTGGCGCAAGGTGTTATTTGTGTTATGAAATGCGTTTGAGAGAAGCAGCCGTTTTAGGAAGAAAAGAAGGCTTCGATTATTTTACTACTACCTTATCCATAAGCCCAATGAAAAATGCAAAGTGGCTCAATGAAATTGGGGAAAGACTTGGCAATGAGCATGGCATTCAGTATCTTCCTTCAGATTTTAAGAAGAAGGATGGATATAAACAATCTATCTTATTGTCCAAGGAGTATGGTTTGTACCGACAGGATTATTGTGGCTGTGTTTTTTCAAAGATGGAGAGAGAGGTTCAAAGGAAGGAAAAATAGTTACCGGTCATGGAGTCACAACGACGAAAATCATGATAGCAAGGAGTAAATAATTGCTATCTATAGGAATCTGGAAATAAAAGAGTATATCAAAATAGAAAGGAAGAGTTAGGTTCATGAAAAAGATTTTGGATTTGATTTCAGAGGAAATGAAAAAGGCATTTGAAGAAGCTGGCTATGACAGAGAGCTTGGAAAGGTTACCTTATCAAACCGTCCAGACCTTTGTGAATATCAGTGTAACGGTGCTATGGCAGGAGCAAAGGCATACAAAAAAGCTCCTATTATGATTGCAAATGAAGTGGCAGAAAAGTTAGCAGACAGCAACGTATTTTCAGAAGTAACCGCTGTTATGCCGGGATTTTTAAATTTAAAGGTAAAAGAGGAGTTTGTAACTGCTTACCTTAAGGAAATGGCAGAAACCGATAAGTTCGGTTTGGAAAAGCCTGAAAAAGTGAAGAAAATCGTAATTGATTACGGCGGACCAAATGTGGCAAAACCTCTTCATGTTGGACACCTTCGTTCTGCTATTATTGGAGAAAGTATTAAACGGATTGCACGATATGCCGGTCATGAAGTTATCGGGGACATTCACTTAGGTGACTGGGGACTTCAGATGGGGCTTATTATTACAGAATTAAAGGAAAGACAGCCGGATTTAGTATACTTTGATGAAAGTTATACTGGTGAATATCCAACGGAGCCTCCTTTTACTATTTCAGAATTAGAGGAGATTTATCCTACAGCCAGTGGAAAGTCCAAAGAAGACAAAGAATACAAAGACCGTGCCATGGAGAATACTTTTAAACTGCAAAATGGTGTAAGAGGTCACAGGGCTCTTTGGGATCATATTATTAACGTATCTGTTACGGATTTAAAGAAAAACTATGCCAACTTAAAGGTGGATTTTGACCTTTGGAAGGGTGAATCCGATGTACATGATATTATTCCCGGCATGGTAGAATATATGAAAAAAGAGGGCTTTGCCCATGAATCAGAAGGTGCGTTAGTAGTTGATGTAAAAGAAGAAACTGATACAAAAGAAATTCCACCTTGCATGATTTTAAAATCCGATGGAGCTTCTTTATACAATACAACAGACTTAGCGACCATTATGGAACGTATGGAAAAAATTACTCCGGATCAGCTTATTTACGTGGTAGATAAAAGACAGGAACTATATTTTGAACAGGTATTCCGTTGCGCAAGAAAAACAAAGCTTGTAAAAGAAGATACAGATTTACAGTTCTTAGGTTTTGGTACTATGAACGGAAAAGATGGAAAACCATTTAAAACAAGAGATGGCGGCGTTATGCGTCTGGAAAATCTCATTTCTGACATTAATGAGCAGATGTTTAAAAAGATTACAGACAATCATGAGGTAGAGGAAGAGGAAGCAAGAAAAACAGCTAAAATGGTTGCTCTTTCTGCTGTAAAATACGGTGATTTATCCAATCAGGCAAGCAAGGATTACATTTTTGATATAGACAGATTTACATCCTTTGAAGGAGATACCGGTCCATATATTCTCTATACTATGGTTCGTATTAAGTCTATTTTAAAGAAATATACAGAACAGGGTGGAGATTTAGAAAAAGTAGAGCTGAAAGACAGTTTGAGTGCATCCCAAAAGGATTTGATGCTTGCTATTACTAAATTTGGAAGTATGATGGAAGCAGCTTATGAAGAATTGGCACCACATAAAGTATGTGCATATATTTATGATTTGGCAAATGCATTTAACCGTTTCTATCATGAAACCAAAATTCTCGGTCAGGAAGACGAAGAAGTAAAAGCCGGATTTATTGCTTTATTAAAATTAACACTGGCTGTTTTGGAAACTTGTATCCAGGTACTTGGCTTTGAGGCTCCGGAAAGAATGTAATTCAAAGTAACATAAGCCGCTAAGGCATTTTTATAAGAAAAATTAGAGAAAACGTGGTTTCAGTTGCTGAATGTTTCCAATAATCAGTGAAAGTGGGGAAAACATATGAAAATTTCAACAAAAGGAAGATATGCTTTAAGGCTGATGCTGGATTTAGCGTTAAATGATACTGGTGAACCGGTTAGAATTAAAGATATTTCTATTAGACAGGAAATATCCGACAAATATTTAGAGCAGATTGTATCCGTGTTAAATAAAGCTGGCTTTGTAAAAAGTATTCGAGGTCCGCAGGGTGGCTACAGACTCACGAAAAAACCGGAAGAATACACCGTTGGAGCGATTTTAAGACTGACAGAGGGCAGTCTTGCCCCGGTAAGCTGCTTAGAGGATGAAAATAACCATTGTGAAAGACAAAAGCAGTGCGCTACACTAATTCTCTGGGAGAAGATAAATGAAGCGGTGTCCGGTGTAGTAGATAATGTAACTTTAGCTGATTTAGTGGAATGGCAGCAAGGGCGGGCAGATTTTTATATAATTTAAATATTTTTGAAGAATGAGTTTGGGATGTAGATTTTCGGATTGTGAAAGTCTGCATCCTGTGTTGTATTTTGGACAAGGTTGAATTGTAATCCTTACAAAATTTTATTTATTAATAAGTAAATTCTTATTATAATATCTATTCCCAACAGAATACTATAATAAATGATTGGCAGCGATACTTTCTCATTAGGCATATCAATCTGTTTATTTAATACATTATCCAACAATACTTCGCCTTTGATTTTAGCGATTTCTTTCTTATTGTTTAAGTCTTCAACTTCCAATCTATAAATATCTAATTCATACTTTTTATTATTTTTGATACAAGAGGAATCTTTAATATAAATTCCAATCAAAACAATAATTGAGATAATCCATACCAGATTTGTTACTACAACCTGGGCTTTATCTATATTTCCTATATTCTTTGTACCAAGACAATAGCAGATAGAAAAAAACAGACAAACTAAAGCTAATACCTTCAATTGTTTTGATAAATTTTTATTTCTTTCTATTTTTGCATATAGCCCCATTATTCTTAAAGTAAATTCATTCATATTTTCACAGTCCTCCTTAATTCATAAATCCCGCTTTATATAATTTATTAAATCGGATTTTTGTTTTTTTAACAATAACATGAAACTTACAGTAGCTGTTATACCTGTTATACCTATAACGGGCAAATTCACATAGAACATGTCAATGTTAGAAAGGTCACTTATGGTTTCCAAAGCAGTCTGGCTGGCGAAAATGCTGAGTAAAGTATTGGCGCTAAGATTATTATTTACCATATGGCAGAAGGAAGCCGGATAAATGGATTTGGTACGCTGTGTAAGCAAGGTTAAAAATGCATTCAACAGGATACAGAATACGCACATGAGCAGGATGCCAAGCCAGGGATAAAATTTATATTCTGTGCCGAAATTATGTCCGGAAACAGTTAGTGGAGCATGCCACAGCCCCCAGATAACACCACCTGTGATGACAGCCAGAGACTTAGGCATCAGTTCCATTAGCTTGGGCATCATATAACCACGCCAGCCCCATTCTTCGCCGAAAGCAGGCATAAACAGAATGATGGAAACTGCCAGTTGAAGCAAAAAAGTACCGGTTTTTAACTGCCAGTCTCCAACGGGGAAGGCATCGTTAAAGGATATCTCTTTCATAAAGATACCCCAAACAAGAAACATGATTATGGCAGCTTCCAGAAGCTTCACAGCTACGGAGGCAAAATAGTAGCGTACGTTACCTTTGAAATTTAGTGACAGGTATGTATCTTTAAAGCCTTCTTTGGTAAACAGTCTGGTCAGTAAATGTGCTACAGCGGGTGCGAACATACCAAAAACACCTACCGCATAAGCTACTACAAGCGTTTTACCGCTTGCGCTCTCTGAGAAAATAAATTCCCCACATACTTTGTTTAAAACGGGTGTCATTACATAAATGGGAAGGTAAGCCAATACGCAGAAAATTACCAGACGAATAATCAACATCTTTTTCTCTTTATTGTTCATAGGTATCTACCCCCTTTCTGTAAAGTGCCAGAGATATCCGGTAGGAGAGATAATA
>JAFSDJ010000069.1 GCA_017436305.1 Lachnospiraceae bacterium
ATAATGAACTCTCGGAATCTTGAGCGTTCATGCCAGCTAAACTCTGGCAGTGCACTTTGAAAAGTAAATATTATGTGTGGAACGAAAAAAATTGCATGAGAAATAAACATAGCTGGCACTATGCTTTAAAAAGTGGTATTATAGTTCATAGGATTATGCTGCATTCAAAATCAACTTTCTGAGGGTAGATTCAAATGGCAAATCCCATGCATCCAGATGCTGTAACATCAGGATGTGATAGAGGCGGCAGTACCACATCTTAGTAGAGCGGTGTCTGCCGTCTTCTAATTTAAAGTCTAGTTTCTCACGTTTATTTGAACGTTCTACAGAGGTTCTTGCATTGTATTCCAGCTTCCATTCTTTGCTGCTTCTTGGCGGATTGTTAAATAATCTTGGATTATCATTCATAACCAAATGAACAGTGCGACCGTATTTAGCATCAGAGCATGGGTTGTCGCAGGTACAGGAAATGCAACCGTTTTTCCTGCTGATTTTTGGACATTTAAATTTTGTTCTACCTTTGGCAACTTCAGTACCGTCACGACGCATACGACAACCAGCTCTGCAGATTGGAACACCATCTGAATCAATGGTAAAGTCGTCTTTGTAGACAGGTGGTCTTCCGCCTTTGCCGTTAAGGTCGATAAAAGGTGTTATATTTTCACGTTTACAGTATTGATAATAAGGCATTGCATCATGTGCAGAATCCAAAAGAAGTTTGGATACTTTATAATTAGGAAGAAATGACTTCATCCGAAAAAAAGCATGCAAAAATCCATGGGAGTCATGTTTTGAGGCACAGGAAAAATGAGGAAACACCGGCAGGTCACTTTGGGAATCCACAAGCATGTATAAATCATATCCGTGATAAAAACAGTCGCGGGAAGAATCCCAGCCTATATCACAATCAGGTTGTGAAAAATAACGGTCGCATTTGCAGTCAGTAATCCCATTTTCTTTGCAGTCGCAGATACGTTTTTTACGTTCTCTATGAGACGTAACAACAGGTGTTCCGTCGCCGGCTAAGGCAAGTGATTCATTATGAATAAGTCCCTTGGAAACAGAAATATCAAGAAACTCTTTTTTGTAGATTTTAAAAAGAGATGCATAAGGCTGTTCTTCAAGTTGGAAGTCAGTATTTTCAAGCTGTGGCAGTAGTTCGGCAACAGTAACTTTTTCAACAGAATCTGCTTTTGTACCTTTGGTTTTAGGCTTTTTAACCTTTGATTTTAAAGGATGAACGTGTGGAGACAGATGATTATCATCAGAATTCCACATGCGTTTCAAAAAGTCATAAAAGGTGCCAACACCGGGAGTATTACCTACTTCAAAGCCACTGAGAATGGCAAAAAGAGGATTCATTTTAAGTTGTGCAGCCCACGCGGTTAAAGAAGTAACTTTAAATTCAATGGACAATAAATAAGAACGCTGCATACAGGAAGGAGTTCTTGGAGCAGGACCGAATTTAGAATATTTATCAGCCATAACAACATCGGTATATGATAAATCAAGGTTCCAAAAACGTTCAATGATATTCCATGTAGAACGAGCAAGAGCATCAGGATTAGGATAATATTTACGAAGATTAGTAACAACAAAGTTTTGGTAGTCAGCATGACTGCCACAGTTAACAGGTAACATAAAAATCGCCTCCATATCGAAAAATGATTGCCGCCGCAAGCGGACGGTACTTTTTAATTAATTGGCGCGAAGCGCCGCATTTTTCGATGGATTTGTCAAGTGTTTTTTGACAAAAAAGTGGGGGATTTTAATAAAAAAGGAATCTGAAAGCCTTATGTTTACTGGCTTAAAGATTCCGAGAGATTATAATAATGGAAAGGGGGAAAACACGTGGAAATATTGGAAATCTTAGAAGTGTGTTTAAAATATTTAGTTGAAATAGCAATTTTGATATTTGAATATATAGGTGTGACTATTATCATCGTATCCGGTATTCGTGGGTGTTTTAATTATATCAGACGTTCACCGGATACAAAGCTGATTCTTGCCAAGGGGCTTGCCATGGGATTGGAATTTAAAATGGGAAGTGAAATTTTGCGAACCGTTGTGGTGCGGGAATGGGCAGAAATTGGTACGGTGGCAGGAATTATTATACTGCGTGCAGCGCTGACCTTTTTGATTCATTGGGAAATCAAGCAGGAAGAAAGTGGCCACGAAATATAAAAACACAACAG
>JAFSDJ010000008.1 GCA_017436305.1 Lachnospiraceae bacterium
ACCGGAACATACTGCGCTGCTTTTATCAATGTGTGTACATCCTCTACGGAATTGTTGCTTGCAGCATCCAGTTCCAGTACGTCCATGGAATTGCCTGCCAGTATTTCCCGGCAACTTGCACAGTTTCCACATGGTCCGTCTTCTGTCGGGTGCTCACAGTTGACATGTCTTGCAAGAATTCTTGCAATACTTGTTTTCCCGGTCCCCCTGACTCCTACCAGTAATATTGCATTTGGTAGTCTTTTTTCTTTAAGTACAGATTTTAAAATGGCAACTGCCTTTTCCTGTCCCTTTACCTGTGAAAAATCCCGGCTCCTAAGTTCATTATATAAAGCCATCTTTTAATCCTCCTTCTCAAATAAACATAAAGCTTCTGCAAACAGTAAAAATAAATGCTCTTTCGTATACTGCCTTGAAGCTAACATTGCTGCATGGTCATTGATATGTTTAGCATACTGCATTATAACCTGCAGATTTTCCTCACCGAATTTACAGAAACTGCATTCCTGCTTTCCGGTCTGTAAATAAACCAGCCACTTTAAAAATATATAGGAGTAAAAGCGGTACAGAATCTTGACTCCTTCCATACCTTCTTTTTCATAAAAATTCTCCGCATCTTTTTCCTTTACCAGGTGAAGCAGCTTGAAAATTTCAAGAAATGCTTTCTTTTCTATGCACCCGGCCAGTTCTTTCATCAGTGGCAGATATTTTTTCCTTTCCTCTAAAATCGACAGACAGCCTTCCGTAAGTACATACATAAGCTCTCCGTCTTTCTGGTTACTGTAATCTTCCATTGTACTTTTTGGAATCACCAGTTTTCTTAGCCTGCTTTTTACTGTATCAAGAACATGGTTTGTAGATACAGTTACTAAGAAGATGGCTTTTCCTTCTTCTATGGAAAGCAACAGTTTATTCTGTGCGGCTTCCGTAAATTTATCGAAACCGTCTACTATAATGACAGTATTTTCTGCCCTGACCGCCTTCAAGCCTGCACGCTTTACAAGCAGCATGGCCTCTTCCACACCCATTTTTTCCTCTTCTGTAGAAAGCATATAAAAATCCGGATGACTGTTTAATTTCCCAGGCTCCGTCTCAAGTAGCTTTTCTGCCAGAAAAAAAGCAGCAGGTAATAAATCCCCCACTGCTCCTGTGAGCATCATGGATGCCGGACGTTTCATGGCATCGATTAAATAAATACTCTGTTTTTCTGTCATATCCCGGTACCTTAACAGGTACCCTCGCCTCCTTTCTATCCAATATACCTGTTATGGAAGGCATCGTATGAATAACCTTCCTCATTATCTTTTGTTGCAATAAGGTGGTCATACAGGTTAAGTTCACTGTATGCCCTGTAAACACCGTTAAGCAGTGCCGCTTCGGAACAGACGCTTTTTGCAACAGGGGACTTCATTCCGCCTACCTGATTATAGACTCCCATCATTCTGGCAAGTTCTTCATCCGAAAAGGGAATGTTTTCCCTTATAACAATATCCCGGATAGACATTTGAAGGGTTGTCACGTATCCCTGGTTAATGCCTATAGCCGTCCTCTGAAAGGGTGCCTCGTTTGTATAGAACACAAAGTTTCCATAGTTATGCAGCAAAGCTGCTGTTATAATCAGGTCGCCATCAAGATTTCTGGTTTCAACGCCATTTCCCCATAATACATAAACGGAACCTACGTTGATTACCATTTTGGTTACTTTAGCAACTGCCTCAAGCATTCCACCCTGAAGCTGTCCATGATGGGACAGGCTCGCCGGCATGACTGCCATTTTCGCCAGAGTTTCCTCTGTCAGACACTTTTCAAGAAGTGTCCGGTAAGGCTCCTTTTTTACAAGGGACTGCATCTTCCTTATCTCTACCTTATACTTGTTCAGTATTTCCTCCGGAATGGAAGCATACATATCAGCAGTCACATAATCAGCTTTTTCGGCAAGCGTGATAGCACGTACTTTGATATAACCATGTACGGCTGCCGCTGTAACCTTTACGACCTTCCCTTTCATTTTTTCTACTTCCTTTGTATACAAAGCATTGGGGATTTCACCATGTATCTCTCCGGTTCTGTCGGTGAAGAGAACGTCTTTACATTCTTTCTTCTCTATCACTTTTGACAAAACCATACACTGTTCAACCATTTCTCCGGCCTGTATATCTTTGATATATTTACTCATAATATTCGTGGCTAGGCCACTTCCTCCTTTCCTGAATGTAACAATAATTCGTCAAAATAACGTTCCACCAAAGTAAGGTATTCCTCACTTAAAGGGTATTTGTTACTAAATTCCACCGGCACAAGGCTGTTGTGGATTTTCTTACATCTGGATAAATATAATTCAAAACTTCTTGCAAATACTTCTGTTGGCTGCAGATAATAGGATTTGTTATATTTACCCCTTCCTGAAAGTTCTTCTTTTAAGCTTGCATTTTTCTCCATTTCATCAAGCAGATATGTTTCATATGCTTTATAAACAGGTTCAAATGCTCCGCCTCTTTTTGACAGGTTGCCTTTTTTATAGTCAATCAGATGTCCATATTCATGCATAAAGCTTTCCGGACTTCTTACATCCACACAAAGACAGCTTACAAACGGGTAATACAGGCCAAGTGCCTTGTGCTGTCCCAGCTTGCGAAATCTAAGGATATTGTCAAATGCATCCGTATTTTTCAGATATGCTTCATATATTGCACCAAATTCCTCTGAAAGAATAGCAGCTTTCTCCAAATCAGTCTCTTTGTCATACTCCACGTAGGAAAACCAGTTTAAAAACTTAGACTGTTCCATTGCCGTCAGTATATTCTTTGGAATATCCTTTTTTGTCTGGTAACTTTTGGCATGACTGCCTCCCGTTTCCGCTTTTTTCAGTTCCCTGTAATAGCGACACCTATCGGCCACACCGTTCCGTCTGTCCTGCTCGGCTAAAAAAAGTGCAACAAGAAAATCAAAGTTTTCCCTTTTTCCTTCATACGGTTTTGAATAATGTATGTTATAAGGGTCCGGTATTGCAAAAGGTCTGTATCCGCCCTTTCGTATCTTGTACGTCAGATAGTCGTGATAGCAAAATGACACCGGATTTTGTGACATCTTTTTCATGTCAGCTTCCGATGCGCGTTCCTTCAAAAATACCAGATATTCTTCATCCTCTGTTTTCAGCTTTTCGTAAGCCCTTTTTGCAGCATCAAACACATACAGACTGCTGAAAAGATAGGCCAGGTCAGCGCACTTTCCCTCATAATCGAAAGATAAGTTTCTGCGTCTTTTCGGATGTGCCTTTTCTTTTACCCCGTAAACCTGAAAGGAAAAATTATCTTCTATTTCCCTTACTGTTACTTCGTAAAGAGTACACTCCACAAACCCGGCACCTATCATGCTTTTCATTCTGTAAGCAAATGATAAGTCTTTTTCATATGGAACAATACCAATCCGGAAAAGACTGTCTTCATGAAAAAAAGCGGATAAATCCGCTTTTTCCGCTTTCCTTAAAAAAGGTCTGAATATTTTCTTTGCCAGAATCTCAATAATGTCTGAAAATCCATCTCTTTTCCCAAAAGAAAGGGAATAGATTTCTTCCTCTAATTCAGACAGGGAAATTTTTAAAAACTCTCTTTCCCCTTTCTGTTTCAGCATGTTCATGATGCGTTCTCCTCTGTGAAGATAATCTTCCTTTTCTTCACAGACTGTTTCCTTTTTCCTGTCTTCTTTCTTGCCGGTCGCACTCCCGAAATATTCCTCCAGATAAGACCAGACATTTGGTACTATGCTTTTCATAGTGATTTCCTCCT
>JAFSDJ010000070.1 GCA_017436305.1 Lachnospiraceae bacterium
CGTATAAGTTTTTACCCGGTTTAACTCATCATAGGTTCTGGTAATGGTGCCGTTTTTGTCCTTTACTGTTTCTACGTTTCCGTTGGCGTCATAAGTATAGGTAATGGTTCCTTCCTCATCCTTTACTTTCTGAATCCTTCCGAGGCTGTCGTAGCTGTAGGTTCGCTTTTGGTTTCTTCCGTTCTTTTCTTCCTCTAACAGTCCGTCTGCATTGTAGACATAAGATGCCATGGTCTGATTTAAGGCATCCGTTACCAAAGTTACCCGGTGCATGCTGTCGTAGGCGTAGGTGGTTGTTCCTCCGTTAGGGTCGGTTACTGTCTGAATATTTCCTTTGTCATCATAACCGTAAGCACTTTGTTGGTTTTCCCCATCGGTTACTGTGGTTAATCTGCCGTTTTCATAGCCATACTTTGTTGTTACGGTTTCCGTACTGTTTACTGCTTCCGCTATACTTTCTATCCGGTCTGCTGCATTGTAAGTATAACTGGTAGTTCCTCCTACTGCGTCAACTGCTGTAGTAAGTCTGTTTAAGCTGTCATAGCTGTTGTTGGCTATAAGCTTTCCGTTTTTATCTGTAACCTGCGTAACGTTTCCAAACACGTCATAAATAATTTTGTGTTCGGCTCCGTTTTGGTCGGTTATACTGCTAACATTTCCGGCACTGTCATAGCCGTAGGATATGGTTAAATCTCCCTTTTTCTTTGTATGGACGGTTAAGGATTTCATCCGGTTTAAGGGATCATACTCAATGGTGGTAACAAGTCCTAAGGCATTGGTTTTCCTGACACAGTTTCCGTTGGCATCATACTCATACCGGGTGCTGTTGCCTTTTGCATCAGTTTCCTTTGTAATTCTGCCGTAGCGGTCTCTTTCATAAGATGTTTTATTTCCTTCCGGGTCTATTGTCTCTTTTATATTTCCTGCTAAATCTACCGTATATTTTGTTGTATATTTTCCGTTTTTGTTTACCTGCACCACGTTCCAGTTTTTGTCGTAGGTATAGGTTAAAGTCTGGCCGTCATGATAGGTTTCCTTGTAGACCTTTCCATTTGCATAATATTCATACCGGGTGGTAGCTCCTGCTGTTGTTTCAGAAAGCTTCAGTCCTGCCTCATCATACTCATAACTTGTAACAATTCCATCGGTGCCTGTATGGGTCAGCACATTTCCTGCTTTGTCGTAGGTATTTACTTCTTTGGTACCGTCAGGGTATTCAGTCAGGGTAAGCCTTCCTTCCCCATCGTAGGTATATTTGGTTTCCCCACCTTTGGCATTGGTAACTTTTTTCAGGCGTCCCATGCGGTCATACTCATACCGGGTTGTCTGTTTTAATTCTTTATTGTTTTTATCTGTTTTCGTTTCTGATTCTAAATTTCCACAGTCGTCATATGTGTAATCTATAATCAGGCCTGAAGGCAGTTCTTCTCTTGTTTTTCTTCCTAAAATGTCATAGGTATAATAAGCAGTCTCATTCAGGGCATTTTTACTCTGGGTAACATTTCCGTACTTGTCATAGGTAAGCTCTGTTTTATTGCCGTTATAATCCGTATAGGAAATCATATTTGCACCGTCATATTCATACTCCCGGCTTCCTAAGCCTACAACGGTTTCTTTTACAAGCCGGTTGGCTTCATTATACTCATAATTCGTAACCATTCTCTTATTATCAATAGATTTTTTGATGTTTTGATACTCATCATAGGTATAAGATGCGTTATCGCCTTCCGGTCCTTCTACTCTGGTTACATTACCTTTGCTGTCGTACTCCATATGGACAGTATTACCTAATAAATCCATGCTGTCTGTCATGTTTCCTTTATCGTCATACATGTACATACTGCGGTTTCCGTTGTCCGCTGTTTCATTTAAAAGATGACCGTAACTATCGTATATGTATGTAATGGTATTACCGTTCTGGTCTGTTTCTTCTATTTTTTCTCCCGCTTTATTAGTAATTACAGTTTTGTTATTTCCATTATGATCTGTAATGGTAATGGTCGTACCCTGATACGGCACCTCCTTCTCATCATTAACGATAAGGCCATCCTGCTCATTTTCCTTATAAGAAAACTGAGCTGTTTCGCCACTGTCAGGCTGCCACTGGGTTAAAACTCTTCCCTTATCGTCATAGGTATTTTTCAGATAAAGAACACCTTTTTCATTTCTGGCACTGGTCAAATGATGGTCACTGTCATATCCGTAGGTAGATACTTTTTCTGCCGGATTAGTAACCGTACATAAGTTTCCATCCTCATAATCAAACTTTACTGTTCTTTCTGATTTTTCTTTTACCTTCTCAATCAGTCCGTCATCATTATAAAAAAGCTTAATATATTTTCCGGTCTGCTCATGGGTAATTTTCAGTGTCTTTTCGGTTCTGTCAAAATCTAATATGTCATTTTCATTTTTTATAATCTGAGCCAGCTTTCCTTCCTCGTCAAAAATGGTGATTTCTCCATTGGGTGCTGTTAGCGTAAAAGTATCATCGTCGTTTCTGACTAATGTGTAGTCCTTCATGGAATAAATCATAGGAATATAATTTTTACAACATTCCTCGCCATCTACAGCAATAGATAAATCCATTTTTTTTACTTCTATTTCGGCGGAAGAAGTTTTATCATCTTCCTCTACTTTACCAGAATTGTCTACTATACAGCCCAGCACCCTATTTTTTAGCGCATCTTCACTTATAAAATCGCAGTAAGAATACGGAGACATATAATATGTAATTGTATTCCCTTTCTTTTCCAATCGCTGCTCATAGGTATGGTTAGTACCATAGCCGGCCTCACCCTTTTTATCTGCCATCATGGAATTATAATTAATATAAAATGGTACTTCTCTGTCATCCTGTGTGGAAAGTCCATCTATAGTCTGTAAAAATGCACCGGTAGTTGTATCTACAGGGTCACCATATGTATCTTCCGTATCTTTAACCGTTCTGGTTTCATACATTATGTACTTAGTAACATGTCCCGGTGTCCAGCCCACTTTTACATCTACTCCCAGATTACCTCCTCTCAGGCTTTCGGCAAAAGAACCAATCAGGGTATAATAATAACTGTCTCCATCTACTCGTAAATCCAAGTTAGGACAATACGTGCCATATATCTGGTCTCCCGGCTCAAATACGCCCACAGTTATAGTGTCCCCACCATAAGTAACCGGTATTATATTACACTTATTGGAGTTTGCAATACGATAAGAGGTTCCTTCTGAACGACTTCTATAAATCACTTCCTTTGTTAGTTTATCCTTTACTATAATCTCATTTACCTGTCCTGCCGCTTCATATTCTCCAATAGTGGTGGTTAGATTATAAAAAGTTCTGCCTGAATCATTTGTTATAACATAATGTATGTAATATCTCTCACCCACATAACATGTAAGTTCCGGCTTTACTAAAATACTTATTCCCTTTCCACCCAGTACTTCAAATTCCTGCTCTGTATTAAATTTAATATCAATACTTTCTTTGAACGGATTTAAAATTCCGTGGAAAGAAGCTGAAATATTATATTTGCCCGGATCATCTCCTTTTATTACCCAGCTTATATGTTTCGCTTCACCGCCGTTAATTCTTTCTAATTTTTTAATATGATCTTGTCCGCCAGTATTTAATTGTGCAAGGGAAAGCCCTTTTGGTAGATTTAAAGTTGCAGAAGCATGGTCAATAGAAAATCTATAGGCTGAGTGATTCATTACAACCAGATCCACATTATACATTTCTTTAAGCCAGCTAACTGATTGTGTACTGGAAAAGCAAAAGAATACCGGATTTTCAGTACTTCCTTCATTTGGCAAGGCAACGTAACATTCCACTTTAGATTTTCTCTTTGACTTGGATGGTGTATACGGTGCACCCGAACCACTACTCTCCCATATTTTAGCATTTCCACTTTTTCCCTTCCCACCTTTATATTGAACGATTACCGGAATTGGAGTCTGTCCAAAGGTAAGTGTCACTCTAAACGTATATGTATGGTAGTTTGCCGGATCACTAAAATCTACACCTTCTACTATCATTTCTTCTAAACTCATACGTCTGACGCTAAAGTCACCGGTTACAACCTCACCACTTTCTAATGTTACATACGTCCATCTGTCTTGAAGCTCTTGTGTATCTTCATTCAGTTCCTGATTGCTCACATAAACAGTTCCATCCGTTGGAAAATATCCCCCTTTATAAATGGAATACTCATAAACTCCTGCCAGAGTACAAATATCTACCTTACCATTAGAATCTGTTTTTAATTCCAGGTACTCCTCTTCCCCAATTTTTACAACAACTGCTGCATTTTCAATTGGAATACCTTTATTTGTCTGTACATTCAAGGTAGCAATTCCATTTTTATCCCGGTTCTTTACAATGGCATTGCAAACAGTGCTGCTTTCATTTCCTGCAGCATCTTCTACTGTTAACATAACCTGATAGGTTCCCGGTTCTTTATAGGTATATTTGAATTTGGAGCCTGTTTTTTTCGTACCGTCTCCCATATCCCATGTATATTTTACGATTCGCACGTTATCACTGGAGCCTGTGGCGTCAAATACTGTTTCAATACCGTTTAATGCCACAATATTTTCCGGAAGATTAACTGTTGGAGCTACTGTATCTATGTCATTGGCATAGCTGTGTACCGTATCTGACCTGCTATAATTTCCCTGTGTGTCGTAAGCCCATATCTGATAGTAATAAATGGTGTTTACTTCCACCTGAGTATCCACATAGGAGGTTTCTTTTGTAGTCTGGATACATACAAACTCCTTCTCTGAGTATGCTCTTCGGTAAATATGATAGATAGAGAAATCTTCTTCTGTATTTTTGGAATAACTCAAATTAATGCTAAAGCTGCCGCTTTCTGCTTTCAATTCCGTTTTTTCAGGAGCTGTTAAATCAAAGGTATATTCGCTGGTAAGATATTCACTCATATTACCGGCTCTGTCTATGGCACTGGCTCTAAGCTCATAGGTTTTTCCTTCTGATAATCCTTTTGTATTCCATGAAACCTTCTGGTATGCCAGTCTTTCTTCTGAAATGTCCTCACCTAATGTATGCCAGATATCCTCGCTGTCTTTTTCCCGGTATTCCAGCTTTATGGAGGCTACTTTTGTATTGTCCATTGCAAGCATTTCAATCTCAGCATTTTCTCCAAGAAGTGTGCCATTATCAGGCGCAATTCCCGTTACAACAGGTGCTTCCTTATCTTTGTTAATGGTTGCACCTGATTCTTCGGAACATTCTCCTTCATTTCCTGCATTGTCAACGGCTGCTACCTTATAAAAATAGGTCATTCCTTCTTCCACCTGACTGTCATAATAGTCTTTGGTGGTGGATAAATCGTTAATAACACGGTAAACTCCGGTTTCTTCTTCTGCACGGTATATTCTAAAGCCTGCGATATCCTCTTCCGGACAAGCATCCCATGTTAACTTGGCATAGCCCTCGCCGCCTTCTGCCTTCATGTTTTTGATTTTTTCCGGTGCCGTCCTGTCAATGGTATAGCTCACTATTATTTCTGTCTCTTCCTCTGACAGAAGATTATGGTTACCGGAAATATCATATGCTTCAAACTTAACAGAAACTTTTCCTTCCGGTATGGCTGATACATCCCAGTCATAGGTTAAGGTACCTTCTTTTTCTTTTCCTGTTAAAGGGATTGTGGCAATTTCCTCATAATTGGTTTCGTCTAAGGAATAAGAGAATATTGCCTTATCAATTCCGTAATTATCCTGTGCTTTAAGCTGTAATGCAATTGTATTATTGTAAGCAGCAGTTGCCGGGAATACTGCAAGAATCGTTGGTCCTACAGTATCCAGTGTAGTTGTGACGGTTAATTCTTCCGATGCCTCACCTCTGTTTTCCAGTCGGTCATAACCTACTACACGGAATGTATAGGTAGTGTTTGGCAATAAGCCGTCCACTACATATCCCAGTGTATCTGAAATATCTTCTACCTTTATGAATTCACCATTTTCCAGCTTTTCTACCCTGAACCATCCAAAATCTTCTTCTGTTACATCTTTCCATGTGAGTTTTACAGCAGTACTTCCCACGACCGGTTCCTCTAACATAATTTTAGAAA
>JAFSDJ010000071.1 GCA_017436305.1 Lachnospiraceae bacterium
AGTTTCTTCTTCCAGGAGCATCTTACCAAGGTTACCATGACCAAGACCTACCTTACGTGTATCTGCAACGGAGCCTGGGATACAGAAAGCCTGAAGACCTTCACCGATTGCTGCTGCTGCATCTGCTGCTCTTCTGCAATCTTTTTTAATAGCGATAGCTGCACCTACGATATAAGCCCAGCATGCATTTTCAAAACAAATAGGCTGGATTTTCTTAATCTGATCGTAAACATCAAGTCCAGCATCTTTTGTGATTTTTTCTGCTTCTTCAATAGAAGAAATTCCATAGCTGTTTAATACAGCATTGATTTTGTCAATTCTTCTTTCATATGATTCAAATAATGCCATTCTATTGTCCTCCTCTTATTCTTCTCTAGGATCGATAATCTTAACTGCATCATCTACACGGCCATACTGACCTTTAGCTTTTTCGTATGCTGTGTTAGGATCATCACCTTTTTTGATGAAGTCTGTCATCTTACCAAGGCTTACAAATTTGTAACCGATAATCTGATTGTCAGCATCTAAAGCGATACCTGTAACATAACCTTCTGCCATTTCAAGGTAACGAGGACCTTTTGCAAGTGTTCCGTACATTGTACCAACCTGTGAACGAAGTCCTTTACCTAAGTCTTCAAGACCTGCACCAATTGCAAGACCATCTTCTGAGAATGCAGACTGAGAACGTCCGTAAACAATCTGTAAGAATAATTCTCTCATTGCTGTATTGATAGCATCACAAACTAAGTCTGTGTTTAATGCTTCAAGGATTGTTCTTCCCGGTAAGATTTCAGATGCCATAGCTGCTGAATGAGTCATACCTGAACATCCGATAGTTTCAACTAATGCTTCCTGAATAATACCTTCTTTAATGTTTAAGGATAACTTGCAGGCACCCTGCTGTGGTGCACACCAGCCAATACCGTGTGTAAAACCAGAAATATCTTTTACTTCTTTTGCTTTTACCCATTTTGCTTCTTCTGGGATAGGAGCACAACCGTGATTAACGCCCTGTGCTACTGGACACATCTCTTCCACTTCTTTTGAATAAATCATGTGAAATCTCCTTTCAATATATCGCTTTTATTTATTTAACAAAACTGTATCGTTTTGTTATAACCGCTTTTTTCATTTTGCCATACTTCGACAAAAAAATCCAGTATTTTTGATAAAATTATCAATAAAATTATTACTTTACAAATAGCCTGAATTGAACTGTTACATAATTACGATAACATCATTCTGTCATTTGCAAATTCGCCGCCACTTGCTTCTTCAAATTTGGCTAATAAATCAGAAACCTTTAAATTCTTCTTTTCTTCACCGGCCACATCATAAATAACATTTCCCTCATGCATCATAATCAGGCGGTTTCCTAAGCGGATAGCATCCTTCATGTTATGAGTTACCATTAAGGCTGTTAAATGTTCTTCATTTACAATTTTCTCTGTTAAATCAAGAACTGTTTTGGCTGTTTTAGGATCTAAGGCTGCTGTATGCTCATCCAACAGTAAAAGCTTTGGCTTTTGTAAGGAAGCCATTAACAACGTAAGTGCCTGTCTCTGACCGCCGGATAGAAGTCCTACTTTGGAAGTCAGTCTTGTTTCTAATCCTAAACCAAGTACTTTTAATTCTTCCACATACTGTTCTTTTTCTTTTTTGGTAATGCCCCATCTTAAAGTACGTTTTTCACCTCTTCTTAAAGCAAGCGCCAGATTTTCTTCTATTTCCATGCCCGCTGCAGTACCGCGCATAGGGTCCTGAAATACTCTTCCTAAATATTTTGCACGTTTGTGCTCCGGCATTCTGGAAATATTTACACCGTCTAACACAATCTTTCCTGCATCAATTGGGTAAACACCTGCAATCATATTTAACATAGTGGATTTTCCTGCACCATTACCACCGATAATGGTAACAAAGTCCCCTTCATTTAAATGAAGGTTTACACCGGTTAATGCCTTTTTTTCATTAATTGTTCCTTTATTGAAGGTCTTTTCTACGTTTGTGATTTTTAACATTAATTATTTCCTCCTTCGCTATAGGAACGTTTTAATTTCCATTTATTCATTGCTACCGGAATACAAAGTGCCAATGCTACAATAATTGCCGATAAAAGCTTCATATCATTTGGATCCATACCAAGTCTTAATACGATAGCTCTGATTACAAAGTAAACAACACTACCCACTACTGCTGAAGTGAGCTTTGCCCAGAAGGAACGTGCCTTCCCCATTAATACATCACCAATTACAATGGCAGCCAGTCCAATAACGATGGCACCGGTTCCCATTCCAATATCAGCATATTTCTGGCTCTGACAAACTAATGCCCCGGATAAACCAACAAGTCCGTTAGAAAGCATAAGAGCAAGCATTTTAGTAAATTTGGTATTCACACCTAATGCCCGAATCATGTCTTCATTGTTACCGGTAGCACGAAGCGCAGAACCAATTTCTGTACCAAAAAACCAGTACAAACCAAGAATAATTAATACTGCAACAATAATACCGATAATCAGTGTGGCAATGCCCTGCTCTAAACCAAAAGTAGCTACCGCCTTTGAAATAATGGTATCTACTTTTAATAAAGGTACATTACTTTTTCCCATAATTCTTAAATTAATAGACCATAATGCAATCTGTGATAAAATACCTGCCAAAATAGCCGGTATGTCAAATACTGTATGCAAAAATCCGGTTACACCTCCGGCAATAACACCGGCAAATGTAGCAATCAGTAATGCAACAAAAGGATCTACTCCTTTCTCCACCACTAACATAGCGCATACACATCCACCAAGTGCAAAACTTCCGTCTACAGTTAAATCCGCAATATCTAAAAGCTTATAGGTTATGTATACACCAAGAACCATAACTCCCCACAAAATTCCTTGAGATATGGCACCCTGCATTGAAATCAAAAATCCGCTCATGCCCTGTTTTCCTCCTAATTGTATTCATGTTTATTAACCCGGTTACTGTGCATTAAATTTCCAATAACCTGACTTTTCTATTTTAAATAATTTCCTGCCAGATAGCAAGGGAAATTTGATAAATATTTAAGTATTTTTATGAGACACAAGTGTCTGGGCAGCATTGCACGAAGTGCTTTATGATATCGAGGATTTTAGAGAAATTTCCTGCATCATAAAAAAGAACTCTGCATAATTACAGAGTTCTTTCGTATTTTCCGGTGATTATTATTAGTTATCAAGTACAGATAAATCAATATTTAAAGTTGCTGCTGTTTCTTCATTTGTTGTTAATTCACACTGTTCAGCTGCTAAGTAACCAATTGGAGTTTCAGAAACACTTGCTTCACCTTTTAAAATTGCAACTGCCTGCTGACCTGCTAAGTATCCTAACTGATAGTAGTCAATTCCATATGTTGCAAGACCGCCAGCTTCAACCATGCCGGCCTCACCACAGATTACAGGAAGATTGTTATCATTAGCAACCATAGATACTGTAGCCATACCAGCTGCAATTGTGTTATCTGTTGGAGCATAGATAGCATCTACTTTACCAACCATGGACTCTACAACTGTCTGGATTTCGTTTGAGCTTGCTACTGTATATACTTCACATGCAAGACCTGCTTCTTCACAAGCTGATTTTGCTAACTCTGCCTGAAAAACTGAATTTGATTCTGCTGAGCAGTATAAAATACCAACTGTTTTTGCTTCCGGAAGAATTTTTTTCAGTAAATCAACCTGTTCTTTAACAGGTGTTAAATCAGATGTACCTGTTACATTTGTGCCAGGTGCATTGTTGTCATTTACTAAACCAGCGTCAACAAAGTCTGTAATAGCTGTACCAACGATTGGAATTTCTGTTGTTTCAGCTGCTGCAGCCTGTGCTGCCGGAGTTGCAATTGCTAAAATTAAGTCATCGCCATCAGCTACTAATTTAGCTGCAATTGTCTGGCAGGCTGACTGGTCATTCTGTGCATTCTGTTGATCAATTTCGTATTTAATACCGGAATCATTTAATGCTGCTACAAAACCTTCGTTAGATGCATCTAAAGCTGCATGCTCTGTTAACTGGATAACACCGATTTTATAAACTGTGTCATCTGCTGTTTCTGTATCTTCTGTTGCTTCTTCTGATACAGCTTCTTCTGTTGCTTCTGTTGCTTCTGTTTCCTCTGTTGTTTCCTCTGTTGTTTCCTCTGTTGTTTCCTCTGTTGTTTCCTCTGTTGTTTCAACTTCAGAGCTTACATCTGTTGTTTCGCCAGAACCACAACCAACTAAAAGGGATGCAGTCATAGCAAGTGTCAATGCTAATACTGTTAATTTTTTCATAACTTTTTTCTCCTTTTTTTCACTTTAACGCATTAAATTAGCGTCACCACAGAAAATATACAACATTCTTAGTAAGTTGTCAATGTTATTCCTTATCCATTATTTCCATATTGCTTACATTACTTTTACAAATTTTACCTTCAGCAATATAGCCTCTGATAAAGCTTAATGGATAAACACTTACATTTTTTCCAAGCACAGTACCGGGGTTTAAAACACTGTTGCAGCCAACTTGTGTATAATCTCCAACTATAGCACCGAATTTTCTAAGACCTGTTTGAATCTTATCTGTATCAGCTTTTACTGTAACATTTGTTTTATCATTTTTCACATTGGAAGTAATGGCTCCTGCACCTAAATGAGCCTTAAATCCAAGTACGCTGTCACCCACATAATTATAATGGGGCACTTCCACCTTATCAAATAAAACAACATTTTTAAGCTCCGTTGAATTTCCTACAGTAGCCCCTTTCCCAACAATGGCATTACCTCTGATAAATGCACAATGTCTAATTTCAGCTTCTTCATCAATAATGCATGGCCCGTTAATGTAAGCTGTTTCAGCTACCTTAGCAGACTTAGCCACCCATACATTCTCGCCACGCTTTTCAAACAATTCTTCCGGCAAAGTATTACCCATTTTCACAATAAATTCACTAATTTTCGGAAGTACCTCCCAAATAACCTCTACTCCCTCAAACAACTCTTTCGCAATCGTCTTATCCAAATCAACCAACTGCTTTGGCGCAAATTCATTCCTATCCATTCCAAATTCCTCCATATATATTTAAAATTTTTATCAGCTATCTAACTACTATTGCTTCTCGTATGCTTTTGAAACCTGGTCAAACTGCCGATACAACACCCCCTGATTGGACAACCCTTTTACATAATTTGTCCTACGACGTACAAAATCGTCCAGTTTTACCATATATTCGTCTTCTGTAATAGTACCTTCTGCTACCATCGTAAGCCCCTTTTCCCAGCTTGCCGTTAATTTCGGGTCTAAAAGTGGTTTAATGGATGCATTGACTACTTCATAAATAATTTCCCCAAGCTTTGTAGGCGTAATAATCTGGGTTTTCTTCGCCAGATTTAAATATTTATTATTAACAAGCTTTTTTAATATTTCCGCCCTTGTAGCCGAAGTTCCAATACCACTTCCTTTAATCTGGGCACGAAGCTCTTCATCTTCAATGAGCTGTCCCGCATTTTCCATGGCCAAAATTAAAGAACCGGAATTATAACGTTTTGGCGGTGAAGTTTCCCCTTCCTTAACGAAAAATTCATTGACTCCGATAGTCACTCCTTTTTTCAGGCTGGATACAGCTTCTAAAAATGCCGCATCACATTTTATATCATCTTCCTGTTCCTTATCAGTTTTTTCTTCCTGATTATTATCTTCTGAATTTTTTTCTTCCACACTTTTGGGGGCCTCTTTTTTCTTGCTAAAAGAATATTCCATAACCTTTAAATATCCCTCGTCTGCCAGTACTTTAAAGGAAGTAAAAAATTTCTCAGTTGCAGCTTCTGTTTCTACAGCTGTCACAAGGCTTACTTTCTGGTAAATTGCGGGTTTATAGAAAATGCTTAAGAAACGTCTTACAATAATTTCATACACTTTTGTTGCCGTTGGATGTAAACTGTTTAAATTGTTAATACCCTGCCCGGTTGGAATAATAGCATAATGGTCTGTAATCTGCTTATCATTTACATAGCGGGTTTTTGCTATATTTTTATAGGTTCCCATTTGAAGTACTTCTTCTGCCAGTGTACTTGCCAACCCATAATTTTTTAATCCATTTATGTTTTTATAAATTTCCTTACTGACTGCTGTGGACAATACTCTGGCATCGGTTCTTGGATATGTTACCATTTTCTTTTCATATAATTCCTGGACAATCCGTAATGTTTCATCAGGACTTATCTTAAAAAATTTAGAGCAGTCATTTTGCAGTTCTGCCAAATTATACAAAAGTGGAGGATTTTTCGTTTCTTTTTTCTTTTCCACTGAAAAAATCTCCATATTTTTTCCATTACAAAGCTCTATAAGAGCTTCCGCTTCTTTTCGTTCTTTAAAGCCATTTTCTTTATAAAGAAGTGGGGACTGATAATAGCCGGAGCCTTCCACGCTTTTCCATTCTGCATCAAATGCTTTTCCCTCTAGGGAAAGAGCTGCCATAACTCTGTAAAATGGTGTTTTAACAAAACTTCTGACTTCCCGTTCCCTGTTTACTACCATGCCAAGAACACAAGTCATAACACGACCAACACTAACCACCACATTTTTATCCTGTTTTAAATAGTTTTTAATAGGAAAGCCATACTTTAAAGTAAGAGCTCTTGAAAAATTGATACCCATTAAGTAATCTTCTTTTGCCCGAAGGTATGCGGATGCACAAAGATTATCGTAGCAGGATAAATCCTTTGCTTCTTTGATTCCTCTTATAATTTCTTCCTCGGTCTGAGAGTCAATCCAGACTCTTTTCCGTTCTTTTCCGTTTACGTGTGCCTGGTTTTCTACAAGACGGTAAATATATTCTCCTTCACGCCCGGAGTCCGTACATACATAAATAGTTGATACATCTTCTCTTGTAAGAAGTCCTTTTACGATTTCAAACTGTTTTTTTACACTGTCAATCACTTCGTATTTATATGTTTCCGGGATAAATGGAATGGTTTCTAAGGACCATCTTTTTAAGCTGTCGTCATATGCATCCGGATAGCTCATGGTAACCAGATGACCTACACACCACGTAATGATGGTATTTTCCCCTTCCATATATCCATCTTTATTTTTCGCATTTAATTTTAAGGCTTTTGCAAATTCCCTTGCAACACTGGGTTTTTCTGCAATAAAAATACTTTTCCCCATATCATTTCCTAACTATTATCTATTCTGATTACGAATAGGTTCTTCTTTTAAGTTTTTTAAATGTAAGTGAATTTTTACTTTCTCTTCCATAAGGAGCCTTTCATCAAAACCCCACATGGAAAATAAATAGCATTCGTTGACATCCACTTTTGCCTGCGATAATCTGTGGATGTATTGCACATAATCTTCATAAGTTACTTTTTCTTTTGAGTATTTCGCAAACATTGCCAATTTTTTTCCACCTTCATCAGAAGCAAGTAAGTCAATCATACCGTCTTTTCCTGCCCAGACTCCGCTTTTTTCATAAATAAACGGAAGTTTTTTCTCTTCGTTTAAATAATCCATATACTCTCTACAGATTTTAGCAAAATAAAAACTGCAATATTCTTTTAACTTTGGTGCTATAAAGGTATCATAAAATGCTTCAGCAGACATTGTAGAAAGGCTGCTGAAATTTGGATAAATAAACTTAAACCAGAAATGTACGTAAGGATAACTGATTTGATATAGGCCCTTTTGTACATTTTCCTTTCCTAAAGCATCATAAGAAAATACCTTTTCTACGATTTCAAGTTCCATAAGACTTTTTAAATAAACGCTAATCTTGGCTCTGGAAAAACCAGTGTGTTTATATAAGTCATTGAGCTTACTTTTTCCGGAGGCTAAAGCCGCCAAAATGGAATAATACACTGCCGGCTCTCTAAGTTCCTCTGATAAAATTCTGCTTCCTTCAACGTGTAAAAAGGCAGTATCCTTTAAAATAAACTCACATATATTTTCTTTTGTGGAACGGGTCTTATCAAAACACTGTAGATAACCGGTTATTCCACCTAAAATACTGTAAGTCTCTATCAGCTGCTCTAGAGAATATACCTTATAATACTGGGAGATTTCTCTAAAGTTAAGCTCTCTAACCTTTAAAAAACCGGAAATGGCATAGGCTGCCTTTCCAATTTTCTTTACAAGGCTGTTTTCAACAAATCCAATTGAAGAACTGGACAATATAACAAAAATATTGGGTGCTTTCTGTAAAAGCTCTACCAAAGCTTCCATAAAGCTGTTTCCACCCTTTAAAATGTTTTGAAATTCATCAAAAACGAGAACCATTTTTCCACGGGCCTTCTCTGAGCCCCCTTTGGATAAATGGTTCTTACTGATTTCATAAAAAACCTGCCTGTAATCCGGAAATTGCGAAAGATCATATCCATAAGTGGAAAGCTCAGCAGACATATGATAGAGCTGCTCTCTTTCTGACACTTCTCTGGATAAATAGTAGATACTCTGTTTATCCCTTATAAAGTTTTTTAACAGAGTTGTTTTTCCAATACCTTTTTGTCCATAAACAATCAAAAGCCCAGACTGGTTCTTATTATAAAAATTTGTCAAATAATTTAATTCTTTTTCTCGATTAATTCCCATATTCTTCCTCATAGTAATGATAAAGAATTTGCAATAATCTTTTCGATTTCATTTGCCGGCATCGGTCTTCCCAGCAAGAATCCCTGAATATTATCGCAATCAATTTCTTTTAAATACTCATACTGTTCTTCTGTTTCAACACCTTCTGCCACAGTTTCACAGCCTAACTTCTTTACCATAGACACAATCGATTCTGTAATTACTCTTGTACTATCGTCACTAATTACTGTATCAATAAAAGATTTGTCTATTTTTAATGTATCGATAGGAAGCCCTTTTAAATAGGACAGAGATGAAAATCCTGTTCCAAAATCATCCAATGAAATTTTAATGCCATATTCCTTTAAAACATGAAGCTTTTCAAGTACACTTTCAAAATCCTCTATTAAGACACTTTCTGTAATCTCTAACTCAACTTCACATGGATTTACATTGTATTTCTTTAGTATATTTAGTAAATTGTATACAAATTCCGGACGCTTATATTGGATTGCAGAAATATTTAAGGAAATAACTAAATCTTTGTTATACTTTTCCTTCCATTTTGAAAATCTGCTAATGCCTTCCTCTAAAACCCATGTTCCAATAGGAACAATCATACCACTTTGCTCTGCAATGGGAATAAATACACCGGGACTAATCATTTTCCCAGAATCATCCTTCCATCTAAGAAGAGCTTCTACCCCACGTAAATGTTTTGTTTTAGAATCAAATTGTGGTTGATAATAAAGCTCAAATCTATTTTCACTTAAAGCATCTTTAAGTTTGTTTTCCAACTGAACATTTTCTCTAAAATCTTCCAAAATTGGAGTTTCAAAATACTGAATACTATCTTTACCTGACGCTTTTGCCTTGAACATAACAATTTCGGCACAATTCATAAGCTCCAGAATATTTTTACTTGCCTCCGGATATTCCGCAACACCTACGCAAACCGTAATTTTTAGTGAAAGAGAACTAGATAACACAAACGGTTCTTTTAATTTTTCCCGGATTGTATTGTAAATAGAATCTACACTGCGATGCCCTACCGGCTCATAAATTGCCATATAAAATAAATCATTATTTACATGGGCAATAATTGTATTCTCATTTTTAAATTCAGCTTTTAAAAATAAGCCAAAGCTTTGAATCATTTCATCTCCAGCAATCATTCCAAGCCCATCATTAATCTTTTTAAAATCGTCAATGTCAATACACATTACTGCTACAACAGCATGCTCAGCCTCAGCTCTTCTAAGCCATTCACTAAGTACCCGGACAAAATAATTCCGGTTATATAAACCGGTTAATGTATCGTAATAAGCCATGTATTTCAGTTCTTCGTTTTGCTTTCTTCTCTTTGTAATATCCTTAATACGAATTACTTTTTCAATTGGCTTTTTATTTTCATCATAAGTAATGTTTACTTCAAACTGCATCCATGTTTTTCCATCCTGCAAACAACATTCACAGCTTGCATTTTCCAACCCTTTTTCTTCTCCAAAAAAAACTCCTCTTAAATTATTCTCAAACTCATCCATAACAGATGCAAAGATATGAGATAAATCCATTAGAGAACGTATCTGGAAATGAAAAAACTTCTGAAAACATCCCAAAACTTCTATACGATTTTCGTTGAAATTATAGTAAATAAAGGCACTGGAGGACATACCGCAAATCATGCGGTACATTCTCTCATTGCCTGCCAATTTTTGATTCATTGCAGTTAATAAATCCAACTCATAATGCAATTCACTCATAATAAAGCTCCTATTCCCCGTAATTGGGAAAAATTATACTGTCTGATTATTTTTTGTTAATGAAGCCTTTTGCTTTTAATAATTCTGCACAAAGTACAGCACCACCTGCAGCGCCACGTACTGTATTATGAGAAAGTCCTACAAACTTAAAGTCATAAATAGAATCTTCTCTAATTCTACCGATGGAAACACCCATACCTTTTTCATAATCTACGTCTAACTGTACCTGTGGTCTGTTGTCTTCTTCCATGTACTGAATAAACTGCTTTGGTGCACTTGGAAGTTCTAATTCCTGTGGAATACCTTTGAAGGACACTAATTTTTCAATCAACTGTTCTTTGGTTGGTTTCTTTCTAAATTTTACAAATACAGCTGCAGTATGTCCGTTTAATACAGGAACACGAATACACTGACAGCTAATAGCCGGTTCACTCGCTTTTACAATTTCACCGTTTTCAACTTTACCCAATACTCTAAGTGGTTCCTGTTCGCTCTTTTCTTCTTCTCCACCTATGTATGGAATAATATTTTCAACCATTTCAGGCCAGTCTTTGAAAGTTTTGCCGGCACCTGAAATTGCCTGATATGTTGTAGCAATTACTTCGTATGGCTCAAATTCTCTCCATGCATATAAAGCCGGTGCATAACTTTGGATAGAGCAGTTTGGTTTTACTGCTACAAAGCCTTTTGTTGTACCAAGACGTTTTTTCTGTGCTTCAATAACATCTGTATGCCCTGGATTAACCTCCGGAATAATCATTGGAACGTCCGGTGTCCAACGATGAGCTGAGTTATTGGAAACTACCGGAGTTTCTGTTTTTGCATAATCTTCCTCAATTTTCTTAATTTCTTCCTTCGTCATATCAACAGCAGAAAATACAAAGTCAACTTCTGCTGCTACTTTTTCTACTTCGTTTACGTTCATAACAATTATGTTTTTAACAGCTTCCGGCATAGGTGTGGTCATTTTCCATCTGCCACCTACTGCTTCCTCATATGTTTTTCCTGCTGAACGTGGACTTGCTGCAATTGTTGTTACCTCAAACCATGGATGGTTTTCTAATAAAGAGATAAATCTCTGTCCTACCATACCGGTTCCGCCTAAAATTCCTACTTTTAATTTTTCGCTCATAGCTAATCTCCTCATTTTGTTTTTTTCTATAGTATTTCCCGCATTTTAGGGAGCTACTTTCATAAACAGGCTCCCCTGTCTATTCCGTTGGTTCATCATCCTGCCATTCATTTTCCAGATATTCTCTGTTACGTTTTAACACTTCTTTCATGGCATCCATCCCTGGTGCCCCGATGGTAAGTCGTTTCTTTACGCAGGTTTCTAAGCTGATTGCATCATAAATATCCGCTTCAAACACATCACTAATGGCCTTTAGCTCTTCCATGGAAAGTGCATCAATAGAAGTGTTTTTCTCGATACAGTATAACACCAGTCTGCCAATAATGCCGTGGGCATCTCTAAAAGGTACCCCTCTATTTACTAAATAATCTGCTGCATCTGTAGCATTGGTAAATCCCATCATGGCACTTTTTGCCATAACATCCTTTTTAAAGGTCATGGTTTTCATCATACCTGTAAATAATGCAAGACATCCTTTTACAGTATCAATAGCATCAAAGGTTAATTCTTTATCTTCCTGCATGTCTTTGTTATATGCAAGGGGAATTCCCTTCATAGTAGTTAAAATAGCCGTCAATGCACCATATACGCGTCCTGTTTTTCCTCTTACTAACTCTGCAATATCCGGATTCTTCTTCTGTGGC
>JAFSDJ010000072.1 GCA_017436305.1 Lachnospiraceae bacterium
ATTTTTTTTTGACCTTTTGGTCTAATTATGATAAAATGGAAATACAAAAATATAGGAGAAAGGTGATAATATGCCAAAACAAAAAACTGAAAACGAAATAATATATAACGGTAAAAGTCGATGGAGAAACCTAGATACAGGTGAAATAATAGAAACTGATGAAGTCATAAAGAAAACTCCTAGAAATGGTTTTATGATCACATATTTAACTGCAATCGTTCAATTAATAGATAGTTTAGGTAATAAAAAAATGCAAGTTGTAAAATACATATTAGAAAACATGGACAAATCAACAAATACGTTAATTATAACTACAAGAGAATTGACCGAAAAAAGCAAGGTATCTAGACAAACTGTAATAGACACATTAAAAACACTGGAGCAAGCCCAAATAATTACTAGAAGAACTGGAGCAATAATGATACATCCAAGCCTTGTTCATCGTGGTAAAGATACAAAAGAGAAATACTTACTTGCTAGATTCGAAGATTTTAATAATAATAAGGCTCCAATTAATGCAGTTGAATAAACCGCCCAAGAATTGATTCTAAGGCGGTTTTACCTTTCCATATCATATCCTCGTTGTTTAGTCATTTCGTTTTTATGTTCACGCTCAAAGTAATCCTCTACTTCCCTTCCAACTAGTTCATTCTTAACAAGCCCTCTAAACGTTTTAAATTGCTCTTTAAAGACTTTTTTCGTTTGTTGATATAAAACCTTTACGTTTATCTTCAAATCGTTTATATGAGCTTGTAACGAGCCTATTTTTGTATGTAATTCTTTATTTCTCTCTCTCAACTCCGCATTAATCTGATGAGATGCTTTTAAATTGTTAGACAAGCCCTCTACTTGCAGGTGTAATTTTTTATTTTCTTCCACCAAATCTGTACTTTGCAAACGTTCATAATCCCTTTTGACCATATAGGCAGCGTTCACCATTTTTTGTACTCTTTTCAATTCGTTCGTTCCAATAATCCAATTCCCAGTGTTTTTGGTTATCGTTTCTGTTTTAAATAATCCTTTTTTCACAACCTCTGTTTTTTTCTCTTTCCCTTTTGCATTGATTTTGATTTCTTGTGGTAATTGTTCACTGAGATCTAAAAGCTTTTTCTTTTTACTTTCAAATTCTTTATCTAAAGATTGGATTTTTCTCTCCAAGTCTTTTTCTTTTATCTTTACTTCCGCATCCATCGCCTTTTTTTGTTTCTCTATTTCTAGAGAATGCTTTTTTAAATCCTTAACGGTATCAACACCAATCGTTTTATCATTTAAAATTCCATCTTTGTAGATGTGTGGTATTTCCTTTTTCAAAAATGTATCTAAATCTTGGTGGAATGTCTTTAAATCTTTTCTTGTTAAAACCTCTTTGGCTGAAACTTTTTCCCGTTGTTTTTTCTCGTCCCAAACAACAGGCATAAAAGCAAAATGCATATGAGGTGTTGTTTCGTCCTTATGTACGTTAGCGGACAATACATTTTTTTCACCGCCATAACGATTCGCTAAAAACTCATAGGTTTTTTCAAAAAATTCACGTTGTTCTTTTTCTGAAGTCCCCTTCAAGTTTTCTGGTAACGTAACAACCCAATCACTACAAACTTTTACATCTTTCCGATTCAAACAATGTACTTCACGTAATCGATCATTCATGCGGGAAAGTGTATCTCCTTCTTTTTCGCATAAATCATAATTTAAATTTGACCGCTCATTATCAATCTCTTGATTCGAATGATTTTCTGTTTTTCTGTCCCAATGAATCGATAATCCTTGTACGCTGCCTTTTGTATATTTTTCTACATGAGCCACAAGTAAGCCCCCCTTTTGGTAATCAGCATAGCACGAAGATTGAGAGAATCCAATAATTTGGTCTAGCACGTTATACCAAATTTCATTTGGACGTGCTCTGCGAGGCTCGTTGGCTTCGCCAAACCATGCCTTGCATGGCAAAAAACCCTCGGACTTTGTCCGAACCTACAAGGGGAACTCTTCCCCTTGACCCCATCAATCGAACTCCCCAACCCCTCAATCCTTGAGGGACTCCCTCGCCGGTTGGCAGGCCAAAACGTTTGACGTTTTGACAGGCCAAGAGGTTGAAGAATCAATTGCACGTGTCAATTCCTTAATGCTCCTTTCATGGATCAGCACAAACCGCTGACCCCTTCCAGTCCGCTTACCATTGACACTTACCGCTAATTTTTCCTTTTCCAACAATCGCTTTGCAAATTACTCCAAACATATGTGTTTCCTATTCGAATGAATATAAGAGTAAAGTACATAATAAATATGAAATATACCTTCAACCTTCAACTGTTACCCCTAAAAAGAACCCTATCCAACATTAGGGTTCTTTTTTCATACCAAGCCAAAAATAAAAAAGGCTTATCCAGTTATATACACATTTTTGTCCCCTGCATACACTACTTATGTACAACTGCCTACTTGATAAATTGCCATACAACAGAGTGATTGAAAGGGGATTTTATGAATTATTCATTTAATAAATCTGATAAATTAATCCCTTTTAAAAAGAACTACGGGTGTTCAAAAACAGCCTGTAGGGACCCTTGTAGTTCAATACCAATAAAAAAGTCAAAATCCTATATAGTGGATTTTGACTTTTTTATTGGTATCCCCCTTGTTTTTGGGTGTGAGTGCTGGCTGGGGGTTTGGGGGCTAGCCCCCAGGAACTTAACGTAATTTTATATGGCATTAGTGAAATTCTTGAACGATAGATCAAGGCGGTTCGGCAGGTACAATTGCTAGTCCAAGTCGTGCAACTTAAATCCTCGTTTTTGGTATGTTCGGCTTGGCGACATGCTCACACCTGCCGAATTTCACTATGCAATAGCAAAAGAGTGGAGATTTTTTGAGTGGTTTTCTCAAAAAATACTACTCGACTATTGCATTGTGGAAAGCCCTCTAAAAAAAATGAAAAAAGAATATATTTAAGGCGATATTTATCGCCTTAAATATATAGAAAAGAGTAAGCAGGGGGTAAAAAGTAGATTTTAAGCTGATATATAGCTATTGAAGGGCATTTTCTTTGGTCTAATTTTTTATACTTTTTGGTCTAATTTTTTATACCTTTTGGTCTATTTTTTTTTGACCTTTTGGTCTAATTATGATAAAATGGAAATACAAAAATATAGGAGAAAGGTGATAATATGCCAAAACAAAAAACTGAAAACGAAATAATATATAACGGTAAAAGTCGATGGAGAAACCTAGATACAGG
>JAFSDJ010000073.1 GCA_017436305.1 Lachnospiraceae bacterium
AGTTACCCGTTTATCATTCTGCAGCGCCATATGAATAATACGGCGTTCCTGCGGATTCATTGGCTCCAGTACTACTTTCTGTCCTGTTTTTCTAGCTTTTGCAGCCAATTTATGACCAAGGCTAATCAATGTTTCTTCACGTTTCGCACGATAGTTTTCGATATCAATGATACCTTTCACTCTCGCACTGTTTTTATCGTTGATTACCAGGTTCAGCAAGAACTGCAATGCATCCAATGTATCACCGCGACGGCCAATCAGAATACCCAGATTGTCACCCTGTAAATCAAATACCAGATAACCGCCTTTTTCTTTTACATCGATAACAACATCCAAATCCATTTCATCAAAGATTTTTGCTAAGAATGCACGACCTTTTACTTCTGCTGCTTCCATTGCTTCTTTTTTATTGACTTTGGATACAGCTTCTTCTTGTACATCTTCACTGAAATCTTCTTCATACACATTTGTAAAAGTTTCTTCTTTTTCATCGATGATTTCTTCCTGTACAGCTTCCACTGTTTCCACTTTTTTAGTTTCTACAGCCGGTTTTTCAATCACCTTTTCTGCTTTTACTTCTTTTACAATTTCTTTTTTTGGAGCTTCTTTTACTTCTTCGATGACTTTTTTGCTGACACGAACTACAGCATCTTTCTGACCAAAACCTAAAAATCCTTTAGAAGGCTGCTGTACTACTTCGTAATCAATATCTTCACGGGTCAGGAACATTTCATTCAATGCTTTTTCCAGCGCTTCTTCTACAGATTTCGCTGTATATTCTTTACCGGACACTAAAAATCATCTCCTTACTTAATCTTTGATGCAGCTAATATCAGCATCATCTTCCGCATCTTTTTCTTCTGCTTTTTCAATCAAAGTTTTTTCTTCTAATTTTTCAGCAGATTCCGGTTTTTTACTTGGTTTAGCACCGGATTTTTTATCAGCAGTCATTTTCGCTTTTTTTGCTGCGATGCGACGTTCTTTTTCTTCTGCTTCACGAATTGCACGTGCTTCCATTTCTTTTTTCTTCTGTTTATTCATAAAGTACTGCTGAATAATACTTAATACACTGAAAAATGCCCAGTATAAGCACAAACCTGCAGGCATACTCCAGCATACAAACAGCATCATAGCAGGCATCATGTACAGCATTGTTTTCATCATCTGTGCAGTCTGTTCATTGCCGCCTGTAGCACTCATACTTACTTTCTGCTGTGCATACATAGTCAGCGCTACCAGTACAGGCAGAATATGCAGCGGGTCAGCTAACCCTAAGTTTGGCACCCAGAAGAAGGTTGCATGTTCAATCGGATCAAAATTGAACTGTCTCAATGCCATAAACAAACCAATCAGGATTGGCATCTGAATCAGAAGCGGCAGACAGCCGGCCATAGGATTAATATCATATTCCTTGTACAGCTTCATAACTTCTTCATTCATTTTTTCCGGATTGTTTTTATATTTTTTCTGTACATATTCCAGCTTTGGCTGCACTTCCTGCATATTCATCGTAGATTTCATCTGTTTCTGCATCAAAGGATACAAAACTAATTTTAACAGAATTGAAATAAAGATAATTGCCAGTGCATAGCTTGGAAAGCCAATTGCTACTGTTACCTGATACAGACCATCAATAATCATACTGATAAAATCAGCAACAGGCTGTAAAAAACCCCATCCATAACTTTCATTATTCATGTCTGATTTCTGCCACGTTTTTTATTTACAATATTTTATAAAAATATGCTCACAAAAATCGGGCATTCCACCTCCTTGTATTATTTTACAGGATCATACCCGCCGGGATGAAACGGATGACATTTACAGATACGTTTAATTGCCATCCATCCACCTTTTATGACTCCATATTTGCTGATTGCCTCGTACGCATACTGCGAACAGGTTGGATAAAACCGGCATGTCGGCTGCATTTTCAGCGCAGATAAATATTTGCGATAAAAGCCGATCAGCCCAAGCAGCATCTTTTTTGGAATTTCCTTTATGTTAGTCAATCCAGACACCACTTTTCCGCAATAAATATTTCACATTTTTTTCTAATTCATGATATCCAAGCTCTGTCACAGGCACACGGGTCAGAATAATCAAATCACATCCTGGTTTGATATGATGCAGATTATGTCTGACAATCTCCCGCAATCTACGTTTGTATAAATTGCGTACATTTGCTTTCCCTATTTTTTTAGAAATAGAAAAACCAATTCTGATCCCTTCTCCTTTTTTTACTTTCGGATAAAGCACCAGATACTTTGTAGATACCGATTTGGCACTGCGATATACTTTTCTGAAATCAGCATTTTTTCTTAGTCTGTATTCCTTTTTTAACATCAGAATCCCTCCTAAAAAATGCCGGTATAATATAAAAAGGCCACTAGGGCCTTTTCGTTAAGAGCTATATTTGAAAAAATTAAGCGCTTAATTTTTTTCTCCCTTTTGCTCTTCTTCTTTTCAGTACATTTCTACCATTTGCGCTTAACATTCTTTTTCTGAAACCATGCACTCTTTTGTGTTTTTTATTTTTTGGTTGATAGGTTCTTTTCACCGTACAACACCTCCCTTTTCAAGTAAACATATCTATTGCAATCTTCGATTGAACTGCATTTACGATTAGTTATTATATAATATCTAAATTCTGCGGTCAAGTCCTGTATCCATATTTTCCTTTAATTTTTTTCATAATTTTTATATTTATCAACCATTTATAAACCTGTGGATAATTTTTTCTGATTTTTGTAACTTTTTGTTGATAAATCACCGATTTTCTGATATTATTTAGAATACACTCTCAAAAAAGTGTGGATAAACTGTTTATTTCTATATAATTTATCAACACTTTTGTGGATAACATGTTAATAACTCATATTTTATTCTACTTTATATACTTTTTTTATTTTTACGATACTGCCTGGAGGTATTCATATGATTGACGCGGCAAATAATAATATGAACGAAAAAATCTGGGACAATACCCTTACTTTATTAGAATCTTCTGTATCCAAACCAATTTTTGATACATGGATGAAACATACATCACTGGCTTTATACTCCGGTGAACATATCATTATTAAAGTACGCAATGATTTTGAAAAACACATGCTGGAAAATCAGCAGTTCAATGTTATCAAAAACTGCCTGGAATCCGTATTAAACCATCCTGTTAAAATCAAATTTGTAACACCGCAGGAACAGGAAAAAGCCATTGAGCAGTTATTCCAGCAGCAGGGGTATACCAAAGAAGATTTTCAGACAGAAGATACCGGTTTTATACCGCAATTTCAGAATACACCATCTGCACCGGAACCTAAATATACCGAAGCAGTTTCAAATTACGACAACTTCAGCAATACCATTCACTTAAATTCTAAATATACATTTGATTCTTTCGTAGTAGGCAACAGCAATTTGATGACACATGCAGCCTGTGTAGGCGTAGCCGACAATATTATTAAAGAAAAAGGAAGAAGAATTTATAATCCATTATTTATTTATGGCGGTGCAGGGCTTGGCAAAACACATTTGATGCACGCTATCGGCAATCATATTTTGGCTAGAAAGCCAGAAACGAAAATTGCATACATTTCTTCCGAAAAATTTACCAACGAATTAATTGATTCTATTAAAGATGGTTCTACAAAAAATTTCCGTGAAAAATACCGGAATGTAGATGTGCTCTTAATCGACGATATTCAGTTCTTATCCAATAAAGAAAGTACCCAGGAAGAGTTCTTCCATACATTTAATACATTGTACGATGCCAACAAACAGATTATTATTTCCAGCGACCGTTTGCCAAACGAAATTCCAAAACTGGAAGAACGTCTGCGCACACGATTCAGTATGGGATTAACCACCGACATTCAGCCGCCTGATTATGAAACCAGAATTGCAATTCTGCGCAAAAAAGCACAGGCTGACAATCTGCATATTCCTGATGATGTATTTGATTATATTGCAGAACATATTCATTCCAATATTCGTGAACTGGAAGGGGTGCTGGTACGGTTATCCGCATACTCCAACCTCAGTCATCGCAATATTGACCTGGCTTTGACAAAAGACTGTCTGCAAGGGTTAATTACACCAAACGAACCTGTCATTATCACCGGTGAATTAATCCTAAAAAAAGTAGCAGAATATTATAAAATTCGCGTTGAAGACTTTACATCGAAAAAACGCACCAAACAGATTGCATATCCACGCCAGATTGCTATGTACCTGTGCCGTGAAATGACCAGTCTTTCTCTGCCGAAAATCGGTGAACTGTTTGGAGGCCGCGATCATTCTACAGTCATTCATGCATGTGAAAAAATTGCAGAAGAGCTGCGCACCGATCAGACATTACAAATAACCGTCAGCAAAATTAAAAACAGTCTGACAAACAATGCTTAACTTGAAATCTTGAATCTGAATAAAATAAATTTCTATTTCATCCCGTATCATTCATGCGGGATGATTTTTTTGTGATTTCATTTTTTTTATTGAATGTGGATAATATTTTTGATAAACTGTTAGTAACATGTGGACAATTAAAAATGTGCAAAAAACCTGTGAATTGTGTGTATAATTTTTTTTACTATCCACAGGGTTATCTACACGGATCAGCCCTTGTGCATACAGCGTTTACATCAGTTTTAAACTTTTCCACAGCGCCTAATACTAATACTACTAAAAATATTAAGAAGATGATGTGAGAAGGAGCGCGTATCTGATTATGAAATTTACATCTACCAAAGAAAATATGTTATCCGGCATTAATACCGTACAAAAAGCGATTTCCAGTAAAGGAGCCATTCCTGTACTGACCGGTATTTATTTAAAAACAGAAAACAATCGTTTAACCTTCGCTGCTACCGATCTGGAAATCGGGATTACCTGCACAGAGCCTGTACAGGTATTAGAAGAAGGACATGTTGTAGTACCGGCTCATTTCTTTGCTGAAATTGTACGTCGTCTGCCAAATACCAATCTGATGTTTACGTATGATGATGAAACAGTATCCTTAAAAATTGAATATGACCAGGCAGAAACAAACATCAAATGCTGGAGAGGGGAAGAATTTCCTGGTATTGCTTCTCTGGAAGATGGAAAAATGTTTACCATCAATCCGACAGTGTTTAAATCTCTGGTAAAACAGACAGGGTTCTGTGCCAATATCGGAGATCCGCGTCCTATCTTTACCGGTGCATTGATGGAAGTAGAGGATAACAATCTGACAATGGTAAGTACCGATAGTCATCGTCTGGCAGTGAAAACCTGTAAAGTAGATAATCTGACTGCTGAAAATTTCAAAATGATTGTACCTGTAAAATCTTTGAATGAAATCAGCCGTATTTTGAAAGATGACAATGAAGATGTATTGACCATCCGCTGCAATGATAGACAGGTTTCTTTTGAATGCAAAGATGTGCGTTTGCTGTCTCGTCTGGTTGATGGTACATTCCCGAACTACCGTCAGGTAATCCCTGCAGAATATTCCATTCTGATGAAAGCAAAGAAAAAACATCTGCAGGAGTCTATCGACCGTGCCAGTCTGTTTGTACCGGAACGAGATGGTTCCAGCGTATTGCGTTTTAATTTATCAGATGGCAATTTAAATATTGTATCCAAGTCTGAATATGGTATGGTAAATGAAAATATTCCGGTATA
>JAFSDJ010000009.1 GCA_017436305.1 Lachnospiraceae bacterium
GCCTGTTTAGAGTAAAAAATGCCCGTTCGTGAAAAAAGACTTTTGTTTTTTGGGGAAGTGTGTATACTTATAAATGTGTAAAAGATGTATATATATATTTTATAAAGGACAGTACATTTCAGGCAAAGGGGCCTGCTCTGTACTGTCCATTTTATTTACTACTACCAGTGAAAGAAGCAAAGGAGTAACTTATCATGCAAGCTACTCCCTTGTTTCTTTTAGTACGGATTTATTTCACTGTTACTTTAATTGTTACTTTCTTTTTGCCGCATTTCACAGTAATTTTTGCAGTTCCGGCTTTTATCGCTTTAATCTTTCCTTTGCTCGTTACTGTTGCAACCTTTTTATTGGAAGTTTTGTAGGTTACTTTTTCTAAGGAAGTAATTGGTGTTTTTGTAACTTTGAGTGTATAGGTTTTACCTTTTTTCAAAGTTACTTTCTTTTTGGCAACTGTTAATTTTGTTGTCTTAACAGCAGCTTTTTGAACTTTAATCTTAATAGAAGCTTCTGCACCTTTTTCGGTGGTTACAGTAATAGTAGCAGTTCCGGTTTTCTTTCCGGTAATCTTTCCTTTACTAGTAACAGAAGCTACTTTAGAGTTGGAAGATTTATAGCTTATTACCTTGTCTCCTTCCATTGTGACAGCTTTAATGGCTGTGGTGGATTTCTTTAGCTGCAATGGGATTGTACCCGTTACGTTAAAGGAAACTGTATATGTTGGAATAGTTTCCGCTTCCATGATTTCACCGCAAACAGTACATTTTTTTACTTTCATACCTTCCACAGTAGCAGTAGGTTCATCCGTTACCTCCCAATCACCGGCAATGTGAGTGTGAGTATCAGTATCAGTATCTTTATCATTATCAGAGTCATTTGGTTGTCCACCACCACTTGCAGTATTGTCTGAATCATCAGAAGAAGGAGCTTCCGGGATAGGAGTTTCCGGTGCAGGGGTGTCATCGCCGGGAAGAACAGGGGATGTTTCTTCGTCCTTGTATTCTTCCTCGTTGACGTCTTTAAAAAGTCCGTTTACTGTTTTAATATCGTTACAGGTAGAAGCAGTATTTACAATGCTTTCGTCTACTTCAATTAAAGAGAAGACAGAGTGCAAATCTTTGTTATATTCATCTATAAAGGTATCTTTTTCGTTAATATTATAATAATCTCTGAAAATCTTTGCGTCTTCTGTTAATAAGTAAGTGTTGTAGTCTGACTTAATATAATTTTTTTCTTTAAAATAAATATGTGTATTTTGCTGGTAAGCCATGTAATAAATTCTGCGAGGGTTGTAAACAATGTTGTGATGGAAATAAATGTCCGTATCTCCTTCAATGCTGTATCCCCAGAATAAAATATGGGCGGCAGGGTATTTATCTTCTCGTGCATCATAGCCCCAGCCTCGTCCCTGATTTACAGAAATATTATTGGCAAACTGGTAATTGGATATTGCAGTGGCAGAACCACTTTCCCAGATTTCTGAATCCTGCGTGTTATTTGCAAAGAAATTGTTTGTTACAGTTACATTTTTACCTGAGCCTGCAGTTCCCTGAATAGTAAAAGCTACATCATATACGTTTCGGATAATATTATTTTTAACAACAATATTAGAAGCATTGGTACCATAAAATTCAATTCCGTTTCCGTATCTGGTAGTATCCTTTAAATAGCTTCCCCCAATATCCTCGATGACGCAATTGGAAATTATTACATTGTCTGTATTGGTATTACAGCCTAAAATTCCATGGGCGCCGGTACCGCAAACCCGGATATTATTAACCCGCATATTGGAACTAAGTACTACCAGATTTGTTTTGGTAGCCATTTTCAAGGTACCTAATTTGTTGTATGGATTTTCATTGCATTTCATATAGAGATAAGAACCATCACAATAAAAATCATATTCATTGGCCATACTTAATGAGGAACATTTAGTGTAGTATTTTGTACCGTTATCATCTTCTAAAAATCCGATATTGCAGCTGTTGTCATCTGTTGTTTTCAGCCCGGAAAATGCGTTAATATCCTTTAAATATACTTTATATAGGCCATCGCCGTGGGACTGCCAGCTGGAAGCTGAGTCGGCGATTTTATAAGCACAGAAGGTAGGTAATTCTCCTTCCCCATAAGCAGAAATAGTAACTACTTTATCATTTAGTGCAGAAATCTTTGGACTAAAGGAGCCATAAAAAGTATCGCCCCGTTTAAATAAAATAGTATCGCCGCTAACGTAGGTTTTGTTTTGGGCTGCTTCGTAGGACATTGGGTCCTCGGCAGAAAGTCCTGTTTCGGAAGTACCTGTAGCAGAAACGTAGTAGGTGGTTGTGCTATTTTTGATAACCGATTCTTTTTCGGCAAAGCGTTCATACATTTCTTTGTAAGTGACTACTTCAAGTTCTGTGTCGCTTTTTGAGTTTACATAATCAAGAAGTATTTCTAAATTTTCTGTAGAAACATCTCCGGAGTCATGGAAATAAAATATATGCCAGCTTTTATTGGCAATGGTAGTATCCACCTGGGCTTTCATTTTTTCTACGTCACCCTGAAAACCGTAAAAACCCCCTCTTCCATGGTGATATACTGAGTCTGTACAAATATCTTTATTGGTATAAGGAACCCCGTATAAGTCAGAGTAGCTAAACAGGGAGCTTACCCATCGTTCCGACTTTTCGCTGCCTGTTACCTGTCCGGCTCCACCGGATAAAATAATTCCATTTACATCAAAACCATAGTGATTAAAATAAATTTTCTGTCTTACAAAGAAGGAATACATAGTGGCATAATCGGAAAAACCTTCTTCGGTTAGTGGAGTGCCGTTATGAGCCAGAACCTCTCCGCCGGCAGCTACTATACGTCTTACAACCTCTAATCGTGTTTCTTGCTGGGAAGAAGCATTCTCCATTAAATTATCAGGACAAGTAGCAAGACATAAAGGGATATCCTTTTCCATAAACAGCTCTGCATACTGGTCAATTGTTGGCCTCGTATCATCATTAACAAAGGTAATATATCCTTTGTCAAGTTTTTTATAAAGTGTGGGATCCTCCCTGTAGGTATTGTACATTTCGTTAATCTGGTCTGTCAGAGCAGATTTGTCTATAATGAGAGAATCAAACTCTTCATCGGTTACCTGCATTTCCTTTTGAAGGGTGAAACTTTGGTTGCCGTACATGGTAATGTGCATTCTGGTGGCACCTTCCGGAACAGTTACTGTAGCGCCATTTTTGCTTTTACTAAGCTCACCATACAGTGCATCGCCTATTACGTTGTTTTCGTCATCTAAGAAAAGCACCGGTGCGTAATAATAAAATTCTGTGTCAGAAACTTTTATACCACCAACCCCGTAGGTTCGCAAAAAGTAGGTTTCCCCAGCCTGAACCGGTATGTATTTATCAGGTGCAGTAGCACCATGGGCAGCATAGAGAGTGGGATTGGTTGGACTCATGTCTACATTGTCCATAAACACACCATTTCTGGTCCATGCTTTATTGGCTGTAAATTCCGGTATAATCAGCTTATAAATGGTAGTAATGCCGGTGCCGGATTTGGTTACATCATAGGTATCATAAATTTTTGCATCATTAGGATCGTCCGAGGTGTAGTGTTGGACATACATGTCGCTTCCTGTAATTTCAATGACAGGGTTTAAGGACTGAAAATTGTTTGTGGCCTGTACATTCATGCTGCTTGTCCCTAAAAGCAGCAGACACACCGCAAAGGCCAGCGAAAAAATAAAAGAAATACTTTTTTTTCTCATGAGAATCCCCCTTTGTTTTTATTTTAAATATTGTTTTATATTATACCAAGTATTGGAATGAAAATCATTAAAAAAACAAAATTTATATGGATTTATAATGGATAGGAAAATAAAGAAAATTTCATTGCATCTCTTTGCTTTTTTTCGTATACTGAATTATATATATTTTACTTTAGAAGAAAAAGGGGTTATGGTATGGAGAAAAAGAATAAAATCGGCAGAAATATTTTAATATGGGCAGTTGCTATGGTAATGGCAATTTTGCTTGCGGGCTTTAACGGAATGGAAAGTAAGGCGGCAGATACATATACTTACCAAGTGGCTGGTCAGTCCTGGACTTATACAGTAGATGACAAAAATCAGGTTACCATTACAGGATATAGCGGTACATCAGAAAATGTAGTTATTCCGGGAAACATAGATGGAAAAACAGTAACAGCTATAGGAACCAGTGCTTTTTCAAGATGTACGAGTATGAAAAACATAACCATTCCGGTCACAGTCACAAGCATAGGTTCCAATGCTTTTTACAGCTGTTACAATTTAGAGACTGTGACAATTCCTTTTGGTGTTACAGAAATTAATAATTTTACATTTTCTGAATGTAAAAAGTTAAAGAATGTTACTTTTGAAGCCGGCAGTAAATTGGAAAGTATAGGATACCAGGCGTTTTATAACTGTTCCCTGACTAAAATAACCATACCGGAGCAGGTAAATTATATTGATACAGATGCATTTTATGGCTGCAATCAGATGAAAATACAGGTGGCCGGTGGAAACAAACATTATAGCGCTGATGAAAAAGGTGCTTTATACAATAAGGAGAAAACCAAACTAGTATTATGCCCTTACACAGGTACAGATTATGTGGTGGCAGATAGTGTGAAAACAATTGGAAAATATGCATTTGCATATAACAGCGTGATGGAAAACATTACCTTCCCGGAAGGATTGGAAACAATTGAAAATGAAGCATTTTTCAGCTGCACAGCCATAGAAACAATTGTTCTTCCTGCCTCAGTAAAAAGCATGGGAAGAAACGCACTGGATACCCATGGCTATTATCCGGTACTTTATTATCCTGAAGCACTTGATTTAACAGAAGCTGATGTCCCAAATGACATGTTACAGGTAAGTTATAAGATAAATAGTGATAAAACAGTTTCACTTATTGTAAAGGCAGTTCCTTACGGGTACACTAAGATTGATCTCCCTGCTTATATTATGGGAATGGCAATTTCTTCTTTGGAATATGTTTCAGGTATTAATACCTCCAGGATTTCACTAAAATGTACAAATCATTTTTCTTCTGACGGAACATGGGAGTACAATGAAAATAAGCACTGGTTTACAACATGCAGCGTCTGCGGTTTAGGGGGTGGTGTCAGGGAAGTTCACGATTTTACAGAGGGGACATGTGCCTGTAGATGTGGTTATGTACCCTTTGAGCTGACTACTTCTTCAAAGGATTGTACTATTATTTATGGTGAAGAATGCACACTTTCTGTTTTGGCAGAGGCAACACTGGGGGAAGAAGAAATTACTTATCAGTGGTATCAGAATGAGAAAGCAATTAAGGATGGGGTTTTAGCCCAATATAAAGTAACAACAGATATTCCCACAGGAGAGTATACTTACTACTGTAAAGTATCCTGCGGTAAATATTCCATAAACAGTGAAGAAATGCACATTCAGATAAAGAAGGCTGCCAATCCGCCAAACATGCCTGAAACTGCTATGAAGGTACCTTATACCAATACTAAGGTAGGTGATATTTCCTTAGGAGAAGGCTGGGAATGGATGGAAGCTTACAAGAATATTTCTCTAAAAATAGGAATTGGTGTAAAGGTTACGGCTGTCTATAAAGGAGACGATAAAGGAAACTATGAAAACGAAAAAGTTTCCGTCACCATTACGAGAGAGTTAAAGAACGGCACTGTTATTACAGATACCAAATCAAAGGCTCAGTACAAGGTAACGAAATCCGACAGAAATGGTGTAGAAGTACAGTATGTAAAACCCACCAGCAAAACAACTAAAACTATTGTAGTTCCAACTATTATAGAATCAGAAGGAGTTAGCTGTAAGGTAACCTCTATTGGAGCAAAGGCCTTTAAAAATAATAAGAAAATAACAAAAGTCACAATTGGAAATAATGTAAAAACCATTGGTAGTGAAGCATTTATGGGATGCAAAAAGTTGAAAACAGTGACTCTTGGCAAAAATGTAACGACTATAGGTAGCAAGGCATTTTATAAGTGTAGCGTTCTTAACAAAATAACAATTCCAACAAAGGTTTCCAAAATTGGAAAACAGGCATTTTATAATTGTAAAAAGCTAAAAGAAATTACCATTAAAACCACAAAGCTTACAAAGAAGAATGTGGGTAGCAAGGCGTTTACCGGAACCGGAGCAAATGTAAAAGTAAAGGTGCCGGCTAAAAAGCTTACTGCTTATAAGAGCCTGTTAAAGGCAAAGGGGATTGGTGCTAAAGCAAAGATTGCCAAATAAACAATAAAGTTTTTATATGAAGTTATTCTAAAACAAGAAGAAACGGGGGATGACAGAATGAAGGCAAAAGCAAAGTATGCGATGATGGTATTGTTTGCAGTTGTTTATTTCCTTGTTGTAGCCCAAACATCAACTATCCGGGTAAGCGCAGAAGGGGAGCAACTTTCCTATGGAGGCTACACTTTCACGGTGGATGCTTTAGGAAATGCAACTATTGTGAAATATTCAGGAATAGACAGTGCAATTGTGATTCCTGAAACTTTAACTGTGGGTGATGTACAATATCCGGTTGTGGCAATTGGAGATTTTGCATTTACGGAAATGTCCATTACATCGGTTGTAATTCCGGGCAGTGTAGAAACCATTGGAGCAGAAGCATTTTTTTGGTGTCGTTCGCTGACAAGTGTGACCTTTGCCCAAAATGGAAAATTACATACAATTGGTGATCAGGCCTTTAAAGCCACCGCTATCACTAGTGTAGAAATTCCGGCCAGTGTAAAGATATTGGAATCGGAGGCTTTTTCCAGTTGTAACAGTTTATCACAAGTGACATTTGCAGAGGGGAGTCAGCTAGAGACATTAAGTAATTATGCATTTTATGTATGTCCTAATTTAACGTCTATTAAAATTCCTGCCAGCACTGTAACAATGGAATCTTTCGTGTTTGCATATTGTAGTAGATTGACACAGGTTATCTTTGAAGAGAATAGCAGGCTTTCGGCAATTGGAAATAGTGCTTTTAAGGAATGTGGAATAAAAAGTGTGAAAATACCAGCTGGTGTTACAATTATTAAGGGGTCGGCCTTTGAGGATTGTACAGGATTGACGGATGTTTCTTTTGAAAAAGGTAGTAAACTGGAAAGCATAGGAACCAGTGCATTTGCAGGCACAAGTATTACAAATATAGAAATACCGTCAGAGGTAAAAATATTGTATTCATGGGCTTTTGAGTTCTGTAGTTTTCTGGAAACAATAGAGATTGCAGAAGGAAGCATGTTAAACGTAATAGGGGCTAAGTGCTTTTTGGGTACTAAAATCAATCGACTTGTAATTCCACCTACAGTGGAAAAAGTTGGGTGGGATTTGTTTGATGCCTGTGCTAATGGCATCCAAATTTATTACCCGGCAAATCTTGCATCCTCTATGGAAGATGCGTTGAACGGTTGCGTTTGTCAGGCACAGGCATCTTATACGGTATCGGATAATTCTGTGTCTATTGTATATGAATCCGTTGCAGAAGATGCAACAGAATTAAATGTTCCGGCTCATATCTCCGGTATTGAGGTTACACAGATCAGTCAGGTGGGAGGTAAGAATTTCACATACCCCAATAGTGACATGTCTGTTGATAATACAATAAAATTTGCATCAGAGCTTACATTACCTGACGGCTGGAGCTTTAGCGAGGCGGAGCGTAGTAAGAAACTTACACCGGGAGCGTGTACAAAACTGACGGCACAGTATAAAGGAACAGATTCTTTGTACCGGTGTCAGCTTCTTATAAAGGTTACACGGGCAGCCTGTGAAGAGGATGCCACATTACTGTATACCGGTGAAGGTGAGAAGGAACCTACTTGTGCCCAGGAAGGAAAAGCTCATACAGAATGTAAAATATGTGGTGATACAGTAAGAACCATAGTGCTACAGACTAATGAAAATCATCAATGGAATAATGGTTTCATTACAACACCGGCGACATATACTGCTAAAGGGGTAAAAACCTACACATGCAGGCTGTGCCATCAGACAAAAAAACAGGAAATTCCTGAGTTGACGATGCCGGAAGAAAAAAAGGAAGATGAATCTACCGGTGAAAACAAAGGACAAGAGGGAGAGAAAGAAAAAGAGGAAGGAGAAAAAGAGGAAATAACTCAGGACCCTCCTGCTACAGGAAAAATTTTAAAAGGTAAAAATGCAATTTATAAGGTATGTATTTCATCCAGGGAAAAAGGAACCGTGGAATTTGTATCCCCAATTGATGCAGAGGCCGCTAGTGTAATAATTCCCGCAACAATAAACATTGATGGAATTACTTACCGGGTTATATCTATTAAAGCAAATGCTTTTAAGAACAATAAGAAACTTACCAAAATAAAAATTGGAAATAACGTACGGACCATAGGAAAAAATGCTTTTTATGGTTGTAGTAAATTAAAAACGATTACTATGGGTAAAAATATTGAAACTTTTGGTAGCAAAGCATTTTATAAATGTACCCAAATTACCAAAATTACAATTCCTTCCAAAGTAAAAAAAATTGGCAAGCAGGCATTTTATGGATGTAAAAAATTGAAAACAATCACAATCAAAACTACGAAACTGAATCAAAATGTGGTAGGAAAACAGGCATTTAAAGGTACATCTAAACAGGTAAAAGTTAAGGTGCCAAAAAGCAAAGTAAAAGAATATAAAAGCATGCTTAGGAAGAAAGGAATTTCTAAGAGCGCAAGAATAACGAAATAGAAAACTTAAGTTTAAAAAAGATTTTATAGGGCAGTGCCATTAGGTACTGCCTTTTTAGTTGTGCGCCTAGCGGTGCACTCTTAGTATTCGCAGGAAGCTGCCAGCGGTTGAACCGGCAGGTGAATATAATATCCAATCAGCAAAAAGCTGCATACATTGATAAAAAGATATGGTGGTTAGTATATGGCAAACGGAAATCAGAGTGAGAAAATTGAAAATCTTTTAAACTTAAGCCTTTCTGCTACAGAAGAAGAAATGATGAAGTCCCCTATTTTAGGAGATGGAATTGTAGAAAGAGAAAATGAGCCGGTATGGGAAGTTATTGTAAAATATCATGGAGATATATCCGGCCTTAGAAGTGAGCGGATTCAGGTAGAAGAACTGATTAATGGCTATGGTATTATTACACTGCCCGAATCCTTCATAGAGCCACTGGCAGCCATGGAAGAGATTGAATATGTGGAAAAACCAAAAAGTATTTATCCTAGTGATTATGAAGGGAATATAGCTTCCTGCGTCACACCGGTAACTATAGGAGAACCTTTTCTTACAGGAGAAGGGGTTTTGATTGGCATTATTGATTCGGGCATTGATATATATAAGGATTGTTTTAGAAATGAAGATGGCACAACCAGAATTGTGTATTTATATGACCAGACTTTAAACAGGGAATTTTCGGAAACAGATATTAACAAGGCATTGCACACAGACTCAAGGCAACAGGGATTTGAAATTGTGCCAAGTGTGGATGTGACAGGACATGGAACTGCAGTAGCTTCCATTGCAGCGGGAAAGGTATATGGAGGCTATAGCGCACTCACCCAGGGAGTGGCTACGAAAAGTATGTTAATTGTAGTAAAGTTAAATGCCAAGGGACAAAACAGTTTTCCTATGACTACGAACCTTATGCGAGCCTTTTATTATGTAGTGACAAAGGCGGTTTCTTTAAAAATGCCGGTTTCTGTTAATTTAAGTTTTGGAAATACTTATGGTTCCCACGATGGCAGCTCCCTGGTGGAACGTTTTTTAGATAATGTTTCGGAAATTGGCAGAACGGTCATTTGTGTAGGTAGTGGAAATGAAGGGGCATCTTCCGGCCATGTGTCAGGAAAGTTAACAAGCAATAGTGAAAACCAGGTGATTGAGTTTTCCGTAGGAGAATATGAAAGAAATTTCAATTTGCAAATCTGGAAAAATTATGTGGATGATTTTTTGATTGAGCTTACTGCACCTTCTTTAGATTCGATTTTGATTGATTTAAAGGAAACGGGAACGGTAAGGAGAATTTTGGCGGATACACAGCTTCTATTATTTGTGGGGGTTCCCAAGCCCTATGGGGTAAATCAGGAAATTTTTTTGGATTTTTTACCAAAAAGTACTTATGTGACAAGTGGAATCTGGAAGGTTACCTTTATACCAAGAAGGATTGTGGTAGGGGAGTATAAATTGTATATGCCAAGTTCCACCATAAGAGGAAGTGCTACCAGGTTTTTAACCCCCAGCACAGAGCGCACTTTAACTATACCTTCCACTGCCGGTAAAATTATTACCGTAGGGGCTTATGACCCAAGATATAGAGCCTATGCGGATTTTTCCGGGCGGGGTTATGTAGAGCAGGCAGCCGGACTCATTGGAAGCTCAAAACCTGATGTGGTGGCTCCGGGAGTGGGGATTTTGGCAGAAGCACCGGGCCAGGCAGAACCGGTTACCGTGTCAGGCACTTCCTTTGCAACCCCTTTTGTAACAGGAGGCGCAGCCCTTTTAATGGAATGGGGGATTGTGAGAGGGAATGATCCTTATTTGTATGGGGAGAAAATGAAAGCGGTGCTTAGAAGTGGAGCCAGTCCGTTGTTTGAGAATATGAATTATCCCAACGAAAGAGTGGGATATGGTGCGCTGTGTGTAGAAGGGAGTTTGCCATAAAGGCTGCCATAGTGGAGCAATGAAATAAGCAAAGAAGGTAATAAGCAAAGAAATAAAAGTTAGCAGTGCATATCATTTAGACTGTATGTTATAATAAAATAATTACGCATAAGATAACGATTAGATACAAGGAGAAAGTACTAATGACAAAATGGGATAAAACATTTCATGGAATATCCATTTGCTATAAGGAACAAATTGTGCAAATAAAAACAGACAAGGCCTTATTGGATTATCTGTCAGGACCGGAAAACGGATCCATAGAGCTTTCTGAACAGATTTTGGCAAGATACAAAGAGCTATTTCAAAAAGAACTTAAGGTATCAGAAGCATCCATGTCGGTGGAAATATTAATCCATGCCTATATGGATGTGTTTGCAAGAAATGTGGAAAAGCTTGTAAAGATGCTTCCGGAAGCAATTGGAAAAGGGCTTATTATGTGCTTAAAGAAAATGGAAGCAAGTACGGAAATTATTGACAGCGGTGAGAAAGAAGTGGATTCAAACAGGTTTGTGTTTGACGGACTTGTACCTTATAGAAAGGTATTATATGCTATTTTAAGAGAAAAGGCATAAGCATTTATTGAATCAGAGGTTACAATATGAAACGGTTGGTAATTGGGATTTTAGCCCATGTTGATGCAGGAAAAACAACTTTATCAGAGGCTATTTTATATGAAGCGGGTGTCATACGGAATATGGGAAGGGTGGATAAAAAGGATGCGTTTTTAGACACCCATTCTTTGGAGCGGGGCAGAGGAATTACGATTTTTTCAAAACAGGCAGTATTTTCCATCCATGACATTTCCGTTACTCTTCTTGACACACCCGGACATGTGGATTTTTCACCGGAAATGGAAAGAACTCTCCAGGTGTTAGATTATGGGATTTTAGTTGTAAATGGTGCAGATGGAGTACAGGCTCATACAAAAACTTTATGGCAGCTTTTAAAAAGATACCATGTTCCTGTGTTTATATTTATTAACAAAATGGATCAGCCTGGAACAAATAAAGCAGAGCTTCTTTCCGGGTTGAAGAAAGGACTTTCGGAAGGCTGTACAGACTTTTCCGGGGAAGATAACACAGTTTTTTACGAAAATCTTGCCATGTGTGACGAGAATGCGCTGGAGCAGTTTTTAGAAAAGGGAATTGTGGAAAAAGAAACCACAAAAAATATGATAAGAGAAAGAAAAGTATTCCCTTGTTTCTTTGGTTCTGCCTTAAAATCAGAGGGAGTTTCAGAGTTTTTAGAGGGAATACACGAATATGTCCTGACACCGGATTATTTAAAGGAATTTGGAGCAAAAATATTTAAAATTTCCAGAGATTTACAGGGAAACAGGCTTACTTTTATGAAGATAACAGGAGGAAGTTTAAAGGTAAAAACACCTCTTACAAACAGTCAGGAAAAAGTAAACCAGATTCGCATTTACTCGGGAGAAAAATATACTACCGTAAATGAAGTACATGCAGGGGAAGTCTGTGCAGTAACCGGACTTTCTGATACAAAGCCCGGAGAAGGATTGGGAAGCCAAAAGGATAGTGAAAAGCCTGTTTTAGAACCTGTTATTACTTATGGTATGAAACTGCCGGAAGGCGTAGATCCTTCCGTTATGCTACCCAAATTAAATCAGTTAGCAGAGGAACAGCCGGAGCTTCATATTTTTTGGAATGAGCATTTGAAAGAAATTCAGGTGCGCATTATGGGACAGGTGCAGATTGAAATTTTAAAAAGTCTTGTTCTTGAGCGGTTTGGCGTAGAGATAGGATTAGATGAGGGAAAGATTGTTTATAGGGAAACAATTAAGGAAGCGGTAGAAGGAGTTGGCCATTACGAACCTTTAAAACATTATGCGGAAGTACATCTTTTGTTGGAGCCGGGGGAAGTAGGAAGTGGTATGGAATTTTGTACAGATTGCAGTGAGGATTTGTTAGATAAAAACTGGCAGAAACTTGTACTTACCCACTTAGAAGAAAAAGAGCATGTGGGCGTGCTGACCGGTTCCGCCATTACCGATATGAAAATCACCTTAATCGGAGGCAAAGCCCATCTAAAGCACACAGAAGGCGGCGATTTCAGACAGGCAACCTATCGTGCTATCAGACAGGGGCTTATGGAAGCAGAGTCCGTATTATTAGAGCCTTATTATGAATTTAAAATAGAAGTGCCGGAGCAGAACATTGGACGAGTTATGATGGATATAGAAAGAATGAGTGGAAGCTTTGAGCCGTTTACATTAGAAAATGGTTTGGCTGTGTTAACCGGAAGTGTACCTGTATCCGAAATGAATGGCTACCAAAAGGAGCTTACAGCCTATACAAAAGGTCAGGGGCGTTTGACCTGTCGTTTAAAAGGCTATGAATCCTGCCACAATACGGAAGCTGTTATGGCAGAGATGGATTATGATCCGAAAAGAGATTTGGAAAATCCATCTGATTCGGTATTTTGCGCCCATGGAGCAGGCTTTAGTGTAAGCTGGGATAAGGTAAAGGAACATAGACATGTGGATTGTCAGCTGAAAAAGGAGGGGGCGGATTTACTGGAAAAAACGTTACCGGAAAGCAGAAAAAAGCAGGATAAAAAGCAATCGGAAATCTGGCTGGGAACAGAAGAAATTGATGCTATTTTAGAGCGAACCTACGGTGCCAATAAAAAAGATAAAGGAAACAAGCACACCGGTTGTGGAAAAATAATCCGGGCAAAAGAAGCGCCGGTAGTAAACTCTACACCTTTAAAAAAGCAGGAGCCCAAGGAGGAATATCTTTTAGTAGATGGGTACAATGTTATTTTTGCATGGCAGGAGCTAAAAGAGTTAGCGGAGATTAACATTGATGGTGCAAGGGGAAGGCTTTTAGATATTTTATGTAATTATCAGGCAATCAAAAAATGCAATCTGATAGTGGTTTTTGATGCTTATCGTATAAAAGGCCATCAGACAGAAATTCTGGATTATCATAATATTCATGTAGTATATACGAAGGAAGCAGAAACAGCAGATCAGTTTATCGAAAAGTTTGCCCATGAAAATGGAAAACGGTATCAAATTACGGTAGCAACTTCTGACGGGCTGGAGCAGATCATTATAAGAGGACAAGGGTGTAGTTTGATTTCGGCAAGGGAATTGCAGGCGGAAATCAGAAATGCGGGGGAAATTTTATATGAGCAATTTTCAGAGACACAGCCTAAAAGCAGAAATAATTTATTTGAAGCGGCTTTAAAACAGCAGGCAAAGCAATTTATCGACAAATAGTGAGGAAAAACAGAGCACCTGAGGAAGAATAGCACTATATTCCCAAGGTGCTTTTGTGTAAAAATAACATTGTGGGTTTTTTGAATAATTGGTATAATAGATACGGAAGAATTTTTTATGGATTTTGCCATAAGGCAAAATGGAAGGAGAAGGTATGATATATTTAGTAATCATTATGGGGATTATAATTGTGGCTATGAGTGTGGTCATTTTTAAAATGAAATCATCTACCGGCACACAAGTAACGGAAGTAACTAAATCAAGCGAAGGGCAGGATTCTGTAAAGGCAGCTACACTGGGAATTTTGAATAAAGATATTGGAGCCATTCTAATTGTTTCCAATGACAACAAAGTATTGTTTTACAATAATGAATTCCAGCTTTTATTTCCAAACATTGTACATATTCAGTCAATTTCAGAATTTCCTGAAATTGAAAAGCTTTTTAGGGATGAAGAGTATGTTTCAGAGGAAGTTTCTAAAATTTATGAAATCCGCTCAGAAACCTTTGAAGAAAAAGATAATATCCGTGGCAGATTTGTATGGTTAGTAGATATTACCGGACATTATAAAACTAATAAGAAGCTTAAAGAGTTAAAGGAAATGGCAGATGCAGCTAACAAAGCAAAAACTACTTTCTTAGCAAATATGAGTCACGAAATCCGTACTCCAATTAATACTGTGCTGGGTATGGACGAGATTATTTTAAGAGAAACTACAGAAACTTCTGTGCGGAATTATGCAGAGAGTATTAGAGAAGCAGCAACCACGCTTTTATCTATTGTAAACGATTTATTGGATTTCTCCAAAATTGAGTGTGGTAAAATGGAAATTTTACCGGTTGAGTATGAGGTTGCAAACGTTTTAACAGAAGTTATTAATATGGTGGAAATTAAGGCAGCCAATAAAAATCTGGAATTTATCCCGGTTGTTTCAGACAACATTCCGTACCTGCTATTTGGTGATGAGATTCGTTTGAAACAGGTTATTATGAATCTTGTGACTAACGCTGTAAAATACACAAAAGAAGGAAGTGTTGTGTTAAAGGTAGACTGGAAGGAAGCGGGAGATTCCCATATTATGCTCATTGTTTCCGTTACAGATACTGGTATCGGTATTAAGGAAGAAGATATAGACCGTCTGTTTGTTTCCTTTGAACGCATTGAAGAAGAGAAGAATCGCAATATTGAAGGAAACGGACTGGGGCTCAGTATTACAAAGGAACTGCTTGAATTAATGGACAGCAGCTTAAATGTACGCAGTGAATATGGGGTAGGTTCTACCTTCTCATTTACTTTGAAACAGGGTATCAAGGATAGAAAACCGATTGGTAAATTCCGTGAGAAATATTCATACAGCAAAGAAAAGAATAAGAAATACCGCACTATTTTTGTGGCACCAAATGCAAAAATTCTTGTAGTAGACGACAATGCCATGAACTTATCCGTAGTAGAAGGACTTCTTAAAAATACAGAAATTCAAGTAGAAAAGGCATTTGATGGAGAAATGGCAATTGAGCTTTGCAAAACAAATCATTATGATGTAATTCTCATGGATCATATGATGCCTCGTATGGATGGTATTGAAACATTAAAGCATATTAAATCAGAGGAAGGTTCTTTAAATAAAGAAACTCCTACCATTGCTCTTACAGCCAATGCCATTGCCGGTGTAAGAGAAATGTACTTAAGGGAAGGTTTTGTAGATTATATGTCAAAACCAATTCAGGGCAAACGTTTGGAGGAAAAGATTTTAAAATATCTGCCTGATGATAAATATGTAGTAGTAGAGTACGATGAAATAGAAAAATCTATTTTCCGTTCATTATGGCAGGATATTGCAGAATCTATTAAGAAAGAATATTCATTTAGACACCTGGATATTCCGGCAGCTATAGAATCGGCAGAAGGTGACAGAGAATGCTTTAGATTCTTACTGGAATCTTTCAGGGATACGGCGCATAAAAATCATGATGAAATTCAGAACTGCTTTGACAATAAGGATTATACGGATTATACAATCTTCATACATGCATTAAAGAGTACTTCTAAGATGATTGGAGCGGAAGAATTATCAGATCAGGCAAAAATGTTAGAAATGGCTGGTAAGGAAAATAATATTGAATACATCTTGAAGCATCATGAAGAAACAATGGTGCTTTATGGTAAAGTAATTGAAGAAATTAATGGTTATCTGGGAGATAAAGAACAGGAAACGGAAGAAACACCTGTGATTTTTAAAGGAGGACGGACAGAAGTTGGACAGCCAGTACAGCCAGCACAACCTGTACAGCCAGCACAGCCGGTACAGCCAGCACAGCCGGTACAGCCAGCACAACCTGTATCACCAACTGAAAATACAAAATGAAAAGTAGAAATTCAAAGGAGAGTATAAAAGGTTGAAACAGTGGGTGAGAAAGTTTGGAATTTTCTTAATTACCGTTATACTTCTTGTGCCTGTGCCGGTTTTGGCACAGGCACAAGGTAATAATAGGTCTGGACCAGATGAAAGCAGACAGTATAAGGTAAGAGGCATTCAGAGAACGATACTGGATATCAGGGTAAAGGAAATTGCAAAAGAGGCAGAAGGACTCAGTCAATACGAGCAGATTAAATATGTGTATGATTATATTATTTTAAATTGTGAATATAACAGTAAGTATGATGGAGCCTACAATGCATTAGTAAGAGGATGGGCATGCTGTAATGGGTATGCAAGTGCTTTTTGCGAGATTATGGAAGAACTGAATATTCCATGCAAATATACTACAGGAGAAGACCATGCATGGAATACAGTATATTTAGACGGATACTGGTACAATATAGACACTACATGGGGAGACGAAGGTGGCGACAAGATAAGCTATGAATATTTTTTAAAGAGCAATAAGGACTGGACAGGAGAATGGCCTGCCATGGCAGATGCCAAAAGCTCCTACCCTGTGGAAAATTTAGACAAAAGATATGATTATCCGGATTTTGCCAAAAGGGAAAAAACTTATTTAATAGCAGGTGTGACAGGCATCATTGTGGTGATAGTTTTATTAAAAAGCTTGTTTGGTTTTTGGGGACATACAAGCACACGAAGTAGAATTGAAAAAAATGAAGAACTTATCAGAAATATGTATCGTCTGCCGGAAGACCAATAACGGCGCGTATGAGTTAAGAATGACAGTATAAATGGAGGAAACACATGAAAGCAGTAAGAAAAGCATTTTTGCTTTTACTGATAACTATATTAACCTTAATCTGTGTAGGATGCGGAAAAAAAAGCACTGAAAATATTGACGCAGGTATGACTGCAATAGAAAATTTGCAATACAGTGAGGCATTGGCATGTTTTGAAAAGGCCATTGTAAACAGTGAGGATTTAGAACTGGCATATAGAGGTCAGGGAATTGCATACATGGGATTAACCCAGTATGAAGATGCGGTAATATCTTTTGAAAAAGCTTTAAAGTCAAGTGGTATGTTTCCGGGAGCATTAGAATACGATATTAATTTTTATCTGGCAACAGCCAAATATAAAATGGGAGACAATGCAGGAGCTATTTTGGTATTTGATGGAATTATAGCACTGGAAAAGAAAAATAAGGATGCTTACTTTTTAAGAGGCTGTGCTAAGATAGCAAATAGTGAGTTTGAAGGGGGCATTATGGATCTTGAAAAAGCTATGGAGCTTTCCGATAATTCTACAGAAATGCTGATAGATGCATATAAAGTACTTTCAGATAATGGGAAGGAGCAGGAAGGAAGTGCATACCTGACGCAGGCATTGGAAAAAGGCACTACATTAACGGATTTTGAAAAAGGGACTATTTCCTATTATTTAAAAGATTATGAAAATGCCAGAAATTACTTGGAAACAGCGAGGACAAATGAAAAAGAGAAGGCAGACAATGAAGCGAGTATAGTGTATATGTTGGGACAAACTTATGAGCAGTTAGGGGACAACAATTATGCCGCAGTGTTATATGAGGGATATCTTGCTGATAATCCAAATAATGTAGAGATTTACAATCAATTAGGATTATGTAAACTTGAAGCAGAGGATTATCAAGGAGCATTAACAGCATTTCAGTCAGCTTTGCAGATTGAATCCAATAGTCTTACACAAAATTTAAAGTACAACGAAATTGTTGCTTATGAATATTTAGGTGAATTTACAAAGGCAAAAGTGTTAATGGAAGCTTATTTAAAGGCATACCCTGACGATGCCACAGCGTTAAGAGAATATGATTTTTTAAAGAATAGATAAAATGCAAAGAGGTACACTATATATTGTGTTAACATAATTGGGTTAACATAATATATAGTGTTTTTTATTGACTTTTCTATAGGGCAATGCTAAAATTATGCTATGTGTGATATATGCTATAAAGAACGAAGGTTCTGGCATATTTTGAATGCAATTAGAAACAATATAACGGTATAATCGTTAGACGAGAGGGTGTTTGAGTGTTACAAGTAATTAAGAGGGATGGGGAAATCGTAGCATTTGATTTAACAAGAATCGGCGATGCTATTATGAAAGCATTTCATGCTACTAACATGGAGTTTACCAATGACATAGTAGATTTGCTGTCGCTTCGGGTTACAGCAGATTTTCAGGAAAAGGTAAAAGAAGGACAAGTTCATATTGAAGATGTTCAGGACAGTGTAGAAAAGGTCTTAGAACAGACCGGTTATGCTGAGGTAGCAAAGGCTTACATATTATATAGAAAGCAACGGGAAAAAATGCGTACTATGACTTCTACTATTTTGGATTATAAAGAGGTTGTTAACAGCTATGTAAAAATTGAGGATTGGAGAGTAAAGGAAAACTCTACAGTAACCTATTCAGTAGGTGGATTGATTTTAAGCAATTCCGGTGCAGTTACAGCCAATTACTGGCTTTCTGAGATTTATGATGAGGAGATTTCAGAGGCACACCGCAATGCAGATATCCATATTCATGATTTATCCATGCTAACAGGATATTGTGCGGGATGGAGCTTAAAACAGCTTATACAGGAAGGCTTAGGCGGAATTACCGGTAAGATTACTTCCGCTCCTGCAGCTCACTTGTCAGTTCTTTGTAACCAGATGGTAAATTTTCTTGGTATTATGCAGAATGAATGGGCCGGTGCACAGGCATTTTCTTCATTTGATACTTACTTAGCACCTTTTGTAAAAGTAGACAATTTATCTTACGAGGAAGTAAAGAAATGCATTGAAGCATTTATATACGGTGTAAATACACCAAGCCGCTGGGGTACTCAGGCACCATTTTCCAACATTACATTGGACTGGACTGTTCCAGACGATTTAGCGGCACTTCCGGCTATTGTAGGTGGAAAGGAAATGGATTTCACCTACGGTGACTGCAAAAAAGAAATGGATATGGTAAACAAAGCCTTCATTGAAACTATGATTGAAGGAGATGCAAACGGAAGAGGCTTCCAGTATCCTATTCCGACCTATTCCATTACAAAGGATTTTGACTGGTCTGATACAGAAAATAACAGGTTATTATTTGAAATGACTTCCAAATATGGTACTCCATACTTTTCTAATTATATTAATTCTGATATGGAGCCAAGTGATGTAAGAAGCATGTGTTGCAGACTTCGTCTGGATTTACGAGAACTTCGTAAGAAAACAGGCGGTTTCTTCGGTTCAGGAGAAAGTACCGGAAGTGTAGGGGTTGTTACCATAAATATGCCTAGAATTGCATATTTATCAAGCGGCAAGGATGATTTTTTCAAACGGTTAAATCGTATGATGGATATTGCTGCCCGCTCTTTAAAAATTAAAAGAGGTGTTATTTCAAAGCTTCTGGATGAGGGCTTATATCCTTATACAAAGAGATATTTAGGCTCTTTTGACAACCATTTTTCTACCATTGGATTAATTGGTATGAATGAAGTTGGTCTAAATGCCAACTGGTTAAGAGCCGATATGACCTCTCAAAAAACACAGGATTTTACAAAAGAAGTGCTAAATCATATGCGCAATCGTCTTTCTGATTATCAGGAAATGTATGGTGATTTATATAATCTTGAGGCAACACCGGCAGAAAGTACTACTTACAGACTGGCAAAACATGATAAGAAAAGATGGCCTTCCATTAAGACAGCAGGAAAAATGGGTGACACTCCTTATTACACCAATTCGTCTCATCTTCCGGTTGATTGTACAACAGATATTTTTGATGCATTGGATATTCAGGATGAGCTTCAGACATTATATACATCAGGCACAGTATTCCATGCCTTTTTAGGTGAAAAACTTCCTGACTGGAAAGCAGCTGCTAATTTGGTCCGTACTATTGCAGATAACTATAAGCTACCATATTATACATTATCCCCTACTTATTCTATATGTAAGCGTCACGGTTATTTGGCAGGAGAGCAGAAAAAATGTCCTCATTGCGGAACTGTAACGGAAGTTTACAGCCGTATTACCGGCTACTACCGTCCGGTTCAGAACTGGAATGATGGTAAATTGCAGGAGTATTCTAACCGTACTGAATATGATGTGGATTCCTCCAGTTTAAAGAGACCATTTAGCAGTATTGTGACCTTATCCGGTTTAAAGGACGAGCCGGAAATTTCTGTGGAAGCACCGGATAATATGAAATACCTATTTGTTACAAAGACATGCCCAAACTGTAAGTTAGCCAAGTCTTACCTTACAAATGAAAAGTATATGGTAATTGATGCAGAGGAAAATATGGAACTGGCAAACAGATATGGAGTAATGCAGGCACCAACTTTAGTAGAAGTAAAAGGTGACAAGTTTAAGAAATATGTAAATGCTTCTAACATAAAGAAATATGCAGATTCTCACAATGCTTTAGTTGTATAGGAGGATTTCATATGAAAAATGTATACATAAAAGTAAAAGGGATTATTAAAAAGGATGATAGGTATCTGGTTTTAAAAAGATGGGTAGATGACAGAATTCCTGACCCTTTTGTATGGGAATTTATTGATGGACAGATAGAGCATGGGGAGGCTCCGGATGAAGGTGTGCTTAGGCAGATCAGAGAGCAGATTGGAGTAGAAGGTACTATTGAGAAAATAGAGTATACATGGTCTCAGATGTTAGGAGATACCCAGTGCGTGGGAATTGCATACCTTTGCTCCATTGAGGCAGAAGATGACAGCTTTGAAATGTCAGAAGAGTATGGCGGTTTTGAATGGATAAAGAGAGAGGAGTTTCCATACTATATAGAGAACCGTTATGTGCTTAATGATTTGGAGAAGGCTGTGCTGTAGTAATAGGAATATCTGTTAGCATCGGCTAAGGATATAATAGTTACCGGTTACGAGTGAAAAGTAACAGTAACGTGAGAGTGTTGGTTAGCATTAGCTAACTGTGAACTTAAAATAAGTACAATAAGAGATATAAGTAAATCTTAGGAGGCAGAGAACACATGATTAACAAGCTTGTAGAAAAGATTAAACAGACAAATGCGCCAATCGTAGTAGGATTAGACCCTATGATGAATTTTATTCCGGAGCATATTACAAAAAAGGCATTTGAAGAAAAGGGAGAGACCTTAGAAGGAGCTGCCGAGGCTATTTGGCAGTTTAATAAAGCCATTGTAGACAGCACTTATGATTTAATTCCTGCTGTAAAGCCACAGGTTGCCATGTATGAGCAGTTTGGTATTCCGGGAATGATTGCGTTTAAGAAAACAGTAGACTACTGTAAAGAGAAAGGTCTGGTTGTCATTGGCGATATTAAAAGAGGCGATATTGGCTCCACATCAGCTGCTTATGCAGTAGGACATCTTGGAAAAGTAACAGTTGGAAACAAAAGCTATTACGGTTTTGATGAAGATTTTGTAACCGTAAATCCTTATCTTGGCTCTGATGGTGTAAAGCCGTTTTTGGACGTATGTAAAGAAGAAAAGAAAGGAATTTTTGTACTAGTTAAAACTTCTAACCCAAGCAGTGGTGAGTTCCAGGATCAGTTAATTGACGGAAAACCTCTTTATGAATTAGTTGGCGAAAAGGTTGCAGCCTGGGGCGAAGAATGTATGGGTAATGACTATAGCTACGTAGGTGCAGTAGTAGGTGCTACTTATCCGGAAATGGGAAAAGTTCTTCGTAATGTTATGCCAAAATCCTTTATTTTAGTACCGGGCTATGGTGCTCAGGGTGGAAAAGGAAAAGATTTGGTTCATTTCTTTAATGAAGATGGACTTGGTGCTATTGTAAACTCTTCAAGAGGTATTATTGCAGCTTACAAAAATGCTCAGTATTCAGACAAATTTGCTCCGGAGAATTTTGCGGATGCTTCACGTCAGGCAGTACTTGATATGATTGATGATATTGCAGGAGCACTTGGAACAAAATAAGTAAACATGTTAAAATCCCTGTTTTATTAAAATGGTAGAACCGGGATTTTTTAATCTGTAGAAAATTTTATGGAGAAGAGTTATGTACCATATTGGAATTTGTGATGATGATCCAGTTTTTATTGAATACATAAAGAGACTATTTAATGAAGCATGTTCAGAAATTGAATTTTACGAATATCTGTCTGGAGAAGATTTAATAAAAGAACTGGAATTTAAAGAACAATTTGACTTACTTGTATTGGACGTATGTATGCCGGGAATGGACGGAAATGAAACGGCGAGGAAGTTTAGAAAGTTGTTTCCGGAATCACTTCTTGTGTTTTGTTCCGGTGTATATATGCCTACTGTAGAATCTTTTGAAACTATGCCCTACCGCTATTGGCTAAAAGAGTATAATGAAGAAAAATTGTATAAGGAAGTGCAGACAGTACTGGAAAAGTTAGAAAAAATAAAAGTGGCTCCTTGTGTTATGGGAAAAAAATATAAACAATTGGAAAGATTAGAGCTTGATAAAATTCTCTATATTGCAATAGCAAGAAAAGGTTCCGTAATCTATTGTGAAAATTCAGGAGAAACTTATATTTCCGAAAAGAAAGTAGGAGAACTGTATGAAAGTTTAAAAGATTTTGGATTTGCTTATGCTCATAACAGTTATATTGTAAATCTGAGACATGTAGCAATAGCTGAGCCAACTCAGTTAGAATTCTTAAATGGTGAAAAACTTTCTGTTTCACGTGCCAGAAGTAAAGAATTTTTAAAATCCTTTGCCATTGAAGTGGCAAAGAAATATGCAGAGGAACTGCCGTGAAAATAATAAAAGATGAAAAAGTGAAATTAGACATTGTACAGGAAGAAGAGGCAAAAGCAAATAAGATTGCGTTTATGGCAGCAGAACTTATATCACTTATGGCGTTTGTTGCGGTAGTAGTTTTTTTGGAAGGTACAATGCGGGACTGGATCATTCTAATTGCCTCGCTGACCGGTATTGTCATGCAGGTTTTAGAAAAGAAGACAAGCCGGTTTCGGAAATATTCCAAATACTTATATATGACCATATCCTTTTGGTGTATTTGCATTGTGATTATTACCAATGATGGAAAATATGCCGCTGTGACACAGGTGGCTTTTGTTTTTCTGGCTGTGGCAATTGCCTATTGTGATGCAAAGCTGGTTCTTTACCATGCTGTAATAACAATAGTTAGCATTATAGGTGGACTGATTTTTTTCCCTGAGGCCATGTTTAAGGTAGATGAGCTTAGTATATGGATTTTTATTTTAGCAATATTCATAATAGGAGCTATTCTAGCTGCTATTATTGCCCAGCGAATGAAAAGGCTCATTGAAGAAACAAGGCAAATGCGTATTTATGAAGATGAACTTATTTACTTAGAGCAGTTAGAGAAAAAAGACGAAAGGTATAAAGAATTTGTTCATAATATGAATCACTATTTTGTTGCAATTGGAGAACTGGCAAGAGAAGATTGTTCTGAACGGATTGTAAATCTTGTACAAGAATTAAATGGGAAAATATTGCAAAACGAGCAGATGGTATATACGAACCATCGGGTGTTAAATGCTATATTATCACAAAAGTCAAGTGAAGCAGAAGAAATGCAGATAAAATTGATTAGAAACCAATCGAAGTTGGTGTAAACGATAAAGCAGCTTACCTCCGTTGATAAACTGCCCTATCGTTTACATCAGTTTCGATTTTTCTATAGTGAACAAAGTTGCGTCACTGGAGCCGACATGTATGGACTTTCAATCTTTGCACTTTACCGAAAAGTAAAGGTTATGTCATTACAGCTGAGA
>JAFSDJ010000074.1 GCA_017436305.1 Lachnospiraceae bacterium
ATGAGCCATAATACCAATATTTCTGGTTCTTGCCAATGGATATTCTCTTCCAGCCAAGGTTTTTTCCTCCTTATTTTATTACTGAAGCAAAAGCTAAGCAGCTCTACTAGAATCTGTAATGAGCAAATGCTTTGTTTGCTTCTGCCATTTTGTGCATATCTTCTTTTCTCTTAACTGCAGCACCTGTATTGTTAGCTGCATCTAAGATTTCGTTTGCAAGTCTTTCTTCCATGGTCTTTTCGCCTCTCTTACGAGAAAACATTGTTAACCAACGAAGAGCTAATGCCTGACGTCTATCTGGTCTAACTTCGATAGGTACCTGATAAGTAGCACCACCAATACGTCTAGCCTTTACTTCTAATACAGGCATGATATTGTTCATTGCTTCATCAAATACGTCAAGTGCTGGCTTTCCAGCTTTTTCTTCTACTCTTGCAAATGCTCCGTATACAATTTTCTGTGCAACACCCTTCTTACCATCTAACATAATGTTGTTGATAAGCTTGGTAACCACTTTATTATTGTATAAAGGATCTGCTAATACATCTCTTTTTTGAATATGTCCTTTACGTGGCACGGTTCTTCCCTCCTTAATATTTGAATCAATTACGAATCTTATTCATAATTTTTCCTGTAAGATCGTTTACATACGCTTCTTACTGCATTAATTCATCGGTACTCACAACTAATGTGTTCGTGCGGCATTTCATTTTGTCAGCTTTATATATAATATATACTGCGTGAAAATTTGAATTCCAACACTAATTAGTCTATTACGTGGTACAAGGAAAATAAATTATTTTCCAGCTTTTGGTCTCTTAGCACCGTATTTAGAGCGGGCCTGCTTTCTGTTAGCAACACCTGCAGTATCAAGAGTACCTCTGATAACGTGATATCTTGTACCTGGTAAGTCTTTTACCCTGCCGCCTCTAATTAAAACAACACTATGCTCCTGTAAGTTATGTCCTTCACCTGGAATGTAGCTTGTTACTTCGATTCCGTTAGAAAGACGAACTCTGGCGATTTTTCTAAGAGCTGAGTTAGGTTTCTTTGGAGTAGCTGTCTTAACAGCTGTACAAACACCTCTCTTCTGTGGAGAAGAAGTATCTGTAGCTTTCTTTCTTAAAGAGTTGTAACCCTTCTGAAGAGCTGGTGCTGTAGACTTCTTTACTGATGTTTGACGTCCTTTTCTAACTAATTGGTTAAATGTTGGCATTCTTTTTCACCTCGTTTCCTTCCTTTTTGTTTTTATGCGTGCAAAAAATATGTGTTTTCGCACACTTGTTAAGTATAATCATTAACTTTTCCCTTGTCAAGTAGTTTCCTTGCAAAATAATGGTAATTGGTTGTAAAAAAATACCACATCCGATTATTACATCGGACATGGTATTTACTTTTATTCTTCTGTTGTTTCTAATACCGCATCTTCTTCTGCTTCAATAATAGAAATAACTTCATCCGGCTCAATTTCATCCTCAAAATCAAATTCTTCTTCGAAGGAAACTGTGTCTGTTAACTTCTTATCGCTGTCAAGTACTACGTTTCTGTACTGTTTCATACCTGTTCCGGCTGGAATTAGTTTACCGATAATTACGTTTTCTTTCAGACCAATCAGTGGGTCAACTTTTCCTTTGATTGCTGCTTCTGTAAGAACCTTTGTGGTCTCCTGGAAAGAAGCTGCTGATAAGAAGGAGTTGGTTGCAAGGGAAGCCTTTGTAATACCAAGCATTACCTGCTGGCCTTCTGCCGGCTCTTTTCCTTCTGCAATTAATTTCTCATTCATATCTTCAAAGTCTAATACATCTACTAAAGTACCTGGTAAGAAGTCTGCATCACCATTATTTTCAATGCGGATTTTCTTAAGCATCTGACGAACAATTACTTCGATATGCTTATCAGAAATATCTACACCTTGTAAACGGTATACTCTTTGTACTTCCTGAATCATGTAATCCTGAACTGCACGGATACCTTTGATTTTCAGTAAGTCGTGAGGATTTACACTACCTTCTGTAAGTTCATCTCCTGCTTCTAATACAGTACCATCTAAAATCTTAATACGGGAACCGTAAGGAATGAGATATGTCTTGCTTTCGCCGGTAGCTTCGTTTGTAACAACGATTTCACGTTTTTTCTTTGTATCTTTTATTGTAGCTACGCCACCAAATTCTGCAATAATTGCAAGTCCTTTTGGCTTTCTTGCCTCGAAAAGTTCTTCAACACGAGGAAGACCCTGGGTAATATCATCACCGGCAACACCACCAGTATGGAATGTACGCATGGTAAGCTGTGTACCAGGTTCACCGATAGACTGGGCTGCGATAATACCAACTGCCTCACCAACCTGTACTGCTTCACCTGTTGCCATGTTAGCACCGTAACATTTTGCACAAATACCATTGTGAGAACGGCATGTTAAAATAGTACGAATCCTAACTTCCTCAACCGGCTCACCTTTTTCATTCACACCTATACTTAAAATCTTAGATGCTCTACTTGGTGTAATCATGTGGTTTGCTTTTACGATTACATTACCTTTACCATCTTTAATATCTTCACATGCAAATCTTCCGTTAATTCTGTCGTAAAGACCTTCGATTGTTTCTTTACCATCCATAAATGCCTTTACTGTCATTCCCGGAATCACATCTTTGCCTTCTGCACAATCTATTTCACGAATAATTAATTCCTGTGAAACGTCAACCATACGTCTTGTCAGGTAACCGGAGTCGGCTGTACGAAGAGCTGTATCGGAAAGTCCCTTTCTAGCACCATGAGCTGACATAAAGTATTCCAGTACGTCAAGACCTTCACGGAAGTTAGATTTAATCGGTAACTCGATTGTTCTACCGGTTGTATCTGCCATAAGTCCACGCATACCTGCAAGCTGTTTAATCTGCTGGTTAGAACCACGGGCACCCGAGTCAGCCATCATAAAGATGTTGTTGTATTGATCAAGTCCGTCTAACAGTACCTGGGTCAACTCTTTATCTGTTTCATTCCATGTCTCTACTACAGTACGATATCTTTCTTCCTCTGTAATAAGTCCGCGGTTATAGTTTCTGGTAATAAGGTCAACAGTACGCTGTGCATCTTCTAACATTTCCTGTTTTTTCTCCGGTACTGTCATATCAGAAATGGAAACAGTCATGGCTGCTCTTGTTGAGTACTTATAACCCATCGCCTTAATATCATCTAATACCTCAGCAGTCTTTGTTGCACCGTGAGTATTAATTACTTTTTCAAGGATTTGTTTTAATCCTTTTTTGCCTACATGGAAGTCTACTTCTAAGGCTAATGCATTCTCTGCTTTTGAACGATCTACGAAACCTAAATCCTGTGGAATAATTTCATTTAAAATAAATCTTCCTAAGGTAGATTCTACATTCTGGGAAGCAACCTGACCGTCTGCTGTTTTTCTGGTCATTCTTACTTTAATTCTGGAATGAAGTGTGATAGCTGCATTTTCGTAAGCTAAAATTGCTTCATTTACACTCTTAAATACTTTTCCTTCACCCTTTGCACCTGGTCTTTCCTGTGTCAGGTAATAAATACCAAGAACCATATCCTGTGAAGGAACGGCTACAGGACCACCATCGGATGGTTTTAACAGGTTGTTTGGTGATAAAAGTAAAAATCTACATTCTGCCTGAGCTTCTACTGAAAGTGGAAGGTGAACAGCCATCTGGTCACCATCAAAGTCTGCGTTGTAGGCAGTACATACTAATGGATGAAGCTTAATTGCTTTACCTTCAACTAAAATAGGCTCAAATGCTTGAATACCAAGTCTGTGAAGTGTGGGGGCACGGTTTAACATAACCGGATGTTCTTTAATAACTTCTTCCAAAACATCCCATACACCTGTGTCCAGTTTTTCAACTAATTTCTTTGCATTTTTGATATTCTGTGAAATTCCTCTGGACACCAGCTCCTTCATAACGAATGGTTTGAAGAGCTCGATTGCCATTTCCTTTGGAAGTCCACACTGATAAATCTTAAGTTCCGGTCCTACTACGATAACGGAACGTCCTGAATAGTCAACACGCTTACCTAATAAGTTCTGACGGAAACGTCCTGATTTACCCTTTAACATATCGGACAAAGATTTCAATGCTCTGTTTCCAGGTCCGGTAACAGGTCTTCCTCTTCTTCCGTTGTCAATAAGGGCATCTACAGCTTCCTGAAGCATTCTCTTCTCGTTGCGCACGATAATGTCAGGCGCACCTAATTCAAGAAGTCTTTTTAAACGGTTATTACGGTTAATAATTCTACGATATAAATCATTTAAGTCTGAAGTAGCAAAACGTCCACCGTCTAACTGAACCATAGGACGTAAATCCGGTGGTATTACCGGGATAGCATCCATAATCATCCATTCCGGTTTGTTTTCAGATTCTCTGAAAGCTTCCACCACTTCTAATCTTTTAATGATTCTGGCTCTTTTTTGGCCTGTAGCGTCTTTTAAACCTGATTTTAATTCTTCTGCTTCAGTTTCTAAGTCAATTGCCTGAAGTAATTCCTTGATTGCTTCAGCACCCATGCCAACACGGAACTTGTTTCCAAATTCTTCTCTTGCATCCTGATATTCTTTTTCAGATAAAACCTGCTTGTATTCAAGATTAGTTTCACCTGCATCAAGTACTATATAAGAAGCAAAGTACAATACTTTCTCAAGTACTCTTGGAGATAAATCAAGGATAAGTCCCATTCTGCTTGGGATTCCTTTAAAATACCATATGTGAGACACAGGAGCTGCAAGCTCAATGTGTCCCATACGTTCTCTACGCACGTTTGCTTTTGTTACTTCTACACCACAACGGTCGCAGACAACACCTTTATATCTGATTTTTTTATATTTACCACAGTGGCATTCCCAGTCCTTGCTTGGTCCGAAAATCTTTTCACAAAAAAGTCCGTCTCTCTCAGGCTTTAAAGTTCTATAGTTAATGGTTTCCGGCTTTAAAACTTCGCCTCTTGACCATTCTCTAATTTTTTCCGGGGATGCTAATCCGATTTTGATTGCATCAAATGTCATTGGCTGATACACTTCGTTTTTTATTTCTGACATTTTGGCTCTCCTTCCAATTACGTTGTTAGAATCACTTACTACTCTTCAAAGCTACCTGCAAATTCATCTGAGAAATTTCCTTCGAAATCTGCATCTATTTCGTCTTCTGCGCTTACTAATTCTCCTTCAGCGTCAAATTCCTGTTCCTGATACCCCATTGAGCCTAATGATTCTCTTTCGTAATCATAGTCTTTGGAATCTCCTTCAATCTCATAACGATAATCTGTTTCGCTGTAATCGATTGATTCCATAATTTCCACTTCGGTATTATCTTCACGAAGTACTTTTACATCTAAACCAAGAGATTGTAATTCCTTTAAAAGAACCTTGAATGATTCTGGAATTCCCGGCTCAGGAATGTTATCGCCCTTAATAATTGCTTCATAAGTCTTAACACGTCCGATAACATCGTCGGATTTCACTGTTAAGATTTCCTGAAGTGTATAAGAAGCACCATAAGCCTCTAATGCCCAAACTTCCATTTCACCAAATCTCTGTCCACCAAACTGCGCTTTACCACCTAAAGGCTGCTGTGTTACTAATGAGTAAGGACCGGTAGAACGAGCATGAATCTTATCGTCTACTAAGTGGTGCAGTTTCAAGTAATGCATGTGACCGATTGTTACCGGTGAATCAAAATATTCTCCGGTACGACCGTCTCTAAGTCTTACCTTACCATCTCTTGAAAGAGGAACACCCTTCCAAAGCTTTCTGTGTTCTCTGTTTTCATATAAATACTCTAAAACTTCCGGAAGTAATTCGTCTTTGTACTTAGCTTCGAATTCTTCCCATTCTGTATTTACATAATCGTTAGCCACATCTAACGTATCCATAATGTCACGTTCATTTGCACCATCAAATACAGGTGTTGCTACGTTAAAGCCTAATGCTTTTGCAGCTAATGACAAGTGAATTTCAAGTACCTGTCCAATGTTCATACGGGAAGGTACACCAAGTGGATTTAATACGATGTCAAGAGGACGTCCGTTTGGTAAGTATGGCATATCTTCTACCGGTAATACACGGGAAACAACACCCTTGTTACCATGACGTCCAGCCATCTTATCACCAACAGAAATCTTTCTCTTCTGGGCAATATAGATACGAACTGCCTGATTTACACCAGGTGATAATTCATCTCCATTTTCTCTTGTAAATACTTTTGCATCTACTACGATACCATATTCACCGTGAGGTACTTTTAATGAAGTATCTCTTACTTCTCTTGCCTTCTCACCAAAAATTGCACGAAGAAGTCTTTCTTCTGCTGTCAGCTCTGTTTCTCCTTTTGGAGTTACTTTACCAACTAAAATATCTCCGGCACGAACCTCTGCACCAATGCGGATAACACCTCTATCATCCAGATCTTTTAATGCATCATCACCTACACCAGGAACGTCTCTTGTAATTTCTTCCGGTCCTAATTTTGTATCACGTGCTTCTGCTTCGTATTCTTCTATATGAACAGATGTATAAACATCTTCCTGAACCAATCTTTCACTTAATAAAACAGCATCTTCGTAATTGTAACCTTCCCAGGTCATGAAACCGATAAGCGGGTTTTTACCAAGAGCTAATTCGCCACCTTCTGTAGAAGGACCATCTGCAATTACCTGCCCCTGTGCTACATGGTCGCCCTTAAATACGATAGGCTTCTGGTTGTAGCAGTTTGACTGGTTACTTCTTGCAAACTTTGTAAGACGGTATTCGTCTCTTTCGCCATCATCATACGTCATTCTAATCAGGTTAGAAGATACATAATCGATAGTACCTGCTTTTTTCGCAACCACACATACCCCCGAGTCAACGGCTGCCTTTGGTTCCATACCGGTACCTACTACAGGAGCTTCTGTAATAAGAAGTGGTACAGCCTGACGCTGCATGTTAGATCCCATCAAGGCACGGTTAGCATCGTCATTTTCAAGGAAAGGAATCAGGGCTGTAGCTACAGAGAACACCATCTTAGGTGATACGTCCATGTAATCAAACATAGCCTTTGGATATTCCTGTGTTTCCTCTTTATAACGACCGGAAACCATCTTTCTAACAAAGTATCCTTTTTCATCCAAAGCTTCATTAGCCTGAGCTACGTGGTAATTATCTTCTTCATCAGCTGTCATATAAACAACTTCTTCCGTTACTCTTGGATTTTCCGGATCAGCTTTATCAATTTTACGGTATGGTGCTTCAACAAAACCATACTCATTAATTCTTGCATAAGTAGCAAGAGAGTTAATCAGACCGATGTTTGGACCTTCAGGAGTTTCGATAGGACACATTCTTCCGTAATGGGAGTAATGAACGTCACGAACCTCGAATCCGGCTCTATCTCTGGAAAGACCGCCAGGTCCTAATGCGGATAAACGTCTCTTATGTGTTAATTCACCTAATGGATTGTTCTGATCCATGAACTGTGACAACTGGGAAGAACCAAAAAATTCTTTTACCGCTGCCTGTACCGGTTTAATATTAATGAGTACCTGCGGTGAAATTTCTTCTGCATCATGAGTTGTCATTCTTTCTCTAACAACTCTTTCAAGTCTTGATAAACCAATTCTGTACTGATTCTGCAATAATTCACCAACAGCTCTGATACGTCTGTTACCTAAATGGTCAATATCATCATCTGTTCCAACGCCATACTCTAAATGGATATTGTAGTTGATAGATGCAATAATATCCTCTTTTGTAATATGTTTTGGAATTAATTCGCTAATGTTTTTCTGGATAGCACCTGCTAACTCTTCCGGCTTATCACCATACTCTTCTAAGATGCTTTGTAACACAGGGAAATAAACCTGCTCTGTTACGCCAAGTTCTTTTGGATTGCAGTCCACAAAGTTTGTAATATCAACCATCATATTGGAAAGAATCTTTACATTCTTTTCTTCTGTCTGTACATATACATAAGGCACTGCTGCATTCTGGATAGCATCTGCTAACTCAGCTGTAACAGTTGTTCCCGCTTCTGCAAGAATTTCGCCTGTGAAAGTATCAATTACATCCTCAGCTAAAACCTGATTTCTAATACGGTTTCTCAGTGCCAACTTTTTGTTAAATTTATATCTACCTACTTTTGCAAGGTCATATCGTCTTGGGTCAAAAAACATAGCCGTAATAAGGCTCTCTGCACTTTCTACGGAAAGAGGCTCACCTGGACGGATTTTTTTGTATAACTCTAAAAGACCTTCTTGATAATTTTCAGAAACGTCTTTCGTAAAACTTGCCTCGATTTTCGGTTCATCGCCAAATAATTCTCTAATTTCGTCATTGGTACCAATACCAAGTGCACGAAGAAGTACAGTAATTGGTACTTTTCTAGTTCTATCTACACGTACGTAGAAAACGTCATTGGAATCTGTTTCGTATTCTAACCATGCACCACGGTTTGGAATTACCGTAGATGAGAATAACTCTTTACCAATCTTATCATGTCCGATTGCATAATAAATACCAGGTGAACGTACTAACTGGCTAACGATAACTCTTTCTGCGCCATTAATAACGAATGTACCTGTTTCTGTCATAAGAGGTAAATCACCCATGAAAATTTCATGTTCACTGATTTCTTCTTTCTCTTTGTTGTAAAGACGTACCTTAACTTTTAAAGGTGCTGCATAAGTAGCATCTCTTTCTTTACACTTTTCAATAGAATACTTAACGTCTTCTTCACACAATTCAAAGTCAACAAACTCTAAGCTTAAGTGTCCGCTGTAATCTTCGATTGGAGAAATATCTGCAAATACTTCTTTCAATCCCTCGTTCAAAAACCAATTATAAGAGTCTTTTTGAACCTCGATCAGGTTTGGCATATCCAAAACCTCTTTTTGTCGTGAATAACTCATACGTATGTTCTTGCCTGCGGCAATAGGACGTATTCTGTTCTTTTCCATTGACATTTCACCCCGTTCTTTCCGTTTATATGTCTAGTTTGCGGTTGATAGTATTATAATAAGTATACCATACCACAATAGTGCATCGTCTATTGTACTACAATATTGTATACAAGTCAATAATATTTTTATAAAAATGGTAATATTTTCTTATTATACGTTGATAACTTTTATATTTTTTCAAAAAACAAAAAGGCTCAGAATAATTTCTGAGCCTAAGTATAAGCACTTACTTTACATTATTTTAATGTAACTTTAGCACCTTCTGCTTCTAATTTTGCTTTAATATCATCTGCTTCTTCTTTAGATGCAGCTTCTTTTAACATCTTAGGAGCATTGTCTACTAAATCTTTAGCTTCTTTTAATCCAAGACCTGTAGCTTCACGTACTACTTTGATAACTTTAACTTTGTTTGGTCCAACTTCTGTTAATTCTACGTCAAACTCTGTTTTTTCTTCAGCGCCAGCGCCATCAGCTGCACCTGCTGCTGCAACTACAACACCTGCTGCTGCAGATACGCCAAATTCTTCTTCACAAGCTTTTACTAAATCATTTAATTCTAATACTGTTAATTCTTTAATAGCATCAATAAATTCTGCTGTTGTTAATTTTGCCATTTTAAATTCCTCCATTTAAACTATTTATCTGTTTCATTATTCAGCTGATGTTTCAGCTGCTTCTTCTGCTGGAGCTTCTGCTGTTTCAGCAGGCGCTTCTGCAACTTCCTCTGCTGCTGGTGCTGCATCGGATGCGCCACCTTTTTCTGCTAACTGGTTCATGACGCGAGCAAAGTTGGTAATTGGAGACTGAAGACTTCCAAGTAATTTGGAAAGTAATTCTTCTCTGCTTGGAATGTTTGCAATATCTGCGATTCCTTTTGCATCATATGCAACGCCTTCCACAATACCACCTTTGATTTCCAGCTTATTTGCTTCTTTTGCAAATTTACCAAGAACTCTTGCAGGAGCAGTTGCATCTGTAGCAGAGATAGCAACAGCACTTGGTCCTTCTAAGTACTGTGTTAATGCTTCACAATCAGTTCCTTTAAATGCAAAGTTCATCATGGTGTTTTTGTAAACCTTGTAAGTAATTCCAGCTTCACGCATCTGCTTACGAAGTCTTGTATCCTGTTCTACAGTAAGTCCACGGTAATCAACTAATACAACAGACTGAGCATCTTTGATGTAGTTTGAAATTTCTTCAACGATAGGTTGTTTCAGTTCAACTTTAGCCATTTTCTTTCCTCCTTATAGATTTTGTTGCCGATAGGAGTTAGCTTATAAAAAAGCCTCCCGGAAGACCGGAAGGCAAAAAGTTCTTTTGATAACTCTTTTCTCCTCGGTAGGCGATATACTTACGCACCGGACTTGTCATCCTTAGCACCTACTGTCTTCGGCATGGTCAAAACGACCTTAGATAGAATAGCATAGCTACTATAGAGTTGTCAAGCTCATTTTCACATTTTCTAAGAAACGGAGAAGCTTATCGTTACTGTTTACCAGGTACGAGTGACAAGTAACAGCTTACCAGCTGACAATTCCTTCTTCGTCCATTGACACATTTGTTGAAATTGATCTCATATATTCCAAAATCGCCGTCTTTTCTTCTCCTTCTGCAAAAGAAGTAAAGCAGCTTTGTGTTTTTACAGGAAGAAACTGAAAAGATTTTAGTCCTTGTTTATTTACAGTTAGTTTCACAATCCCTGCATCCAAATTCTTAGAATTAAACCAGAAATTTCCTATACTATAAATTACAGGCACATCTTTTGTTATATCAATGCCCTGAAGACAGTGGGTATGTCCACCAATAATTACATTGGCACCTGCTTCAGCAATTCGGGGCGCCTGATATGTCTGCGCCCAGTCTAATTCATCTGTGTTTTCCGTCCCCCAATGTATGTAAACTACTACAAAGTCACTATTAGCTTTTGCTTCTTTTATAGTTTCTAACAAATCCTCTAACCCATTACCCCAACAACGAAACACTCCGGGACTATTTTCCGTAGCCCCCTTTGTATCAGGATTATCCTGTCTTTCTATCTGACTTGCTGATACAATGGCAATCTTTATATCATTGCTAATAAAATACACAGGTTTCTTTGCTTCTTCAAAATTTCTACCGGCTCCTACATAAGGCATTCCGGAATTTTCTAAAGTATCCAACGAATCTAACAGCGAAATCTCCCCATAGTCGTAAGCATGGTTATTTGCTAAAGATACAATATCTACCCCCATAGTTTCCAAAAGCTTTATATTCTCAGGATTACTCCGAAAAGTATATGCTTTCTCCGGAATTGGTTCTCCCCTTACAGTATAAGTAAATTCATTATTTACCATAAAAATGTCAGCATTAATCATTTCTTCATACAGACTTTCAGAAAAACATTTGCTAATATCTCCACCTCGCTGAGATAAATAATACATATTGGAATAATTTTCATCAAAACATATGTCGCCTGCAAACATCAATACCACTTCATCGGTATTGGCTGCTTCTTTTGCATAAATGCCTTCTTTCATCATCTGTTCCGGATTAGCTAACACTTCCCCGTATTTTCCTTCCCACTGAGCCGCTTCACCTATTTGGGATTCTATATTTCCTTTATTATCAGTTTCCTCACAAGAAGGAACTTCTTCATTTACTATCCTACTCCTATCAATTTCCTTTTTGTTTATTTCTTCCTGCAGTTGTTCTGAATCCGTTTGGTTTGATGCAGGCTTGGTAGTATCTATACATAACAGTACTATTGTACCAACTAGTAATACCGCCACTAACACTGTACTAAACAATATCATCGGTCTACTGTTTTTTTCTTTCATAAGCTTCCTCCCATAAATCCATTTACCAGATAATCAATCATTTCTATTATACGATACCCTAAACTTATGTAAACCCCTTTCCGTTTTCAGAAAAACATAGTCATTGGCACATATTAAAAAGGAACATGACTTTCGCCATGTTCCCAAAACTCTAATTAGTATTTTGCTGTGCTAACTTTTACACCAGGTCCCATTGTAGATGTAAGAGTGATACTCTTTAAATACTGACCTTTTAATGTACTTGGTTTTGCTTTTACGATAGCTTCCATTAAAGCATCAAAGTTCTGCTGTAACTTTTCTTCTGAGAAAGAAGCTTTTCCAACTGGAACGTGAATGATATTAGACTTATCAAGTCTGTATTCAATCTTACCTGCTTTAATGTCGTTAATTGCTTTTGTAACGTCCATTGTTACAGTACCAGCTTTAGGGTTTGGCATTAAGCCTTTTGGTCCCAGTACTTTACCAAGACGACCAACAACACCCATCATATCAGGTGTAGCAACAACTACGTCAAAGTCTAACCAGCCTTCATTCTGAATCTTTGGAATTAATTCATCACCACCAACAAAATCTGCGCCTGCTGCTTCTGCTTCATTTACTTTATCACCTTTTGCGAATACTAAAACTTTTACAGTTTTACCTGTACCGTTTGGTAATACAACAGCACCACGAATCTGCTGATCTGCGTGACGTCCATCACATCCTGTTCTGATGTGTGCTTCAATTGTTTCATCAAATTTTGCTGTAGCTGATTTCTTAGCTAATGCAATTGCTTCTGCTGCTTCGTACTGAACAGAACGGTCAATTAACTTGGCAGCTTCATTATATTTTTTACCATGTTTCATTTTGTTTACCTCCTTGTGGTAGTGGCGGAGCTTTACTCCTCCCACACGTTATATTTGCTGTTGGGAAAACACCCGGCTACTGAATAAACAGTAACTAGTCTTCTACTGTGATACCCATACTTCTTGCAGTACCTGCAATCATGCTGATAGCTGCATCTAAACTTGCTGCATTTAAGTCTGGCATTTTAAGTTCTGCGATTTTCTGAACTTCCGCTTTAGAAATCTTTGCAACCTTTACTTTGTTTGGTGTTGCAGAACCAGACTGAATCTTACAAGCTTTCTTAAGAAGTACTGCAGCTGGTGGAGTTTTAGTAACAAAACTGAAGCTTCTGTCTGCATATACTGTAATAACAACAGGGATAATCATATCTCCCTGATCTGCTGTTCTTGCGTTGAACTGTTTTGTAAATTCAACGATGTTTACACCATGCTGACCAAGTGCTGGACCAACTGGTGGTGCTGGTGTAGCTTTACCAGCAGGGATTTGTAACTTAATATATCCTTCTACTTTCTTTGCCATTTTGGCACCTCCTAATAAATTGTGGTAGTGGCGGACTAAGAATAATCCTCCCACAGCTCATACATGATTCTTCTTATCTTTATATAAGTAGGAATACATCCTATGAACATCAACTGTTACATTTTTCGAACTTCGGCAAAACTGATTTCTACCGGAGTTTCTCTTCCAAACATCTCCACATTGATAGTTGCCGTCTGCTTGCTGTAGTCCATTCTCTGAACAACACCAACAGTATCTTTCCAGACACCTGCAACCACTGCAATGGTATCTCCTTCGCCAAAATCAACTGAAATGTTCTCAATCTGAATTCCAAGCGGCTTCATTTCTGCATCGGTAAGTGGTACCGGCTTGCTTCCCGGTCCTACGAATCCAGTAACGCCTCTTGTATTGCGAACAACGTACCAGGTATCGTCATTCATCACCATATTGATTAAAACATAGCCTGGGAACATTTTTTTCTGAACGGTTTTCTTTGCACCGTTTTTCAACTCTACAACATCCTGCATAGGAACTCTTACTTCTAAGATTTCCTCTTCCAGATGTCTGTTCTCAATGGTTTTTTCAATATTGGCTTTTACTTTATTTTCATACCCGGAATAGGTATGAACTACATACCAATTTGCTTCTGCCATATTTCCACCCTCACTCTTACATTGTTAAGAAATTGATACCATACTGGATTACCATATCAATTACGGCAATAATACAGCCAACTACGATAGATGTTACAGTTACTGTTATTGTCTGTTTGCCGAGGGTTTTTTTGTCTGGCCAAGAAATTTTCTTAAATTCGGCTTTCACGCCTTCGCTGAAGCTAACCTTTGGCTGCTTATCCTGAGTTGCGTTTTCTCCCATAATTTTCACTTTCCTTTTTGCCTGAACGTTTACAGTTCCCTTTTGGTTATCTTATTTTGTCTCTTTGTGTAATGTGTGAGTTTTGCAGAATCTACAATATTTCTTTGTTTCCATTCTGTCTGGATGTGTCTTTTTATCCTTTGTTAAGTTGTAGTTACGGTTTTTGCATTCTGTACATGCTAATGTGATTTTTGTACGCATTTTTCCACCTCCGCGCCCATTTCTTCTATATTTCATTCCGTTAGTGTTCTCTTTTTTATGCCATTTTTTGAGCATAAAAAAAAGACCTAAATCTCTTCTCGCTTGAATACTATACCATAGTATGCGGTTATCGTCAATGTTTTTTTCAAAAACAACTTTATTTCTTATTGCACATATAATAAGAAGATGTTACACTTTACTTAACAATATATTCTCGGTCATGCATGATTTATATAGAAAGGAGGAGAATGATGTCTGTTAATTTTTCAGCACTTAACACAGCATACAATTACTATCTCACTACATACGCTCCAAAAGGCAGCACTTCTTTTGATTCACATAAAAAAAGTGAGCTTCGCAACGTATATAACAATATTGTTAAATTGAGCAAAGAATCTCCTCTTTATCTATTAAACGAAAAGAAAGATTACAAATCCTTTGCTGTAGGATTAAAAGAAAACGCCAGAAGTTTCCGCAACACCGTAGCCTCTTTGGGCGGTCTCGATGAAAAAGATTTATTAAATAAGAAGGTTGCCTATTCCAGCAACGAAGCAATAGTATCTGCTGAATACGTTGGAGATATAGCTACTGCTGATGAACAACACACTTTGGAAGTACAAGTAGATTCTCTGGCTTTACCCCAGGTAAACTTAGGCAATTACCTTCCCTCCGACGAGGTTGTTTCATTAGCTCCAAACACCTATTCTTTTAATCTAAACCTGGACGACTTTCATTATGAATTCCAGTTCAGTATTGGTTCCACCGAAACCAATAAGGTAATTATGGAACGTTTAAGTCGCCTGATTAACAATGCTGAAATAGGTATTAATTCTGAGATTTTAGAAGACGCATCCGGTAATTCTGCTTTAAAGCTTACTTCTAAAAAAACCGGCATCCAAAGCAATAAAGATTTTCTTTTTCAGGTTTCAGATGAAAATACAAGTTTAGCATCCGGCATTGTGAATTATCTGGGCATCGGGGACATTACCAGAAACGCTGCCAATGCGGAAGTAACGATTAATGGAAAAAAACACTCTACTAATTCAAATCGCTTTACCGTGGAAAAAATGTACGAAATTTCCTTGAAAGGGTTAAGCGAATCAGAAGATAATGTGGCAATTATCGGCATTAAAAATGATGTAGAGAGTTTAAAAATGAATATTCAGACTTTAATTGGTGGTTACAATAATTTCTTAAAAACCGCTTCTGAATACATAGAGAATCAACCGGGAAGCAGTCGCCTGGTAAATGAAATATCACATATCGCCACTTCTTATTCCAGTCATTTGGAGAATTTAGGACTTCATGTGGATGACAAGGGCACTTTGGAACTTGACGAAAACCAATTGTCCCAGGCTGCTCTTACGCAGGATTTTAATGAGACGTTTTCTTCCATAAAGGATTTTACCAATTCCGTTCTAAAGAAAACCAATTCTGTTGCATTAAATCCTATGGAATATGCAGACAAAAAAATTGTAGCATATAAAAATCCAGGCAAGAATTTTCCTAACCCTTATCTAACCAGTTCCTATAGTGGAATGTTATTTAATGGGTATTGCTAGATATTTTACTTGTGTTGCAAAATAATTATTTTATATATTAGGAATTTTGTATCAAAAAAGACTTGAAAATGATCATCTTCAAGTCTTTTTTTATTCTTCCGGCACATGTTTCTTTATACAATGCTTTATGCTTATTTTTATTTTCCGAATTCTTTATAAAGGAAATCCAGGCTTAGCATCTTATCATCTACATAGTAATCTGCATTTGGTTTTCCCATATGAAGTTCATGATATTTAACGCCCCATTCCTTCATTTGCTTTTCCGTAGTCTCTCTCCAGTCAATTCCCGTTACATAACCTCTGGCTGTAAAAAGCACAATGCGGTTTCCTAAATCGTAAAGTTCATTTATAATTTTTACCATTTCCTCAATAGGACCTGTCTCACCATAGGATAAATCTTTTCGTATCTGGGCAATTACACCGTCAATATCGAAAACAAAAATCTTACCTCCCTGTTTGATTTTTAAACATTCTGAAATTCTTAAAAAATCAGCTTCAGTGTCAACATCATACATTTCACTCATAATGTAGCCCTTAATTTTCTTTCCGGTCATGGAGTGGTATTCGGTAATATTTCTTGGACGAAGTACGTCCGTGTTGCCGTTTTGGTGGTAGATTTTAGGAAGCTCCTGCCTTGGCATATTATAAGCCTCCGGAATGTCCTTCATAATAGGCTCCATAATATTGTCTTCCCCAACGTACCACATTTTATGAGGTACGGTATCAGTTAATGCTACGCTGCGCACTGCGTCTACCGTGTCATCTTCTAACATCATTTCTATCATTTTATCAATATCTTCCGGGTTACGGATTGGATCTGTTGGGCGAAGCTGTACAATAATATCCGGTTCATAACCTTCTTCTTTTTTAAGCCAGCCTAGAGCATGTTCAAACACTTCTATATCCAAAGAGTTATCCCCTGCTAACTCTGCCGGTCTTAAAAACGGAGTTTCAGCACCGTATTCTCTTGCGATAGCCGCATATTCTTCGCTATCTGTTGTAACAATGATACGATTGATATATTTGGACTCTTTAGCATGTTCGATCGAATATGCCATCATAGGTTTTCCGTTAATTAAGCGAATGTTTTTATTTACAACGCTTTTAGAGCCACTTCTGGCCGGGATAATAGCTAATATTTTTTTCATGGTAGATTCCTTTCCGGTAACAATTGGTTTTTGTACATACATTTCTTATAGTATACGAAAGAATGTAGGAAATAGCAATGCATTTTAATATCAAAACCCACAGTTACAAAATACCGGTAACCGTGGGTTTTATATATTTAAATTATTATAATACTTCCAATAAACTTTTCCATCTTACAGTGGAATATTTCCATGTTTCTTCTTTGGAGCTTCTACTTTTTTGCTTTCTAAGCCGGAAAGTGCTTTTAAGATTGCTTTTCTTGTTTCTTCCGGTTTAATAACTTCATTTACATAACCTCTGGAAGCTGCCACATAAGGATTTAAGAAACGTTCTTCATATTCCTGCTTGTAAGCTTCTCTTGCTGCATATGGATCAGAAGCTTCTTTGATTTTTCTCTTAAATGCAATGTTTACTGCTCCATCAGCACCCATGACTGCAATTTCAGCGATAGGCCATGCGTATACAATGTCTGCACCCATATCCTTTGAGTTCATGGCAATGTAAGCACCACCGTATGCTTTTCTCATAATAACAGAAACCTTTGGCACAGTAGCTTCTGAGTATGCATAAAGTACTTTTGCGCCGTGACGGATAATACCATTGTGCTCCTGATTTGTACCCGGTAAAAATGCAGGTACGTCAACTAATGTTACAAGCGGAATGTTAAAGCAGTCACAGAAACGGATAAATCTTGCCATCTTATCAGATGCATGATAATCTAAAGAACCACCCATAACTGCCGGCTGATTACATACAAAACCTGTTACCTTGCCTTCCATACGGCCAAAACCTACTACGATATTTTTTGCAAATTCTTTCTGTACTTCAAAGAAGCTTCCTCTGTCAGCTACGCATTCTACCACTTCATGTACATCATATGCACGACGGGAGTTGTCCGGAACGATGTCTACTAATTTATAGCATCTATCTTCATTATTCTTTACAAAGTTCTTTCCAAGATTTCCCATTTTATTTAAAACTTTATTTACACTGAAAAGTAAGGATTGTTTTTCATCAATGGTCTTTACTACCGGCGGCTTATCATCATTGCTGCCCGGTAAGTAGGAAAGTAATTTTCTCACACCCATCAAACAATCGTTTTCTGTTTCGTAAGTGAAGTGTGAAACACCGGATTTACTTGCATGAACGTCTGCACCACCTAATTCTTCTACGGAAACTTCCTCATTAATTACAGTTTTTACTACGTTTGGACCGGTAATGAACATTTTGGAAATGTCTTTTACCATGAAAATAAAGTCACAGATAGCAGGCGCATAACAAGCACCACCTGAACATGGTCCTAAAATAACTGCAATCTGCGGAATCACACCGGAAGCTTTTGTATGACGTAAAAACATTCCTGCATAACCGCTTAAAGAAGAAATACCTTCTTCAATTCTGGCTCCACCACTATCATTAATGCAAATAAGTGGTGCCTTCATTTCCATTGCCATATCCTGGATACGACAAATTTTGAAGGAGTGATATTCACCCAGTGTACCGCCGATAACAGTAAAATCTTCACTTGCTACAAAAACAAGACGTCCGTCAATTTTTCCGTATCCTGTTACAACACCGTCGCCGGGAACACGTTTTTTATCCAGATCGAAATCATCAATTCTTGATTCAATAAATCCATCTACTTCTACAAATGTTCCTTTATCTAATAAAATTTCAATTCTTTCTCTTGCTGTTAATTTACCAATTTTGTGTTGTTTATCAATCCTTGCCTGTCCGCCACCAAGCAGTGCTTTCTCTCTACGCTCATCCAGATCCTTAATTGCCTCATCCCAATTCATAACGCTATCCTTTCTTTCATATAAATATGTTCTCATTTTTCTATTTTGTTTGAGATTTTAATATTTTGAAAGTTAAATACTTTGAATCTCAAACTATCCTGTTCTATTATAGCAAAAGATTTAAAAAGTGCAAGAGGAAATTTTAAGCCATTTCTTCTGTTACCATTTGAAGGGCAGATTCTATCACTTTATCCATGTCATAATACTTGTACTGACCTAATCTTCCTCCAAAAAGTACATTAACTTCTTTATCCGCTAACTGCTTATACTGCTCATAAAGGTCTGAATTTTTCTCATCGTTAATTGGATAATAAGGTTCATCACCCTTTTTCCAGGTTGCCGGATATTCCTTTGTAATAATAGTAGATAGTTGATTACCAAACTCAAAATGCTTATGTTCAATAATTCTGGTATATGGCACTTCTCTTTCAGTATAATTTACTACTGCATTTCCCTGATAATTTTCCACATTAGAAAGGGTTTCTTCCTCAAACTGCAAAGAACGATACTCCAGTTCGCCAAGTTTGTAATCAAAAAATTCATCAATCATTCCTGTGTAAAGAATTTTACCAAAGGTATCTGTAGTAGATGCCATAAATTCTTTATATTCAGTAGACAGTCTGACTTCTATTCCTTTCAATAACTTCTCCACTATTTGGGTATAACCACCAATTGGAATACCCTGGTATCTGTCATTAAAGTAGTTGTTATCATACGTAAATCTTAGTGGAAGTCTCTTTATAATAAAGGAAGGAAGCTCCTTACAATCCCTGCCCCACTGTTTTTCAGTATATCCCTTTACAAGCTTTTTGTATACATCAGTTCCCACTAAAGAAATTGCCTGTTCCTCCAAGTTAGCAGGTTCCTTTACTCCTGCTTTTTCAATTTGATTTTCAATAATTTCCTTTGCCTCATCAGGTGTTCTAATGCCCCACATTTTACTGAAGGTGTTCATATTAAATGGCAAATTATAAAGTTCATCCTTATATACGGCAACCGGACTGTTAATATACTGGTTAAACTCTGCAAACTGATTTACATATTCCCAAATCTTTTTATTGGAAGTATGGAAAATATGAGCCCCATATTTATGTACCCAGATACCCTGCTGTTTTTTTGTATAAATATTACCTGCAATATGGTCTCTTTTCTCAATCACAAGACAGCTTTTCCCTGCCTTTTTCATTTCATAAGCAAACACACTGCCAAAGAGTCCTGCTCCTACTATTAAATAATCGTAATTCATTCTATATAATCCCTCCACAAAAAAACAAATTTACTATATATTAAAGAAACCCTCTGCATTTCGCAGAGGGACATCCAATTATTCGGGTTCTTACTTTTTATACTTCTTCAACTGAGCAAAATCTTCCATAAGTCCTAATATTTTCTCTTTTCCTTCGCCATTTAATTTTAAGTAATACTGCATAACTCTGTTTTCTAATAATTTTTCAGAAACAGTTGCATCTTCCAAAGAAGCAAAGGTAACAGGGTTTAAATTTAATTTATCGCAAATACGAACTACAGTTCCATATGCCATTCCTTCAATCCCTCTGTCTAATGCGGTAACCAGAGTACTATATGGAATATTCATCTCAAGTGAGAATTGTCTAACACTTTTATACTGTGATAAGATTGCTTTTTTTAAAATTTGTGATTTTGTCATAACTGCCTCCATATAAATGTTCATTCAAATGTTCACTTAATTACTTATCCTTTTAGGACATTGGATATTATAGCACAGTTTTTTTCTTCTGTCACAAAATGTTGGAAAATTTTACAGAATTTTTCTACTTTTCCGTCACCCTCTATCTATAATATCCGTTTAAAATAATCAATTGTCTTTAAAAGACCTTCCTCAAGTTGCACGGTTGGCTGCCAGCCCAATTTTTCTTTTGCAAGATCAATTACCGGCTTTCTCTGCATTGGGTCATCGCTTGGAAGTGGTTCATATACAATTTGAGAATTGGAACCGGTCAGTTCAATGATTTTTTGGGCTAGTTCTAACATGGTAAACTCTCCCGGATTTCCAATATTAACAGGACCTGTAAAATCCTTTTCAGAGTTCATAAGCTTAATCATACCGTTGATTAGATCATCCACATAGCAAAAACTTCTTGTCTGTTTACCATCTCCGTATATGGTAATATTCTGCCCCTTTAATGCCTGAACAATAAAATTGCTTACTACCCTTCCATCGTTTGGATTCATCCTGGGACCGTAAGTATTGAAAATACGCATAACTTTAATTTCTACCTGATGCATTCTGTAATAATCAAAAAATAAAGTTTCTGCCATACGTTTCCCTTCATCATAGCATGCTCTGATACCAATGGGATTTACACAACCTCTATAAGATTCCGGTTGCGGGTGCACTTCCGGGTCACCGTATACTTCACTGGTACTTGCCTGCAAAATTCTGGCACCTGTCCTTTTGGCTAGACCTAATGTATTTAAAGCTCCGTAAACACTGGTTTTTGCCGTTTTAATAGGATTATGCTGATAGTGAACCGGACTCGCCGGACATGCCAGATTGTATATCTGATCTACCTCTACATATATTGGCTCCGTTATATCATGACGTATAAATTCAAAATAAGAATTTCCCATTAAATGTCTAATATTATCTTTACTGCCTGTAAACAAATTGTCCAGACAAATAACATCATTTCCTTCATTTAATAATCTTTCGCATAAATGTGAGCCTAAAAATCCGGCTCCTCCCGTTACTAATACACGGTTCATAATAAAACTCCTAACATCTCTTTTGTTACTGCTTACACTTTATTTTCTATATTTCCAGATACAATAAATGGCTCTTAAGCCATCTTTAAATCCAATTTTCTTGCCTTCCTCCATAGTGCGGGGATAATAGGAAATAGGAACTTCCTTTATACGGATGTTCATTCTGGAAATTTTAGCTGTAATTTCCGGTTCAAAACCAAACCGCTTTTCTTCAATATTTACAGACTGGATAATGTCTCTTTTAAATGCTTTGTAACAGGTTTCCATGTCGGTTAATTTTAAATGGGTAAATAAATTTGACAGTTTTGTCAAAAATTTATTGGCTAACCGGTTGGATAAATATCCCTTGGCTTTGGAATTTAAAAATCTAGAGCCGTATACTACATCTGCTTCCCCCTTTACAATAGGAGTTACTACAAGCTCATACTCCATTGGGTCATATTCTAAATCCGCGTCCTGAATAATCACAATATCACCTGTAGCATGGGCAAATCCTGTTTTTAGGGCAGCACCCTTTCCTCCGTTTTGCTCATGGTAGACAATCTTGCTTACAAGAGGCCTTACTTTTTCTTCTAAGATTTCTTTGGTGCCATCTGTGGACATATCGTCTACAACGATGATCTCTTTATTTTTAATAGGTGTTTCTAAAATCTTATTGACGATTGTGATAATATTTTCTTTTTCATTGTAACAAGGTATTACAATGGAAAGTGTGTAATTTTCTAAATTCATTTATTTATCCTTCCAGTTTCTCTTTTTTCCATCATTTCAATAACCATTACCATTGCCACTGCTGCCACAGCGTACATAAACGGGTAACTGTATTGAATAAAAGAAGCAGGTGCTGTTAAAAATATCACTGCTTCCCTTGCAAACAGGGATACAAACAGCACAACATAAAACCATTTTTTGTAAATAAAGGAAACAATCAGCATTACCAGTGCTATAACAAGCATTGGAATATAGGCTTCCCCACCAAAGTCAAATAGGAACAGAGCGTAATTATTGCTGCCCTCTAACGAAACCCGTTTATAAGCATCTAACATTTCAAATCCGTATGCTCTGTCATGGTCATAAAGATGAAAATCCGTTGCAACTACCGGTTTTAAATCAAGAACCATACTTGTATCATACTGATAAATTCCATTTGTGACAAGGAAAAGTTGGATTCTCTCTCCAAAATACAAATCCAGATTGTTAAGAATCAGCCGGAGTGCGCTTTTTATATAGGCCTTTTGTGTTGCCGCATTTGCTCCCGTCTGGGTGTAGCGACCTTCATTGTGGTCGGAGTTGTACCTGTTATAAGCACTACAGGACAGTGAATCATTATGAAGATAACCAAATTCTGTTACCTTACTGATATTTGCCAAATCATCCTGTGCACCCTCGTAAGTCTGCTCCCTGTGAACAATTACCGATAAAGGCCTTGTTGTGGCAATAATCAAATAGTCGCTTCCATAGTACTTCTCCTCTCCTATGGACTGGGGAACCTTCAAAATCATGAAAAAGCACAGAGATGCAATAAAAAATATGCCTAGTTGCTTTTTGCTAACTTTTTGGTAAGCCACTAACAACAAAACAGGCGCAAACACAAGCAATACAATTCCCTCACTCCTCCAAAGGGATAATAAAGCGGTAAGAAATGCCAAAAGAAGCATTTTTTTATAGCCCAGTGCCTGTCCTTTCTTTTTATCAAATATTATTAGCATAATATAAAACAAAAAGAAGCCGGAATATATTGCCGGTCTGAAGCACATTAATGCTCCTAAAAGCACAAAAGGGAATACTCCTAAAAGTCCTAACAACCACTTACTTTTTCCTCTAAAAATCTCACTGCCTTCATAAAAAATATAGCCATATACCATAGCATAGATAATATCACTTAACAGTACCGGTCCGCAGGATGCCGGGAATAAACTCATTCCAACCATATAAAACAAGGACGTTAAATATTGATGCCAGTACACCGGGTAATATCTGGTGGCATAGGCAAAAATAATCGGGTCATCATTCATATAATATCCCGGATAGGTAATAATCAATCCTACCAGGTATACGAAAAAAAAGATAGCAAATGGAATGAGCAGTGTTTTTTTCTTCCTTGCATAAACAAGGAAGTAAAGGAAACCATAAATAAATCCAAATACTAAGATTTTTGTCGCAATATAAAAAAAGTCCGTTGCCGCCTCATCCACCGGCAGGCAGTTCATATTTAAAGGTGCTCCGGAAAACATTTTACTATCAGTAAAAAATGTAATAAGCCAGAGAACCAATGAAGTAATCAGTAAATATCTTTGCTTTTTTTTCATATTAAAATCTTCCAAAGTATGGTAATATTGTCTTGTATGCCTTTTAATAGTATACCTCTTTTATAGTATAAAATCTACCATTTTTTGTGAGAACATGGCGGAAGGAGTCTTATATGATTTTAGTATTACCTATTGTGTTTTTATTATTTTTTTATTTGCAGTTAAAGAAAAGAAATGATGATTATTTTGGGTCTTTTGGTAAAGCACTGCTTTATTCGCAGCTTGCCCTTCTCGTGATTACCAATCTTTTGAGTATACCGGGAATTTTAAATGCAGTATCTGTATTTGTATGCTGGTTTTTTTTACTTGTAATTTTAATTATTCTCATTTGGAAATATCCTTCTAAAAGCAATAAGGATGAATTTTCCCGTTTTTTACAAATAATAAAGGATTTTACCATAGCCGAAAAGATTATGGTTGCTCTTATGGGTATTTTGTTTGTGATTTTATTTTTTGCAGCCCTGTTTACAGTGCCTTATAACTATGATTCCATGACTTATCATCTTGCCAGAATCGGTCACTGGATTGACAATCAGAGTGTCAATCATTTTGTCACAAGTATTGCAAGGCAGAATTATTCACCAGTGTTAGCAGAGTATAACTTACTTCACATGTTTTTGCTGACTGGTAGCGACAGCTTTTTAAATTTGCTTCAATATTTTGCTATGGGGATTACTGCACTTTATTTATATAAATGCGCCAGAATGATTGGAACAGACAGAAACTTTTCTATTTTGGGGGCTTTTTTGTTTGTGACTATGCCTCTTACCATTTCACAAAGCATGACAACACAGAATGACTTGTTCGCAGCTATGTGGTTTGCACTGTTTCTTTATTATTTTCTCCGGTTTATTCAGATGGAGAAAATTGAATTTAATAAAAAAGCGGGAAATCTTTTGTTTTTAACAGCCCTTACGGTTGCTTTTGCCTTTCTAACTAAGACAAGCATTTGTGCATCCATGATTTTTTTCCTTCCATGGCTGTTAATTGTCCGCTTAATAAAGAAAGACAATATTTCAGAATTAATAAAATCAGCTGCTTTTGCAGGAGTTTCTATTGTGGCAGTGATTAGTGAAACTCTTATCCGGAATGTGCTGTCCGCCGGTACCATTATGCCGGATACTGCCAGTGGGGATATTATGGTTGCTACCAAAAACGTGTACTACATTATTGTAAATATTTTAAAAAATTATTCCCTGATATTAACACAGCATCTATCCGATGCTTTAAACGGATTTATATGCCGGATTGCCATTCATACCGGAGCTGCTCTAAAGGTTGAGGTAAATAATGTGGCTATTTCATTCCACGGCTTTGATTATGTAAGACATATGAACCGTGGAGATAATATGTATTCCCATGATATTACCCCTAGTGCTTTTGTTGGATATCTGGCGCTGCTTTGTGGCGTTATTTTGATTGTATTAGCCATCAGACATAAAAAATCCCATTCCACCACTATTGGATTTGGTATTTCCTGCTGGCTTTCCTTTGGTTTTATTATGGCGCTGTTAAGATGGCAGCCCTGGGGAACCAGAATTATGTATCCGGCACTTGCCATGACAGTTATTATGATTGCCAATATTTTAAGCCTGCTTTTTAGTAAAATAAAGAAAAAAGGAATCATTTTGATTCCTCTTGCTCTTTTAAGTATGTATCTGGCAATCCCTTCCATTACTTACAACATGGAACCTTCTATTACCAATGTAAAGGAAGGTATGGCTAACCGTTTAAGCCGCTATTTTACTTTTAATGACAGATATGTCAGCTATATGGAAATGGCGGATGAAATGGTTACCTTATCAGAAACTGATGAAGAAACTGCTTTTTCCAATGTGGGCGTACAAATTTCCGGAGATGGTTATGATTATCCATTATGGCTAATGTTCCGAAAGAAAATGCCTGAAACTACCTTATCCCACATTGTAACAGTGGATACTCCTTTGTATGAAAAATCCATAGATCCACCTTCTTATATTCTTAGAATTGAGTTAGGTACCTTAAACACAGAAGACACTCTTATTTATAAAGGAGAAACCTATCAATGTATTTTTGTTTCCTCTAACGGCGAGGACGGTATTTTCCAAAAAGTAAAAAATTAAGTACAGGCACTTTTTTTACAAGAAAAGTAATCAGCCATGTTAATACACTCATGACTGCAAAGGATACGGTTACTATACAGACTCCCTCAAGACTGTAAAGGCTGTATCCTTTTTTATAAAATCCAAGCATTTTTACAAAACGAAAATGTAGTACATAAATTTCCAGAGTATAAAGTCCTACCCGGGATAGAAAAGGAGTTTTATGAAACTCTGCTTTGCTTGTATTATCAATCGGTTGTTTCTTTTTTTTATATTCATAAAGCTGGTAAATTCCAAAGAAACATACAAAACTGCCAAGCAGGGAGGCTGTCATCTGGGCAAGAAGCTCCAAAGGGGAGTGAACCGTTACCATATCAAATCCAATAATCAGATATACAAACCCCACAAGGCTGATTCCCCACAAACACCACAATACATTCTTTTCTGTGAGCTTTATTAGCAACTTATTTTCTTTTTCTCTAAGAGGCAGTAAGTATCTGCTAACTAAAAATCCTAAAGTGTAATAAGGCATATAGCGAATTGACAAATGTGGACTTAAAAAAGTATTACCGCTACGACTTTGGAGTAAAAAAAGTCCATATGCAAAGATCAAGAAAACAGCCCATTGCCAAAATTTAGGAAAGCAGTCTGCTATTAATATTAAAACAGTAAAAATAAACAAAGTCATTAAAAACCAAAGTCCCCAGTCTAAATGAAAGAGTACGTCTTTTAATGCCTTAATGGGTGTAAAGACACCACTTAGCAGGTTACTTAAAAAAATCCACACAAAAAAGGGGACCAGATAGGAAACAGCCCGCTTTTTTATGACCGTTAATGCTTCTTTTATGGAGTTCATTTTTGAAGAAAGCCCTGCCAGATAGCCACTTATCATAATAAAAAGAGGCATTTCAATAGCCTTTATGATGTCGTATACATATGGGTCACCTGCCGCATCTACCATATTGTTTTTTACGATACAGTGACCTAACATTACAAGTACAATAGCAAAGCCTTTTACCGCATCTAAACTGGTATCTCTTGCTTTCATAACCTCCTCCTTTCAGACAGAGTTGATACTATTTTTTCTACCAATATGATTACCACAGTTGTTATGATAATAATAAATATTTTTACTATCCTGCTTATCAAATTCTGTTCCATAAGAGTCTCTGGAATAATTATTTGCAAAACACCCTGTCCAAAAGCAAAAACAAGCATATGGTAGCACAAAATCGTTAGCGTATGCTTACCAAACCCTGCCATAAACTCTGTAAGCTTAAGGGCAATTTTGATTTCTAACTGCTTTAACAGCCATATGATAAAAAACGAAGAGAATATTCCGTTATACATTCCGGCTACAAGACTCTTTCCCAAATGCCCTACTGAAATATTTGCCGAACCGTTAAACTCACAGCTTAGGAAAAAGACTACTATAGCAAGAATAAGTGCTACAGGCATTTTTTTCTCTAGAAGTCCTTCCTCCCTGATAAAATAGCCGCTTACCATATAGCAGTAAAATAATGGAATACATTCCAAACTCCAAGGTAAAAGCACAGGACAAAAATAATGAAGCAAAGCCCCAAGTACAAACATGGAAAGAGCAAACAAAAAAAGTTCCCTTTTCTTTCCTTTAGTTATCCTGAAGCTAACTTTTAAGAGCAAATAGGTTAGAAACATAGCCGTTAAAAACCACGTAGGAGAGTTTAGTATTGTCATAAAATAAACATTTGGCTCCTGCCCCGGTATGTACAGAGAATTTCTGGAATATAAAATGCCAATCAGGGCAGTTAACTGCTCCTTATGGGGAGCCTTACCGGCCAAGAAATCCTTTGCCATAAAAAATACATATAAAAATCCGTTGCAAATAAAATAAGGAACCAGAAGTCTCCTTGCTTTTTTTGCTGCAAAGACCTTCAGTCCCTCCTCTTTATTGTAATAAGTAAGCCCTGCTGCCACAAAGAAAACAGGCACATAGAACATCCCTCCATAAAAATTTACAAAGGGAAATTTCAGTTCTATATGGTTCATCAGAACAAGTAAGATGCCTAAAAATTTTGCCGCATCAATGTATGCTTTCCTTGTGGTCATACCCATCAGGCTCCTTTTTGAAACAATTTTTTGGTAAATGTCTCTGCCAGCTTAATTGCAGGCTTCTCCACGTATTTATGCATCACCCAAGACAAACCGGTACATACCAGAATCGTAAGCACATAGTTTATAAGGGCTAACAGATGATAGTTCAGGCTGTCCTTTAAAAGCAGATAAAAGGCGGAACTAACCGTACATAATACAGGAAAATGAATCAAATAAAAACAATAGGATATTTCACTGAAAAAGTCAAACACTTTGTTGGTAAGAACCTTTTGAAGCTTTTCCAGAGAACATACACAAAACAGTACAATGGCACCGGCACCAATATAATACAATAACACTTTCGCCGGAAACAGTCCGTAAATGGATTTTTTCACCACCTCACTATATTCTCCAATAGGCGGATATGTGGCAATTAAAAGCGCTGCGAAAAAGCCAACCCATAAAAGCCATTTTTTTCCCTGAAGCTTTTTCACCCATTTATAGTCATTGTAAAGCAAGTCACCTACTACCATACCGCATATAGGTGCTAAAAAATCACCCTTTGCCAGTAATAATGCACTAACTGCATACACCAAATACCTTGCTTTACTCTTTCCAAAAAGCACTAAAATAGCAGATACTAACATGCTTCCCATAAATTCGTAATACATAAACCATAAAGGTCCGTTATAAGTATTTGCTTCTCTAAAAAAGCAATCCCAAAGGGCTTCCTTGGCCGCTACAAAAAAATTAGGCTGAAACTGGTTGTAGCTTCCAAAAAAAGTAACAGAGTTAGCCGCTATTGCTGCTTCATCGTTTTTGTAGCAACCTAAATACATAAGAATTGCCGCTAACACATTTACAAATAAAATAGGTACTACAAGTCGAAAATACTTCTTAAACGCTCCTTCTCCAATGGATTTTTCATTGCCTGTAAGAAAATACTTTCTTGCTATGAAAAATCCGCTTAGAATTAAAAAGAGTCTTACTGTAAATTTTCCGGCTGATATAATATTTAATGGAGAACAGCCTATGATAGCTTCAATATTTCCTGCTGTGTGGGAATCTACCGGATTTAAACTATAAATTGCCGGATAAAATGCATTAAAGAAATGCACATGAAATACACACAAAAAGGAAAGTACTTTTATTCCATTTAGAAAATTTAATCTTTCTACCTTTTTCATGCTTCCTCCCGAATAAGGTCCATAATCAATACTAGCGATACTGCTGCCACAAGTGCCATTGGCATCACACTTTCCCCTCTGAAATATGCGGAATATGCCACATAGGAAATAATTACCTGCACCAGTGGTATATAAAACTTCTTAAATACGAAGAACCCTAATACTACTGCTGTTACATCTGCCAACATACCACTTCTTTCGTTCATAAATGGGGCAAAATACGGAATCACTATAGCTGAAAGAACAAACAACCTTACAATTCTCTCTTTAGTTAGCGGCCGCTTACTAAGTCCTATAATAATACCCATAATAAGCCCAAGACAGATTACAAACCAATATGCTGCCTGACTGTATTCCTCTACAAACTGTTCAGTTCCGAAAATCTGATAAATATTAGGGTAGTTATAACTTAATAATGCTTTCTCTCTGGTGGATTTTAGTAAGTTATCTGCTGTTATCATTGGGATTTTTATAGGTAAAATTCCTGTTACTAACAGTCTGTTTCCTACAAACCCGAAAAGAGGTGCCAGAAAGCTTACTGTTTTTACTTCTTTTTTTAAATACAATCCAATAAACACAGGTAGTAAAAATAAACCGTTACTGTTAATAAGTATGCTAATACCAAGGCTTATGAGGCCTAAATTTTTCTTTCCCTTTAAAAGGTAAGCCACTGCTAACAGGGCAAAGAATACATAAACCTGATCCCCCAATCCCCACATGGCACTGCTTGCCGTCAGAACAGGAAGTAAAATCATAACGCCATAGGCTAGAAAGCCTTTAATTTTATTACCTGTATGTGTAATAACCATATCCATTACAAGAATTGCTAAAAATGTATCAAAGAGAAAGGACAGAAGCTTCAGTTGGTTTAACATAGCTGTCTGTGCCATGGTAAATCCTTCCATAGAAACATAGGAAACTACGCTTTCTCTTAAACATGCTCCTGCTACTGATGTGCCAATTAAAAGCAATATATCAAGAGGAGCTAAGGAGCATCTTTTAAATTTAATTTCTTTTACAAGAAACTCTCTAAGTGCCTTATCCATAAGCTACCTCCTCTCCCTTTCTTATTCTTTTGTAAATAAACACACCATGGTCTACTATTAGGAATAAGAAAATAATCGTATAAAGATAAAGAGGTACTATATTGGTTTGCGCCAGATAAATGGTATAACCTGCAAAGGAGCAAAGCAATGTAAGAACCGGTATATAAAATCTTTTAGAGTCAAAAAATACATAAATAATTGCCAGTACATCTACTAAAATGGCGTATCTTTCATGCATATGAGGCAGGAAAAATACAACAATCATAGTAAAGAACATTCCCATTCTTAACATAAGCACGTTGTCAAAATGATAATCTGCCCTTGCAAAAATATACATAAAAATCATCAAGGCTCCTAATGTAAGCCAGATTCCAGCATCTGCATATTCAAACAAGAATGTGTCAGTTCCAATAAGCTGATAAATATTAGGAAATTTGTGGGATAATGCATAAATATCCATAGCACCGTCTGCCTGGAAGAAATAAACACTAATCAGCTCCCACAGGCTTTTTCCTGCAATCAGGGAAGGAATACATCCTACCAGATACATGAATGGTAAAAAGAGAAAATGTTTTAATTTTACCTTTCCTTTCATCCACAAAATCACGTATAAAGGTGCAATAAACAAGGTCTGGAGCTTAAATGCAAATGCCACACCATAAAATGCCATTGCCGGTACCGGCTTGTCCTTTAATAAAAAGTAGAAGGACCATAAAACAAAGCTTGTAAAAATAATATCACACTGGGCCCACATGGCACCATTAGTTAAAATTGTTGGTGCCATTAAAAAGATACCATAGCCGATCATTCCGTAAGTCATGGATTTCTTTCTGTCATAAACAATTGCCATCACTGCAAAAGCTGCCACAAAATCAAAAAAGATAGATACAATTTTCATTAAAAGAAGCGTATTTAAAAACGGACAAATACTAATGCAGGACAGTATAAACAAATATGGTGTAGTATAATCCACATATTCAAACTCTGCTGCCAATCCCTTAATACCGCCACCGGCTTCTCTTAAAGTTGCCACCCATGGCTCAAAAAACATTTTATAATCTCCTGCCACCACATGCCTTAAAGCATAACGCATCATAAGGGCACTTACGGTAAACAAAAGAAATAAAAAAATGTCTAAAACCTTTATTTTGATTCCTTTTAATTTAAATTCTTTTAACAAACCATTTTCCACTTTGGTTCTCCTTACTTTTTCTTTTCAGTTACTGTCTATTTATCCTATAAAGTTTTCATGTAATCTGTAAGAGCTGACTCCCAATCCGCAAACATAAAATCTGTTGTTAATTTAAACATATAATTTTCTAATACAGAGTAAGCCGGTCTCGCTGCCGGCGCGCCAAATTCCGCTGTGCTTATTGGCTCAACCTTTGTAGACTTGCCTGCCTGTCTAAAAATTTCCTTGGCAAAATCAGCCCAGTTTGTAACACCCTCACAAGTACCGTGGAACACTCCGTAATTTTCTGTAGGAAGCAGACATGCTATAGCCTTTGCTAACTCTTTTGTACTGGTTGGTGTACCAAACTGATCGTTTACAACTCTCACCATCTCGTTAGTCTCTGCTAACCGAAGCATTGTTTTAATAAAATTTTTACCATCTCCATAAAGCCATGCTGTACGAATAATAAAGTAATCCTTTGCAAACTCTTTTACAAAGTTTTCGCCTGCTAACTTTGTAATACCATACATAGCCTTTGGCCCTACCGGATCAAACTCTGTATAAGGTCTTGTGCCATCTCCGGAAAATACATAATCCGTAGAAATATGAACCATTTTCGCCCCTGTTTCTGTAGCTGCAATACTTAAATTTCTAGGTCCAATGGCATTAATCTTAAATGCGTTATCTGCATCCGTTTCACAGCCGTCTACGTTCGTATGTGCCGCACAGTTAATGATAGCATAAGGCTTTACTTCTCTTGCTAACTCCATAACCTTATCAATATTGGTAATATCCAACTCTCCCACATCAGTATTTACAAATTCATACTCTGTGCTGTTTGCATAATGTAAATTAACAGCTCTTCCTAACTGTCCATTACAACCTGTTACTATAATTTTTTTCATGATTTATCTCCCTGCTTTTCTATTTTTTCCAGTTTTTTATTTTTTCTTTTTGTTTCTATTACTTATGCCGGCAGGCGATCCCTGAATCCATCTTTTACTATCCGCACTCTCAACAACCGCCTCATCTCAAATACACAGACAATCCATACTTTGTGCCTTTGCGGACCGAAACAGACGACTTGCAAACCACTAACTACCAGATAGTCCTACCGCCATCCAAAAGCACTGTGGCCCCTGTCATATAAGAGCTGGCCTCAGATAACATATACAACACCGTTGCCGGATACTCCTCCGGCTTAGACATCCTGCCCATTGGAATCAGATTTGAAATTTTTTCAATAAACTCCGGATCCTGCCCATTTTCCAGACTTGCCGGACATAAAGTATTGACTCTTACTCCTTTTTTCGCCCAGTAAGTTGCCAGATATTTTGTCATACCAATCATGCCATGCTTTACTACAGAATAAGAAATGGGTTTAATAATCTGATCTTCTTCTTTTACTCCTTCTTTTCTGTAAATTCTCTGATCCGGCGAAATAATACCATAGTCAGATGCTACATTAATTACAACACCTTTTCCCTGTTTTTCCATAACAGTGCCAAATACCTGGGCACATAAAAATGCGCCGGTAAGTCCTACTGCCATGTCCTCATTCCAAATGTCAAGTGGCAGGTTGTGAAACTGAATAGCGCCCATATTTTTTGCGCCACCTTCCATTTTAGGGTTGTTGGCTGCATTATTAATAAGGCCGTCAATGTGTCCGTACTTTTCTAAAAGAACTTCTTTGATTTCTTCTAATTTTTCTTTTTTCGTAATGTCTGTTACAAAGGTTTCAATAGTACTTTCCGGATAATCCTTTAAAAACTGTTCTTTTACTTTATCTAAAGGCTCTTTGAAAATATCCAGTAAAACCGGAATACCGCCACCTTCTAAAACAGCTTCTGTGTGACGTCTTCCAATTAATCCTGCGCCTCCGGTAATTACAATAACCTTTCCGTCTATTTTAAACTTATCAAATATGGAACCCATTTATAATACCTCCTGTTTCCATGGATTTTTTTGCTGCCATTGCCATCTGAAAGCTTACCATTCCATCTGCTAATGAAATTGCCGGCTCAGTGTCCTTTTCCACACATTCCATAAACAGCTTTAATTCTTCTATAAACATATCATTTCTTGTAAAATCGTCAAAACAAATTTCTTCCGTTACATCATTTATGGATTTAACAACTGTGGCTTTTAGTAAGTCTAAGGTAACCTGCCCCTTTTCCCCTACTACCTTTAAGAAACGGCTTGGAGGGCTCTGATAAAAGTCTGCATGCACGGAAATAGGAAAACTTCCTGTATCTGTGTTCATTTTGTAAATGGCATCGCAGTTATCTTCCACGTCAATTTGCAAATTACCTGTAATGCCTCCCTGGGCATATACACTTTCCGGTTTGCCAAACAAGTAATACAAATAATCCAGCTCATGAACCATCTGGTTTAATACAACACCGCCACCTAAGTCTTTTCTTGCCATATAAGTTTCTTTATAATCCTCATAGGTATGCATGGTTGTCAGTCTTTCTCCAACTACGGAACGAACAGACAACACCTTGCCAAGCACTCCGGCTTCCAAGCATTTTTTTACATATTTCATGCCCGGATGGAAACGGTTTTGAAAACCTACAAATATTTTTAAATTCTGCACTTTGGAAATTTCCATTAATTCATCAATACCTTCAAAGCTGTCGGAAATGGGCTTTTCCAAAAAAATATGACAGCCTGCTTTGGCACATTGGATAGCACACGGAATATGATTTTTAGTAGGGTTTGTAATAAATGCAATTTCCGGCTTTTCTAAAAGTGCTTCCCCTAAATCAGAAAAAGATTTAATATTAAATTCTTCCTCTAAAGACACGTTTTCTCTGATTTTCATATCATCTGAAAAAGTTCTTTTCAAACCACGGACTCTGTAAGCAATTATTTCTGCGCTGTCTCCGTATACTCTTTTTATATTTCTAAGGTGTCTTTGTCCTATACTTCCAAGACCAATCATTAATATTTTCATGATGCTTCCTCACTTAATTCTTTCATCAACTCTTCTATTTTTTCTTCATTTAACGCTACTGCCTGAGACAGTTTTCTGACTCTTTCTGACATTCTTGAAAGGGTAACGGTTAATACAAAAATAATCATAAGCGAAAAACAAAATCCCAGGAAAAATATCATATTGACCGGTGCCCAAATCCCAAGTATCCGGGAAATCTTATTTAAAAGAGACGGAAAACAGTCTAATACAAGAACGAAAGCAATTGCCACTAACCATGATAATGCATACTTTAGTTCCAATCTCCTTTTACGAATCATATTAATAATGGCCATAAGGGCTACAATCAAAATAATCCCAATAATAATCTGAATTTTTGCCGTCATCATAAGGATTCTTACCTCCTAAGTGCTTCTACTAATATTGCCAACGTTACTTTTATCATGTAATACACAGAACGAATCGGTGAAATAGAAGAAACTCCTTCTTCTCTTTCCCGCATAACAACCGGGTATTCCTCTATTTTCTTTCCTACGTTCAAAATAGCTACCGCACTTTCCGGTTCCGGATAATCTTTTGGATAGCAGTTTGCATAAATTTCCATAACACTGCGGTTGGCCATACGCATTCCCGAGGTAGGATCAGTAATGCGAACGCCGGTTAAAAGCTTAATCAGATGAGAGAAATATTTAATTCCAAACCTTCTAAGCCCTGATGACTGAAAGCCTTCTTTTTCAATAAATCTGGAGCCAATTAACAAATCCACATCATGACTTTCCATATAGTCCCGCATTTCTCCTAAAAACTTTGCATCATGCTGTCCGTCTCCATCAAACTGCACCGCATAATCGTAGCCATTTTTGTAAGCATACAAATAGCCTGTCTGCACAGCTCCCCCAATTCCTAAATTAATTGGAAGATTCAGTACACACAGATTATTTTCTTTACATATTTCTAAAGTTCTGTCAGTAGAACAATCATTTACAATTACATAGTCAAAGCCTTTTGCATTTTCTTTAATGTCATTGACCGTTTTTACTATGCTTTTCTCCTCATTATAAGCAGGAATAATCACTATGCTTTTCATCACATTCCTCACTTTTTATCCTTACGGGTTATTTCAGAAATTGTAATAATACACGGCATATTCTAAATAAATCTGTAACCCATGCAAAATGAATATTATTTTCTCTAAGGGCTCTGTGACCTTCTTTTAAAGAGGCCATATAACTGGATAACCCTCCGGTGCTTGTGCTGTTTTCTCCATAAAACATATGAACAAGCACTTCATCTATATAGGCTAGTTTTACCTTTTTCTCTTTTAAAATACGAATCATAAACTCATAGTCTGCGGCAATTTTGTAATCCGTTTTATAAAGACCATAAGTATCATAAACACTCTTTTTTAAATACAAGGTAGGATGTCCCGGCATCCAGCCTGTTCTAATATCTCCCTGACCCTGTCGCCATTTTCGCACAAGCTTTCCATCCTTGTCCACATAATTTATGTTTCCATGAACACCATCGCTGTTTTCCTTTTCCATAGCCTGTACCATTTTGGAAATAACCGAATTATCTGCAAATTCATCAAACATAGTACCTACAATATCTCCGGTAGCCATGGTGATTCCTTTGTTAATGGCATCGTAGATTCCTTTATCTTTTTCGGATATCCATTTAATTCCATTTACAAACAGAGGAGCATTTTCTTTAATCACTTCCACTGTTTCATCTTTTGAACCGCCATCTACAATAATATATTCTATATTTTCATAATCCTGCTTTAAAACGCCGGCTATAATTTTTTTTAAATTTTCTGCATCATTGTATGTGGTAGTAATCACCGACACCTTAACTGCCATAGGATAAATCCTTTCGTTGTAATTATTCAGTACCTTCTATTTTACAACAAAATGCTAAAAATAGGAAGAGCAGGAACAAACCTGTCACAAAAAACATATATTTTTTATTGGATGCAAGCGAAGACGCCTCTTTTTTTGCCACGAGAAATGTTAAATCCCTGCCCTGTTCCAAGGAACTTTTTCCGTAAGCATAACTGTCATAACCGCCCATTTTGTAAGTTACCAACTCTAAATAATGTTCTTCATTTCCCAGTACTTTTTCCAGTTTTAAATAGAAAGTTTCTTTTTGCCCCGGTTGTACCATAGAAAACTGTTTTTCAAATCCTCCCTGATAACCGCTTCCATAACTATTTAAAGTTTCTTTAAAAATAAGTCCTGTTTTCTCCCCGGTCAGAGTAATTTCGTAAATGCTGTCATTTTCCTCTCCAATGGAATTGCGCCACTGGAATAAAATATAGTTAAAAGCCTGTGATGTTTCAAAGCTCTGGATAAATGTATCTTTTACTAAAACCGGCTCATTGGCTAAGGTCTGTGTTACTACCGGATGACTTGTATTTTGTTCAGTTTTTACAAACTGATTATAATTTACCAGTAAAAAAATACAAATAAAAGCTACTCCTAAAAATCCCACACAGGGAATACCTTTCCACATTTTTTTATTTTTTATAAACTGATTTCCACACTCTGCCCCTTCTGCTGCCAAAACAGCCATAACCATAAGAAATGGAATCTGGTATTGGGCTGCTGCCTCCCAAAGTACATAAAATAAAAAGCCACCAAGCAAAGTTATTTGCAAGAAAAACAAATCCCATGAAAATCTCTTGCGAATACCAAGCAAAATTAAAAATAAAGTTAGCATATGATAACCTTGGGCATAAAATAAAAAGCCCTGATTTTTTTCGCCTAAAACATATGAATAGCCTTTATCTGTATGAAGGGCATTTTCATAAAACATCTTATAGCTGTTTGCTCCACCACAAAAGGTGTGCTCCAGTTTTTTCCCTGCCTGCTTTACATAGCCTGTGAATCCTAAATCTTTCAATCTTTCCTTTAACCTATCCATAACAGCCTGTTTCTTTTCTTCTTTTGTAGAAAAGCTTGCGGTAAATGCCTCATCCTCCCCATTGTGAAAGCCTTCACCACTTAAAGACATCATAAGCCAGTGCATAGTTGGAAATGCGGTATCAGTAGTGTCGATTCCTATTATTTTTTCTCCCACAGTGGTCAGACTGACTGTTAGAATAAATGCGGTTATAAAGGTAATACAACCGGTTCCTACACCTATTAAAAGCTGCTTTCTTAAAACCTTTTCTCTGTTAGCCCATGCTAACAGCACACCGGTAATCATAGCCCCAATAAAGGGAATAATCGTGGTAGCTCTTAGATAGTAGCCTATGCTCACACAAATCCCTGCTGCTATTCCCCTGAAAATCTGCTTTTTGTAAAAATCCCCCCTACCCTTTATCATGGAAACAAAAAAATACATAAAGCCCATAAACCACGGTAAAGATAAAGTCATGGTGTAGTAATAGGAAACTGTTACATAGAGAAATGGATTAGCGAACAGGAATAAGGCTAACTGATTCCACTTTTGCCATGAAAGTGCCGGTTTTAACTTTTTTACAAGCAATATAGTAAAAACAAGGCTTATGTCAATGGCTGCTGTATTTATACTGTTTAGTAAAAGAAGCAAGTTACCTTCTGCTAACCCCAAAAGCTTTCCAAGCTTTAATATTGCCATAGTTAGCAGTACGAAACCATTTTGATTGGGATAAACAGACAAATAATAATAGGCCTCTCCGGCCACTGTTCCTTGCTCTAATAAAGAGTTAGCACCTCCTATTACAAAGGCTCCATCCCACAAATACGTGCTTCTGTAGAAAAATAAAAACAGAAACTGGAGCATAAACGCCACAACACACTGTGCCAGAAAAATTTTCTTCAATGCAGCATCTGTAAACCTTTTTAAAACACATCCCATTCCATAAAAGAAAAAGAACAACAACAAAAAACTGCCTGCAACAGCCAGACTATTATATTTACCGGAGGTTTCCACCTGTAAAAAGCCTTTCATAAAAAGAAAGGCTAAAATAACAAAAAGGAACAGTTGGATAAACAACTGGGCTTGATTTTCTATATGAAATTTATGCTTTGGGTTATTTTTTGCTGTCATTATGATTTTCACTTTTCTTACACAAAGTTACCTGTTGCTAACTTATGAACTAATAATGTTTAAATTTTTACCGATTTGCAAACATCTGCTCATAAATCTTTAAATATTCTCCGTAGCGTTCTTCCTTTTGGAATGTATATGCTCTTGCCCGACAGGCCTTTCTTGAGAAAAGATAGCCTGCCTGCTCAGGATTGTTTTGTTGTTCTTCTACTATAGCAATCACATCCTCTATGGCATCCAGAAGCTTCTCAAAATCACCTTTTTTCACTATTTTACCGCAGGATGGATTAAGGGATTCCGGGCTTCCTCCCGTCTGGAAGGTAACTACCGGAGTACCACATGCCAAAGCTTCTAAGTTTGTGGTTGGAAAATTGTCTTCCAAAGTGGCATTAACATAAACGGTCGCTTCGTTGTAAAGAGCAGCTAACTCCTCAACGTTTTCCGTTCTGGTAATCGGCACAATTTCGCCACCGGGAAATTTTCTTAAAAGTTTCTTTTTCTGGCTTTTGCTAACACCCACCAGCTTTATCACATAGTCTTCCGGCAATCTGCCTGCCATTTGTTCAAAATAGGTAAGTCCTTTTCTTGCCTCCCATACATTGGCAACACCAAGAATTACTTTTTTCTTTTCCACGTTTTCCATAATATTGAATTTTTCCAAATCAATACCATTAAAAATGACTTTAACAGGATATTCCTGTAAAAAGGACTCTTTAACTAAATCCTTTAACCAATTGCTTGGAGTTACAATTGTTAAGTTTTTTACACCTTGAAAACTTTGCCTTTTTCGTGCATAAGCATTTTTTGAATTATCCTTAAAAATTGCATAGGGGTAAGCAGTCCTATGAATGGAACAGCTTTCGCAGCCTGTTTTCCACTTTGTACATTCTGCATAGTCAAAATACGCACAATGACCTGTAAAGGGCCAGTTATCATGTAAAGTCCATACTACCGGAATATCTTTTTCTTTAATAAACGCAAAGAGCATTTCGATATTAATATAAAATCCGTGAATGTTGTGAAGATGTATTAAATCCGGCTTTATCTGGTCCATCCAGTGTAGAAACTGCTCTGTCTTTTCCACGGAACCAAAGCCACCCTCGCCCTTAAAAAAGTTTTTCAGTACATGTTTATAGAAATCCGGTTTGCTTCCAATTTTATAACTGGCTACTTTAGAAGATGCACCTCCTCTGCCATATGCAATATAAGGGGCATGTCCTGCCTTTTCACATACTTCATACAAATCAACTGCTATCCGTCCTACACTTCCAGTTCCACAAACTGTATTTATCTGAAGAATTCTCATATAATTTCTCCCAAACATTCTTAATATTTTTTAACAAAACTGCTTGTTATTTACATCCTATTTAATTTTGGATATAATGTTTTTGTCTGCCAGGACAATAAATATCAAGGAGACTAATTATGATTATAATACAACCTATTGGCGGTTTGTGCAATAGAATAAGAGCCATAAATTCCGCCTACATGCTGGCAAAGGAACGGGGAGATACATTGACCGTTATCTGGTTTAACAACCCGGAATTAAATTGTCCTTTTGAGAAGCTTTTTCTTCCAAATGACAATATTAACGTTATCAATATTCATTCTAAATGGAACCTAAAAAAGCTTTGGTATCAGTTTCGTTTTACTTTTATTTCCAATGAGGATATTAAGACACATAAGGGCAATGGTTTGCTAGATGAAACTTACCGGAAAGCACTTCCAAAAAATATTTACATTGCTACCGAAGAACATTTTTATCCATGTCATGAATACCACTTGTTTGTTCCAACAAAAGCATTACAAAGCCGCATTAATAAATTATGTAGCAATTTTGGTTCACATCCGGTAGGAGTACATATCCGCCGTACCGATAATAAACCGGCTACTACCGGCAGCTCCACCAATGCTTTTGTACAGGCTATGAAAAAAGAATTGGAAACATATCCTGATACAATGTTTTATTTAGCAACAGATGATTTATCTGAGGAAGAACAGCTTCGAGAAATTTTCCCGGGACGTATTATTTCCAACGAAACAAGAGATTTATCCAGGAATAGTAATACCGGTATTCAGGATGCCTTGCTGGATTTGTGGTGTCTTTCTAATACTTCCCTGATAATCGGAAGCTATTTCAGTTCTTTTACGGATATTGCTGCTGACCTTAGAGGTATACCAAAAGTAATTGCAGGCAAAACCAAAATGTGATATAATTTTTAAGATTGTTTGTTTCATTCCAGTAGCTTTACTACTTGAATAAACATCCACAGGATACATATTAAAGATTAACATGAGGAAGGAATTTTATGATGAAAAGACTAAGTGTACTAGCATTAACTGTGCTTACTTCTTCACTTCTTCTCTTTGGTTGTGGAAAAGAAGAATCCACACCGGAAGTGCCGGAAGTAACACAAGAAACACCTGCGGAAGCTCCTGAGGCACCAACTGAAGCACCTGCGGAAGCTCCTGCTGAAGAAGGATTTGTTGATGATGAAGAAATCCCGGCAGGCATGATTCGAAGCCAGCTTACTAATGAGTTTATAGACGAATCTTTAGCTAACAAACGCCCAATAGCTGTAATGATTAATAACATTATTAACGCAGTACCACAGTCCGGTATTTCACAGGCCGGAGTTATTTATGAATGTGTAGTTGAAAGTAGTATAACCCGTATGATGGCAATCTTTGAAGACTGGGAAAGCATCGAGAAAATCGGACCGGTTAGAAGCTGTCGTGACTACTTTGTTTACTGGGCATATGAATGGGATGCAATTTACTGTCACTTTGGTGGTCCTAAGCTTTATGTAGATTCCGTATTAAGTCGTGAAGAAACCCACAACTTAGATGGTACTTCTTTAGACGGAACTGCCTACTTCCGTACTACAGACCGTGTAGCACCTCACAATGCTTATACAAGTGGTTCCCATCTTTTAAAAGGTGTTGAGAGAAAAGAATATCCTTTAGCTCATACAGAAAATTATAGAGAAGGACATTTTAATTTTACCAATAACCTTCATCCGAATGATTTATCACAGTATAGTGATGCAATTGATGCAGCTTACATGGCACCTGGTTATTTAGTGAACAAGCCATGGTTTGAATACAATGCCGAAGATGGTTTATATTACAGATTCCAGTATGGCGACAAACACATTGATGTAGAAAACGGTGAACAACTTGCATTCAAGAATGTTATTTTCCAGAATACCTACTACGAAACACGTGATGCAAAAGGTTATCTGGCATTTAAAGATCATGATGATACACTGGATGGATACTACTTTACAAACGGTAAAGCAATTCACATTCGTTGGAAAAAATCCAGCGACTTCAGTCCTACAAAATATTATGATGATAACTTAAATGAAATTCAGTTAAATCCTGGAAAAACATTTATTTGTATCGTTCAGGATCAGAAATCTGATGCAGTTGTAATTAAAGATTCTGCCGGAAATATTGTTGTTGGTGGAGAAAGCACAGAAGCTTCTGAAGAAGAAGTGGATATGTCTGCAGAAGAATAAAATGAATATCGAAAAAAGCAGGTTCGCACAGAGCCTGCTTTTTTGTTATATGATCCGAATGATTATTTCGCATACTGGCTATATATTGGGTATTCCACTTTATTCCACATAGGTCTTGAACAGTAAATTAGCAATGTTTATCCTACTGTTATATTGTTATATTTAGTGTTCCAGACATCATTTAATTAAAAAGCTAACTAATTATTTCCAACAATACTGCTACATAATTTTCGCTTTCAGCTAGCCGTTTTACACTTATATCTACGCCAACTTCCATTTCTGTTAATTTCTGTATAATTTTCCCAGAACCATCTTTATATAGGTAACAGATACAGTTATTACCATCAGCGCTCTCAATATTTTGTTTACCCACAATGGTTTCATTAAAAGTGATAAGGTTTTTCATTAGGTTATCCACAAATACCCCTTCTCCACCTTCTACATTTACACAATACAAATCCCCATAAGCCTCTGCAATAAATACATCCTGCTGATTCCATGTGGCATTTTCTTTATCATGCAACACATAGGCATTGGTGGAAGCCACTGTATCTCCCGCGGTTTCTTTTACAAGAAGCTGGAATTCTATGGCCGACTGCTGGTTTTGTATTTTATCCGTTATTTGTACATAAACATCCTTGGAAAAGTAAGCAATTCCGCAAATTATCACTAATGCCATAACAACTCTCATACTAGAAACAATATTTTTTTCTTTTATAAGTCTTCCTGCCAATATACCTGCTGCCATAAAAAGGGGAATAAAAACAGGATACATATACCATAAAAGCTTTGTTCTCACTACAGAAAATGCCAGTAGCGGGATGAAAAACCACAGCACGTAGCCGATTATTTTTTTGTAGTTAGCCTTTGCAAACAGTTTGTTATAATAAATAGCACCTATCATACAGATAATTAGTGCAAAGGCATAAACTGTTCCCTTGCTTGCCATGTTTGGAAAGTTGCTTCCTGCTAACCCTAGATAATATTCCATATAGTAGGTAAAGCTTCCTTCCACGCTACCAAAGCCTTCACTGGAACGTCCCAGTACATCGGTATAAAGCATTTGTCTAAAGAAATGGATTCCGTCTGTAAAAAATCTGGGAATCGCCCAGATTCCAATTGGAACTGCAAATGATCCAATAAACAGTCCCCATTTTTTTAGGGACATTTTCTTTAGTTCTCCCGTAATTAGCAGAAACAAACCACCAATTGCCACAATCACTCCTGCATGAAAGCTTTTTGTCAAAAAAGCAAGAGCGAAAAACAATCCACAGGCATACAAATAATTGGGGTTGTTTCTTATTTGAAGCATACTAAGCATTGCCAGAGTAAATAAAAGCACATACAGACTATCAGCATCCCCTGCTCTTACCATGTGGGCAACAAAAGGTGTTGTGTTAGCAGCAAGAAACCCTATAGCGAATAAAGATTCCAGTCTACCGTAATTTTTTCGAACAAACAAGCCCACTGCCACAGCTAAAAGCACATAACAAAAAGCCGAATAAAATCTTAGTGCAAATACATTTGTTCCAAAAACAGCAAAGGAAATCATAATGCACCACATACTAAGGGGTGGCTTTAAATTATAATAATCTGTTTCATATAAATAGGTACTTTTAACAAGATTTCCCTCTTTGAACATTTCATAAGCATTTACACCATGTCTTGCCTCATCCCAAGGGTCTACATACTTTAAATCCAGCTTATAAAATGATAAGAAGCAAATAAGTCCTATTAATAATAAAAAACATATAAAATACAAGCTATTTAATTGTTTCTCGTTCCATTTTAAAAAGTTTATTTTTTTCATTCCTATTCCTTATTGTCTAATCCATAAAATTTCATCTGAAATAAATACGCACCGCCATATAAATGGCAAAGTACATATGATGCTTCATAAAAAATATAAATAGTTTTTCCGCCACGGAAAGTCCCGGCATACAGTAGTTTTTCATAGCCTCCACGACCGCCGGGTCTGTGCAGACCTTTTTCATATCTCCTTTATGTTCTTTATAAGGGGCATTTTTCTTTTTGTAAATGCCTCCCTTTACATGAAGCACTGTCAGGCATAAAAAATCATTTAAAATCTGTGGTTTTAAATCATAAGCTGCTTTTTCATCTGAAATACGGCATAAATTTTCTTTCATAATCTTAATTTTTTTCATGTATTTTTCATCGTACTTCATTGTCATGGAGCTGTTATTCATATAGTAATAATAAGGGTAAAAATCCTTTACAATGACTACCTTTTTTGCATCTAAAAACATACATAAAGAAAACTGGAAATCTTCTCCAATAGACACTCTGTCGTCACACATAGAAAGGTTTTTTACAACCAGTTCCCTCTTTACAATCTTAGTAACCCTGTTTGGCTGCAAATGTCTTCCCATAAAACTTCCATCATTAATCAGTACGGGAAATACCTGCTCCTTTAATGTATCCACCGTAAATACCTGCTCCGGGAATTCCATCTGTTCATTCCATTCTTCATGGTCACCGGATTCATAAATATGTCTAAGACCACAACAGGCTATATCCGCATTTTCTTTTTCTGCTTCTTCATAAAGTTTTTCATACATATTCGGTTCAATAAAATCATCACTATCTACATAACCGATATAATTACCTTCTGCTAACTCACTTCCCGCCTTCCATGCAGAAGTCAAACCGCCGTTTTTCTTATGGAGTACCTTAACATTATCATGTTCTTTAGCATATTTATCACACATAGCAACAGAGCCATCGCTGCCTCCATCATCCACTAAAATTATTTCCAATTCCTTTAAAGTCTGGGCAAGTACACTATTCATGCATCTTTCCAGATATTTTTCCATATTGTAAACAGGTATTACTACACTAACTTTTATCATATTCTCATCCCCAAATGCCTAAGCTGACAAAATCCTATTACTTAAATTATGCCATTACGCAGCCTGACAACAAGTATCCGGCCGGTATGAAAGGTAACATATTTCCACATTTTATATACGGTCAATTACCATTTTTTTATAAAGTCTGGGCATCACTAAAAAAAGTCTATAGCCAATTCTGCTAGTCAGACTTAATTTACCGTATTTTTTTTGCTCTCTTAAGGCTTTCTTCACATATCCCTTTAACTCTTTCTGCTCCTTCAAAGAATCTGTCACTGATTTCTTTAAAGGATAAAAATACCGGATTGCACCGTCGGCTCTTGCCTTACAGGCGCAAAAAGCCAGATCCATTTCTCCGGTTTCTTTTTCAAAAAAAACAATTCTGTCCGTTAAAGCATCCATCCACTGAAGCCTTTTTTTATTAAAGCCTTCTCTGGTAATACTTGACGGTGCGCTAAAATAACCATACATAGGATATGTTACATAAACACCCTGGTCAGCCTTATGAAACACCTTATAGGTAGTAGCCTCATCCTCATGAATTTTCCCCTTAGGGAAACGGATACCCTCCCATAATGAAGCCTTATAAAGCTTGTTCCATGCCACAATAAAATAGGTGGCATCCGGATGGTTCATGTCATACATATTAAGAAGCAGTTCTTTTCTGTTATAGGTAAAATAATGCTCTTTTTTCCACGTATCATTTTCTACAGGCTTTATAAATTCTACGACTTCCATCCCCTCCACGACCTGGTAAGGGCAAAGAGCAACGTCACTGTTAGTAGAAACAAGTGCTTCCATAAGTGTTTCAATAAAAAAAGGAGCAATGTAATCATCACTATCTAAAAACACAATATATTCTCCCGTAGCAACGTCAAGCCCTGCATTTCTGGCATCTGACAAACCACCATTTTCCTTGTGAATAACAGTAATTCTCTTATCCTTCCCTGCATATGTATCACAAATACTTCCGCAATTGTCAGGAGAACCATCATCAACAAGTATAATCTGTAGATTTTCATAGGTCTGATTTAAAATAGAGCAAATAGCTCTTTCCAAATATGCTTCCACTTTATAAATAGGTACAATCACTGAAATAAGGGACTTTTCCATAGCTGTTATCTCCTTTTTAACAGTTTTACCACAAACCCTCTAAGCACAATCATAAAATATGTCATGGGCTTACAGCCTGCATTTAAGAAAAAGTAAATAATTTTATAATCTAAAAGTTCTAATTTCACTTTCCATTTCGGGTTGTCACTTTTAAGCTTCTTTAATGCTTTTTTGTAATTATCAATTATCTTAAGTTTCTCTTTACCCGTTGTGGAATTAGCAAATGCTAACTGTTCTAAATCATCTAAAAACTCCACAAGCAGCTTATTTTCCAATACCCAGCCATTTTCCTTATTTCCAAAAATTTCTTCCAGTGCCTGTCCGGTTCTTTCATAAAGCATAAGGGCAATATCCAGCTTATCTTCTCTTTTTTTAGTAGAAAGAGTAGTTCCCCTGTCATCCTGAATAAATTCACAAACCGGCTTTCTTACAGTGGAAAAACTTTTACACTCCTTTAAATAAGCCAGATTAAATAAAAGGTCCTCTCCCAGGTTCAAATCATTTGGAAAACCTTCCTTTATCATTTCCCGCTTAAAAAGTTTATTCCATGGCATGTTAAAATAGCCTTCTTTGTAAAGCTGTAACACATACTCTTTATTGTCCTTTACCACAAAGATTCCGTCCTGCTTTGGAAGCTTTTCAATGGTACGTCCAAAATATAAATGGTCAAAACCTGCCACTACAAAATCTGTTTCATTCCCTTCCATTGCCTTCACCAGAATCTCAATGGAATCCTTTTCTACGTAATCATCGCTGTCTACAAACCGGATATACTCACCTTTTGCTTCACTAATCCCTCTGTTTCTGGCTGCGCTTACACCCTGGTTTTTCTGGTTAACCACCCGGATTCTGTTATCCGTCTTTGCCAGTTCCTCTGCCAGTATGCCGGATTTGTCCGGCGGACCGTCTACAATCAGCAGAATTTCTATATCCTGATAGGATTGCATGGTAAGACTTTTTACACATCGCTCTAAGGTTTTTTCACTTTTATACACAGGTACTATGATACTTACCATAAAATTCTCCTTTTTGATTTATATTCTGACAAATAATCTGCAACATGTAATCGCAACGAAACGGTACATTCTTTGTAAATTCATAATTTCTACGAATCCCAAATCTCTACAAATTCATGGCAACTAACACCAAATCCGTTACCATGTACAAATTTAGTCCTGTCATGACAAAAAATCCAATCCGGTTTACCCACAGCTTGCTAAAGGATATTTTGCATTTATCCTGAAACAGACAGCTGAAAAATGGTAAAAACAGTGGAATAAAATATCTGCCCTGTACTCCGGAAATGGTCTCTGCTCCCACAGGCGTATAAGATACATACATAGAGGTTAAAACAATTGCTGAGGTTCCAAAAATCATAAGTAAGTTCAAAAGTATATACTTCAAACCGATAGATTTTCTCTTTTCATTCTTCTCACTAAACAATGCTGTAAAAAATGCAACCACAACACAAACCCATGTCCAAATCCAGCTCTTAAATCCCAAATAAGCATAACCAATAAAGGAATCGCCACCAAATAAATAATCCCATAGCATGCCAAACATGGAACCTAACAACACTTTTGTGTAAGTTAAGGGGTTTGCTAAAATGTATGAAATCTGTCCGCTAAAGCTTGTTCCTACATTACGCTTATCTCCCAAAAAGCTGGCATTTCCCACAAGCTGATAGTCTCCCCCTGCTGCAGGTAACGGTTTGAAAATAGCATATAGCATCAATCCCGCCACAACACATACCGAAAGCTTAAATACAACTTCCTGAAAGCGGTTTTCGAACTTTTTCTTTCCTAAAAATACAAGCATCAATGCCATAACAATGTATACCGGCTTCGTAAGACTTCCGATTACATAGGCAAACAAAATGCCTAAGGTAGACTGCCATGTAATTTTCTTCTCCGGTTCCAATAATTCATTGGTAATAAGCACCGTAGCCAAAAGCAAAAATGCGGTTACAACTCCATCATAGGATATGGCAGATGCGATAAATAAGTTGTTAGGCAGTAATCCAATCAGTGCTACTAACATATTGAATTTGTTAGCCAGCTTTACTGCAAAAAATACTACCACAATATACATAAGAAGATTGCCATATTTTGCTAATGCAACTGATGTGGCAAAATCAGCACCTAATTTCCTGCCTATAAAAAATCCGGCAGAATTTGGGTAATAGACTCTGTCCTCTGAACGACGGAAACGGCTTTGATAAGTAATGTCCGCCCAGCTATAATCGTGATTTTCCTGCTCGTAAGCCTCCACTAACTTTCTCTCTGCACGGTTATAGAAAAACGGCAGCAGATTTCCCTTCATCTGCATAGCACTTTCGGTAGTCTCTATGGTAGTTCCAAAGGAAAAATCATATGCTTTTTTTGCATGAACATACTCATCAAAACTTACCTGATTGGTTCCAATCCCCCAGATTAATAAGCTTCCAATAGCAAATGCAAAAATAGCAAAAACCCATTCCGGTTTGTCTTTTACAAATTTCTTAGAAAATATTAACAATGCAATAGCTCCCATTACGCAAGCTATAATTGCGATTCTAAGCCAGTTTAAGGAAAAATCATTTGATAGTGATATTGTAATACTATCTGTATCAATTTCCTTTTCCGTAGTAAGTACAACGGAAAAACTGTCAAAAGAACTGTTTAACAGGGCAACTCCTGCACCAATTTTAGGATTTATACTACAATATACCGACTTATTTACAGACTTGTCCTGTAAATAGGTTGTAACACTATATCCGCCCTTTTCCAAAAGAGCACACTCCACTTTAAATTCATGGGCATAATAAACTGCTGGAAGCTTTGTTGTAATAGTAGTCTGCTTAATCTTACGATACAGTGTACCATCTTTTTCCACTAAGGATTCATCTACTTCTTCAACATACTCTTCATTGTTATACTCTGCTAACAACTTCCGGTTTTCTCTTTCAACTTCAATTGCCTTTACCTCATCCTCAGTAAGCTTGGCAAGTCCATCCTGCACAACTACTTCTACCTGCTTATCTGCACCAGGTTTAATTACAAGAGGCTTTTCCTTGTTTGTTACAGCATGAAACTGAAAACCAACACATTCCAAAACCACTGCAATAGTAATAATAAATAAAATGGCAAATCCTACGGTTCCTTTACTTTTCATTAAAGTCCCCTCCTTTTTTTCGCCATACACCTTTCTTTTCTGGCTTTTTGTAAGAAAGAGTCATGGTGGCTGCCAAAAACACAAAGGTTAAGATACGAAAATCATATAAAAACGGGTACGTATCATGACTGTAAATATAGCTTATCAATAATCCGCCCTCTACTATTTGTTCCTGTTTTTTTACTATATACTTAGTTACTGTATTTTCCAACAGTGTAGCATTTACCCTTAAAGCCGGAGCCTTATCTGTGGTATTACCTGCTGCCGGTTGATAGCAAAAGGTGATCTTCACCTTTCCTTCACACAGGTCAGAACTTGAAAAAGGCAGGTAGACATACTGAAAATCGTATGTCTGACTGCCTAAATCGTACGCATTTTCACTTACAAGTTTGTAGGAACCATCTCCCTGCTTCACATAAACATGATAGATAAGGTTAGCCCCCGCTAACGCACTGCCATTTTTATGAATACCTACCTGAACCCCTTTTAAAGGTCTTGCCTCGGTAGTCATTTCATAAGCTATTTCTACAGGCTCTTCACCTCTAAGGAAAGATATATAAAAGTCCTCCTCAGATTCTTCTGTGTTAGCCCTGTTTGTATCCAGCACTTCATTTGGAAAAACAAGACTACCAATAAACCCTGCTAAACAAAACAGGGTTATCATTGGTAGTATCACTTGTAAATTTTTATTTAAAAAAGTCAAAAACTTATTAAAACAATTTTTCATATTGTTCTCCGGGTTTACTCACCAAGACCTAAACGATTAATTGCAGAGAAGATAGCTCTTACTGATGCTCTTGTAATATTACTACTTACACCTACACCATAAGTAACTCTTCCATCATCTGCATCCAACAAATGAATGTAAGCTGCTGCCTGTGAATTAGAACCACTCTGTAATGCATGCTCTTCATAGTCAAGTACTTTGATTTTTACACCAATTGTTTCATGAAGACCACGTTGTACCGCATCAATTGGTCCGTTTCCTACTGCCTCAAAGGATTTCTCCACACCATGATCTGTATAGGTAACTAAAACCTTTGTATCAAACTCTGACTTTGTTTCGTTACTTAAGTCAATTACACTCAACTTTTTAAAATGAATTGGCTCTTTTTGATTTAAATATTCTTCTCTGAATTTCTCCATAATTTCATCCGGAGAAACTTCCCCCTGCTTTTCTGATACTTTCTGAATTACATTGGCAAATTCCTTATGCATTCCTTTTGGAAGTTTAAAACCAAAGTAAGTATCCATAACAAAGGCAACTCCACCCTTACCGGACTGGGAATTAATACGAACGATTGGCTCATATTCTCTTCCAATGTCAGCCGGGTCAATTGGCAGATATGGAACCTGCCAGATTTCACTCTGACGTTCACGCATTGCTTTGATTCCTTTGTTAATAGCATCCTGATGAGAGCCGGAAAATGCGGTAAACACCAATTTTCCTGCATATGGATGCCTTGGATGTACCGGAATCTTACAGCATCTTTCGTAAATTTCAATAATTTCATTTACGTTATCAATTACTAACTCAGGATCAATTCCCTGAGAAAACATATTGTATGCAATATTTAAAATATCCACATTTCCGGTTCTCTCTCCATTTCCGAAAAGAGTTCCTTCAATACGGTCTGCCCCTGCTAACAATGCAAGCTCAGCACTGGCCACACCGGTTCCTCTGTCATTGTGAGGATGTACAGATAAAATAATACTTTCTCTGTTTTTGAAATGTTTGTTCATCCACTCAATACGGTCTGCAAACACATTTGGAGTAGTCATCTCCACTGTAGATGGAAGGTTAATAATAATTGGATCTTCCTTAGTTGCTCCCCATGCTTCCTGAACTGCCGTGCAGATTTCAAGTGCATAGTCAAGCTCTGTACCGGTAAAGCTTTCCGGTGAATACTCTAAAATAATTTTACCCGGAAACTTCTTTGCATATTCCTTTACCATTTTAGTACCCTCTACGGCAATTTGAGTAATCTCTTCTTTTTCCATACCAAATACTACATCTCTCTGCAAAGTAGATGTAGAATTGTAAATATGTACCACAGCCTGTTCACAGCCTTCAATAGCTTCAAAGGTTCTTTCGATTAATTCCTTTCTACACTGGGTAAGAACCTGTACTCTTACATCAGAAGGAATCAGTTTTCTATCAACTAACTGACGCAGAAAATCAAATTCGATCTGGCTTGCAGCCGGAAATCCAATTTCAATTTCCTTAAATCCCATGTTTACTAAAAACTGAAACATTTCAATTTTTTCTGTAACTACCATAGGATCAATCAATGCCTGATTGCCGTCTCTTAAATCTACACTACACCAGACTGGTGCTTTTTCTATCTGCTTATTGGGCCATTCTCTCTCCGGGTAATGTTCTACCGGGTTTCTCATATATCTTTTATAATTTAACATGATATTCTCTCCTATTATTTCATTCTTATATTTTGTGCTTACCTCGTTACTAATATAGCAAGCTACATAATCGGTAAATCACACCATATTTTTTCAGAATGAAAACTTTACTTTTGGTTATTGTGTTAACCCCACTGTCATCACTTCTTTCTCTTTGCAAAAAATAAATATATAGTAGAAATTTATAATTCACCTCTAGAACCTGTCACCGCAATTCCCACCGGATTCTCAGGTAACAATATGATAGCCCATCAAAAGATGGGCTATCATAGTATCTTATTATTATTCGCCGAGCCCGCCTTCAATGGCACTTATAAGAGCAGCCAATGCCTCTTTTTCGTCCTCGCCGTCACATACGAATTCAATTTCATCCCCACATTTGACACAGGCACCAAGCACACTTAGTACACTCTTGGCATTTGCTGTATTATCTCTAAATGAAAATGTTATTAAAGATTTAAACTGCATTGCTTCCTTACATAGGATTCCTGCTGGTCTTAAATGTAGCCCTGTAGGGTTTTTTATTACAACCTTTTGACTTACCATAATACGTTCCTCCAAATATTATATATCTACTATACCCAATTCGAAAATATCTTTTAAAAAAGATTCTTTCTTATTTCCCCATACATATGAAGTATATCATATATCATTGCTTTTCTCAAGTCTTTGTTACTGTTCAGTCAGCAACAAAACACTTGCTGTTTTGTTGCGTATAAACGTGATTTGGGTGTGAGCAGACTCCTTTTGCATAGCAAAACTTTAAATGAGCCTGCGAATTGTTATTGTTTACGAGGTACGAGTGAACAGTAACAACAATTACTATAACATCACTTCCTGAATTAATGCTGCAAGCTTTTTCGCTTCTTCCTCAATCTGAGTCTGATTTTTTCCTTCAATCATAACACGAACTAAAGGCTCTGTACCTGAAGGTCTGATTAAAACCCTTCCTTCTCCTGCAAATTTTTCAGTAAGTGTACTGATAGCCTGTGCAATTTCAGGATATTCCATGTAGCTTTCCTTTTTATGATTTGGCACTTTAGCATTTACCAAAGCCTGCGGAAGCACTTCCATAATAGTAGAAAGCTCTGACAAAGGTTTACCTGTTTCTACCATAACCTGCAACAAATGGAGGGCACTTAAAAGCCCGTCACCAGTCGTATTTTCATCTAAGAAAATAATATGTCCAGACTGTTCTCCTCCTAAGTTGGCACCGATTTCCTTCATTCTCTCAAGAACATAACGATCTCCTACTTTGGTCTGTTCCATCTTAATCTGTTCTTTTTCTCCCATCAGAAAGAACCCCAGGTTACTCATAACTGTTGCAACAATTGTATCATCTTTTAGCGTCTTGTTATTTTTCATATGATTGCCGATAATTGCCATAATCTGGTCACCGTCAACCTGCTTACCGGTTTCATCAACAGCCAATAATCTGTCTGCATCACCATCGAAAGCAAGACCTACCTGTGCCTTTTCATACACAACTCTTGCCATTAATTCTTCCATATGGGTAGAACCGCAGTTAGCATTAATATTAGTTCCATCCGGATTGTTATGAATTGCCACTACCTGAGCGCCTAATTCCTTTAAAGCTTCTACAGAAGTGTAGTAAGAAGCTCCTTCCGCACAATCTACTACAATTTTCATTTCCGATAAATCTACCGGAATAGACTGAATTGCATGATTAATATATTCTTCTCTTGCATCTGTACGGTATTTAATTTTACCTACTCTGGAACCGGTTGGAAATTTAACCCCCTCCATTCCCGAACGAATCAGCTGTTCGATTTCATCTTCTAAACTGTCCGGAAGCTTATAACCGTTTCCATCAAAAAATTTAATACCATTAAACTCTACCGGATTGTGAGAAGCAGAAATAACTACCCCTGCATCCACCTTGTATTTTCTTGTTAAGTAAGCCACTGCCGGAGTTGGTACAACTCCTACATAAACCGCATTTGCCCCTACCGAACAGGCACCTGCCATTAATGCATTTGCTAACATATCACCGGAAATTCTTGTATCACACCCAACCATAATCGTTGGTTTGTGCTCCTTTTCCTTTGTCAGTACATAAGCACCCGCCTGACCTAACTGCATTGCTAACAGAGGGGTTAATTCCTCGTTTGCTACTCCTCTGACTCCATCTGTTCCAAATAATCTTCCCATATCCTATTCCTTCTTTTCTGACACTTTTATTGATATATTTACAGGGTTTTTCAATTCTACCCCTTCCGGTAGCTGAATAGTAACAGGCACCACATAATTACTTTCTCTTACCTGTACAATTTCCTTTTCTTCCATGTATGCCTTAAAATCAATGATTGCTGTCAAAGTAGAAACATCTAATTTTTCCAAAACATCAGGCATTGCTATCAACTCAGCCGAAATTGTATCGCCATCAGTTGTAAAGGAAGCCTCATAGCTATCCGGCATGCCATTAATAGTAATAACACTTCTACTTATTTCCACAACCTTTGTTTCCTTTGCACTAACACCTGCGGTGACTACTATTTTCCCGTTTTCTTCTGCATCGGCAAACTGTATTCCATCCGGAAGATAATCGTTTAAATTAACTGCCGCAACTACGTCACCTATGGCACCTTCTACACTAACAACTGTATCCGGCACATTAATAGCAGAAATCTTAGCAAGTGCCGTCTGGGAACCTGCCACCAGAATAGTTTCCGGGTCGGAAATAAGGACGCCCGTAAGTCCATACCCCTCTGCCGGTGTTCCTGATGTTGCCAAGTTAATTGGCACTTCTTTTGTAGCAAGCACTTCCACACTAATATTTACATTGGAAATATTCTTTGTAATATTTCTGTTGGAAATCAGATTATCCTCTGCATCATACAACTTTAATTCCACACTGGTTCTAATATTACTACTCATGTTGGAAACAGAAACCTCAGCTACCACCTTGCTAATCTTTGAAATCACAGATTCAGGTCCGGATACTCTTACAACATTTTCGTCTAAAGTAATGTTTCCAACCACATAACCATCCACAATCTCACCGGTTATTACCGGAGTTATAACAAACTGAGATTTTGCCATATCTTCTACATTTACCTTTAAATATTCAATTTTGGGCTTTATGCTTTCAATACTTTCACTATAACGGTTAGATTCAACTTTAATGCGAACATTTCCATCCTCATCAAGGTTTTCTAAATCAGCCGTTGCCTTTATGTTTTCTTTTGTTAATGAATCTAAAACTGTTCTTTTTGCTGACACGGACACCGTAATAGTATCAGTTCCTTCCAGTACTTCATATACCTTCCCCTGATCAGTAATCACATCTGAATTTAAAACTTCAACGGAAATGCCACTTATTGTTGTTGTTGCTACCGGGTCGCTAATGTTTACAACAACCAGCCACAACATAAAGGAAATCATCAGGGCAAGAATTTTTAGTCCAAGATTTTTCATTAAACTATTTCTTTTCACGTTTTCCCCTTCCTTTCCGCTTTTTCCGTTTCTTTTCCTCAGAAGGTTTATTTTGAATCCTTTCTAACTTCTCATGAAGGGCATCCTGTGTTAAATCTCTATACAGTTTGCCTTCATAGGCTACGGAAATTCTACCCGTTTCCTCAGAAACAATGACTGTCAGAGAATCCGTCACCTCAGAAATTCCAACACCCGCTCTATGTCTTGTACCAAGTTCCTTAGACAATGCCATGTTGTCAGACAGCGGCAGATAACAGGTTGCAGATACAACCCGATCTCCCCTTACAATTACTGCTCCATCATGAAGTGGGGTATTATGTTCAAATATATTAATTAACAACTGATTGGTTAAAATAGCATCTACCTCAATCCCCGTTCTCTCATATTCGGTTAATGCTATATTCTGCTCTATTACAATTAAGGCACCGGTTTTTACCTTTCCCATTTCAAAACAAGCTTTTACAATTTCATTTTTGGTCTTGTCTGAAAATAAACCTTCTTCTGTTTTGGCAGATTCAAAAGAAAAAAGAGTACTGATAAAATTTTTTCTTCCCAATTGTTCCAAGGCTCTTCTTAGCTCTGGCTGCAAAACTACTACGATACCTACACAAAACACCTGAAAAAGCTTATCAAATATCCATAAAATGGTAGTCATCCGGAAAATAGCAGCCAATAATAAAAACGCACAAATCACAAGCACTCCCTTTAAAAATGCCCATGCTTTTGTGTTTCGAACCCACACTAAAAGCTGGTACACCAAAAAGGAGATAATAATTATCTCCACATAATCGGTTACCAAAATATGTTTAGGTATATGCAGAACCGTAAGATATTTATCTACAAAATCGAATATCTGCTCCATATGTCCCACCTTAGTTAATTCTTCTTACTAGTCTATATTACGCTTGTTATTTTCTTTACGGTTTTCTTTGCTTTTGTTACGGAATTTTTAGGAATTGCCTTTACATAATAATAGTATTCATCGTCTTCAAACTGCACATACTCCGTTCTGGTATAGTCCACATTAAAGGCGAAGAATTCCAATACTTTTGCAATTGCAAAAGAAACTACTGCTCCAATAATAGCTGTCACTATGGAAACATTAATATCAAATGCCAAATCTCCTAAAAGCAGTGCAACCACACAAGTCACTGTTCCTACAATGATACTAATTGTCCATGCATAATCTACTGAGAGACGTCTGATTAAATATACAATAATCACTGTAACAGCAAATGCTGCAATCGTCACAAGCATTTCCTCATTACCCAGCATTCCATCAATCACATACCGGAGTTTTGCAACCGCACTATCCGAATCCAACGTAGTAATCAAAGCTGCATTACTGCGCACAAACGAAACAAAATAATATACAATCACTCCACAGCCTACCGAAATAATGGAAACCGGCGTCCCTATAAGTCCTGCTGCCAATACAACTGCATAAGGTATCTTAAGTACAAATGCAATCGGCAATAACACAACGATCAGTGTATCTTTTGGGGAAAATCTGAAATACATCAAAAACATAAGTAAAAAAAGCACACTTGCCACTATAGCGCATTCCATGGTTAACGCATACAAATGAAGAATAATAAAGATTGCTCCCAGCAATACCATAATATTAAGTGGTAAGAAGGAACACATCAGTGCTACTACCAGTACAATCATAGGATTGTTTATCTTACTATTGTATCCCAAACTTGCATTGATAAATAGAAAAGTGGTCAACGCCAAAAGTAATTTGAACAATGGAATTAAATACACTTCATACTTACTGTAAAAATTTCTAATATTTTCCCTAATTTCTAATAAACCCGACATATAAATTCCTTTCTGAAAGCTACAGCTTTTTATTTTCTAATTCATACAGCGCAGCCAGCTGTTTTAGATTATAAAAGTAGCGTTTCAGGCTTTTTTTCGCTTTGCTGTAACGATAAGAATACACAATATAGGAAATCAGTGCATAAATTACAACAAAGATAAAATAATATAAAAGAACATCTTTACCAAATTGCACCAAGTCCATTTTGTAAATATTTTGCATGAATGTTTCAAAATCATAATAAATATACATTGCAAATATAACCAGGAATGCAAACGTTCCTGATGCTACTGACTTTAGTATTTGCAACTCTATATAATCACCTCTGAAATAGCTGCCGATTATCATATTTTTTTTCCCTTCATTTTCCTCGTAAGCAGCCATCTTGGTCATTAGTTTAATTCTTTCCTCGTTTAACATATGCTAACTCCTAATTACAAGAAACGCATTCTGGATTTCTCTCTTGGATCCTTTGGTTTTTCCGTTTGTTGTGGTTTTGGTCTAGCAATTGACTTATTTAAGCTATCTGCCATACTCTGGGCACACTTTACACAAAAACGTCCTGAGCCAATCATAACCCCACACCGTTCACAAGGAACCTTAATAGGAGAATCATCTGAAAACTGTAAACGATCCTCTCTAATCCATTGCTGAATTTGTCCTGTATCTACCTCACAATCTTCTGCTACCATTTGCATAGTTGCCTGAACATGAGATTGTACATATTTCTTTACCTCCTGGAATTTTTCTTCCAGAGCCTCTTTGCAATTCTGGCACACCATTGGTCCCATGGCATAATTAAATAATCTCCCACAACGTCTACAATTTCGTACATTCATATAAATACCTCCAGCTTCCTATGTCACTTGACACTATCCTCCTATGTCCGTCCAATGGCTAATGAGATGCAATAGATATTCTCTATGCCTGACCTTTTGCATTCCAAGGCCAAAGCATCCATTGTACTTCCTGTTGTATAGATATCATCAACTATTATAATTGTCTTTAATTTTACATCATTTTGGTAGATTTTAAAAGCCCTTTTCAAATTATTTTCTCTAGCCTGTATATCCAGTTCCTTTTGTGGCACTGTATTTCTTATTCGTACCACTAAATTATTATAAACCGGTATATCCATTTCCTTTGAAATCGCCCTTGCAAGTATCTCTGCCTGATTATATCCTCTTTTTTGTTGCTTTTTCCTATAAAGTGGTACCGGAATCAAGCCATCCGGATTCCACATCCTTATTTTTTGTCCAAGTCTTAAACGAACCTGTTCCCCGTAGTAAACTCCGTATTCCTGCCTTCCCTCATATTTAAAACGATAAACCGACTCCTTTATGGAAGAATAAGAAAATACTGCTGCACCCTCTTTAAAATAGTGCCTTCTTTCCATGCAATCCCCACAGTATTCTTCTTCCATTTTTTGTAATGGTTTCCCACATTTTCTACATACAGGCTCAGACACATACACCAGCCTTTTTCTACAGGCTTTACAAATTTTTCCTGTTCCTAATAATAAAATTTCATCACACATTGGACATCTTGCGGGATAAACTAACTCTTTTAAAATATTCATATTTAAAACCGCTCTCCGTAACAGTCTAAATAAATTCCATAATTCGATCCTTTAATCCTGCATATCGCTTTTGCTCATTTTCATTGGCAATCATAAGTGAAATCATTTCCCTGCTTCCTAAAATAGTCACACATTCTTTTGCCCTGGTTACACCTGTGTACAAAAGATTTCTATTCATTAACAATCTAGGGCCTGTCAAAAGCGGCATAATAACTGCCGGGTATTCACTTCCCTGAGACTTATGAATGGTAATAGCATAGGCTAACTCCAATTCATCTAACTGGGCAAAGGGGTAAGTTACCAATTTCCCTTCTTCGTACTCCACTACCAGCTCCTCTGAAAAAGTATTAATTTCCTTGATAATTCCCATATCCCCATTGAAAACTCCAAGTCCTTTATCAATAGGAATATGATACTTGCTAACAATTTCCCACTCTATCTTGTAATTGTTTTTTATCTGCATTACCTTGTCCCCTTCACGGAACAAGGTTTCGCCATGGATATATTCTTTTTTCTTTTGGTTTTCAGGATTTAAATAAGTTTGCAATATTTTATTAAGACTTTCAACCCCCAGAGCACCCTTTCGTACCGGTGTAAGCACCTGGATATCATAAGGCCTTGCATTTACATATCCCGGAAGTTTCTCTGTAATAAGCTGTATCATATGCTTATAAATTACATTTACGTCGTTTCTCTCCAAAAAGAAAAAATCCTTACTTTTATTATCTAATGCAATCGTTTCCCCTTTGTGTATCCTGTGGGCATTTAATACGATGTGGCTTTTATCCGACTGACGAAATATTTTTTCCAACTTTACCACCGTAAAACAACCGCTTTCAATAACATCCTTTAACACTTTTCCGGGTCCTACAGAAGGAAGCTGATTTCTGTCTCCTACCAAAATCAGTCTTGTTCCAATAGATACAGCTTTTAGAAGGGACTGGAACAAATAAATATCCACCATGGACATTTCATCAATTACAATAGCATCTACTTCCAATGGATTTTCTTCATTTCTTTCAAAGTAAGTACCACCTCTGTCTTCCGACATACCACCATTTAATTCTAAAAGTCTGTGAATAGTTTTTGCTTCATATCCGGTGGCCTCACTCATTCGCTTTGCTGCCCGCCCTGTTGGTGCAGCCAGACAAAAATCCATGCCAAGGGTTTCAAATAACCGTAACATAACATGAATGGTTGTGGTCTTTCCTGTTCCCGGTCCTCCGGTTAAAACACAGACACCTTTGGTAACACTGGCAAGTACTCCTTCTCGTTGTAAATCATCAAGTTCCATCTTTTCCTGTTTTTCAATAGATCTGATTTTTGCTAACAGTTTTTCTTCTTCATCCGTCTCTTTTGCCTCAGAAATGTTTAGATCATGAAGCATTTTGCTACAGCTTAATTCACAATAATAGGCTCCCGTGGAATAAATTTGTACATTGCCTTCCCCCATGTCCTTTATAACAATTTTTTTGTCCATTGCCAAATTATGAATCTGAGGTTCTAAATATTTTTTTTCAATTTCCAGAATTGTGGCTGTTTTCTCTAACAAAACCTCCATAGGTAAATAGGTATGCCCGTCAGACATGCCCAGTGAGAGCATATACAAAAGTCCACTACGGATACGAAAATCGGAATCTGTATGAATTCCAACCTTTCTTGCGATTTCATCTGCAATTTTAAACCCTACTCCCTGCAAATCTTCACTCATGCGGTAAGGATTTTCCTTAATCATGGAGTATAGCCCCGGCCCATAGGCATTGTATATTTTTACTGCAAGTGTATTGGATATTCCGTAATCCTGCAGGAACATCATTGCTTCTTTCATGTCCTTTTTTTCTTCCGCTATAATGGCAATTTCTCTTGCCATTCTTTCGCTGATACCTTTAATCTCCGCTAGCCGCTCCGGTTCCTCTTCCATAATGCGGAAGGTATCCATTCCAAATTTTTTAACAATCTTTTCCGCCAAAGAAGGTCCTATTCCTTTAATAGCACCGGACCCCAAATATCGCTTAATACTTTCTGTATCAGAAGGTAGCTTGCTTTCGTATGTTTCCACCTTAAATTGATGTCCATAAGTAGGATGTTCTACAAACTGGCCTGTTACCTGAAGACTTTCTCCATTTTCAATGGTTTGAAACGAACCTACCAGCACAAATTCTTCTTTACCGACAATAAATTGCAATACCGTATATCCATTTTCTTCATTTCTAAATATAATATGATCTACGTATCCTGTTAATGTTTCCACAACAAACTCCTTTTATTTCCAATCTCGCACAGCTTTTCTGATCCGCGGGTAACTGCCCATCAATAGCCCCAAGTGCTTCTAATATATATTAAAAAGGCTGTCATTTGACAGCCCCATAATTATTTCCTTTTAGTTAGCACATGCTAACTTTATACTACGCACCGTAATTGCGTTTCATCTGCTCGTAAAGCATTTGTGCAAGTCCTAAGCTATTTGTTTCTGTTGCCTGAGATGCATATTCCTGAAGTAACGAATCCTCCATATAATCCATCATAGAAGAGGTTGCATTGGATGAATATTCACTTTCCGGCACCGTTTTTTTCATTTCTTTAAAGATTTGCTCTAAAAAATAAGATTCGAACTGTTTGCAGGCATCCATTAATTCATCATCAGTAGCATTTGATAAATCCGCATTTTTTAAATTACTAATACCGGCTGCAGTTTTACTTTTGTTTTCTTCTGTTATTTGGCTGTTATAAAAAGAACTGATGCTACTTAAATCCATTGCATATCCTCCCAATTATATAGATGTAAGTTAGCATATGCTAACTATTGTTTTATCAATTTAATAATTTATCGGTAACTGTCTTTTATCTTCTAAGAGAATTGGCCTGTTGAAGCATTTCGTCAGATGCCTGTATTGCTTTAGAGTTCATTTCGTATGCTCTTTGCGCAACAATTAAATTTACCATTTCATCCACAACCTGCACATTAGAACCTTCTAAGTATCCCTGAACGATTGTACTTTTTTCTACATTATTATTTGTTGATTCATTAATAGCTGCACCACTGGCTGCGGTTACGGAAAATAGCGAACTACCATTCTTCTCTAATCCTGCCGGATTCTGGAACTGGTATACACCAATTGTAATACCCATCGACTGTGGATTGCCACTGGCATCCGGATAACAAATTGTGCCATCACTAGTAATCGTAATTTTGCTGGTTGTATACTCACCGCTTAAAACAATCCCATTTCCATTGCTGTCTAATACCGGATAACCGTCTGAGTTTGTTAATGTAAGTCCGTTAGCTCCCATGGACCATGTGAAATTACCATTTCTTGTATAATATGTATTGCCATCAGCACCTCTTACTGCAAAGAACCCTTTTCCACTAATAGCAAATGCTGAATCACTGTTGGACTCAAAAAAACTTCCCTGCTTAAATACCGATGTGATGGAAGAATTGCGTACACCTAATCCCACCTGTGCACTAACCGGCTTCTGGGTATTATTGGCAGTAGTAGATTTTGTCTGCATTGTCTGATATAACAACGACTTAAATTCTGCCACTTCTGTTTTATAACCTGTTGTGTTAACATTTGCTAAATTATTTGAAATTGTATCAACATTTGTCTGCTGTGCAATCATTCCGGTTGCTGCTGACCATAAAGATCTTATCATGTTTTATTTCCTCCTACAGTTTCCCTAACTGGTTTGCTGCAATTTCCAATGTACCATCAATAGTCTGTATGAGTTTTTGATTACTTTCATACGCTCTTGTAACTGAAATCATTTCAACCATCGAAGATACTACCTGCACATTGGATGTTTCCAGATAGCCTTCGTATACCTTTGCATCAGCCTTTACAGTTGTGGCTCCCTCTACCGGCTGGTAATAATTTTCCCCGTAATGTTCTAAATAATTGTAATCAGCAAAATCGGTAATCTGTAATGTAGCTACCGGATTGCCATCCTGAAAAACCGTACCAAATTCATCAATAGTAGAAGTTTTTAGTGGATCAAGCCTAATAGGATTACCTGATGTATTTAAAACGTAGTCTCCATCCTTTGTAACCAAATACCCATTAGTATTTACCGTAAAAGAACCGTCCCTTGTGTACTTAATAGAAGTTTCCCCTGCCTTGTTTGTAAAAGCAACAGTAAAAAATCCATTTCCTGAAAGAGCCAAGTCATAAGTGTTTCCTGTTACCTTAAAGGAACCCTGGCTATAATCGGTATAATTTTCCCCTATTTTTACACCAAGATTGGCTTTTCCAATATATTTGGCAGCCACCGGTTCAGAACTGTCTTTTATTTTATATGCTAACACGGAATCAAAGGACTGACTTGTTGCTCCTTCCTTTTTAAATCCGGTTGTTGCAGAATTGGCAAGATTATTAGTCAAAACATCCATTCTGTTTTGTTCGTTCACCAATCCTGTATAGGCTGTATATAACCCCTTAACCATCTACTTCCTCCTCTTTAAATCCTAAATTCAATTACTGCTTACTCTGTTTCCAGTAACTAAATTTCTTCTTTGTAGCCTGCTAAGAATTCAACGTATTTACCCGTTCCAATAGCAACACATGTCATAGGATCTTCTGCTGTCATAGTATTAATGCCTGTTTTGGCTGAAATCAAATCTTCCAGACCACGAAGAAGACTTCCTCCTCCTGTTAAAACAATGCCTCTGTCGGCAATATCTGCTGCCAACTCTGGCGGTGTCTTTTCTAATACGCTGTGAATTGTTTCAATAATCTGGGATGTTGTTTCTCTTAATGCCTCTTCGGTTTCCTCTGAGGTAACCTTTACTGTTCTTGGAAGACCGGTTACTAAGTTACGTCCCCTTACTTCCATTGTATCTACTTCAGCTCTCTTGTATACGGAACCAATCTTAATCTTTAAATCTTCTGCTGTTCTTTCACCAATTAAAAGATTGTGCTTTTTTCTCATGTAACGAACGATTGCTTCGTCGAAGTCATCACCTGCAATCTTTATGGATGCACTAACAACGGTACCACCTAAGGAAATAACAGCAATATCAGAAGTACCGCCTCCGATATCAACAATCATGTTTCCGCATGGTTTGGAAATATCAATACCAGCACCAATAGCAGCTGCGATTGGCTCCTCAATAATGGAAACCTCTCTTGCTCCTGCCTGATAAGTTGCATCTTCTACTGCTTTCTTTTCAACTTCTGTAACACCACTTGGCACACATACTGCTATACGTGGCTTACGAAAGCTTCTCTTCCCTAATGCCTTCTGGATGAAATATTTCATCATTTTTTCTGTTACTGTATAATTTGAAATAACACCTTGTCTTAATGGTCTGACTGCTACAATGTTGCCCGGCGTTCTACCTAACATTAATCTGGCATCTTCGCCGATTGCTTTAATCTTATTTGTATCTCTATCAAAAGCTACTACGCTTGGCTCCTTTAATACAACGCCTTTTCCTCTTATATATACTAAAATGCTTGCTGTTCCTAAATCAATACCAATATCTGTGTACTGCATTTTTATACCCCTTTCCGTTCGTGATCTATTAAAATATTTACGTATTTTCCAAATTTAGTTTTGGTAATTTCTTCATAAGTTAAACATACGAAATTATTATAGCGCAAATGATTCACTTTTTCAAAGGGTTTTCGCACATTTCACACATTTTTCTAAAATATTAACGGTATATAAAGATTTTGTGCAAAAAATAAACAAAAAAGCACAAGAAAAAAAGGGTGGCTCCATCCTTTTTCCTTGTGCATCCGTGCTTTACCTAAAGTATATCGGTTATTTTTTATAATACTTTAGCCTTTTAATAGTTTTTATCTTTATCTAACATTTTCTTAACATAATAACCTGTATAGGACTCTTTTACTTCTGAAACTTCTTCCGGTGTACCGCATGCCACTATAGTGCCTCCCTTGTCGCCACCTTCCGGCCCTATATCAATTATATAATCAGCAGTTTTTATTACATCCAGATTATGCTCAATAACTACTACTGTATTGCCACCTTCCGACAATCTTCTAAGAATGTCAATCAGTTTATGCACATCTGCAAAATGCAATCCGGTAGTTGGCTCATCCAAAATATAAATAGTCTTCCCTGTACTACGTCTTGAAAGCTCTGTAGCCAATTTAATTCTCTGAGCCTCTCCACCTGATAAAGTAGTAGAAGGCTGGCCTAATTTCACATAGGAAAGTCCCACGTCATGAAGAGTTTCTATTTTCCGCTTAATACTTGGCACATTTTCAAAAAAACTTACCGCTTCTTCCACAGTCATGTCCAGTACATCAAAAATATTTTTGCCTTTGTAATGAACGTCCAGAGTTTCTCTGTTATATCGTTTACCACCACATACTTCACAAGGAACGTATACATCCGGCAGAAAATGCATTTCAATTTTAATAATTCCATCCCCTGCACAAGCTTCACAACGTCCGCCCTTTACATTAAAACTGAAACGTCCTTTTTTGTAGCCCTTTGCTTTTGCCTCACTCGTAGAAGCGAATAAATCTCTTATCTGGTCAAATACGCCTGTGTACGTTGCCGGATTAGAACGCGGTGTTCTTCCAATTGGAGACTGATCGATATCAATTACTTTATCTAACTGTTCAATACCCTTTATTTCTTTGTGCTTACCCGGAATGGTTCTTGCCCGGTTTAATTGCTTTGCCAGCTTTTTGTACAAAATTTCATTTACAAGAGAGGACTTTCCTGAACCGGACACACCTGTTACACAAGTCATAACACCCAATGGAATTTTTACATCAATATTTTTCAGGTTATTTTCTGCTGCGCCTTTAATTGTTAGATAGCCTGTGGCTTTTTTACGCATTTTAGGTACAGGAATCCTTACTTTTCCACTCAAATACTGACCGGTAACGGATTCCGGATTTTGCATAATTTCCTCTGCTGTTCCCTGAGCCACCACTTGTCCACCATGACTTCCGGCTCCCGGTCCGATATCCACAATATGATCTGCTGCAAGCATTGTATCTTCATCATGCTCTACTACCAAAAGGGTATTACCTAAATTTTTCAAGTTACGAAGTGTGCCTAAAAGCTTGTCATTATCTCTTTGATGGAGTCCGATACTTGGCTCATCTAAAATATAGCAGACTCCAACTAATCCCGAACCAATCTGGGTAGCCAGACGGATTCTCTGTGCCTCACCACCGGATAATGTTCCGGTAGCTCTGGATAAAGATAAATATTCCAAACCTACATCAATTAGAAATCCTACTCTCGCCCTGATTTCTTTTAATATTTGCTTTCCAATCAGTTCCTGATGAGGGGTCAATGTTATATTCTGCATAAATTCATGAAGCTTTCCAATAGACATGGAAGTAATTTGATGAATATTTTTATGACATACTGTTACTGCAAGAGAAGTTTTCTTTAAACGCATACCACCGCAGACCTTACATGGAGTGATACGCATAAAAGTTTCATATTCCTGTTTTACAATCTCAGAAGCCGTTTCCCGGTATCTGCGTTCTACATTCTTAATAAGTCCTTCAAATGCAACCGGATAAACACCCTTTCCTCTTTGACCCTCATAATAAACTTCTACTTCTTTTCCATTTGTTCCATGAACCAAAATGTTCTTTATTTTATCCGGATACTCTTCGAAGGGAGTGCTTAAATCGAATTTAAATTCTTTCGCTAAAGCCTGTAGTATGGCATTGGTAAAACTGGACGGATCCGTGCAGGACTGCCATCCCATTACTACAATAGCACCTTCTGCAATACTTTTACTCTTATCTGGTATTATTAAATCTATATCAAATTCCATTTTGTATCCCAGACCATAACATTCCGGACAGGCACCAAAGGGATTGTTAAAAGAAAAGCTCCTTGGTTCAATTTCTTCAATGCTGATACCGCAATCTGCACAAGAAAAGCTCTGACTGAAATTCATAGGTTCGCCACCTATTACATCTACAATTAACAGCCCTTCTGATAAATCCAGCACATTTTCAATGGAATCTGTCAATCTTCCATTAATTCCTTCTTTTACCACAAGTCGGTCTACTACTATTTCAATATTGTGTTTAATGTTTTTGTCCAGCTTGATTTCTTCCGTAAGCTCATAAAGACTTCCATCAATGCGAACTCTAACATAACCACTACGTTTTGCCCTTTCTAATACCTTAGCATGTTCTCCCTTCCTGCCTCGTACTACAGGAGCAAGAAGTTGAATCTTACTTCCTTGTGGGAGTTTCAAAATCTTGTCTACCATCTGGTCTACTGACTGTTTTGCAATTTCTTTTCCACAATTAGGACAGTGGGGAATACCAATTCTTGCATATAACAGACGGAAATAATCATAAATTTCTGTTACAGTTCCCACAGTAGATCTTGGATTTCTGTTTGTAGACTTTTGGTCAATGGAAATTGCCGGGGACAATCCTTCTATTTTTTCTACGCTTGGTTTTTCCATCTGACCTAAAAATTGTCTTGCATAGGAAGATAATGATTCCATATATCTTCTTTGGCCTTCTGCGTAAATGGTGTCAAATGCCAACGAGGATTTTCCCGAACCGGAAAGACCTGTTAAAACTACCAATTCATTTCTTGGAATATCTACACTTAAATTTTTCAGATTATGCTCATTGGCACCTCTGATTTTGATAAATTCTTTCTTCTCACTCATGTTTTTTCCTCATTGCTAACTCTGTCTTGTTACTGTTAATGACCTTTTCAGTTACTATTGGTTTCTGAACTTTTCTTTTTTACTTTATAGGATGTAAGAGAAATTTCTTCTCCTGTTTCCTTAGAAACTGCTATAAATTCCATAGTTCCTTTTTTCATTTTATTACTTCTGAAAGAGGCTGAAATAACCTTACCTCCCCCAAATCCGCCATAGCTGGCTTCATAATACCGGTCTTTATATTTTACATAAATCCCATAGTCCTTCAAGTTAGCACCTGCTAACTCTCCTTCCACTTCCACTACACCGCTCTTTTTGTCATAATACAGAATGTTATCCTGCAAAGATGCGCCTTCTATATTGGTAATAGTCAGGCTGAGGGAAGATTCTGATTTTTCACTCTCTCCATTTATTGCCACCTCATAAGGCATCTGATACTGAATGTTTCTCAAATTAGTATAAGCATATAAATCATCTGCAAATGCTCTTTCTGCATTTTCGTATAAAACCAGATCCGGCTGCAGCACATTTACATAATATTGAATTCCTTCGTAATTTTGTCTGGAAACAAGATATACTTCCTTATAATTATTTACAAAAAATTTCTTATTAGACTGTAAAAAGCTGTCGTGGAAAACCAGAATTGTTTCATCCGATTTTGCATCCGGATTTTTATAATGCTGTATACTTGTGCCGTTCACACGTTTCAATGCACCTTCTAAGTTTTGATTAGTACTAAGTGCCGGTTTCACTTTTAATGTATAATAAGGAACCTGTTCATTAATGGGAATATCAATAAATTCCATAGTTTTCATTTCTTCAAAGCTTAGATTATAATCATCCTCCGAGAGTACCGGTGCCACACTGCCAAGATTTCTGAACTTTTCACTCACCAGTTGCAATCCATACAAGGCACCAAAGTCATTCCAATGGGCGCTGTCATATTTTTTATTATAAATTTGTGTAGTTTTGGCCGCCTGACGAAATTCCTCAACAGGAATCACATAAGGCACTCCTGCACGATCCAGTTTATCTTTGAGAAGTTCTAAGGTGTCGGGCTTTTCTTCATTTACATTAATATAATCCGGAAAAAAATCTCCATAAACACTCTTTTTATCAGGGCATATCATAAACACAAAAGGGATTCCTTTTGCCTGTAAATATTCATTTGTATTTTCTAAATAAACTGCCAGACTGTCTACTAAGTTTTCATCTGTATTTAAGTGCTGGTAAGACTGAATATATCCCTCATCTGCCGGAAATACATATTCTTCCTTTCCGTACATATGAAGTTCTTCTGAAAATTCGTGAAACAGATTGTGATTCATTTTTGTAAAAAATTTTATTGCATCTTCACGAAATCCAATTCTGTCCTCCGCATAATGTAGATACCAGTCGTTATATTCTTTATTAAATCCCAGGCCGGGCCAGCTTGTCAGTGCCCTGTTTTCTATTTCAGACTCTACATATTCCTCTGTATTTATACAAAGAAGAGGTATGGTAATCATCATTATAAATAAAAGAGAAAATATAATATCCGCTATTTTTCTGCCTTTCTGATTCATGTTTTTCCTCCTTAGAATCGGAAATAAATGAAAGGATTGTAGGAACTGTTAATTATAAACACAAAGCAAAGTGCCAGTATTAATAACAGACACATTCTCTTTCCTATCACTACAAAAAGGGAATCCTTCTGCTTCCATAATGCCGGAATTTTCTTAAATATTGCTCCAACAGGAAAGCATGCCAAAACAGCAATAATAAAGTAGCATATATTCTGATTTGACAGATAATATCTTATATCATAGGCAATAAAATCCGCTTGATGAATGCCAAACATGACTGCTAAATAAGAAAGTCCGTCTTTTATAGAAACCAGATTAAAAATTACCCAGCCAATTATTACAACCAACATAGTATAGAGCCATTTCACGAGCCATGTTATCCCTTTTTGCACTTTAAATAAAGTGCTTTTTCTATTGTTTTCTGCCTCCTGAGGTTTCTTAGCATATTTATTACCAAGAAATCTCTCTGCCACAATAAAAAGTCCATGCCAAAGTCCCCATATTAAAAATCCAAATCCGGCACCATGCCAGACACCTGTAGCGATAAACACAATCAACAGATTAAGATACACATTTCCCTTTCTGCTACCTCCCATTGGGATATATAAATAATCCCGAAACCACGTAGACAGAGAAATATGCCACCTTCTCCAAAACTCCCTGATTGATGTAGAAATATAGGGATAATTAAAATTCTCCATAAAGTGAAATCCAAAAATCTTTCCAAGTCCAATTGCCATGTCCGAATAGCCGGAAAAATCAAAATAAATCTGAAGCGTATAGGCAATAGCCCCCAGCCATGCTACCGGTATACTCATATATGATATATCTGCTGCAAAAATATCTGCAGCCATACTGCCAACCATATTTGCCAAAATTGCTTTTTTGGCAAGTCCAATAATGAAACGTTCTGTACCCTTTGCAAACATGGCACTTGTAGTTTTCCGTTTTGTAAGTTCTCCGGCAATATCCGTATATCTGACAATGGGCCCTGCAATCAGTTGCGGAAACATCGAAATATATAACGCAAGATTTAACGGATTTTTTTGTATAATATGACACACTTGTCCTTTTTCATCCTTCTTTCCTTCCATACGATATACATCAATTACATACGACAATCCCTGAAAGGTATAGAAGGAAATACCAATAGGAAGGGCAATATGAATTACAGAAAATTCGCTACCTGATACATCACGTATAGTTTCCATACAAAATGTAAAATACTTAAACACAAATAAAATTCCAAGGTTCAATATAACTGCCAGTGTTGCTGCTAATTTTTTCCACTTTTGAAAACGTTTATTTTCCTTCTTATTGAGTACCTGTTTCTTTGCAAGATGCCAGATAGCCATGCCAAATCCATAATTACATAAAATGGAAGCCAGCATAATCCAGACAAACTTTGGCTCTCCCCATGCATAAAAGAATAAACTTGTTAATAGGAGAAAAAGATTTTTACATTTTGCAGGTAAAATATGATAGCCTATAATCACAATAGGCAAAAAAACGCACAAAAATAAAATTGTACTAAATACCATGTTTTCTACTCCATATCATCCAGTTGCTTTTTCAATTCTACCATCTGGTCACGAAGCTTTGCTGCCGCCTCGAAATCCAGCTCTGCCGCTGCTTTTTTCATTTGTTTTTGAACCTGACCTATAAGCTTCTCTAATTCGTCCCTGCTCATGGATTCAGGATCTTTTTCAAATTCTATTTCTTCTCTGTCTACTACTTTGGAAATACTGATTAAATCCCGAACCGCTTTTTTAATAGTCTGGGGTGTAATTCCATGTTCTTCATTGTATGCCTGCTGAATTTTGCGACGTCTGTTCGTTTCGGTAATAGCCGCATTCATGGAATCTGTCATTTTATCTGCATACATAATAACCCTGCCTTCTGCATTTCTTGCAGCACGTCCAATAGTCTGGATCAGTGAGGTTTCAGAACGCAAAAAGCCTTCTTTATCAGCATCTAAAATAGCAACTAAAGAAATCTCCGGTATGTCTAAGCCCTCTCTTAATAAGTTAATACCAATGAGTACGTCAAATACATTAAGACGCATATCCCGGATAATTTCTGCTCTTTCTAACGTATCAATATCCGAATGTAAATACCTCACCCTGATGCCTACTTCCTTCATGTAGTCGGTCAGGTCTTCTGCCATCCGTTTAGTAAGGGTTGTAATCATAACTTTATTCTTTTTCTCGATTTCCCTCTTTACTTCTGAAATTAAATCATCAATCTGACCTTCTACCTTGCGTACATCTACCTGAGGATCCAACAAACCGGTAGGTCGTATAATCTGCTCCGCCCGGAATAATTCATGCTCCGCTTCATAGTCAGAAGGCGTGGCAGACACAAACAGCATCTGATCAATTTTACTTTCAAACTCTCCAAAATTAAGAGGTCTGTTATCCAGTGCTGAGGGCAGACGAAAGCCGTAATCTACCAGCGTATTTTTTCTGGAACGGTCTCCCGCATACATACCTCTTATCTGAGGTACTGTCATATGCGATTCATCAATAATAATCAAATATTCCCCTTTAAAGAAATCCATTAAAGTATGAGGTGTCGCCCCCGGTTCCATAAAGCTTAAATGTCTGGAATAATTTTCAATCCCGGAGCAAAAACCGGTTTCTTTTAACATTTCTATATCAAAATTAGTTCTCTCAGAAATTCTCTGGGCCTCCAACAGCTTGTCCTCCCCTTTAAAATAGCGGACACGTTCTGTCAGTTCTTCCTCTATATTATTGCAGGCTGCTAAAATTTTCTCCATAGGCACTACATAATGGGATGCCGGAAATATGGTTATATGCTCTAAAGTAGCATGAACTGTGCCAAGTAGTGGATCTACCTCTGCAATCCTGTCAATTTCATCTCCAAAAAACTCTACACGGATTAAGTAATCGCCACCCTCTGCCGGATAAATTTCCAGTACATCTCCACGCACCCGAAAATTACCACGGCTAATATCCATATCATTTCTATCGTATTGTATCTGAATCAGTTCTTTTATAACTTCATCTCTGTCTTTATTCATCCCGGGTCTCAACGAAACCAGCATTTCCTGATAGTCATCAGGGCTTCCTAAACCATAAATACAGGAAACGCTGGCAACTACAATAACATCCTTGCGTTCTGTCAGGGAAGCTGTTGCTGATAATCTCAATTTATCTATTTCATCATTGATAGAAGAGTCCTTTTCAATGTAAGTATCGGTGGAAGGAACATAGGCCTCCGGCTGATAATAGTCATAATAGGACACAAAATATTCTACTGCATTTTCCGGGAAGAACTCTTTAAATTCACCATAAAGCTGCCCTGCCAGTGTTTTATTATGGGCTATAATCAGAGTAGGTTTATTTAATGCCGCTATAATATTTGCCATAGTAAAGGTCTTACCGGAACCGGTAACTCCAAGTAAGGTCTGGAACTGATTGCCTTCCTTAAAACCTTTTACCAGCTCTTCAATAGCCTGTGGCTGGTCTCCGGTAGGAGAATATTCTGAATGTAAGATAAATTTATCCATAAGTTCCTCCTTTTCTCGTCTCACTGGCGAAATATCTCAGTAGTCATATTTATTTTAATTCTTCCCTGTAATAAATATTCTTACTACCTTTTTTCTCATAGGGTGATTATAGCACAGCAATATTTTCATTGCAATGTTTTTGTGAACATTTGTTCGTTTTTCTGTCTTGCATTATTTTGGGCATTACAGATTCCGCAAACTGCCAATAGAATATACAAGGGTGCATATATATAGAAGTACCGTGACCGTGCTTCAAACATCAGTTCAAATAACGACAAACCAATAATTGCCAACATTAAAACACTTATTTCTTTCCCTGCTATCTGAGACGGATTTCCCCAAAAGAAAGCCACGAGGGGCAGACAGGTAAGCACAAACATCCAAATCCAATGCTGGAAGGTTGAAAGCACGGGAAAGTACTTGCCTTCCTCATAGTAAATTTCCTGTAAAAATTTTCCTGTATCACTTTGATTGTATGTTTCCAGATTAAAATTCCCCTCCTGTCCAAAGGAAAAAGATCCGTCTCCATAATTTACAAGTGTCTTTTTAATTAAATGCATCCCCCAGCCTTTTTCATTAAAATTCTCTACTCTTTTTTGAATCTTTTTCACATTTCCGGCTTTTCGCTCTTCTATAGTAGAAAACTTCTTGGAAAACTGTACGTCTTTATCAGAGTAACCACCATCTGATCTGGTATTTAGCCCCATCATTAGAAAATGGGTAACACCAAAGTTTTTCTCCCTATCTAAAGTAAAGGGCATGGAATTTATCATAGACTGAAAGCAGACCTGAGATACAACTAAAATACAAGCACAGGCTAACACTGATTTTATTCCGAACTTTGAAGGTTTTACTGTTATTTTATGTACTATTTCTATTATTATAATTGCAATTGTAACAATAAGAATCTGGGGTTTTATCCGAAATCCCCAATAGCTTAACAGGGCAATGCCCATCCACCGGATTATGTCATACTTATTCCCCTTCATACTGATATAAAGATAAAATATACTAAGTGGCATAAACAATCCAACAGAATCGGAGTAGGGCACAACAACCCAGGGCGAGATTAAAATAAGTCCTGCATATAAAATCCATGCAAACCACGCAAAAGATATCCTTCCTAACAGCTTGTCCACACAGCCAAAAACTAACATGCCGGTTCCACTGGAAATCATACACTGCAAAAACACAAAAACAACCATCATATCTTTCATTTCTGTTAAAGAAAACAGTTGTCCCACCTGAAATAATTTTGAATACAAATATACCAACAAAAGATTGTTATTGTACATGGAAAAATATTTATTACTTAACTCTGCCAGATTACCCTCTGCTAACCACTTGGCATTTTGTACCACATAAATAACGTCCCAGCCCGGATAAAAATAAATGTGCAATGCTATAAATAATTGAATTAGGAAAAAAAATAGACTTACTACGAGAAATACACGCTTTTTACAAAAATTTTGCCAAAGCTTTTTATAAGACCTCTCGGATTTTCCCTTTATTTTCTCTGCAAAATAAAAAGAAACACCAAGAAAAATCAGACTCCAAATGACAATCAAATAATTATCTAAAAGAAATTCCCTTTTATACCAATAAGTAACGTTAGGCTCTGCTAACACTAAAAGAAGCAACACAGACAACATCATACATGTAAAAATGATCTGCACAAAGCTCAAAGTAATATTTAATATCTTATTCGTTTTCATTTGTAAATACCTTTTCTGCAGTTACTGTTCACCGCTTTTCCTGTAACTTTCTACATTCTTTTAATAATTGCTTCTTTCAGTTCTTTAGATTCTTCTCCATGAAATTTTCTCGCAAACACATAATCGCCTTTTACAATAGCATCATAATCCTCCATAGACAAATAAGCAGGGCTTCCGCCGTCCCCCTTATCCCAGTTCATATAGCGGAGATTTCCCCGTACTACCTTTTCTTTTAAAGGAGAATTCATAAATAATGTCTGGAAAAAAAATTCCTCCGGCAGCTGACATCTCTTCAAATCCTGTAAGTATGCAGAATTATGTTCGCAATAATTAATTACATACTCTGCCGCTTTCCTTGGCATGGACACGTAAACCAGACCTTTGTAAATATCTTTAAAATCCCCAATACCTTTTCTTTTAATATGAAACAGCTTCTGTAACAAAACAGTAAAATTCTGTATTTGCCATAAAATGGGATTTTTCACGTTTTTGTTGGAGAATAAATTATAATACTGATAGCGAATTTTTACTTGGGGTGTTAATTCAGATGGTTCAAAGTAATCCATGTAAATTTTATTGCTTTTTAAAAACCTCTCATCCATTTCCTCTGTGGAAATAACCGGATAATCTTCTCCCGTAATACAGTGAATATAAGAAACATCAGGTTCCCTTAGGGCATGTACCAAAAGATCTAAAAAAGCATAAACATGATTCATACTTCCCCATGCCACCTCATATAAAGACACTGCCACACAATCCGGCAGACGGTTTAACTTTTTTAATTCTTCTTCCTGTATGTCTCTGCTTTTTTTATCTACATGAATGTACACTTTGTTATTCTCTGATAAATAAGATGCCAACTCATACAAAGAGGGAAAATCCCTGTATGCTGTTATCAAAAATGCCTGCTTCAAGAATCTTCCCTCCTTTGCTATGAGATTATTGTTGATTTTGTAATATTTCTTTTGCTCTTTCTAACTGATTATCGGATTTATCCTCTAAATATTTATCATAATCAAATTCTAAAGTTTCATCCGGCTCAATTCCCACCTCATGAATATTATTTCCATTTGGTGTGTAATAATTACTTACTGTAAGCTTAATGGCGGAACCATCTGTAAAACCGAAAATTCTTTGAACAATTCCTTTTCCAAAGGTGGTTGTTCCAAGTATAGTTCCCTTATTGTAATCTTTAATGGCACCGGCTAAAATTTCTGCTGCACTGGCACTGTTACCATTTACTAACACCACCATTGGCACCTGAATTTCATTTTTACCGTCACATTTGTATTCTGTTCTCTTGCCATTTCTGTCTTCTGTGTACACAATCAGACCTTTGGGTAAAAGTTCCTCCGAAATATCTACTACATCCGATAAATTTCCGCCCGGATTGTCTCTTAAATCCAGAATCAGACCTTTCATACCTTCTGTTTTTGCCTGATTTAATTTTTCTCTAAATTGCTCGGTAGTAACTGCATCAAATTCTGTAATCTGAATGTATGCTATATTATTTTCATACATTTCATAAGTAACTGTGGGGGACTCGATTTTCTTTCTGGTTACCGGAATTTCTAAATACTCCCTTTCCCCTTCCCTGTAAATGGTTAACATTACCTGAGTATTTTCCGGTCCTTTTACTTTGCTGACAATTTCACTTAAAGTTAATCCCAACACATTTTCATCATCTACTGCTACAATAATATCATTATCATGTAAACCGGCTTCTTCTGCCGGTGTGCCTGGCATTACTTTTGTAATCTGACCGCCACCGGTTGTTTCGTCAAGGGCAATATAAGCACCGATTCCATAATAAATTCCGGCCGAGCTGTCGTATACTTCTTCTAACTCTTCTTTTGAATAGTAAGTAGAATAAGGATCACCAAGTCCTGCCACCAGCCCTTTATAAATGCTGTTTTCTACTTCTTGTGCATCAGCTTCTTTTAAATAATACTCATCAATGCTTTCCTCTAACAGCTGCAGTTTTTTTACAACTTCGTCATTTACAACCGTTTTAGATTCCTCTTCTGTTTCAGAATTGTCTATACTTGCAATTGCTGATTTTGATGAACCGACAGGTATCAACTGACTTGCTATATAGGATATGCAGAGAATAATTGCACATATAAAAAGCCCCGCAGTCATACCCTGCGTAAAACCTTTTTTGGTTGCTGTTTTTAACAGCTGTTCCTGAGTAATTTCTTTTTCGTTTTCCAATATAAATTCCTTCTATCTTTTTTATTTATAACATGCTTCTGTTTTCGTTACTGTCCATACATGACCAGCAACCAATTTCCCTTAAACCAGTCTCTATTCTACAAATAATTCCACGGACTTACATAGCTTCCATTTAAACGTACAGAGAAATGAAGGTGTGGTCCTGTGGAACGTCCGGTAGAACCTACTGCACCAATATTATCACCTGCGCTAACAGTAGCACCTGCCGAAACATACAAAGCTGAACAATGCATATAAACGGTATATAAGCCATCTCCGTGATTTATCATAATATAATTACCCATGCTGGCATTGTAAGCTGCTGCTACAACAGTTCCGTTATACGCAGCCAATATAGGACTTCCTGTAGGAGCGGCCATATCTACACCATTATGGAATTTGTAAACCCCAAGTACAGGATGCATACGATTACCATAATCTGAAGAAATTCTTGTATAGCCTGGTGCCGGCCATGTAAACATACCGCCATCATACTTAACATTTGAATTCTTTCCAAGTGCTTCCAATCTTTTCTGCTCTTGTTCAACTGCTGCCTCTAAACTTGCAATTGTAGCATTTTGTTCCGCAATATACTCCTCATATTCTTTAATTTTCTCTTCTTGTTTAGAAATATCTGCTTCATAGGCCTCAATCTGTTCCTGCTTTGCAACAATCAGCTCTTCCACATTGGCCTGTTCCTGCTCTGCTGTTTGCTTGGCTACCTCTAGAACTTCCTGCTCTTCCTGCAACTCTTTCTCCAAAGTAGCAATTTCTTCTCTTGTTTCCTGATAATTTACTAAAAGCTCCTTGTCATAAGCCGCCAACTTTTCTACATAAGTAGCCTTGCTTATCATATCTCCAAAGGATTTGGAGGAAAATAATATTTCCAAATAAGCAGTATTGCCTCTTGTATAAATAAATTTGACTCTGTTTTTCATAGCTTCATACTGCTTTTTTTCCTGTATTTTAATTAGGCGTAAATTTTCCTTTGTTTCCTCTATTTCCTGCTCTTTTTCAGTAATTAATGAATTTATCTGTTCTACTTTTGCTTCGATTTGCGACAAATTGCTGTCAAGTTCTGTTACATAAGACTTTAAGTCAGACCGAGACTTTTCCAGTTTTTCCTTGATAGCTTTAATATCACTTAAACTGGACTGCAAGGCATCCTTCTCTTTTTCGGCATTACTTAACTTTCCCTTTTTATCTTCCAGACTTTTGGAGGTGTAGCTGTTTGTACCGGTACTTCCTGTGGAACTCTGTCCTCCGGTCGTGCTTCCTGTAGTGTTCTGGCTACCGGTTGTACTTGCCGCATTGCTGCCGGTATCTGTTGTGCTGTTCTCGGTGCCTATGGTAGCAGAACCCGACTCTGTTCCTGAATCACTACCCACAACAACGGTTCCACTATCTGTAGAACCTTCGCTACTTTCTTCTGTAATTTCCTTTGATTCATCCGCTGTTGTAGCCTGTACATGTACTACAGGCTTCATTAAGAGACAAAGACCTAATAAGAAACAAATCAGTATTTTTCCTCTTTTCATATGTTCCCCTTGATTATACCCGTATATGTTTACGTACTGTAACAAAACTTCCCACAAAACCAATTCCAATACCAAGTATCAAAGACACCGGAATAAGTGTTGCAAATATCTGTTCCACTGTAAGGAAATTTAATAACTCTGATAAAACAGAAAACTTTTCTACTACAAATCCTATGACTTTATTGTATAAAACATGCATGACACATAAAGGAATTGCTGCACCAACTGCGCCAATAATCATACCTTCGATAACAAATGGTGAACGAACAAAAAAGTCTGTGGCACCAATGTACTTCATAATGGAAATTTCTTCTTTTCTAACAGAAATACCGATAGTAACCGTGTTGCTGATAAGGAATGTGGATACTGCTAACAAAATTAAAATAATGGCAATTGATACATAACCAATTAACTTATTCATACCTGATAAAGTATTAGCTGTCAAAGCTGACTGCATTACCTCTCTAACACCATCGATGGATTCAATATACGTAACTAAATCCTGCTGTCTGGAAACATCCTTCATATATACCTGATAGTTAGCACAGTCCTCTAATGGGTTTTCTGTATATCCTTCTGCGTATTCCCCTAAATAGTCCTTAGAGAAAGTTTCCCAGGCTTCTGTTGCAGAAACATAATCAGCCTTCAATACCTCGTCACGCTTTAAAATCATTTCGCCAATTTCTACTATACGGTCTTCGCTGATACCTTCTTCAAAATATACGGATACTGCTACACCTTCTTCAGCTGATTTTACAATGTATTGAAAATTCATAACAACGGAATAAAACACGCCAAACATTAAAAGACATGTAGTAATGGTTGCTAAAGATGCAAGGGAATACCATTTATTCCGGAATATGTTTACAATACCCTGTTTTAATGTGTAAAAAAATGTACTAATTCTCATCGATGTAAGAGCCTTCCTTCTGGTCGCTTATAATGACTCCCTTATTCATTGTTACGACACGTTTTTTCATAGCATTTACAATTTCTCTGTTATGTGTTACCACTACAACAGTTGTACCTTTTTCATTAATTTCCTCTAGTAGCTTCATAATTTCCCATGAGTTTTTCGGGTCTAAATTTCCGGTAGGTTCATCTGCCAGAAGAATCGGCGGGTTATTCACAAGAGCTCTGGCTAAAGCAACCCTCTGCTGTTCACCACCGGATAATTGTCTTGGCTTTGCCTTGTATTTACCTGCCAGACCTACAATAGACAGCATGGAAGGTACGTTTTTCTTAATTTCTTTACTTGAAACCTGAATAACCCTTTGGGCAAATGCTACATTCTCATATACGTTTCTGTCCTTTAACAGACGGAAATCCTGGAATACAACGCCAATATTTCTACGAAATTTTGGTATTTGTTTTCTTTTTAATTTGGCAACATCATTTCCATTTACAATAATCTTTCCTGATGTAGGAAGCAGTTCCCTCAGTAACAGACGGATGAATGTAGATTTACCTGATCCACTGTCACCTACTATAAAAACAAATTCTCCTTTATCAATCTGGATGCTCACATTATTTAACGCCGGAGCACCCGTTGAATATGACTTACTTACGTTTTCTAAAGTAATCATTTGACTCTCCTTACTTAGTAATACAAAAAATTAATATTCGAAGCTTTCCATGTACTTCATATATTTTACTACCATTAAAGCGATTTTGAAGGTTATGGCATCTTCAAACACTCTTAAATCAAGGCCTGTACTTTTTTGCAGTTTGTCCAGGCGGTAGACAAGTGTATTCCTGTGGATAAACAGCTGTCTGGATGTTTCTGATACATTTAAGCTGTTTTCAAAAAACTTGTTAATGGTAGTAATGGTTTCTTCATCGAAGTCATCCGGGCTCTTGGTTCCGAAAATTTCTTTAATAAACATTTTACAAAGCGGAATCGGAAGCTGGTAAATTAAACGACCAATACCAAGTTCACTATAAGCAATAACGTTCCTTTCGCTAAAGAAAATCTTTCCTACATCTAAAGCCATTTTCGCCTCTTTATAAGAGCGGCTTACATCCTTGATCTCATTCACTACATTACCATAAGCGATATGTACTTTGGAAGCACCTTCTTTCTCCAAAGCATCCAGTATCTGCTTTGTAGCCTTTTCGATTTCAACATGAGTGTTATCCTCTGGCAACTCCTTGACTACAATTACATTATTTTCATCAACTGCGGTAACAAAATCTTTTCCATTATTTCCCACACAGCTGTTAATAAGCTCTACCACATTTTTTTCTTTATTTTGGTCTGACTCCACGATAATAACTGCTCTTTTAGCTTCTGTTGCAATATGGAGTTTTTTGGAACGGCCATAAATGTCTACTAAAAGCAAATTATCAAGTAACAGGTTTTTAATAAAATTATCCTTATCAAACCGTTCCTTATATGCTACTAAAAGATTTTGAATCTGAAAAGCTGCCATCTTGCCAATCATGTACACATCTTCAGTTGTACCGCTTGCCACAAGCACATATTCCACTACCTGTTCATCATATATTTTAAAGAACTGATACTTGGACACTTCCTGGCTGTCTGCCGGGGATTTTACAAAATCTGCTATAGCCGAGGCATATCCTCTTTCATCATCCAAAGTGGTAACCACGTTATTCCCCTCTATATCCACAACTGCAAAATCCACTCTTGAAATTCCCTTTAACCCGGTAATGGTGTTTTGTAGAATCTGATTTGAAATCATTGTTCCACCCCTTCTCTTAATCAATATACAAAATCCACAATATCAACTTATTAGAAACGAGCCTTCTCTACCCATTTCTATTCATTTTAATATAAATATACAAAAAAATCTACCAATTTTCTATATTTTTTTATGCAATTTATATGCTTTTCACATTTTTTTCACAATGCTAACTTATGTACAACCTTCACAACATATTACAAACAGTTATTTTCTGTTTAGTATTCCTTCATAAAATTGTTGGCAACAAACCGCCATATGCTTTAAAATAACCATTAGACAAAAACAGAAAGAATGGTAATTTATATGAATTTAAAGAATTCTCTTCTACTTATTTTAGCCGCTTTTATCTGGGGATTTGCTTTTGTGGCCCAAAGTGTAAGTATGGATTATATTGAGCCGTTTACTTTTAATTGTATTCGCTGCGTCATGGGTGGAATTGTATTGATTCCATGTATGGCTGCTCTGAATTTTAAAAATAAAAGTAAGCAACAGCTAACTGTGCAGATAGCCACTGCTAACTCTGGTAAGGTCATGGAAACGTCTGAACAAAACAATGTATTTTTTACAAAGGACAGAAAAACTCTTCTTACAGCAGGTATTCTCTGCGGAACTGCCTTATTTATTGCAAGTAATTTACAACAGATTGGGATAATGTATACGACTGTTGGAAAAGCCGGTTTTATTACTGCACTTTATATTGTTATGGTTCCTATACTTGGTCTGTTTATTAGGAAAAAGGTCCGGGGGTTTGTCTGGATTGGAGTTATTTTGTCCGTTATTGGACTGTATTTACTTTGTATGGGGGAGTCTGTTTCTTTTGGCAGGGGCGATTTTTTACTGCTTCTTTGTGCGTTGTTTTTTTCAATACAAATTTTAATTGTAGATTACTATGCACCTAAGGTAGATGGACTTAAATTGTCCTGTATGGAATTTTTTGTATGTGGTATTTTATCAGGTGTTTGTATGTTTCTTTTTGAAACACCTGCACTTTCTCAGATTTTTATGGCAAAAATCCCCCTTTTATACGCTGGTGTACTATCCTGTGGAGTTGGCTACACATTGCAGATTATCGGGCAACAAAAGGTAAATCCCACAGTTGCCTCCCTGCTTTTAAGTCTGGAATCGGTATTTTCGGTTTTAGCCGGATTTTTGATTTTAGGACAAACTTTGTCAGGCAGGGAGTTAGCCGGATGTGTGCTGATGTTTGTAGCAATTATTCTGGCACAGCTTTAACCGGATTATAAATAGGTATTCCATCTTCTACACCCTTGTGTTTCTACCCACATACATTAAAGAAAAAGGGTTTTTTATGGAAATATATGTTGTGAGGGAAGGGGATAGTGTAGATTCCATTGCCTCGTCATATGGAATTTCTTCGGAGTCGGTTTTGTATAATAATCAGATTCCCTATCCTTACAGGCTTGCTGTTGGGCAGGCGCTTTTGCTGTCTACAGGAGCCAATGATGGGGAGCGAAAGTCGGTTTTCGTAAATGGGTATGCTTATCCTTTTATTAGTCCATATGTATTGGAAGAAACACTTCCCTATTTGTCGGATTTGTCTATTTTTTCTTATGGTTTTACTACAGAAGGTGACTTGGTTGCGCCGCTTTTGAATGATGACTGGATGATTGAAATGGCAGAAAATTTTTCTGTAAGACCGATTCTGACACTAACTCCTTTTGGAGCAGATGGGAATTTTAATAACAATTTGATTTCTGCTATTGTGAATAATCCTGTAGCCCAGGAAAATTTGATTTCTCAGTTAGTCTACACCGCTAATACAAGAGGATTTCGTGGAGTAGATATTGATTTTGAATTTATTTTACCTCAGGATAAGGATGCTTTTGTGGGGTTTGTTGCCAATGTACAAGAGGCTTTTCGTGCTTTAGGATATCCGGTTTCTGTGGCATTGGCACCAAAAACTTCAGATACGCAGACCGGGCTTTTATATGAAGGAAAAGATTATGGACAGCTTGGGCAGGTAGCGGATAATGTGTTACTGATGACGTATGAATGGGGGTATACCTACGGGCCACCAATGGCTGTGGCACCTGTCAGTAAGGTACGGGAAGTTGTGGAATATGCTGTCAGTAAAATTTCCGCTGATAAAATTAATCTGGGGATTCCAAACTATGGTTACGACTGGACACTGCCTTTTGAACGGGGCATTTCTAAGGCCCGGACCATTGGAAATGTGGAGGCAGTTCAGCTTGCTATCAATTATGGTGTTCCTATTTATTTTGACTCTGTTTCTATGACACCTTATTTTTATTATGAAAGTGAAGGATTTTATCATGAGGTGTGGTTTGAGGATGTGAGAAGTCTTCTGGCAAAGTTTGCGCTGGTAAATGAGTTTAACTTACGCGGAATGGGATATTGGCAGATTATGCAGTTGTTTCGGGCTAACTGGTTGTTGCTTGCGGATAGGTTCTGGATTTTTTAGGCAGGAGAGATTGGCTGACACGCTTTTCGCTGAGTTTCACACGTGGGTTCTTAGCTTGTATAGGACACAAGCTAAGAACCGGCGTGTTCAAACGGTCTGCAAATTTTCTCCGGCCTTGTCTGCTGCCTCATTGGCCTGGAGTTACTTTTGCTTCTTTATTTCTGCAGAATAAATCTACAAATCCGCCCCGTGGTCAATTACGATAATTTGTCCTGTAATAGCTGAGGATTCATCGCTTGCTAAGAATAAAATAGCATTAGCTACTTCCTGTGGCATACATACCGGCAAACTTAAGTCCGCGTGTTTTGCCATGGCACCCATCATATCAGGGTCTAAATTTTCTTTTTTCATTCCCATTGTCATAGGTGTTACAACACTTCCCGGACAAAGAGCATTGCAACGTACATTATCACCGGCACAGCGCATTGCGATATTTTTTGTCATGCCAATTACGGCTGCTTTACTTGCCACATATGCAACGCCACCGCCTCCTGTATAGCCTGCCACACTGGAAATATTTACAATAGAACCGGACTTTTTCTCTATTAGAACCTTGGAGGCTTCTCTTGTTATGTAAAGAGTTCCTTTTGTGTTAATGTCTATCAGTGTGTCGATAGTTTCGTCAGTTACTTTTTCCACTGCTTCAATACCATTATCCACAACTCCTGCATTATTTACTAAAATATCAATAGTTCCAAAAGTTTCTACTGCTTTGTCAATTACCGCTTTGCATTGTTCCTTTTTAGAAATGTCACAAGGAACCGCCAATGCCTCTCCGCCTGCTGCCTTGATTTTTTCTGCCACAGCCTCTAGCTGTTCAACTCTTCTGGCAGAAATAACCACTTTCGCACCTTCTTTCGCAAAAAGCTCTGCTGCGCAAGCTCCAATTCCGGAGTTACCACCTGTGATTACCGCTACTTTTCCTTCAAGTCTTCCCATAGAAATTACCTCCTTTTTATTCTTTTTTCATAACCCGTTACTACTAAAATACCAGTCAGAAAAACCCCGTGCTTTAGGCACTTTGATTTGCCTGTTTCTCGTATTATAATAAGAATGCCATTTCCTTAGCATTTTATGTATCCTAAGTATATCATATGCCTAAGCAAATAAGTATATATTTTTTCATTTTTTATAGGGCGTAGCCGGCCCCTGTTACAACAACAACCCTTCAAAGAAATCCTGATACCCCAGTTTCTCCTCTTTAAACCGAATCAGCATTCCTTTCATCTCCGGATAATCTTCCTTCATATCAGTTAAAATATCCTGGAAATTTTCTTCCGTCACACAGCCTATATCCATAAAAAGCTGAAAATACTCTGCCTCTTCTCCATGCTCTAAAAGCAATACTTCCCATGTTTCTTCTGATTCACAGCCTTTCGTATGGGCAAGAAGATACTCTTTTAATTCCTTTTCAATTTCCTCAGATAGCCCATAAGAATAAAGCAAACGCAGGAATGCAAGCCTGACTTTTCCTTTTCGTTTTTCCTTTGCAAAATCCTCCGGGTTGTTTCCGTAGTCTTCTTCCCCACAAAGGATAACCTTTGTGTAACCTTCTTCATCATCTTTTCTTAAAATAGTTAACATTCTGGCATCCCATTTTTGAAGCCAGGAATTGGTTCCTGCTTCCCTTGGGACAAATAAATAGTCTGCATCTAACATAACCGGAACTGCTGCCAACAGAAACGGAATAAAGTTAGCCACAGCTTCCTCCCATACAGGGCATAAATGAATTTTTCGTAATTTTACACAGTCTAAAAAAGCTCCTTTTCCTAACACCACATCTTTTGAAAATGTTACACTTTCCAATTGGCTGCAATGAGAAAAAGCCCAGTTTTCTATAATTTTTACTGTTTCCGGCAAAATTACCCTTCTAACTTTCTTGTTGCTTAAAAACGCCTTTTTTCCAATTCCCGTAACAGGAATATTTTCTATTTCCTTTGGTACTTCCACCGTCACTTCATTTCCCTGATACTCTAAAATAGAAATGCCTTCTTTTTCTTTTACATAAAAAAATATGCCTCCCCTTAGATGAAATTCCGCTTTTTTCATATGCCATACCGCCTTTAATTATCTATAAGATTTAGAATGTGACAAGTAGGGCAAGGATTTCCTGCCCCAATCCTATAATTCCAGTGCTGCGATTTCCTTTTTCAAATCCATCTGTCTTTCTGATATCATCATCTGTTTATTATATTTAATGTAATCCTCACTGCCAAACAGTCCGATAAATCTTGCACTATAAGTATTTACTGTCAGCTCTGTTACAAGAATCAACATTTCATTAGCCTCTCCAAAGGCTTTTTCCACAAATAAAAACATCTGATGAAGCATTGCTTTTACCGATTCTGTTTCTGACTTCATAGTCATAACTTCCTGATTGAATTTCTCTTTTATCTGCTCATAAGCTAACTGGCCGGAAGGTATCTGACTAACATACAGATTCTTTTTTACAGTTGACAAAAATTGAATAATCCTCTTGTTTTTTCTTTTCTCCGCCTTAGATAAAGAGTTAGCCTTTGCTAACGAATTTAACAATTTTTCTTTAGCTTCTATTTGCTTTTCCAATATATCTATCAGACTGTCCTGATCTGCCTTTTCCTCTTTTTCCAGCAATGAACCGGCAGCCCTTAAAACCACCATCGTGTCCTTTAAGTAATCTGAGGTTTCTATATTTTCTTTCATTGCACCAAGCACTTTATCCAAAAGCATTCCCATTAAGGAAAGTCTTTCATCAAATGCTGCCACCCTTGCTTTTTCTATGGTTTCTTCCAAAATGTGACCTGCTAAAATTTCTTCTATCTGATAGTCATTTTTATATTTCTGATATAAATCATAATAGGCCGCAAACTCTTTTACAACCCGTTCATTTCGGATATATTGCTCTATTAGTGTTTCATCCACTAAAAGCTTTTCTTCTTCATAAAGGAATAAAATCTGTGAAAGATCCTCCCAGCCTCTTGCTGTTACATAAGCTCTCCCTCTTACAGTAGTTTCCATATGATAAAAATACTCTTTTTTCAAATCTAAGAAGCTGACAATGGCATTGTGAATCCCCATTTCCAGTGCGTATTCTTTCCATGTATTATAATCTGCTTCTACCTGTAAAATTTTCAAACGGTCCAGTGTTACTACGTCAAATTCTCTTACCGATTTGTTGTATTCCGGCGGATTTCCGGCTGTTACGATAACCCAGCCTTCCGGTACTTTATGTTTTCCAAATATTTTATACTGCAGAAATTGAAGCATGGAAGGAGATAAGGTTTCGGAAACACAATTGATTTCATCCAAAAATAAAATCCCTTCCTTTATTCCACTTTCTTCCATAACCTCATAAATAGAAGCAATAATTTCGCTCATGGTATACTCAGATACATCATAGGTTTCTCCATGGTATTCTTTTTGCTTAATAATCGGAAGTCCAAGTGCAGACTGCCTTGTATGATGAGTCATGGAATAAGAAACAAGGGCGATGCCAAGCTCACTGGCAACCTGCTCCATAACTGCAGTTTTTCCGATTCCGGGCGCACCTAACAAAAAAATGGGACGCTGTCTTATTACCGGAATCCGATATTCTAAAAACTCATCCTTTTTTAAATATAGCTGTACTGTATTTTTGATTGTTTCCTTAGCCTGCTTTATGTTCATGTTAATTCTCCCTACTCTCCTTCTTCCTTTCAACTTTTTACCATTTCTGATTTTCTCTACTAACCAGTTACTGTTTGGGACCTGACCTATTCAGTAACATTTGCTCTTTATTCCTTCCGGTTCTCATCCAGCTCATCTTCATCAAGTACTACCTTTATTGCCCATGGTGGTACCTGAGGCTTTCTGTCGTCATCTTCTAAAAATGCAAAAATCACATCATATTCCGGCATTCTTTCCGGGTATATTCCGTATCCATCCGTGAAATAAATAAGGCCTTTCAGGTTATCAAACTCCCCCTGTTCCAACAATTGTTCTACATATTCAAACACTGGTCGAAAGTCCGTAGCACCAAATCCGGTCAGCTTTCCATAAGTAATAAATTCATCAAACTGCTCCTGACTAGTAATCTTTGTATCATTTTGCACCTGATTGTCGCATTGAATAATATGCACATTAATTTTATGAAAAAAATTTTCACTTCCCTTTAAAATGGAATAGGTCTTTTTTAAAAATGCCTGCACTACTTTTCCTCTGCAGGAAGCCGAAGTATCAAGGGCAATTACAAAATCTTTCACTTTTTGTACTTCATGATATTCAAGTGGTTCAATCAGGGGCACATTTCCATAGGAAGCTAATCCATAGGTATAATAAATATAATCAAATTCCTCCGGATTTATCTGAATATCCTCACCCATAACCGTAAAACGTTTCAGTATTTCCCCATAATCATATCGGTCTTTTGTTGCCTCTTCCAGATTTTTTGTAAGGCTTTCGGAACCGGTTTTATTTTTAGAAAAGCTTTTTAAATCCGCCTTTACTCTTTCGCCGATTTTTTTCCATTGCTCCTCTGTAATAAAAAGCTGTTCCTGTTCCTTCCATAGAATATGCTCATCTTTTTGAAATAACCTCTGTAATTCTTCCCGTTCTTCTTGCTCCAAAAGACTTTTCTTAAAGAATCGATACAACTTTTCTGCGGTAAGACTTCCTGCCTCTTCTTTTAATTTAAGAAGCCATGCTTTTGCTTCCTCATCCTTTTTTAAGTTAGCATAGGATAACTCCATTTCCAAAATGGTATTTTCCACTGCAATATCTGCCGCCAAATTCCAACTTTCTTCTTCCATTTTATCATATTGGAAATTGTGGTAAAAGATATGGTGAAATAATATGTGCAATAAAAGTCTTACTACATAATTATTATCCTGCTCATATTTTTTCAGAATGTAAACAGGATTATAATAGATATTTTTCCCATCAGAGCATACACTGCTACGTCCTGTTTCAGCCTTTGGTACAAGGCCTGAAACTGCCACATCTAAAAAGCGTAAATGCACAAAAACAGAATCTCTTGCCAGTCGGAATAGTTCCTCTGAAAGAGCTTCTGTTTTTTTCTCTTTTTCTATTTGAATCTGATTTTTTACTTGAACCTGATTTTCCTTTTTCACTGTTTTTAAATCCATCCCTGTTCTTTCCATCAGTCCTCATCAACCGGCTATAAGCCACATCTTTTTCTATCTGCCTCATCTATAGCTTTGGCAATTGGGGCAATTTTATCCCGTCAATAATTTTTATAAGTATTTCTCTATAACACTCTGCTGCACTACTTTATCTCCCAACAATGTAATCGCCTGAACCGGGCAGTTATTTATACAGCGATAGCACATAGTACAGCTTTCATGAGAAATTGCTTTTTTCTCTTCTATGGTAATATTTTTCATAGGACATAAACCTGCGCATTTTCCACAGCCAATACATTTTTCCTTATTTATTTTCAGTTTGTCTGTATAGTTTTTGGTTTTATTATAAAAATACAATCGTTGCCCCAATAGCCCTGCCATATGATAAAAAAGGTTCAGACCTTCTTTTGTAGGCCTTCCTTCTTTGTAACGGTTAGCAGCTGCTTCTATTTTTACTTTTGATTTATTTACCATTGCACGATTTTTTTCCAAAGTCTTTTTTAAAACCTTTTCGTCACAAATACAGTCCGGCATTGCCAGGTGGAGACCTCCTGTTATTTTAGCACCATATTTTTTCAACTGTCTGGCTGCCACTCCTGCTCCGTCTCCGCTAAACAATCCCATTGTTGCTACCAAATAGATTTTTTTATCCATCCAAAGATCCTTGTTTTCTATTATAAAATCATTTAATATTTTGGGCAAATTGCTATAGTAAATAGGATATCCCAAAATGATTTCCTGCTCCTTTTTAATTTGTTCTGACACATTTTCAGCTTCTATAGAATATGCTTTTGCATCTGTTTCCAACTGCTGTAATAGATATTCTACGCAAAATCTTGTGTTTCCTGTACCACTAAAATAAATTCCTATCATACTCTCTCCTATATACATTCACTAACTAATGGTTACTCTCTGCTAACTTTGCTTAATTGACTTTAAAATCATTGCAAAGCTTTGTTTTCTATACTCTGCAACATTTATGCCAAACTGCTCTTCAATATATTTATGCTTTTTTTCTTCTGCATAAGATTCTTTTACTTTTGGCATATTTTTTCTTACCCCTCATAAATGACAACGTGTCAGTTTTTATTTTGATTTCATTATACGTTTTTGTCAATGAAAAATTGACACATTGTCAGTTTTACAAAAAAGGTTAGCCCATAAGCTGTACTGTTACATTTTAATCTGCAAAAAGTGACGGTTCCTTTATGGTAGCCGCCACTTTTTATATATAATTTTATATAGATAATGCATTATCTATCACACTCTTATGAAATTCTTCACACTTTTCTAATATCTGTAAGTACAAATCTTCGTACTCCAACTTCATATCCGCAATTTTTCTAACTAGCGATGCCTTGTGAACAGTTGTCTGCTTGTGGGTTCGTATGTAGCAAGTGTGATTTAAATTCAGTTTTGGATAGTCAGAAGGCTCTACTTCTATATCGTAATCTCTATCCAAATTTTCCTTTCGGCTGACTGTAGATACCGGAAGAACTGTATAGTCATTATTTCGTGGTCCGGAAATAATAAGAACTGGTCGACGTTTAAAAGAATTTCTTCCTGTCCGTACATCATAGTATGGAGTAACGGAAGAGTAGATTTGACCTATCATAAAAAAGTTTCATCCTCAAATTCATCATAGTACATGTCCCATACATGATCATAGGCACGAACTTTTTTCGCATCTTCTCTTATATCGTCCAGTTTAATCTTAATGTTTCCATTTTCCTCTTCTCCTAATCCTGCTCTTGCATTTTTCCATGAAGTTTCTCTGTGGGATAACTGACTTAGCTTCCACGAGGCTAAAGAGCCATATTGATGTATCACGTTATTAATCACATATTTACATTCATCAGATATGTCATCTGTAGCATCCAATATCCCATTTAATGTGATGGAAGTGCGGATTTCCTTGCATACAGGACCGTATTTCCAACCTTCAAAATCGCCTTCAAAAAGGGGTGTGTTGGTAATGGCAAGGGACTCTCGCTGTGCAAAATAAAGCAGCTTATGAAGCTTCATTTCATCAATTGCTTCGCCTGTAATGCGCTTGTATTCTTCGTAAATATATTGTGCTACATTTAGAACCTTTTCCACTCCATCACTTCCCTTCTTTTTTAACGATTCTACTGCTTTTTTAGTATGCCGTCAACTAACTTTTTCAGACTTTTCTTATAATTTTATCACTTCTTACATAAACTTATAATTACTTCCCGTCTGTAGGAGCGATTATCTGGATTAACTTCTCCATAGCATCCTCACTTTCACAAAACACATCCGGTGCTACAATATTCTCTGTTTCTTCCGTATCTGCCTGATAAAATCTCTTCGTAGACATCTGAACATATATTCCTGAATTTGGCATTCTAAAAACTGCAATATCGCCATAGCTGGTAGGTGTATTTCCCGGTGCTTCCCCGATAAGTGTACCTAACCTGTTGGCTTTTATGTACTCAGCAAACATCATGGCAGAGCTAAAAGAACCTTGGGAGGTCAAACAGTATAAGTTACCTGTAAATGTCAGATCAGAATATTTATTATTTTCTGTTATCCCATCTCCCAGTGTTAAATTAAAAAATCCCAAGCGCCATTCACTTGTCTCTGTTTTATAGCTATCCACATCCAGATATTTCATAAACTCATTTACAACTAAAGAATTTCCACCACCATTATCTCTTATATCCACAGCAACATTTTCAATTTTCTGTGCTTTTACCTCTGTAAACAATTCTTTCAAACAGTTGCGGTATTCCTTGTTATAATTACAGGATTCTAATGTTAAAACAGCCAGATTCTTTTCTTTATCAATAGTATAATAAACAAAGGGCTCATTTTCACTTTCATTATCTTCTATCTGATTAAAAGCCACATATTCTTCCCAAGTAACAAAATCTTCTGTTGTATAAAGTACCGTTTCTTCATTACCTTCTTTATCCTCAAAGGTGTAACTGACTCCTTTTTCTAAATCCATACCAAGAAAATACATTCCCTGGGGATCACTTAAATCCTGTTTCATACGCATTATTCCCCAGCTTTCCAATTCATAACAGTATAAATCAGACTTTTGTTCCAATAACTGTGCTAACTCCATGCCTTCTACTTTTATAAGTCTCTGTCCTTTCTCTCTTTGGGACGGAATCCATTTTAAATAAAAAACATCTTCATAATACCCATGACTATATGTATGAGCATCCTTTAATGTGGAAGCTATATTCTGCATTTTCTGATGGAGCATCGTTACATTAATCTGGTTAGCATTTGCTAACTCCTCCACAGCCTGTTGGTATTTCTCTTCCACCTCTTTTGGCATTCCTTCAAAAAACATAGGATGATCTTTTTCCAGATAATGCATAAAATAATCTAAATCTTCTTTGGCTTCTTCATAGGTCAAAACATAGTTGTAATCTTTTGAATAAAAATATCCTTTAAAAACTATGCTGTTCCAATAAGGATTACAATACGCACCAAACAATGTAATACTTGCTGAAAGCAGTGTAAATACTCCTAGCAGGATTTTAGAACGCCTCTTTCCATTTCCTTTTACTATGTACAAAATAAAAGCAGCAAGCATTAAAACTGCAAAAATAATTGTTACATATTCTGGTGCATAAATCCAAAATAAGTTAGCCGGTACTAACGCAATGCCTAATAAATTTATAACAACACTAAGAAACTGATACTTCTTTTTCATTTTATTTCCTTTTCCTCTCCAAATGTATTTTTCCAGTATAAAGAAAAATTATTGGAATATCAAGGCATAGTTATCACCCCTTACATACGCTCAAAATTTTATCCGCTGCCCCTTTTGCGCCGGAACACTTTTTAAAACCATCCGAAATCACTTTGGCATTTTCTTTGTAAGAAGGGGTTTCCAACACCTGTTTAACTGTTTCACAAATTGCCGAAGAATTTACTTTCTGCAAGCGAATTCCTGCTCCTAACTGTTCTACTCTCGTAGCAACACCGCCTTGTTCCGAAGTTTGTGGATACATAACCAAAGGCACCTGATAATACAGGCTTTCGTTTACACTATTCATTCCACAGTGAGATAGAAATACATCTGCCTGTTTAAGCACCGCAATCTGGTCCACATGGGTAAATACAGAAATATTCTCCGGTATGGTTCCCAGTTCTTCAATCTTTACCAGATTTCCAACTGACATGATTACCTGATAATCTGTATCCTTAAATGCCTGAATACAATTTTTATATAATTTCAATAAATCATTGACTACCGTTCCCATAGATATATAAACCAGCTTTTCTTTTTCCTTTGTAATCTGCTCAGATACAGGTCTCACAGAAGGTCCAACAAAGGCATACTTCTTCGAAAAGGTATCTGAGCAAGGCTGAAACTCCGGGGATGTGTATACGATTGTGTTTGTATCGTTATCATTTTTTAGAATATCAAAAATATTGTTTATAGGGTAACCCTTATCCTGCAGACGCTTAAGCTCTTTTTGAACCTTAGGCATGGAAAAAAGCATACCAAACAATTCACCCAGACTTTGTTTCATAATTTTGCTGGAATACTGATTAAATGCGAAAGTGGTTGTGGAAGATATAAATGGAATATTTAATTTTAATGCAATTGCTTTTCCCCATACTGCCATGGAATCTGCCACAATACAATCCGGCTGTAAACACTCCATATCCCTGCACACCAAATCATCCAGCGCCAGAGTGGTATCTACCAGTATTTTTGTGGAAAATGCAATATCCTTCCCGACCCTTGTAGCATCCTTCGGGTCTAACTTTTGTTCTGTGTCATAATCGTCACATGCAACAAACTTCGCCCCTGCCGATTCAATCTCTCCCTTAAAGCAATTGTAAGAGTAATACCAGACCTCATGTCCTCTCTCAACCAATTCCCGAACAACACCTAACGTAGGATTAGTGTGTCCATGTGCCGGAATACAAAAAAATACAATCTTACTCATTCTTATCATCCTCCTCACCCATGGATATTTCTCCAAAAATCATAGAAATATATTTATTCATCATGTCTTTTGGCGGAATGGCAATTCCTTTTTGAACATCACCCAAAACTAAAATAGTATCTCCCGGATGAATATCAAACATTTCCCTTGCTTCCTTTGGAATAACAAACTGCCCCTTTTCACCGATTTTTACCGTCCATGCATTTTTTCCCTTTGGCATATTCATAGTATTCCTCCTCGCTTCCAAAAGTATGATTTGTTATACCGATCATACTTTTTTTCAAAAAGAAATGTCAAGGAAATTTATTTACCGGTATTAAAATACTATTTTTTCAATACACTTATTGACACATTTTCAATGCTCTGTTATTTTGGTATTGGTCTTTACAGCATGCACGCAAGCTATAGCGATATTACCGATATCAAAAAATCTGTTGTAGGACCACTTTTACCATTTGGTATTACAATTACTGCAAAAACAGAAAATGGCAAGTCCAAAAACTACAAATTTTCTCTTTTAAACAGAGCTAAATGGCTTGATTATTTAGCAGAGAAAACCGGTCTTTCTTATTCATAAATTGAATTTAGAACAAAAGTGTGCTTCACACACTCTCGCGTTCCAATTTATTATCTGGCACAGCTTTTGTTCCGCGCGCGTAGCTGCGCATCAGTTGCACGAAGTGCTTTTAATATATAGGAAAGTTTGGAGAAATTTCCTATATATTAACAACCAAGGCATAGGGAAATTCAGTGAAATTTCCTATATATCAAAAAGAGATTTTCAATAGTATTTTTGAAAATCTCTTTTTTCTTATATATATTCCTGTAATCTCTGTACTTCTACGGCTCCCAGGAACCTTTAATCACAACTCCCGACTCCTCTGCCAACTGTTCCAGCCTTCTGATTTCCTCTTCTGATAACGAAATCCGGATAGCCTCTGCTAACTGAATGGCATATTTTTCCTTTGTCAGCCCGATAATTGGCACTGTTCCTTTTGCAATTGCCCAGGCTACCGGTATTTGGGAGGAATCTGTCTTATATTTCTTTGCTAACTCTTTTTCATAAGCAAGCAATTGCCTGATTTTCTTAAATTTGCTTTTTCCAAATGTCAGGCCTCTCATGGAAAAAAGTGGAAAGTGTCTTTTTTCATCATAATGACCGGATAAAGCTCCCTGTTCTAACACCATATAAGAAAAGAATACTACTTTATTTTCCTGACACCATTCTATAATCTTACTCTGCTTTTTTGGATTACTTAAAAGGCTGAAATGATTCTGCACAGCAGCTAACCGAAATCCTGCGGCTTTTAACATTTCGTCTGCCTTTTTGATTTCATCAAGTGAAAAATTAGACACGCCTAACTTTTTGATTTTACCGGCTTTTAAAAGCTTAATTCCTGCTTCTACATTTTGTGTAAGATTATTGGGAAGATGAATCCAGTACAAATCCGGGGCCTTAATTCCAAGTCTTTTACAGCTTTCTTCCAGCGACTTTTCCATAGCTCCTTCTTTAAACTTCTTCTGTGGAAAATGTTTGGTAGAAATCAATACATCGTCTTTACCTGCAATACATTTTCCTAATATGCGCTCCGCATTTCCCATTCCATACACTTCCGCAGTATCCCACATGGTAAAGCCCATGTCCAATGCTTTTTCAAATGTATCTTTTAACTGTTCCTCACTATATGTTTTTCCAAACACCATTTTAGAACCATTGGCGCCACTTCCCCATGCCCATGTTCCAATCATGCATGGTGGTATTTCTATTTCCTGTAAATATGTTTTTTCCATAATCAGTTACCCTTTCCTAACTTTCTTCCTTCATCCCTCTTTTTATTCTGCTTAAAGACTCCGGAGCAATTCCAAGATATGTGGCAATATGAGCCTGTTTTACTCTGCCTTCCAGTTCCGGCCTCATACTGCAAAATTGCCTGTATCTTTCTGCAGCACTTTGGGTTAAGAAGCTGTTTTCTCTGTATATTTTGTATTTCATTCCCTCCTGCAGTGCAAACAGGTACATATCCTTTAAGCAGTCACTTTTCCATACCGCTTCCTTAAATACTTGTGTTTTAAGTATTAATATTTCGCAATCCTCCAGTGCTTCATATGTACATATACTGACGTTATAATCAAATAATCCTTCATCCATAAACAGTTGATTTTCTACATGAAAATATTTGGTTATATCATTCCCTGTTTTATCAACATAATAACTTCTGACAACACCGGAAAGCACATAGCCTATATTCTCATAACTATCTCCTGCAGTTAGCAGAAGCTCACCCTTTTTATAGCATTTGTATTGCGCCTTGCTAACCAAATCCTCAATGTCCTTCACATCACCGGACAAATCCATATGATAATAGGACGAAAGTGTTTCCACTATTTGATTACAAACATTGCAACGTTTCATGTTTCTACCATTCTCCTTTTTAACCATTTAAGTATACCACTTTTTCTTTTTATTTCCTTAACAAATGTTAACAAGGCACTAAATACCAGTGATATACCACATAGTAATTAGCGCCTTGCTTGATTTTATCTCTTAATCCCAATTTCCTTTAAAGATAAGCCCTTAGCTCCTTCATAAAGTTTTCTTCTTCCTTAACCAGCTTTTTCGCCAGTGCTTTACTTTCCTCTGAAGCCTTATCATATTTGTTCAAATCCTCACTAATGGATTGAATCCCCATATTACAGCCATTCATCATAATTTTGGCAATCTGGTTATTATCATCCTTCATGAGCATTTTTACCTCTGTAGTAAACCACGAAAAAGCTGTTACCATCATCCCCGGCTCTTTCTGGGCTTCCCCTAGCTCTTTTAACATTTTTGTAGATTCTGCTTCCAGTTTTTGGTGATTTTCTTTGCTCTTTGCAATCACCTGGTCAAGCTCCTTATTGGTTACATAGTCCTGAATTTGTTCCATGCTGCTAACTGCCATTTTGCAGCCGGAGTTACATTCCTGCAATAATTTTCTTGTATCTTCTTCCATGCCACTACCCTTTTTTACTGTTCAAACGCGACCAGTAAGCCTTCTTTTTTAATATTCATAAATATTATTTGTGAATAGAAGGAAAATTATTCATATTCATTTCAAATATTTAATTTCAGTTGCCGGAGGCAAACAGCCATGCAACTCCCAAAATATATTAATCTAATAACCGCCCTTCTTTATAAGAACACTCTAAATAACTAAGATTTTCGTAGTATATTCCTGTTTTAAAATCTGATATTTTATCGCTAATAAAAGAACTGAATATTTTCATCATTTCCTTCAATTCTGACCCGGATTTTGCACAGTCAAGAACCAGTCTACAATACAATTTCCCGATGGAAGTCACACTGGGAATACTATATTTGCAATCTGTTATCTTATCAAAATCACCCTGAGATATTCCATATCTTTCTATAATTTCATCTGATACCTGCTCAAATGAAAGGCAATGATTGACTCCTGCATCCATAAATTGCTTTTTTATGCCTTCTTCACCTAATGCCTCTACAATCACATTTCTGGGATTATTAGTTTTCCTTCCAATAAACTCAATTAGAGTGCAAACGTAAAACAAATCATCTTTTTCCTTCACTGTCATACACAATCTCACTCCCTTCAAATGTCAGGCAATTAATTGCTGCTAACGTATGAAAACTAATTTGATGAGTAGGATATTTAAACTTTGCAAAGCTCCAAAACTGTTCCCTTGTCATGTCTCCATATAAATAATCATTTACATAGTTCCAAACGGTATCATCTGCCATAGGCCCTTCCACAATATCGTAACGATGCAACTCTCCCTTTCGACATCTGGCAATAAAATCCAGCCATTCATCCGAAAGACTATCAAATTTTAAAATTGATAATGTATTATCCGGTGTGTAAATATAGGAATTAATAATAGGAGTTCCTTCACTGCGGTTCGCCCATCTTATTGCCTGTTCATAGCTGTTTGTACAATAAAATCCCCAAGAAAAGTCCTTTGTATACTTAGTTTTTCTAACTTCCGGAAATTCCACAATTTCTTTACTTGCATGGTAGAGAATCATCACTTTTCACCCCTCTAATCAATCGTCTTAATTAAATTCTATTATAATAAATTAGTATTTTTAGCGCAATGCTATTTTCCCCTAAAACTCCCTCTTCTCCATAACCCTGACGCTAATAAAATAAGAAATAATCACGAAAGATCCCGAAAGTACAAGTATTCCTGCTATTAGCAAACCTCCCGGTATTTGCTGGAATCGGTCTATAATTTCTCCCAAAACATTTCCCAGTTTTTCAAAATATACCGAACCTGCAATTACTAATCCCATAATAGCTCCCACAATACCTGATGTAACCATTCTTCCTTTTTCTGTGCCGAATTTAAACTGAATCGGCAACATAAATGC